>CAJUFE010000111.1 GCA_910585635.1 uncultured Lachnospiraceae bacterium | reverse complement strand
CACCTATGAGACGGCGGGGTCCCTGCAGGATGGCAGGAAGACCTGGCTCCTGGCAAAGCTCCCCCAGCGCTATATCATCAGCGGGGATGAGATCGCGCCCTACCTGGTCTTCATGAACGCCCATGACGGCAGCGGGTCGATCAAGGTGGCGATGACGCCGGTCCGGGTGGTGTGCATGAACACGCTGAACCTGGCCCTGGCGAAAGCAAAGAGGTGCTGGTCCACAGCCCACACCGGGGACATCCGGGCGAAGATCGAGGATGCCAGGGACACGCTGCTCTTTGCTGAGGCTTACATGGGCGAGCTGGGGAAGGCCGTGGAGAGGCTGCGGCAGATCAAGCTCTCCGACCGCCAGGTGATGGCGTACATCGACCAGCTGTTCCCCTTGTATGAGGACCCGACCCCGATACAGAAGAAGAACCTGCTGCGGATGAAGGAGGATGTGAGGATCCGGTACGCTGACGCGCCGGATCTCCAGCATGTGGGGAAGAACGGGTACCGGTTCATCAACGCCGTATCCGACTTTGCCACCCATGCGAAGCCCCTGCGGGAGAGTGCCACCCACAGGGAGAACCTGTTCGCCAGGACGGTGGAGGGCAATGCCCTGATCGACCGGGCCTACAGGCTGCTGGGGGCCGCGTGACCGGGACGGGTATGGAGAGAGGGGGGATGGATATGCCGTTCGCGATCGTACATGTCATCGTGAAGCTGTTCAAGTGGTGGTGAGCACGGGGACGAGTGCAGGATGTAGGGAGAGGGATGCCGCGGGAGGGATAGGCCTGCGGCATCCCTTTTAGCGTGGGCAGGAGGGGCCTGCCCGGAAAGGAAGGGATGCTATGGGATATGGGACAGAGGGGAGCGGGCTGGAGGGGCTACCCGTCCAGCCAGGGAAAAGAGTGCAGATGGTCCATCTGGAGATGGTGTGGGAGGCCCATATATAGGGCAGGCATAGCGCCCGATAGGAAAGGATAAAAGGGTGGATAGCAGGGAGGAGAGCCAGGATAGAGGAGATAGGGCCAGAGAGGACAAGGAAGGAGGACAGTGGATATGTGCAGAGCGGTATCGACATACAGCACCATATCGACAGCAGGCTTAAGC
>CAJUFE010000110.1 GCA_910585635.1 uncultured Lachnospiraceae bacterium | reverse complement strand
GCCATCTCCTTGGGCAGACCGCACTGATAGATCTTCAGCTCCGGCCCCACCACGATAACGGAACGCCCGGAATAGTCCACACGCTTGCCTAAGAGGTTCTGACGGAAACGGCCCTGCTTTCCTTTCAGCATATCCGACAAGGATTTCAGCGCACGGTTCCCCGGGCCGGTCACCGGCCTGCCCCTGCGGCCATTATCGATCAGCGCATCCACAGCCTCCTGCAGCATACGCTTCTCGTTCCGCACGATGATATCCGGTGCGCCCAGCTCCAAAAGCCTTGCCAGACGGTTGTTCCGGTTGATGATGCGGCGGTATAAGTCGTTTAAGTCGGAAGTAGCGAAACGGCCGCCGTCCAGCTGGACCATGGGACGGATATCCGGCGGGATCACCGGGATCACCGTCATGATCATCCAATCCGGCCGGTTCCCGGAGTTCCTAAAGGCCTCCACCACCTCCAGCCGCTTGATGATGCGGGCACGCTTCTGTCCGGAGGATTCCCTTAAGGCCTTTCGCAGGCTCTCCGAATCCTTCTCCAGATCGATCGCCTGCAAAAGCTCCTGGATGGCCTCCGCGCCCATCCCGACCCGGAACGAGCCATAGCCGTTCTTCTCGATCTCCTCCCGGTATTCCTTTTCGGACAGCACCTGCTTATACTGCAGGCCGGTCTTGCCGGGATCTAATACGATATAAGAGGCAAAGTACAGGACTTTTTCCAAGGTCCTGGGTGAGATGTCCAAGATCAACCCCATGCGGGAAGGGATCCCTTTAAAATACCAGATATGGGACACGGGGGCCGCCAGGGCGATATGGCCCATACGCTCCCTGCGGACGCTGGCTTTGGTCACTTCCACACCGCATCGGTCGCAGATCACGCCTTTATAGCGGATCTTCTTATACTTGCCGCAGTGGCACTCCCAGTCCTTTGTAGGGCCGAAGATCCGCTCGCAGAATAAGCCGTCTTTTTCCGGTTTCAGGGTCCTATAATTGATGGTCTCCGGCTTTTTCACTTCGCCGTGGGACCACTCCAAGATCTTTTCCGGGGAAGCCAGACCGATCTTAATGGCATCGAAGGTCAATGGGTGGTAGGTTTCATTTGTCTCTGGCATGAACGACACTCCCTTCTATCATGATCTTATGGCCGCCGCCCTTAAGACGGGCGGCGGTCTCCTCATCACTCGGATCCTTCATCCGAGTCATACATGGCTCCATCCTCTTCTTCGGGGACATCGTCATAGCCGTCATCATCTGACAGATATGGGTCGTCCTCTTCCTCAAGATCGTTCTCTCCCACAGGCACCAGCTCCGCATCCTTGAACTCCTGCTTCTGATAGCCATAATCTTCGAAAGACTCCTCATCGCGGTAATGGCGGTCGCCTTCGATGATGGAACGCAGGTCCGTGTCGCCATAATCGATGCTCTCTGCCAGCTCCACCTCTGTATTGTCATCACGCAGCACCCGCACATCCAGGCCTAAGGACTGCAGCTCCTTTAAGAGCACCTTAAAGGACTCCGGGATACCGGGCTCAGGGATATTATCCCCTTTGATGATCGCCTCATAGGTCTTCACACGGCCTACCACATCATCGGATTTCACCGTCAGGATCTCCTGCAGGGTGTAGGAAGCGCCATAGGCCTCCAGAGCCCAGACCTCCATCTCGCCGAAGCGCTGGCCGCCGAACTGGGCCTT
>CAJUFE010000109.1 GCA_910585635.1 uncultured Lachnospiraceae bacterium | reverse complement strand
TGGCCCGGTATTTCCATACAGCCAGGAAAAAGAGCGCCATCCCCCTGGTGGGCTTTGATGAGGAACTGGCCCGTCGGGAGGAGCTGCTGCAGGCGATCGACCGGATGCAGCAGGAGCAGAGGCGGATCGAGCAGGGGATCAAATGTGCCATGGGGGACAATGAGCTGGCCTTCAACGACAGGTACCGGGTCAGCTGGTCCAATGTGGACACCACCAAGCTGGATACAAAGCGGATGAAGGAGGAAGAGCCGGACCTCTATCGGAGGTTCACCAAGACCACCACATCGAGGCGGTTCACCATCAAGGTGGCGTAGAGGATGGGGATCGATAGCTTTTCCAGGCAGGGTCAGGTGGGGCGTGATCCAGGGATGGTCCCCTATGGATCGATGTGGGCCAGCAGCGGAGCAGACAAGTGGCAAGAAAAGGACAAAGGATCAGCAGATACGGCTTTACTGTCGTTCTTGAAAAGCGGGATGATCTGTGGTAGTATAGATGCAGATAGAGAGATGTGCGGTCCATTGTAGAAAGTGGGTGACGCTTTTGACAAAAGAAGAACAGAAACGCCAGGAGGATCTACAGCGGCTGCGCGGCTTACGTCCGATAGACGACGATTTCATGCGCTGCTTGTTCAAAGATAACATCCCTCTTGCGGGGTTAGTGTTGCGTATCATCACAGACAAGCCGGATCTGATCATCACTGATCTCCAGACCCAAAAAGATATGAAACGGCTGGCTGGGGCGCGTTCTATCTGTCTGGATGCATATGGGACAGATGCCGTTGGCAAGAAGTATGACCTGGAGATCCAGCGTGCTGACAAGGGTGCAGACCCGCATCGGGCCAGATACCATTCCAGTATAATGGATGTGGAGAACCTGGATGCTGGACAGGACTTTATCGAGTTACCGGATACCTATACGATCTTTATCACTGAAAAAGACTTTTATGGCATGGGTAAGCCGGTATATCGGATCGAGCGGATAAACTTTGACACGGATAGACCGTTTGGAGATGGGGAGCATATCCTTTATGTGAATGGCGAGTATCGGGGAGCCTCCGATATCGGGAAACTGATGCACGACTTCAACTGCACAGATGCTGATGAGATGAACTTTGAGTTGATGGCAGAGCGCACAAGATATCTGAAGGAAGATCCGAAAGGAGTGAGCGAGATGTGTAAGGTGATCGAGGATATGCGTACCCAAGAGCGGAGAGAGGCCATGATCGATACAGCTAAACGTATGATAGCCGATGGGATCTTGACCCTTGAAAAGATCGCTGAATATGCTGGTCTCTCTCTTGATGAAGTGAAGGACTTGCAGACAGGACTGATACGTAGATAAGGCCTTAACAAAAGCCGGGGACCCGTTCACAGCTTCCCGGCTTTGCCATATCAAAGATATGGATATTTTGTGGACAGTATCAAAGAGAGATACCTGGATGGATAGTAGGAGAGAGATGGGCGATAGCATCCGCTGAGGACAGCTATCGTCCATCTTGGCGCTGGCGACAGAAAGGATCATATGGGTAGATAAAGGGAGTGTCAGGAAGGCACTCCTTTCTTTATGCCCGATCACGAAAGAGGAAAGGAGAGGATAGGATGGGGGACGTAAGGGATATGTCCATAAGGCTGCTCCGTGCGGATGAGATCGAGTGCCGCATCGCCACGATCAACGAGAAGGGTCTGAGCCTGCTGCTCTTTAAAGATGCACGGGTGGACCAGAAGATCTTAGATGAGACCTTCACCCCATTTGGCTGGAAGCGCAGCCACCAGATGATCGATGGGGACTTATACTGTACGGTGGAGGTCTGGGATGAAGGGAAAGGGCAGTGGATCGGCAAGCAGGATGTAGGGACCGAGAGCTATACGGAAAAGGAGAAAGGACGGGCCTCGGACAGCTTCAAACGAGCCTGTTTCAACTGGGGGCTGGGCAGGGAGCTGTATACAGCCCCTTTCATATGGATACCGGCGGGGACCGTGGGGATCCAGGAAAGGGTGAAGGACGGGAAGCGGCAGTACCATACCCAGGACCGGTTCCGGGTCTGGGCGATCGCTTATGATGGGGAGCGTTCCATCAAGGCTATCTCGATCGTCAACGCCAGAGGGCAGGTGGTGTACCGTATGGGAGCGCTCGATG
>CAJUFE010000108.1 GCA_910585635.1 uncultured Lachnospiraceae bacterium | reverse complement strand
GCTTGCTAAAGGCGGTTTATGGCATACACCCTAACGGGCGCACTATGGTCTCCTTGCCCAGGGCGGCGGAAAGCTCCTTCAAGGTGGTCGGCTCACTGCCGCCCAGGAAGATGCGGGTGTCCATGTTGCCGATGATGGTGTCGGCGTTGTCCTTGTAGATGGCCTTTAGCTGGCTCTGCACCTGCAAGACCAGACAAGCGGAGATCTCCCGGCTTCGCATTTGTATATCACATCAGATCATACAGTAGCAATTTGACCACGTTTATGCTATGCTTATAAAATATCCAGGAAATGCAAAGGGGATATTTACCAGACTTATCAGATCCAACAGACCGTGTCTGTTAAACATTCCAAAAAAGGAACACGAGCTCCATCCCTAACGGCGGCGCTCCTCCGTTCTCACATGATACGCATACAATGCGCAGGTGATCACAAAGCAGAGCCCCTCTGCGGTCAGCGGGGTCCACCAGATCATCTCCCCGCCCAGATAGCAGGCGATCAGGACCAGGGCCCCAATCATCAGCACAAAGCCCCGCCCCGCCGAGATGATCAGCGCCAGCCCCGCCCGCTCCACAGCGGTGAGATAGCCGCTGACCGCGATGTTAAAGCCCACCAGCCAAAAGGAGGTCAGGAAGATCCTAAACACCTTCACAGACGACTCCCGCAGCGCCGGGAGGCTGGGACTGACATACAGGGACACGATCCATCCCGCCGACGGGAGCAGGAGGAAAAAGGCGCCGATGCACAAGATCCCCGCAGCGGCCAGCTCATACCTTAGCAGCTTCCTGCAGCCTTCCCCATCCCCCATCCCGTGATGATAGCTGATCAGAGGCTGGCTGCCCTGGGCGATCCCTGTAGCGGACATCACCACCAGGGCGTTCACATAGGATACGATCGTATAGCTCACCAGGGCGTCCTGATCCAGATACAGCAGGATGACATGGTTGAAGACAAAGGTCACCACCCCGGCGGACAGCTCCGTGAGCCCGGAGGGGAAGCCGTTCCCCAGAGCCCGAAAGACCTGCGACGCCTTAAACGTGGACCCTTTAAAACGCAACACGCCCCGTTTTCCCAGGAAATGGCGCAGATACAAGACGATCACACAGACCTGGGAGAGGCTGGTGGCCAGCGCCGCCCCGGCCACGCCTTTTCGCAGGACGATCACCAGCAGCCAGTCCAGGATGCAGTTGGCGATCACCCCCACCACCACGATCATGGTGGCCTTCTTGGGATAGCCGTCGATCTTCAGCAGGATCTCAAAGGAATAGGACAGCAAAAACGCCGCCGAGAAGGGGAGGATCCAGGACAGATACTCCTTCACATAGGTAAAGAGCGCCCCTTCCCTGGCTCCCAAAAGCCCGGCCAGCCCATCTAGGCCCGCCAGCCCCGCCACCGAGATGACCACTGCCAGGATCAGCTGGACGGTCATGTTCTGGGTAAAGATCTCCGAAGCCTGGTCCATGTCCTTTTTGCCCATAGCGATCGCCACCATGGTGGAGGTCCCCACCGCAAAGGTCAGCGACAGGGCGAACATGGCCGTGATCACCGGGAAGGACAGGTTCACCGCCGTCAGCGCGGTCTCCGACACGCCCTTGGCCACGAACATGCCATCCACCATGGTGTACAGGGCATAGACCCATTGGGCCGCCACCGACGGGATGATGAACCGGATCAGCTCCCTTTTTAACGCTCTTCCTTCCTGCTGCATAGATGATCTCCTCCTGTCCTTTGCCGCCATCGACTCCTTGCAGACTGTCATCCAGCCCCATCACGATGGTCCATAGCGGATGCCCTGTGCTCTATGGCGGATGCTTTATGTCCTATAGTCGATAGCATGATGATGAGTCTGATGATAAACCTTGGCACCAGGAACACGGCTTAAAGCCCCAGAGCGGCGCACTGGAGCTGATATGGTCCGATATCCATCAATCCCACGGCGAAAATGGATTTATCACGGAGCTGCAGCTTTTCTGCGCCAAAGACGGAGAGAGCTGACATTACTTTTCACAGGTTGGCCAAGGGTCCGCTCCGGGAGGGTCCTGTCACAACGTCACCGCGCTCTCGCTCCGCTACTTTAGTTGGCGTGGGTGTGAAAGGTAACAGCTGACAGCCCGCCGCTTTGTATACTTGCCATATCTCTTGAAGAATATCGACATTTCGGTTATAATGGAGATCAGTGCCGGAAAAGTACGCAAAAAGACCCGCAGGCCTTCCTGCAAGTCTTATAGAAAAACAAAAAAGAAGACCCTTGCTATCTTCTGATACCAAGGGTCCCGCGATCGGAGTAACAGGATTTGAACCTGCGACCTCTCGGCCCCCAGCCGAGCGCGCTA
>CAJUFE010000107.1 GCA_910585635.1 uncultured Lachnospiraceae bacterium | reverse complement strand
CACCTATGAGACGGCGGGGTCCCTGCAGGATGGCAGGAAGACCTGGCTCCTGGCAGAGCTCCCCCAGCGCTACATCATCAGCGGGGATGAGATCGCGCCCTACCTGGTCTTCATGAACGCCCACGACGGCAGCGGGTCGATCAAGGTGGCGATGACGCCGGTACGGGTGGTGTGCATGAACACCCTGAACCTGGCCCTGGCGACAGCGAAACGGTGCTGGTCCACAGCCCACACCGGGGATATCCGGGCGAAGATCGAGGATGCCAGGGACACGCTGCTCTTTGCGGAGACTTACATGGGCGAGCTGGGGAAGGCCGTGGAGAGGCTGCGGCAGATAAGGCTCTCCGACCGCCAGGTGATGGCGTACATCGACCAGCTGTTCCCCCTGTATGAGGACCCGACCCCGGTACAGAAGAAGAACCTGCTGCGGATGAAGGAGGATGTGAGGATCCGGTACGCTGACGCGCCGGATCTCCAGCATGTGGGGAAGAACGGGTACCGGTTCATCAACGCCGTATCCGACTTTGCCACCCATGCGAAGCCCCTGCGGGAGAGTGCCACCCACAGGGAGAACCTGTTCGCCAGGACGGTGGAGGGCAATGCCCTGATCGACCGGGCCTACAGGCTGCTGGGGGCCGCGTGACCGGGACGGGTATGGAGAGAGGGGGGATGGATATGCCGTTCGCGATCGTACATGTCATCGTGAAGCTGTTCAAGTGGTGGTGAGCACGGGGACGGGTGCAGGATGTAGGGAGAGGGATGCCGTGGGAGTGATAGGCCTGCGGCATCCCTTTTAGCATGGGCAGGAGGGGCCTGCCCGGAAAGGGAGGGATGCTATGGGACAGGCATAGCACCTGATAGGAAAGGATAAAAGGGTGGATAGCAGGGAGGAGAGCCAGGATAGAAGAGATAGGGACAGAGAGGACAAGGAAGGAGGACAGAGGATATGTGCAGAGCGGTATCGACATACAGCACCATATCGACAGCAGGCTTAAGCCGGGAGGACTGGCTGAGGGAGAGGAGGACAGGGATAGGCGGTTCCGACGCGGGGGCGATCTGCGGGCTCAACCCGTACAGCAGCCCCATGGATGTCTACCTGGATAAGACCTCGGAGGAGGTCAGCGACAAGGACAATGAGGCCATGCGCCAGGGACGGGACCTAGAGGAGTATGTGGCCAGACGCTTCATGGAGGAGAGCGGGCTCAGAGTACGGCGTTCCAATAAGATGTACCGGAGCGTCGATCATCCTTTCATGCTGGCGGACGTGGACCGGCTGGTGGTGGGGGAGGACGCGGGTCTGGAGTGCAAGACCGCCAGCGCCTATAACGCGGACAAGTGGGAGGATGGACGGATCCCGCCCCACTATCTGATCCAATGCCTCCACTACATGGCCGTGACCGGCAGGCGGACCTGGTACATCGCCGTGGTGATCCTAGGGAGCGGCTTCCGCTACCAGAGGATCGACTGGGATGAGGGGGCGATCCGGGACCTGACCGCCATCGAGAGGGCCTTCTGGGAGCAGTGCGTCACCCCCAGGGTCATGCCCGCACCGGATGGATCCAAGGCCTGCGGGGAGGCACTGGCCCGGTATTTCCATACAGCCAGGAAAAAGAGCGCCATCCCCCTGGTGGGCTTCGATGAAGAGCTGGCCCGGCGGGAGGAGCTGCTGCAGGCGATCGACCGGATGCAGCAGGAGCAGAGGCGTATCGAGCAGGGGATCAAATGTGCCATGGGGGACAATGAGCTGGCCTTCAATGACAAGTATAAGGTCAGCTGGTCCAACGTGGACACCACCAAGCTGGATACAAAACGGATGAAAGAAGAAGAGCCGGACCTCTATCGGAGGTTCGCGAAGACCACCACATCGAGGCGGTTCACCATCAAGGTGGCATAGAGGATGGGGATCGATGGCCTTTCCAGACAGGCGTGGAGCAGATAAATGGCAAAGGAAAGACAAAGGATAGGCAGATAAAAATGGAGGCTTGAAAAAAGCATGATCTTATGGCATCATGATAGATGAGGGATCCTCACCATGAAAGGAGCGTGACATATGAGTGCGCAAGTGTTAACGGTCTCTTCCAATGGCCAGATCTCCCTGCCCAGCAGTATCCGTGACCTATTGTCGATCGAGACAGGGGATAAGCTGGTGGTATATGCGGCAGGGGATGTCATCATGTTGAAAACGTTAAAGCTCCCAGATGCGGAGGGCTTTGAGGCGTCACTGGATGACGCGCAGAGATGGGCAGGAGCTGTCGGATACAGAGAGAGTGATGTGGATGATATCATCAAGGCTGTGAGGAAGAAGAAAAAGGGATGAAGATCGTAGTGGACACAAATGTCCTGATATCTGGTGTGTTCTTTGGCGGATACCCCAGGAGAGTGCTCAGCGCTATCGTCGGCAGGAGGCTCACAGCCTGTGCGACGGTCGAGATCGTGGAGGAGTACGGAGATATCGTAGCGGAGATGATCGAGAGGAGGCAGGGACATATCGACAGGGCTATCCTGGCCCCATTGATTAGAGCGATGGAGATCATCGAACCTGTGACCGTAGTGAGGGTATGCAGGGATCCGGATGACGATAAGTTTATAGGCTGCGCAAAGGATGCGCATGCCCTATATATCGTGAGCGGGGACAAAGATCTTTTATCATTAGGACGATACGAGGATATCAGGATCATAACAGCAAAGGACTTCTGTGAGAGATACTTAGATGGATAGTAGGGAGAGATGGACGATAGCATCCGCTGGGGACAGCTATCGTCCATCTTGGCTCTGGCGACAGAAAGGATCATATGGGTAGATACAGGGAGTGCCGGGATGGCACTCCTTTCTTTATGCCCGATCACGACAAAAGGAAAGGAGAGGATGGGATGGGAGACGTAAAGGATATGTCCATAAGGCTGCTCCGCGCGGATGAGATCGAGTGCCGTATCGCCACGATCAACGAGAAGGGATTGAGCCTGTTGCTCTTCAAGGATGCACGGGTGGACCAGAAGATCTTAGATGAGACTTTTACCCCTTTTGGCTGGAAGCGCAGCCATCAGATGATCGATGGGAACCTGTATTGTACGGTGGAGGTCTGGGATGAAGGGAAAGGGCAGTGGATCGGCAAGCAGGATGTAGGGACAGTGAGTCATACAGAAAAAGAAAAAGGGCAGGCCTCGGACAGTTTCAAACGGGCCTGTTTCAACGTAACAGTTCAGACACCCCCTAAAAAATATGACGAAATTTTAGAGGCATACCATC
>CAJUFE010000106.1 GCA_910585635.1 uncultured Lachnospiraceae bacterium | reverse complement strand
AAGCGCCGGCGTTCCTCAAGGGGTTCCTTTTATGACAGGACCCTCCCTGCGCTACGTGATCGATCGCTGTGAGTGATCTAAGGAGATCAAATCTTTATCTACCAGTTTTTGTATGGTCATCATGACCCCTAGCTTAGCGTGGTACCAGGTGAGGCCGCCCTGGAAGTAGACGGCGTAGGGGGGCTTTATGGGGGCGTCCGCGCTCAGTTCGATGGAGGAGCCCTGGACGAAGGCTCCGGCGGCCATGATGACAGGGGCGTCGTAGCCGGGCATGTCCCAGGGTTCCGGGGTCACGAAGCTGTCTACGGGGGCCGCGGCCTGGATGCCCTGACAGAAGGCGATCACCCGCTCTGGAGAGCCCAAGGTGATGGCCTGGATGATATCATGGCGGTCCTCCTTGCTGTCCGGGACCACGGGAAAGCCTAAGCGTTCGTAGATGTTGGCGGCGAAGATGGCGCCTTTTAAGGCCCCTGCAGTCACGGTGGGGGACAGGAAGAGGCCTTGATAAAAGGAGGTGTTCAGGCCTAAGCTGGCGCCGACCTCTCTTCCCAGGCCTGGGGCGCTGAGACGGTAGGAGGCGTTGTCGATGCAGGCTTCCTTTCCTACGATATAGCCGCCGATGGGGGCCAGACCGCCTCCGGGGTTCTTGATCAGGGATCCCACAGCCATATCGGCGCCTACATCGGTGGGCTCGATCGTTTCCACAAATTCGCCGTAGCAGTTGTCCACCATGCAGATCACGTCCGGCTTGATCTGGCGGATGAAACGGATCAGATCGCCGATCTGTCCTACCGAAAAGGTGGGACGGGTGGCGTAGCCTTTGGAGCGCTGGATCGTCACCAACTTGGTCTTCTCATTGATGGCGCCCTTGATCCCTTCATAGTCAAAGGAACCGTCCGAAAGCAGGTCCACCTGGCGGTAGATGACGCCGTATTCCTTTAAGGAGCCTGCGGAGTCACGGATGCCGATCACCTCTTCCAGGGTGTCGTAGGGCTTTCCCACCGGGGAGAGCAGCTCGTCCCCCGGGCGCAGGTTCCCGGCCAGGGCCACATGGAGGGCGTGGGTGCCGCTGATCAGGTTGGGGCGGACCAGGGCCGCCTCTGTATGGAACAGGCTGGCGTAGACCTTTTCTAAGGTGTCCCGCCCCAGGTCGTTATAGCCATAGCCGGTGGTGGCCGCGAAATGGATATCGCTGACCTGGTTATCCTGCATGGCTTTGATCACCTTCATCTGGTTATATTCTGCCGTGTGGTCGATCGCCTCAAAACGTCCTTTTAAGTCCGCCTCGATCTGGGTGCAGAAGGTAAACACTTGGCTGCTGATGCCCATCTGGCGGTATATGTCGTCTGTATGCATGGTATCCTCTTCCTTTTCTTTCTATGATCCTTGCTATTTCGTTCTTGTTCTATTTCCTCTTTAATAGATAGATCACTTCTCATCTACTTCTCATCTATATCTCTTCGATAAGATCCTCTCATAAAGACATAACTGCCTATGCTCTTCTCTTTTGCACATTTCGACAGCCTTTTTGATCACATTTCTGTATCTCGCCAGGAGCTGTTTTTTAGATATCGCTCCATGTCATGCGCTCCTGTTTCCTTTTTCAATGGTCTTTTTGGATCAAAATGGCAGCTCTTCTTCCATCTCTCTGAGGATCCGCGCCACGATCTCGCCATCGTCAGCCATCTGCTCGCGGTCCAGCCACCGCACATCCCGCTCCCGCTTGAACCAGGTGATCTGCCGCTTGGCGAAGTGTCTAGTATCCCGCTTCAAGATATAGATGGCTTCCTCTAAGGTGCATCTCCCGTCCAGATAGTCCAGGATCTCCTTATAACCCAAGCCCTGCATGGAGACCATGCCCCGATGGCAGCCCATGGCTTTGAGGCGGCGGACTTCTTCCACCAAGCCCTGCTCCAGCATCTGGTCCACACGGCGGTCGATCCGCTCATAAAGACGGCTCCGCTCCATATCCACCACATAGTAGAGGAAGGCATAGGGCGAGGGTTTACGCCGTTCTGTCTCGTTATGGACGGAGATCTTCTCCCCGGTCTGCCGGAAGTATTCCAATGCCCGGGTTACACGCTTAACGTTATTCGCATGGATAGCCTTGGCGGACTCTGGGTCCACCTGTTCTAAAAGCTGGTGCAGATAACCGGCCCCTTTTTCCCGTGCCAACGCTTCCAGCTCCTGCCGGATCTTGTCCCCCTCCGGGTTCTCCTTAAAATCGATATCGTACAGCAGGGCCTGGATATAAAATCCGGTCCCCCCCACTACGATCGGGATATGACCCCGGGAACGGATCTCCTTCAGGGCCTTCTTGGCCAGCTGCTGGAAGATCACCACATTAAGATCCTCCGTAGGCTCCAGCACATCGATCAGATGGTGGGGTACGCCCGCCATCTCCTCTGCCGTCACCTTCGCCGAGCCGATATCCATATGACGGTACACCTGCATGGAATCCGCGCTGATGATCTCTCCCCCTAGGGCCTTCGCCAGACGGATCGAGAGCGCAGTCTTCCCCACGGCCGTAGGTCCCGTCAAGATGATCAGCGGCAGTCTGTCCCTCTCCATATGCGCCACTCCCCTATCTCCTATCCATAGCCAGGGCCAAATGCCTCTCCGGTCTGGCCTTTTCAGAAAACTATCCCCTATTATAATCGTTTTAAAATGGAAAGTCCACACCATTTTTGGCAGGATACCTAGAAAGAACCGTGAACGTTGCTTTTCACAGGTTGGGCAAGGGGCCGCTCCGGGAGGTCCCCATGGACTATATCACGGAGGACCGCCCTGAGTATAGCCTATCCCTGCGAGTGATCAGGATCGAGATCGCCAAGGGGGTCTATGAGGACCTCATCACGAACCTTCCCGCCTGTTTTTGGGATCGTCGGTCCGGACGAAAAGCTAGCTCCCTTTCCATTTGATCGATCTTATTATATATGACGTG
Organism: uncultured Lachnospiraceae bacterium; assembly: GCA_910585635.1. Taxonomy (GTDB): domain Bacteria; phylum Bacillota; class Clostridia; order Lachnospirales; family Lachnospiraceae; genus Caccovicinus. The sequence continues at coordinate 573 of CAJUFE010000106.1, read as the reverse complement.
ATACGTCTGGCGGACAATGTGAGATTATGTCGATCACATGGTTTTGCGTAAAGATACCATAATGCTTCCACTGGCCAGGATAAAAAGAGCCATCATCTAACAGTTGGGCATCTGTGATCTCTTCCAGGTGTGAGAGCAGAACTGACTTTTCAAAAGTGATAAGATACCTTCCATGGTGGATCTCATTTGGATCACCAGACCAAAAAGATCCATTTCTTATTTGATAGATGATGTAATCGTGAAAACATATCTCAAACAAACAGCTTTCATTTATTTTTATTGGCCGTGACTTTGCCAAAATACCTTGGAGAGCCTGTTTGGTAGTTTCATCAACGCCCTCAAGATCCGGGATGCTATCACCCTGGTCCCCCACCACTGCTGCAGCGATCACAATGCGAAGTTCCTCTTGCGATCCATCTGATAGCGACATTAGAAAGGGAGCATGGTCGCCAAACATCAAGTCAAGCTCTTCAAAAGAAAGTGTTTGTTCCATACTTCCGTACCCTCCTGACCGTAAATATAACTTCTCGGAATCTTCAGCCCTTATTTCACAGGGCTTTCAGAACCTATTTT
>CAJUFE010000105.1 GCA_910585635.1 uncultured Lachnospiraceae bacterium | reverse complement strand
CCAAATGCGCCCGCCAGGCTGTTCAAGTGTGGCAGCGCGACCGCTGGCCGGGCGCATGGAGGTTTACTGTGGAGTCCCGCCGCCGGATAGGCGGCCTGCGTTCAGGTATGCCAAATGCGCCCGCCAGGCTGTTCAAGTGTGGCAGCGCGACCGCTGGCCGGGCGCTGGAGGTTTAGCGAGAGAGGGGGACCTATGTTAGATGTCTGTCTGTTAGGGACAGGAGGGATGATGCCCTTGCCTTATCGGTGGCTCACATCCCTGATGACCCGTTGTAAAGGGAGCGATCTGCTGATCGACTGCGGAGAAGGCACGCAGATCGCTTTAAAGATCAAGGGCTGGAGCCCGAAGCCGATCGACCATATCTGCTTTACCCATTACCATGCAGATCATATCAGCGGCCTGCCCGGCCTGCTCCTCACCATGGGGAACGCGGAGAGGACCGAACCCCTGACCCTGGTGGGGCCGAAAGGCTTAGAGAGAGTGGTGGGGGCGCTGAGGACGATCGCGCCGGAGCTGCCCTTCCCTCTCCGGTTCATCGAGCTGACCAAGGACCGGCAGCAGCTGCAGCTGGGACCCTACATGGTCGATGCTTACCGGGTGGACCATAATGTGACCTGCTACGGCTATGCCCTGTCGATCCTGCGGACCGGGAGGTTTGATGTAGAGCGTGCCAGGCAGCAGCAGATCCCCCAGAAGTTCTGGAACCGGCTGCAAAAAGGGGAGACCATCGAGGACGACGGCCGTACCCTGACGCCCGATATGGTCCTGGGACCGGACCGGAAGGGGATCCGGGTGGCATACTGCACAGACACCAGACCGGTACCTGTGATCGCAGAATATGCCAGAGGTGCGGATCTGATGGTCTGTGAAGGGATGTACGGGGAGAAAGATAAGGCGGCAAAGGCCCGGGCCTATAAGCATATGACCGTCTATGAAGCGGCCGCTCTTGCAAAGAAGGCCGACCCGGAGCGGCTGTGGCTGACCCATTACAGTCCCTCCATGACAAAGCCTGAGCTTTTTATGGATGAGGTGCGGGAGATCTTCCCGCGGGCAAAGGCGGCAAGAGACGGATGGAGCCTGGAGCTGGGCTTTGATGAAGAGTAGGGAGAAAGGGACCGCCCAGGGGATCTGAACGGTCGCGAGAAAAGCTTGAGGAAAGAATGATGAGCGTAAAGGGAGCAGAGAGAGAAATAGACCGGACCAAAGATGGGGAGGAAGATATCTACATCCTGGCGATAGAGAGCTCTTGCGATGAGACTGCGGCCGCGGTGGTGGAGAACGGACGGATCGTCCTGTCGAACATCATCTCTTCACAGATCGCGCTCCACACCCTGTATGGCGGGGTGGTGCCGGAGATCGCATCCAGAAAACATATCGAGAAGATCAACCAGGTCATCGAGAGCGCCCTTAAGGAAGCGCAGATGGAGCTGGAGCAGATGACCGCGATCGCGGTGACCTATGGGCCTGGACTGGTGGGAGCCCTTTTGGTAGGTGTGGCTGAGGCAAAAGCGATCGCTTATGGGGCGAAAAAGCCCTTGGTGGGGGTCCACCATATCGAGGGCCATATCGCGGCCAACTATATCGAGCACCCGGATCTGGAGCCGCCCTTTGTATGCCTGGTGGTGTCCGGAGGCCATACCCATCTGGTGATCGTGAAGGACTACGGGGAATTCCAGGTCATCGGGCGGACAAGGGATGACGCGGCAGGAGAAGCGTTTGACAAAGTGGCCCGTGCGGTGGGGCTGGGGTATCCCGGCGGACCGAAGGTGGATAAGACCGCCAGAGAAGGGGACCCAAAGGCCATCCAATTCCCCAGAGGGAAGGTGGAAGGTTCACCCTACGACTTCACCTTCAGCGGCTTGAAATCCTGCGTGCTGAACCATATCAACCATGCAAGGATGATGGGAGAGGAGATCTGTATCCCGGATCTGGTGGCTTCCTTCCAGGCAGCTGTGGTCGATCCTCTGGTGAGCCGGGCGGTGATGGCGGCAAAGGAGTACGGCTACACCAAGCTGGCTATGGCTGGCGGTGTGGCGTCCAACTCCTCGCTCCGTGCCGAGATGGCAGCGGCCTGTGCAAGGGAAGGGATCACATTATACCATCCTTCGCCGATCTATTGCACCGATAACGCGGCGATGATCGGGGTGGCCGGCTATCACGAGTACAAAAAAGGTGTGCAGAGCGGCTGGGAGCTGAACGCCATCCCCCATCTGAAGCTCGGGGAGCGATAAAAGAGGCCGACCTTGACCACATGACAGATGGCGCGGGCATGAAAAGGGCTTTTAAGGTTTATGTGGCCGCGGTACGTTTACAGGAGAGATAGGATCCACGCCATAATTAGGAAAGAAGGGGAGAGACGAGGACAGGAGATGGAGAAGATCGGAGCGGTGGTCCTGGCAGCAGGGCAGGGAAAACGGATGGGGACAAAAGTGGCAAAGCAGTTTTTAGAACTGGAAGGGAGGCCGCTCATCACCTATGCCCTGGAAGCCTTTGAGGCCAGCCCGGTGGACGAGGTCGTCCTGGTCACCGGAGAGGAGGAGATCCTTTACTGCCGGGAGAAGATCGTAAAGGCTTTTGGGTTTTCGAAAGTGGTGGATATCGTCCCCGGCGGCAGAGAACGCTGCCATTCGGTCTATGAAGGCTTAAAAGCCTTTTGCCGCCGCACATCACCGGCTTATGTGCTGATCCACGACGGCGCCCGCCCTTTGGTCTCCCGGGAGGTGATCCAAAGGTCGATCCAGGGAGCGGTCCGCTATGGGGCCTGTGTAGCCGCTATGCCGGTAAAGGACACGATCAAGATCGGGGACGGGGACGGCTTTGTGTCGGGGACGCCGGACCGGGCTTTTTTGTGGCAGGTCCAGACCCCCCAGGCATTTTCGTTCCGGCTGGTATACGGGGCATATGAAAGGATGATGGAGGATCCCGGAGCGCAGGGGAAGATCACAGATGATGCCATGGCGGTGGAGCTGGCCACGGGAGAACGGGTGAAGCTGATCTTGGGGGACTACCAGAACATCAAGGTGACGACACCGGAAGACCTGGCGGTAGCTTCTCTTTTCCTGCAGGGAGTAACAGTTCAGATACCCTGAACTGTTACGGCAGGTACCAAAAAAAGATCAAAAAAGTGAAAAAAACCGTTGACAGATCCCGACATCCATGGTAAACTTATCAAGTCGCGCTGAGGGAGAAAAGAAGTTCCCACACCGCCAGACCAGAAAAACTTGAAAAAAGTTCTTGACAAACGGATGCTCGTCTGGTAAAATAGCTAAGCACCTTTGGAGAGATATCGAAGTGGTCATAACGAGGCGGTCTTGAAAACCGTTTGTCCGCAAGGGCGCGTGGGTTCGAATCCCACTCTCTCCGTTCTGGACAGACGCATATAAAGCTGTTAGGTCAACCATGCAGAAGTACCCAAGTGGTTGAAGGGGCTCCCCTGGAAAGGGAGTAGGTCGTTAATAGCGGCGCGAGGGTTCAAATCCCTCCTTCTGCGTTTGATATTTGAAAAAATATCACTTGAACCTTGAAAATCGAAGACTAAACAATACACAGACCCTGAGATCCTTTGGAGACAA
>CAJUFE010000104.1 GCA_910585635.1 uncultured Lachnospiraceae bacterium | reverse complement strand
CTGTATTATACTACCAGAGGTATCGAGGCGTGGCTCAGTTTGGTAGAGCGCTGCGTTCGGGACGCAGAGGCCGCGTGTTCGAATCACGTCGCCTCGATCCTACCTAAAAAGGCCAATTGGTCAAGAGGTTAAGACGACGCCCTCTCACGGCGTAATCCCGGGTTCGATTCCCGGATTGGTCATCAGCTGTTGCGAAGGCAGCAGCTTTATTTTACAAAAAGCTTCCGTGGCTCAGTCGGTAGAGCGACGCATTCGTAATGCGTAGGCCGCCGGTTCAAGTCCGGCCGGGAGCTTGGAAATAAGGGTCTTAGAAGACGAAAAAGTGCGTGAACATTGAGGTTTACGCATTTTTTTCTTTTTTCTGCAGTGCTTCGATCCTCTGTAGGTGGTAAGTCACTATATCCCTGTGGACATTAAGGACGGAGCGATCTTATTGTGTTTTTTTGTCTTTTGTGGTATCCTATGATCAGGTTTTTAGATACTGACGTTGGTCCGGTCCGGATCACAGATGATAAGGAGTAGATAGACATGTTGTCCTCAAAGCACGCGACCCTGGCGATCAAGATCCTATCGCTGCTCCTCGTAGCCGTTCTTTCCTATTTTGTTGTTGCCACCAGACTCCCGGAGTCGGGGTTCGTCCAGGACTCTCTGGAAAGTGTGGAGGAGAGCAGTGACACCGTGATGCGGTTTTCGGCGGCCACGCTTTCCACATCGCTGGCGATCTCCGCGCTGCCAGATGACTTTGGGACACCTTTGGCGGACAGTCTGGCGGATATGAACATATATTTTGTGGCGATCCTGGTGGTCCTGTTCCTGGAAAAACTCCTGATCCGATACGGGATCCAGGCGGCGTTCGCGATCCTCATCCCACTAGCCTGTCTCGTGTGGACCCTCTTCATCGTCACAAAAAAGGACATCCTGAACGGGCTGGCGGCCCGGCTCTGTGTCCTGGGCCTGGCGGTGGCATTTGTCATCCCATGCAGCACCCATATCACGGATATCGTCGCATCAGATCTGACGGCCTATGTGGATGGAACGATCCAGGAGACAGAGGATGGGGCCAGCAAACTCAATGAAGCCATGGAAGACGGCGCAGAGGATAAGACGATGTTCGAGAAGCTGTCAGACCTTTTCCAGACTGCGGTCCACGGCATCACGGACCTCCTGCTCCATTTCCAGAACACGATCCGCAGATGTATGAACGCGATCGCCATCCTGATCCTGACGGACTGCCTCATGCCGCTGCTCACGTTTTTGGTCCTCAAATGGATATTGAAAGAGATATTCCAGATCGTGGTCCCGCCTATAGGAGGATATCGCATTGCCGATCCGGGCTCTGGGGCGGGACCCTATCCAGGCTCTGGGTCAAGACCCGATCCGGGCTCTGAGGCGGGCCCCCATCCAAGATCCGAGGCAGGACCCCATCCAGGCTCTGGGTCAAGACCCCATCCGGGATCTGGATCGGGACCCCATCCGGGATCCAGCCCTATGCTTTCTTCTACGGAGGAGGATGAGCCATGAAAGACAGACAGAGATCTTTGAACATCATCGCGATCCTACTGGCCGCGCTGGTCGTCGCTGTCGTCATCTGGGGCTGTGTACATGGCGCTGACCCTTTACATATGCAGGTCTCGGACGGTATCGAACAGATCGACCTGGATACGATCTACCTTGGATCCAGTGGCGTGGAGGTCAGCTTCACGGATGTCATCCTCTCCCGTCAAAATGAGACCCGAAAGCTGATCGTCAGCACACAGGAGGGCACGGTCACCACAAAGCTGACGGACCGTCTCATCAATAAGCTGGATTTCGATTTCATGAAGAAGACGCAGGATGTATCCTATACAGGAACGGGATACTTTGTTGTGGATCTGGACGATCTGACCGCGGCCAATGTGATCGAAGACAGAGACAAGAAGACGGTCACGATCTTGATCGGCCACGCGTATCTGCAGGCGATCGAGATCGATCCTGATAAGATCATCATCGATGATGTGAAGGAAAGTCTGCTGGCGAGGGGAGATATCGAGCTGACCATAGCCGATCAAAACGCCATCGAACGGGAGCTGCGTTCCCGTCTGGAAGAAAAATTCGACACGGCTGAGAACGGACAGGCCGCAGATGAACTGGCCCTCAAGATGGTCAAGGAGATATATGAGCCAGTCATCAAGGCTATCGACGGTCGCTATAGTGTGATCGTTGGATTTAGATGATAGATGCAGAGGATGCGTTATAGGCGTGTCCAGACTGTAGACGATCGCCCTTCTCTAGGCTGGTCGTCTACTTTTTTGAAAAAAAGGAGGAGGACGATATCATGATGGAGGGACTGATCTCATTTTTTTCATTGTATCTGCAGGAGGAGTACTGGTTTGACGGTTCCCTATGGCTCATGATGATGCTCCTCTATGGGAATACGATCTTTTATCTGATCGATCTTTATGAACTGACCAAGCGGAGATCAAAAGCGGAGACCGCAGCCATGCTGGCCATACCGGGAACGGTCTCCCTGATGGGAGCCGCCCTGGCGGCTCTGTTCGTCCATGTGCCAGGGCTGAGGGATCTGGAAGAGTTTTTGACAGCCCTTGACAGTCTGGAACTGTGTACCGGCCTGTTCCTGATCGCTGTGGTCTATGTGCTGCTCTGGGCGGTCTGCTTTGCTTTACGGAGGGGACGGCAGAAAAAGGATGTAGTCCGCTGGATGCTTTCTTGCGTTCCAGATGCCTGTTTTGTCCTGATGATCAGTATCTGCTCCTTATACCGTTTGGCTGCCGGGGCGAGTCTCTTCCGTAGTGTATCGGAATGGGTGCTGTGGATTTATCTGTACGCGGTTTATCTCCTGTCCTGCAAGGTCCTGCTTTTTGCCTTGTATCTGGTGGTCCAGCTTTATTCCATACGACTGGTGTGCTTCCGGTGGAAGGAGGGGGACAGCCCGTCCCTTTTTCTGTTCTGCTATTATGTGTTCTTTCAAAATGCGATCTTTAGAAATATCGCCGCGTTCGAGCTGGGTATCCTGATCCCATTGACGCTGGCAGTCCACGGAGAGGGCTGGACAGGGGAGATGGTCCTCGTTATGGGGTTTCTGTATCTGTGCGGGATCTTCACGGCCATTTTCAGTCTGAGGCCAGTGATGGAGTCTCTGGACCGCTTCCGGCGCTGGGGCGATCCGCGGCAGCTTAAGGAGCAGTTCTGCCGGGAGTATTTTATAGAAGAGCCTGTGTGGAAGAACGAGTCCTATACCATAACCAGGGATTTCCTGGTGGATACCCAGCGTCCGGCTGCTTTCTATTACTGGAGGGATCTAAAATGTGTGGAGGACTGGAGCCTGGAGGAGGAACGCCAGAAAAGCATTTTTGCAGACCTGTGGGCCCATAGGGATGGCGGAAGAAAAACGCTGCAGAAGGGCGGCAGAAGGATCCGGAGGATCAACTTCTACAACGGGGGATGCTTTCAGGTGACCGAAGAAGAGCGTGAGGGATCTGCTTTTGTCTTTAAGTATGCCAGAAAGTGGGAAGGGGTCAATGAAGAGGCGGCCAGGCGGGCAGCCCAGAGAAGATCTTTGGCCATGGGCCGTTATCAGAAGCTGGTCCAGCGTCTGGCTATCGTGATGGTACTGCTCATGATGCTGATGGCGTATGGGAGACGGTGAATGTTAGCAAGCGAAGAGGTGCGTGGACATCGGAGTTTACGCACTTTTTACTTTTTCCGACAAGTCCCTGATCCTTGTGGGGGCTTTTTTCCTTAAAAACATGTTTATGATCAAAGTATAGTCCTAAAAACAGCATGGTGGTCCCACATCCGCATTTGAGCGGATCATGGACAAAAGGTTTTCATCAATGGTAATGACGGAGTCCCTCAAGCACTGCCAAAGGCAGATATGAGAAACCATTTTCTTCAAGAGACATAATCTAATAGTAGGCCAAGCATTAACAAGAAAGCGAGGCTGGTCTGATCAAGAAAGGCGGATACCATGTTTCTCGATGGATTAAATTGTTGTGAGGATGATAGAAATTGGGATCGCACCCAAGGCAGGGATCTTTCTGAAAAAAATTATGAGGCTTTTATCAGAGAAGAGCCTCAGGTGTATGACGACTGCAGGGGAAGGGGCTGTTGCTGCATAGGTCCCCAGGGACCGCGAGGCCCCAGAGGATGTCCGGGGCCCAGAGGCCCGGTGGGTATGACAGGAGCTATGGGTCCGACCGGTCCTCAGGGTCCAGTGGGAGCTGTTGGAGCGCAAGGCCCGACTGGCCCTCAGGGTCCAGCAGGAGCTACGGGAGCGCAAGGCCCGACCGGCCCTCAAGGCCCGGCAGGAGCCGTTGG
>CAJUFE010000103.1 GCA_910585635.1 uncultured Lachnospiraceae bacterium | reverse complement strand
AATAGGTTCTGAAAGCCCTGTGAAATAAGGGCTGAAGATTCCGAGAAGTTATTATATGGGAAAGGAGGATAAAAGGACCGATAAGGAGCGGTGAGCACTGCAAAAAAAGAAAGCCGTTGAGCAAGGAGAAGAAAGAGCATGGAAAGATATGCATGGAAGGGGCGCGTAGCCCCCGGCAAGATCGAGGAATATAAAAAACGCCATAACGAGATATGGCCGGAGATGGTGGAGGTCTTAAAAAAGGCCGGGATCTGCCATTACAGCATCTGGCTGACAGGGGATGAACTGTTCGGCTATTATGAATGCGAGAAAGGGATCGAGCACGCGGCTAAGGTACAGGCGGAAAGCGATGTGGTAAAACGCTGGGATGAGTCCATGAAGGGGATCCTCATCATGGAAAAAGACCCGGTGACCGGAGCGCAGCCTCTCTTAGAGCAGGTGTTCTGGCTGGAATGATGCAAGGGCGATCAGATCAAAGAAAGATCAAAGAAAGACTAAAGAATGATTAAAGTCAGAGAAAGCTAAAGGCAAAAAAGATAAATGATCAAGAAAGATAAATGATCAAGAAAGAAGGATGGAGTTATGAACAGATTTACATTGAATGAGACCTCTTACCATGGCAGCGGGGCGATCCAGGCGATCCCGGAGGAGATCAAGAGGAGAGGGTTCCGGAAGATCTTTGTTGCCACAGACCCGGATCTTTTAAAGTTCGGTGTCACCTCCAGGGTCACAGACCTTTTGGACGCGGCGAAGGTCACCTATACTGTTTACAGTGATATCAAGCCTAATCCTACCATAGAAAATGTCCAAAATGGCGTAAAGGCTTTTAAAGAAGCCCAGGCTGACAGCATCGTGGCGATCGGTGGCGGTTCCTCTATGGACACCTCTAAGGCCATCGGGATCATCATCGCGAACTCGGAGTTTGAGGATGTACGCTCGCTGGAAGGTGTAGCGGATACCAAGAAGCCTTCTGTTCCGATCATCGCTGTACCCACAACAGCAGGGACGGCCGCGGAGGTGACGATCAACTATGTGATCACCGATGTGGAGAAAAAGAGAAAATTTGTCTGTGTGGATCCCCACGATATCCCGATCGTCGCAGTTATCGATCCGGATATGATGTCCTCGATGCCGAAGGGGTTGACAGCCGCTACCGGCATGGACGCTCTGACCCACGCGATCGAGGGCTATATCACAAAAGGAGCCTGGGCATTATCCGATATGTTCCATATCACGGCGATCAAGATGATCTCCGATTCCCTCCGGAAAGCTGTGGCAAACGAGAGTTCCGGACGTGAGGGCATGGCTCTCGGGCAATATGTTGCCGGTATGGGCTTTTCTAATGTAGGGCTGGGCGTGGACCATGCTATGGCACATACTTTGTCCGCATACTACGGAACGCCCCATGGGGTCGCCTGCGCGATCCTCCTCCCCACAGCCATGGAGTTCAATAAGGAGTACAGTGGAGAGAAGTTTCGGGAGATCGCCAGGGTCATGGGGGTCAGCGGTGTGGACGGGATGTCCCAGGAAGAGTATCGCCAGGCAGCGATCCAGGCTGTGAAAAAGCTCAGTGAGGATGTGGGGATCCCCCAGTCCTTAAAGGAGATTGTGAAAGAAGAGGATATCCCGGCTCTGGCACAGTCTGCCCATGAAGATGCCTGCCTTCCGGGAAATCCCAGAGAGACCAGTGTGGAAGATATCATCGGGCTTTATAAGAGCCTGCTCTGATAAGGATCCGCTTGGTGACAGGAGCGCAGCCTCTCTTAGAGCAGGTGCTCTGGCTGGGATGAGTATGAGCAGCCCTGGGTCACACCGCGTTCCTGGAAGCGTTTGAGCAAGGTGTTCAGCACCAAATGCTTGTTGGCGCTCCAGAGAGGGGCGATCAAAAGGGACTTTGGTCCATCGCCGGTAAGGCGGTGGACCACCACCTTTGGCGGGAGGAGCGCGATACAGTCGATGACCAGATTCAGATACGCCTCCATGGTAAGGAGGGGGAAGGGCTGGCGGGTATAAAGATCCGCAAGATCGGTCCCCTTCAGGATATGGAGGAGCTGAAGCTTGATCCCCTGGATATCCTGGCCGGCGAGGTAGCGGACGGTCTGGAGCATATCTTCCCGGCTCTCGCCGGGGAGGCCGAGGATCACATGGACGATGGTCTCCAGACCACGGGACCGGAGCCTTTCTAGTGCATCCTGGAAACAGGATAAAGGATAACCACGGCGGATGAAGGAGGCTGTGTCTTCGTGGACGGTCTGGAGCCCTAATTCGACCCATACCGGCTTGATCCTATCCAGCGACGAAAGGAGATCCAGGATCTCTCCTGGCAGACAGTCCGGGCGTGTAGCGATGGAGAGCGCCCGGACCTGGGGATGGCGGATCGCCGCGGTGAAGAGGCTCTGTAAGTAGGGGACAGGGGCGTAGGTATTGGTATAGGATTGAAAGTAGGCGATGTAGGCGCCAGGGGATGTGCCCAGCTTGCGGCAGATCCTTGCGGCGCCTGCCTGGATCTGCTCATGGACGGCTGCCTGGATCTGTCCAAGACCGTTCAATGGCATGGCAAAGTCCCCGGATCCTCCGGCGCTGCAGAAGATACAGCCCCGGGTATCCAGGGAGCCATCCCGGTTCGGGCAGGTCATGCCGCCGTTCAGGGCGATCTTATAAACCTTCGTCCCAAAGCGGTGTTTCAGCTCATGATCCAATGTATGCCAAGGTCTGCCATCCCAGTACATCGTTCCCTCTCTTTACAAAAGCGTATATCAGTAGCTCACGCATCAGTATCTGGCCGTTCTTTCTAGCTATGATCTACGTATACTTTTTAAGGAGCCGCCGAAATAGAACGATGCCTATGCCGATCTGAAAGATAAGATAAGCCGTCAGATACAAAATGATCGTACGTGGATCGCTGATGATCCCAAGTTTGCCCAATATAGAGAACAGTACGATCGAAGCACTGACCGTTATGATCCCGATCATATACGAATACCGACCAGATCGATCCCTTAGCTTTGTTTTTAACTCGTCATGGAGTTCAATCTGTTCATTTTCCATTTTTTCCCGATACCGTTCTTTATTAGCGGGCATGTTCCAATAGAAATATCGGCCGATCATGACGATGCCAGGAACGATCGCCCCGGCAGCAAAGCCGATGAGCAGGCTGTCCAATGCGTTGTCTGTCAGCAGACCGATGCCCAAAAGGAGGCACCCTCCTAAAACGAACAAGATCCCTTTTATCAAATCATATCTTTGCATCTCTGCCACTCCTTTCATGGATGAAGATCTCTTCGATCCGTTTACCAAAAAAGTCAGATATGGCAAACGCCAGCTCCAGAGAGGGGGCATATCGCCCTGTCTCTATGGAACTGATAGTCTGCCTTGAGACCTTGAGCGCCTTTGCAAGCGCCTCCTGGCTCATACCCAACTCTTTCCTAAGCTGTTCGACCCGGTTTTCCACAGGATACGTCCTTTCTGTATGACAAGTTTCCTTTACATCTTCAGTATAGCAGTGTATGGTATGATCGTCAAGTTTCCTTTACAAAAAATTTGGGTTTTTCAGCTTTTGCCGGATCTACCGGCAGTACTTCTTATCTCCGCATAGATGGTATCGGCGATACCGTATACCCGGTGAGTGGATGTGTACTGTGAAGGAACTAGCTGCATGGTCCCGTACCCGTTTCCAGCGCCAGGCAGTCTCCATCCTGGATGAACTGCAGAAACGCCATCTGATCTTCTATCTTTTCCTTGACCGTGGAAAAGTGGTCAAATATAAGTTCCGAGACTGGAAAAAACATAATACCGTGCTGGCCTACAACTGCCTCTGCCAAAAAGATACGGGTTTTTTCTTTTATTATGTTAACCTGCGCTGATCCTGTCGGTTATAAAGAAACCTCCTCACTTCCATGATCGGGGAAACCTCCTCATCATCGATCACTATATAATAGATTATAAAATTATCAACATAGATGCGGTGATAGGCATATTTCCGCTCTCGGATGGAATGATATGGCTCAAAGGATCCTGTCACCGAAAGCCCTTCCAGTATGGCTTTCTCAACTTTATCCAACAGGTCACTGGCAGCTTTAGGATCTTTCAGCTTTTTAGCGATATATGTTATCTTTTTATCGAGATCCTCATAAAAAAGTGGCATGTAACGTAACTTGTATTTCTTATCATACATTTATTTTCCTCCGCAGGTTCCCAAACACCTCCTCATGGGTCATTCTTCTGCTGTTCTCTGCGGCTGCCCGGTCTGCCTCGTCCAGTGTCGCCTCTACACCATCTGTAAGATGAGAATACATGTCCAGGCTGAGGACCACCATAGCGCCATAGCCGTTTTTTGTAAGATATACTGGTTCCCCTTCATTCACAAGCCTTTCAATGTCCGGGAATTTATTTCTAAGGTCTGAAACAGGTCTGATCTGTATCATACATCGCTCCTCCTCATCTTAATTCTATCATAATTTTATCATTTTTTATACCTGATCATACATCAAAATGCGATAAAAACAGGATATTTTATTTTGTAAAAAAGCCTGGCACAAAATTGGCACAATCCCTCACAAAATTGGCACGGTTCTGCTCTTTCCCCGTAAAAAGGGATATGTTGCACTAAATATGCTTAAAACTGCACCCAAAAGCAATTCGGGCTGGCATGACACCTTTCCAGAGATGTGCTTTTTTTGCGCCTCTTACCGCATGATCCGGCTTTTCACCGCCTGCCAGCCCAAAGAAAGAAGACCGTGCCCGTCCCTATGGCATGGTCTTTTCTTGGTGTGCCCGGTGGGCACACGTTCTAACGGGTGAAAGTCCCCAATCCGCCCGGCAG
>CAJUFE010000102.1 GCA_910585635.1 uncultured Lachnospiraceae bacterium | reverse complement strand
TTCCTCATGGAGCGAGAGCGCGGTGACGTTATGACAGGTCCCTCCCGGAGCGGACTTATCGCGACATATCTATGCTATAAGGCTCCCTGGCGTGGGGGTGAAAAGTAACTATATTGTAGCACAAAGATCCCCATCTGTCCAGACAGGCTTGCCAAAGCCGCCCATTTGGATTATAATACCTAAGATGAAAATGATACCAAAAAAGGATCGCCAGCACGGCTCTCCAGGATGAGAGGTAAGATATGGACATTTTTAAAGTATTGCAGGAGGAGCTCGATGTCTCCCGCAGCCAGATAGAAGCCACGGTAAAGCTGATCGATGAAGGGAACACGATCCCCTTCATCGCACGCTACCGCAAAGAAGTGACCGGGTCTTTGAACGATGAGGTCCTCCGCACCTTAGACGAACGGCTCCGCTATCTGCGGAACTTAGAGGAGAGGCAGGAGCAGGTGATCGCCACGATCCGGGAGCAGGAGAAGCTGACCCCGGAACTGGAGCAGCAGATCCTGGAGGCAAAGACCTTGGTGGCCGTAGAAGACCTTTATCGTCCCTATCGCCCCAAACGCCGGACCAGAGCGACGATCGCCAAGGAAAAAGGCCTGGAGCCATTAGCCGATCTGCTCTGCGCCCAGCAGGCAGCCGGTCCCTTAGAGGAGATCGCGGCCGCCTACGTCGATGAGGAAAAGGGCGTGGAGAGCGCCGCGGCCGCCATCCAGGGCGCAAAGGATATCCTGGCGGAGCGTATTTCCGACGATGCCCGCTACCGGACCTACATCCGGAAGATCACCATGGAGGAGGGGACGATCCGCTCGGAGGCCAAGGATGAGCAGGCCAAGACCGTTTATGAGATGTACTATCACTACGAAGAGCCCGTGGCAAAAGCGGCCGGGCACAGGATCCTGGCGCTGAACCGGGGTGAAGCGGAGAAGGTGCTGACGGTCAAGATCGTCGCCCCCAAGGAACGGATCTTGCAGTACCTGGAAAAGCAGGTGATCCTTTCCGACGATCCCCATACGGCGCCGGTCCTGCGGGAGACCGTGGAGGACAGCTATGACCGGCTGATCGGCCCGGCGATCGAGCGGGAGATCCGCAATGAGCTGACCGAGAGGGCAGAAGAGGGCGCGGTCAAGGTGTTCGGAAAGAACTTAGAGCAGCTCCTGATGCAGCCCCCCATCGCAGGCCAGGTGGTCCTGGGCTGGGATCCGGCCTTCCGTACCGGCTGCAAGCTGGCGGTGGTGGACCCCACGGGGAAGGTGCTGGATACGGTGGTGATCTATCCCACCGCGCCCCAGAACAAGGTAAAGGAAGCTAAGGCTACCTTAAAGAAGCTGATCGAAAGATACGGCATCACCTTGATCTCGGTGGGGAACGGCACGGCTTCCAGAGAATCGGAGCAGGTGATCGTGGAGCTTTTGAAGGAGATCCCTCAGAAGGTCCAGTATGTGATCGTGAATGAAGCCGGGGCCTCTGTCTATTCCGCCAGCAAGCTGGCCACAGAGGAGTTCCCGGAGTTTGATGTGGGGCAGCGCAGCGCCGCGTCGATCGCCCGCCGTCTCCAGGACCCATTAGCCGAGCTGGTGAAGATCGAGCCTAAGGCCATCGGCGTGGGGCAGTACCAGCACGACATGGACCAGAAGCATTTAAACGAGACCTTGAGCGGCGTGGTGGAGGACTGCGTGAACAAGGTCGGCGTGGACTTGAACACGGCTTCCGCTTCCCTGCTGGGCTACATCTCCGGGATCAGCAAGGCCCTGGCCAAGAACATCGTGGCCTACCGGGAGGCCAACGGAGCCTTTACCGACCGCAGACAGCTCCTGAAAGTAGCGAAGCTGGGGCCAAAAGCCTTTGAGCAATGCGCCGGTTTCCTCAGGATCTTAAAAGGTGACGATCCATTAGACTATACCGGGGTCCATCCGGAGAGCTATGAGGCGGCGAGAAAGCTGCTGGCCCGGATGGGGATGACCTCTGACGATATCCTTAAAGGGCCCAGCAGCATGCATATCTCCGACTACGGCGCCTTAGCCCAGGAGCTGGGGGTGGGAGAGCCCACCCTGCGGGACATCGTGAAAGAGCTCTCCAGCCCGGGGCGGGATCCGCGGGACGAGATGCCCAGGCCGATCCTGCGGACCGACGTGATGGAGCTTAAGGACCTTAAGCCGGGCATGGTCCTAAAGGGCACCGTCCGGAACGTGATCGATTTCGGCGCGTTTGTGGATATCGGGGTCCATCAGGACGGCCTGGTCCATATCTCGGAGATGACAGACCGGTTCATCAAGCATCCTCTGGAGGTGGTGAGCGTAGGCGATATCGTAGAGGTGAAGGTCCTGGGGGTGGAGCTGGAAAAACAGCGGATCAGCCTGACCATGAAGCTTAAGGAGACAGCCAAAAAGGAAGGCCGGGATAAAGGCGGCAGCAGCCCGGCAGGCGGCGGGCGCAAGGAAGAGAGGACCTCGGACGGCTCTGGCAGAGGCCGGCGCCGTAGCCAGGAGAGAGGCGCAGGAAGGGCAGACCATCCGGGCCAGGAGAGAGGCGCAGGGAGGGCAGACCGCTCCGGCCGGCAAGAAAACGCCGGGAACGGGAAAGGCCGCGGCCGGGAGAGCGGGGATACCGCCAGGGAAAAGAGGCGCGCCGGCGGCGTTTCGATCCCCAACAGCGGGATATTTGCAGGGATAAAGCTGTGAACGCATAGACTGATATACAGAAAGGATCGAGCATGCAAGATACGGGAAAAAGGCTTAAGTTTACCACAAAGCCCACGGCTAAGGAGCTTTGGAAGTTTTCGATGATCTATGCGAATAAAGGCCTGCGGGGCGGGGTGAACCTGATCTTGGTGGGCGGGGCGGCCTTCCTCTTGCTGACCAGATGGGGACTATTGGATGTGGCCCAGAGACTGCTGCTGTTCGCGGTCATCTTCTTGTTCGTGGTCTGGCAGCCGGCCATCTTATATCCCAAGGCCCTGCGCCAGGCAAAGGAGCTGGAGAAGCAGCCTCCTCTGGTCCTGGAGTTCGCAGAGGATGGCGTGACCGTGGACCAGGGAGGGCAAGGCGGGCAGATCTTGTGGGAGGAGATCGGCAAGATCGAGATCGTAGGCGGCATGGTGATCGTCTATGGCGACCGGACCCATGCCTCCCTGATCCCCCGGGCGGTCATGGGGGAGGACGAGGAGGCCTTCCGCCAGCTGGTCCGGGAAAAGCTCCCTAAGGCGCGGCGCAAAGGTGTCTGAGGGACCGATACAGGAGAGCAGGAAAGAGGAGCGAAAAGGATGGAGACAGTGACCACATATGGACCGGAGGAGACCTTTCGTCTGGGTGAGCGGCTGGGAAAAGCTGCCAGGCCCGGGCAGGTCTATTGCCTGCAGGGGGGGCTGGGCGTGGGGAAGACCGTGTTCTCTCAGGGCTTTGCTAAGGGCCTGGGGATCGATGAGGTGGTAGCCAGCCCCACCTTTACGATCCTCCGATCCTATGAGGAAGGACGGCTGCCCCTGCACCATTTTGATGTTTACCGGATCGGCGACGTAGAAGAGATGGAAGAGATCGGCTATGAGGACTGCTTTTATGGAGACGGGGTCAGCCTGGTAGAGTGGCCGGATCTGGTCCGGGAGATCCTGCCGGAGGACGCGGTCTGGATCTGGATCGAAAAGGATCTGGCCCAGGGGTTTGACTGCCGCCAGATCCGGATCGGTGTTAAAGGAGATGGGATATGAAGATCTTAGGGATAGAGAGCTCTTCTCTGGTGGCCAGCGTAGCGGTGGTAACGGACGGGGTGCTGACAGGCGAGTATACGATGAACCACAAAAAGACCCACTCTCAGACCCTGCTGCCCATGCTGGATGAGCTGGTCAAGCTCCTGGAGCTGGAGCTTGACCAGCTCGACGGGATCGCGGTGTCGGCAGGACCCGGCTCTTTTACCGGGCTGCGGATCGGTTCCGCCACGGCCAAGGGGCTGGGACTGGCCCTTAAAAAGCCCCTGCTCCACATCCCCACCCTGGATGCCATGGCCTATGGCCTGTGGGGAGCCGCAGGGCTTGTCTGTCCGATCATGGATGCCAGGCGCTCCCAGGTGTACACCGGCTTCTACCATGTGGAGGAGGAGCTGCAGGCTGTGAAAGGGCCCTGCGCCATGGGGGTGGACCAGCTGGCAGAGGAGCTGGACCATATCGGAGAGAGGGTGCTGTTCTTGGGTGACGGCGTCCCGGTGTATAAAGAGGCCCTGGAAAAAAGCCTGAAAGTCCCCCATGCCTATGCGCCGGCCCAGTGCAGCCGGCAGCGGGCGGCTTCTGTGGCGGCGCTGGGGGAGATCTATATGGCCAGGGGATGGACAGAGACGGCAGCAGAGCATAAGCCGGAGTATCTAAGGAAGCCTCAGGCAGAGCGGGAGAGAGAAGGGGATCGGTCATGATGGTCCGCTACTTGGTCCCGGCCGACTTAGAGCAGGCCGCCCAGATCGAAGCTGCCTGTTTTCATGAGAGCTGGTCGAGGGCTCTTTTGGAGGAGAGCTTAAAAAGCCCCTGGAACCTTCTTCTGGCAGCAGAGGAAGGGGGCAGGCTGGTGGGATACGGGGCCGCCTGTGTGATCGGCGGGGAAGGCGAGATCCAGAGACTGGCCATCTTAAAAGACTACAGGCAGAACGGCAGGGGCAGGGAACTGCTGGAGGGCCTGGTAAAGGCTGCAAAAGAAAAAGGGGCTAGGGCTATGACCCTTGAGGTGCGGGAATCGAACCTTGCCGCCCGCAGGCTCTATATTTCCGCAGGTTTCCGGGAGGAGGCCAGGCGGAAGGACTACTACAGAGCCCCCAGGGAGGATGCCGTTATCATGTGGGCCCGGACGCTCTGAGGGGCCATGCAACAATTACCACTTAAAATCGACAAGATCTGCGTTATACTTGGGGCAAGGGAAAACGATCAGATCCCTTTTGCGCGGATCTCGCGCGTCGATCTTAAGAAAGGTGAGGATGTTATGAGACGATACGGTAAGAATGGACAACTGGAGACAGTCATCTGCAACAAGTGCGGCAAGAAGATGGTGGTGGAAAGGGGTATCCTCCGTGAAGGAGCCCTGATGCTGGACCACAGCTGGGATTTTTTTTCCGAGAAGGACGGGGAGATCCATCACTTTGACCTGTGCGAGGGCTGCTATGATGACTGGGTGGGCCAGTTTAAGCTCGCAGTAGAGGTGGAGGAACAGACAGAGCTTTTGTGACGCGTCTGGCCCCCTCACGGCGCTGCGTGGCAGCACGCTTTTTTACTGTGGAGTCCCGCCGCCGGATAGGCGGCCTGCGTTCAGGTATGCCAAATG
>CAJUFE010000101.1 GCA_910585635.1 uncultured Lachnospiraceae bacterium | reverse complement strand
GTCCCTGCCAAGACATCGGAGCGAGAGCGCGTCCTGTTGTGACATGCCCCTCCCGGAGCGGACCCTTTGCGACATATCTATAGCAATAAAACTCCTTGGCATGAGCCAAAAGCAACTTCTCCCTTGCACATCCCCCCAAAATGTACTATGATAGACGTGCATTATCTGTATACAATAGATGCAAAGTGGATATAACACATGCAAAAATATCCAGAACCAGCATTTTCGGCGGAGCCAAGGGGGAGAAGGAGGAGAGCGATGGCAGAGGAACGCTACAAGAACCGGGAAGAGATGGTCTACGAGACCTTGAAACAGGATATTTTGGATCTGGCCTTAAAGCCGGGGCAGCTCCTGAAGGAGACGGAGCTCTGCGAGCGGTTCGGGGTATCCCGCACGCCGGTCCGTGATGCCCTCAGGATGCTCCAGGAGCAGGGCTTCGTGCTGACAGTCCCCTACAAGGGGATCTATGTGACCTTGTTAAACTTAAGTAATATCAAGCAGATGATCTATATGCGGGTGGCGGTGGAGACCATGGTGCTGCGGGACTTTATGAAGGTAGCCGGACCCATGGTGATGGAGGATATCCGGTACATGATCCGAAAGCAGCAGGCACTGATCGCAGAGCCGGACTTTAAGCCGGAACAGTTCTACCGTCTGGACGCCCAGATGCACAGCATCTGGTTCGAGACCACAAAGAAGCAGAAGCTGTGGGAGATCTTACAGGCCCAGCAGCTCCACTATACCCGGTTCCGTATGCTGGACTTTGAGACGGAGACAGACTTTACCCGGATCATCCGGGAGCATGAGCAGCTGTTCGAGATGATCGAGAGGAAGGATACCCTGGCCGTGGAGGAGGCCTTAAAGGACCATCTGTATTTCAGCATGAAGAGGATGCGCCACCAGATCGATGTGGAATACAAGGATTATTTCGAGGAGGAAGAAGAGGAAGGGAAGTTCGATATCTAAAGAAAGGATAAAGACCGATGATAGAAAAAGGGGGGATGGACATGAGAGAGCTTGAGGATATCCGCCGGGAGCTGGACAGCTGTGACGAGGAGCTTGCCCGGCTGCTGGAGAGAAGGATGGACCTGATCCGGGAACTGACCGCCGAAAAGAAAGCTAAGGGGCTGCCGCAGCTTAAGGCGAAGGGCAGGCGCCAGAAGGGAACGCTCATCTCCAGGCTGGAGGCCAGCCGGTATGGGAGAGAATGCCGGGGGATCGCCGACAGCATCCTCCGTGCCGAGAAGAAAGTACAGGCCGGTGCCTTGTGTCCCGGCAATATCGCGCTGATCGGCTTTATGGGGGCTGGGAAGAGCTCTGTATCCCACTATCTGCGGGATATGCTGGCTATGGATGAGGTGGAGACGGATGAGCTGATCGTGGAGGCGGAGGGCATGTCCATCGCCGATATCTTCGAAAAGCAGGGGGAAGGGTACTTCCGCCGGGTGGAGAGCCAGGTCATCCGCAGGCTCCGGGGGAAAAAAGGCGTGGTGATCTCCTGCGGCGGCGGGGTGGTGATGCGGGAGGAAAATGTGCAGAACCTAAAAGCCAGCAGCCGGATCGTCCTGCTGTCCGCCTTCCCCGAGACGATCCTGGACCGTGTAAAGGGCTCCACCAAACGCCCGATCCTGAACGGGCACATGGACTTAGGCTATATCAGGGACCTGATGGAAAAACGGCGGGCCAGCTACCAGGCCGCCGCCGATCTGGAGGTGGCTACCGACGGGAAGGATGTGGCCCAGATCTGCGAGGAGATCCTGGCCAGGATCTGAGGATGACATAAGAAAAAAAATTAACTTTTTTACGCTATCAGGCTAAAGTTTCGGTGGACTTTTATCGAGAAACGTGCTATAGTGGGTTATGGCGCAAAGGGGCGTTTACATAAATACGCTACTTTTGTGCCTATTTTTGTCTGGCCGCAAAGAGCGGACCCAGACATGAGCTTAGAGGAGGAAAGAATTATGAAAAGATCAAAAGCAGTACTGGCGATCTTGACAGCTTCTGCGCTGGCCTTAGGCCTTGTGGGCTGCGGCGGGTCTTCGGACACCACCGAGACCACCGGCGGCGCCGGCACGCAGACAGAGGCTGGCAGTGACAGCGCCGGAGCCCAGGAAGGATCCGAGGCGGCAGGGAGCGAGACCCCGGCGGCGGGGACCTCGGATCTGAACATCATGCTGGAGACCCCGGTACAGTCCTTAGACCCTCAGCAGGCCACGGACGGCACGTCCTTTGAGGTGATCGCAGACTATACGGACGGCCTGATGCAGATGGACGCCGACGGACAGGCAGTCCCGGCGATCGCGGAGTCCTATGACCTTTCCGACGACGGCCTGACCTACACCTTCCATCTTAGGGATGCCAAGTGGAGCAATGGAGAACCGGTAACGGCGGCCGACTTCGTATTTGCCTGGCAGCGTGCCGTGGATCCGGCCGTTGCTTCCGAGTATGCCTACATGCTCAGCGATATCGGACAGATCAAGAACGCAGAAGCCATCATCGCAGGGGAGATGGATAAGAGCGAGCTTGGGGTGACCGCAGTGGATGACAAGACCTTAGAGGTGACCTTAAATGTACCGGTCAGCTATTTCCTGTCCCTGATGTATTTCCCCACCTACTACCCGATCAACCAGGCCTTCTTCGAATCCTGCGGCGATACCTTCGCCACCAGCCCGGAGACCACCCTTTCTAACGGGGCCTTCGTGATGGATTCTTATGAGCCTGCGGCCACCGCCTTCCATCTGACCAAGAACCCAGATTACTGGGACGCGGACAGGGTGGCGCTGCCGGGCCTTAACTACCAGGTGATCCAGGATTCCCAGCAGGCGCTGATGAGCTATCAGACCGGCGATCTGGATCTGACCTTGGTCAACGGCGAGCAGGTGGACCAGGTAAAGGAGGATCCGGAGTTCACCACCATCGGCGCAGGCTATCTGTGGTATGTGAGCCCCAACATGGATAAGGTGCCGGAGCTGGCGAACGTGAACATCCGCCTGGCCCTGACCAGCGCGATCGACCGGGAAGCCATCACCGTGGACGTGTTAAAGGACGGCTCTGCCCCCACCTACACGGCGGTGCCCATGCAGTTCGCGGCAGGCCCGGACGGCTCGGATTACTCCGAGGACCAGGAACGGTATGCCGATGTCTGCTCCTTTGACGCCGCAAAGGCTCAGGACTACTGGAGCAAGGGCTTAGAGGAGCTGGGGATCAGCGAGCTGGAAGTAGATATGATCGTTGACGCCGACGACGCGCCCCAGAAGGTGGCGCAGGTGTTAAAGGAGCAGTGGGAGACCACCCTTCCCGGCTTTACCGTGAACCTGACCGTGGAGCCTAAGAAGCAGCGAGTGGAAGACATGCAGAACGGCACCTTTGAGCTGGGGCTTACCCGCTGGGGTCCGGACTATGCCGATCCTATGACCTACTTAGGGATGTGGATCACCGATAACGCCAACAACTACGGTCTGTGGAGCAATGCCGAGTACGACGCGATCATCGCCGAGTGTACCACCGGCGAGCTGTGTACCGATGCAGAAGGGCGCTGGGCAAGACTGTATGACGCAGAGAAGCTGGTGCTGGATGAGGCGGTGATCTTCCCGCTGTATACCCAGTGCAATGCGGAGATGATGTCCGCGAAGGTCACCGGCGTCGAGTTCCACCCGGTGGCATTGAACCGTGTATATAAGAATGCCGTAAAAGCAGACTAAGTAAGACATCAGGATGGCAAGGTGCTGCCCACTCATCAAAAAGCAGTTTTTGTGGAGGAACGCAGCACCTTGTTCCCTGTTTTGGATCTTTTCCGCAACGACCCGACCTTTTCTCGGTCATCCACTGTTTTCTTTCGGCCGTTGCGGCGCGTGTCTATGCTCGGCCGTTGCGGCGCGTGTCCCTGCTCGGCCGTTGCGGCGCGTGTCCCTGCTCTGCCGGGCCGCCGCGTATCCCTGCTCTGCCGGGCCGCTGCCGCACAGGCCCGATGGACCGTTACCCTTTGAAAAATGCGTGCCTTTACACGATAAGGAGGCAGAACGTGAAGAAATATACCCTCAAGAGGATCCTGACCTCTCTTTTCACCCTCCTGGCGATCCTGCTGGTGCTCTTTATCCTGATGCAGCTGATGCCGGGTTCCCCTTTTAACGACGAAAAACTGAACAACGACCAGCGGCTGGCCCTCTATGCGAAATACGGCCTGGATCAGCCGATCGTGGTGCAATTCTTTAACTATGTCAAAAACATGCTGAAAGGCGACTTCGGCGTCAGCTACAATATCTCCAAGAACACGCCGATCGCCCAGCTGATCCAGACAAGGCTCCCGGTGTCGATCCGGATCGGAGGCTTCGCGGTCAGCATCGGCGCTGTCCTTGGGCTGTTACTGGGCCTGGTGGCGGCGCTGGAGCATGATACTATATGGGACTCCCTGGCCACGGTCATATCGGTGATCGGGGTGTCCGTGCCATCTTATGTCTTTGCCCTGGCCTTAAGCTATACCTTAGGCTTTCGGATGGGGTGGTTCCCCATGCTCTATAAGGAGAAGCTGGCTTTTGCTTCCAGCGTCCTGCCCAGCATCGCCCTGTCCATGTTCACCATGGCCAGCATCGCCCGGTTCACCCGGAGCGAGATGCTGGAGGTCTTAGGCAGCGACTATATGCTGCTGGCGGAGAGCAAGGGGATCTCCGGCGGGGCCCTGATCTTCCGCCATGCCCTGCGCAACGCCCTGATCCCGATCATCACGGTCTTAGCGCCCCTGATCGTGGACCTGATGACCGGATCTTTGGTGGTAGAGAAGATCTTCTCGATCCCCGGCGTGGGCAGCCTCCTGGTGACGGCGATCCAATCCAATGACTATAACGTGGTGATCGCCCTAAGCTTTATCTATTCCGCCATGTACATCGCCATCATGCTGGCGGTGGATATCCTGTACGGGATCATCGATCCCAGGATCCGATTGACAAAGGAGGGAGATTGACCCTATGAAGACTGGAAGAGCTTCCGGGGCGGCGCTCAGCCTGCAGCCGGCCTATATACCGGTGGACGCAGATTTCCGGCTGAAGGATAATGCCGGGGAGATCGCTATCGATACCAATTTCGCGGCCCAGAGCTTCTGGCGGGACGTGCTGATCCGGTATTTCAAGAAGATCAGTGCCGTGATCGGCCTTGTATTGATCTGCCTGATCACGGTCATGGCCGCGGTGGGGCCGGGGATGAACGCCTACACCTATTCTGAGCAGAACTTGAGCCAGAAGAACCTCGCGCCGAGAGTGAAGGTCCTGGAAGGGCTGGGGATCTTTGACGGCGATGAGACCATGAAGACCACCACCGGCACGAAGA
>CAJUFE010000100.1 GCA_910585635.1 uncultured Lachnospiraceae bacterium | reverse complement strand
AAATAGGATGATATCCCGTCTCCCAGATGTCAACCAAAGTATACGATAGTTGACACTTCCAGCCCTTCGGGCGGCCGCAGATAGGAGCCGCAGGAGGAGCGAGACAGGTGGGTCCGGTAAAACCGGCAGGGCTGCAGACGGTCAGAGAAAGGGTGGGACAGGATTGGCAGGTCGTAGGGATAAAGGGTTCTATGCCCGGTTTTTGGGCGGCTTTTCTCTATACTATGAGGGACGGGAGCTGTGGGTCGGGGCCAGCCTCCAGAACATCTCCACCCAGATCCTTTTGATGCTCCTGAAGGCAGGGGATAAGGGGGCCGAGAGGCGAAAACTGCTGGAGCTGATACGGCCGGAGGAGCCTGACCGGTCGAAGCGTCTGAACAACTTCCGCCAGCAGGTCCATATCCTGAGACGACGGATCGCCAGCGCAGGCTTCCCGGAGGGGGAGTATGTGGTCCTCGCAGGCGATCGTTATCATTTTTCACCAGGGCAACAGATCGAGACGGATACGGATCAGCTGGATCGCCTGGTGGTGAGGATCCGTGCCCGCAGAGCGAGAAAAGGCCAGTCGGACAGGAAGGAGCTGGACCGGCTCTATATGGCGTACTGTAAGGCCTATACGGGGGAGTTCCTTCCCATGCTGGGAGGGGAGGCCTGGGTGGTCCTGGAGAGCGCGTTCTACCAAAAATGGTATTTTAACTGTCTGGAGGACCTTTGCCGGGATCTAAAAAGGGAGGGGGCGTATCCAACGATGCTAAAGCTGTGTGCCACGGCCAGCCAGATCCATCCTTATGACGGATGGCAGGCTGAGCAGATCGGATGCCTCTTAGCCATGGGCCGGTATAAGGAGGCCCTGGAGGTCTATGAGAAGGCGGCGGATATCTACTACAAGGACCTGGGCGTTACCTCTCTGGAGCGGATGATGGAGAGCTGCCGGGGGACCGGGAAGGGGGCTTCCTACATGGCGGGCGTCCTGACCAGGCTCAAGAAGGACCTGGAGGAGGACGGGGACCGGGAGGGTCCCTACCTGTGCAGCTATCCCAGCTTTCAGGATATCTGCCGTATCATGGTCCGGATGGATGAGCGGGATGGGACGGAGAGCCAGCTGCTTTTGTGTACGCTGGTGGCGGAGACTGCAGCCGGGCAAGGGTGTGCAGAGCGGAACAGGGCGAGAGCAAGGGAGCAGGAGATGGAGCTGCTGCGAAAGGTCTTGCTGGAGGAGCTGCGGCCAGGGGATGCCTACACCCGATATAGCTAGGGCCAGTTCCTGGTGCTCCTTGCAGGGACCGATCAAGAGGCAGGACAGGAGATCGTCAGGAGATTGGAGGACCATTGGGCGTTGTATGGCCGGGTGTACGGCCAAGGTCAAAGGGCCGAGGTGCGGTTCATGCTGGAAAGGGCAGAGGGATCAGGAGATGGGGAAAAGGGAGACATTTGTCGTACATATCACCGACCAGGAGAATGCCACCTGGCAGGGGCAGGTGACCTGGCTGGAGAAGAAAGAGACCAGGAGCTTCAGGAGCCTGCTGGAGCTGATCAAACTGATGGACATGACCATAGATGGCGAGGAGCAGGGATATGCCTGCCTGCATAATGGATAGTAAAGGGGGAGCCTATATGAGAGATCTATATGCCGCAGAGCCTGGGCCGCCGGGCCGCTGACCCCGCCGTCGGGGGCGATCGCCGGCGGCGGGGACGCGCGCACAGACAGGGAAGTCTCTGCGAGACCGATCCGCACCTTAACTTTGGCAAACCGTTGGAAACAGCGGGACGCAAAGCCAGGGGACTAAGGCGTTCACGGTACATGTGGCGCTATGTCAGCCCAGCCGCTGATCATAAGGGCAAACTGCCGGAAACGGCAGGACGCAGAGCTATGGGGCTAAGACCCTTGAGGTCGGTACTATCCATATCGAAAGGGTTATGCCAGCCGGTCGCTGATCGATCAGCAAACCGTTGGAAACAGCGGGACGCAAAGCTAAGGGGGCTAAGGTGCTCAGCGCGCTATGCCAGCCCGGCCGCCGGAGTCTTTGCATCCGATCATAGCAAAGAAAGGAAGAAGGATATGAAAAAACATTTTAAAGATCTGCGCAGGCGTGGTCTTGCGCTGTTCCTTGTGTTCACTCTATGCATGAGCATGACTCTCACCGCTTTTGCGGACGAGAGTGCCGGTGAGGGGGAAGCCCAGTCCACAACACAGACAGACGGTTCAGGTGGAGATGTTGGAGGCAGTCCCACCAGCGGCTCTGCCGCATCGGAGACAGCAGACACAGATACGGCAACCTCAGATCCTGGGCCACAGACAGAAAGTGGGAGTACGGATAAGGGAGCCAACACATCCGATGGGTCTGACGCATCAGAGACATCGAACACGGATACGGCCGATCCAGAGCCTGCTGCGCGGACAGAAGATAACACAGCAGATCAGACAGAAGATAACACAGCAGGTCAGACCGGAGATAAAAGCGTGGGCGGCGAGGACAGCGGGGCCGATGAGCCGGCGATATCTGTGACGGTGGATACGGACACCCCTGCACCAGGACCCGACCAGCAAGCGGGACAGACAAGTGTGGATAATGGGGATGGTACGACCACGGTCGTCGATATCACCGAAAACGTGTGGGATACAGAAGGTGGGACAGGAAAGTCTGAGACCACTACATCCGTGACCACAGATGCAGAAGGCAATGTCCAGGAGGAGTCTACCCATGTGACCGGCTCTGAGACCACGAAGGAGAACGCTGGCGGAACGACATCGGAAGAGTCTGGGGTCGGCAACGTTTCGGTTACGGTCAAGCCAGAGGGGACAGGTGAGGGTACTGCGGATGCAGATGCGATCCTGGGTTCCATCAGACCAGATACCTCCGGTGAGGGATGGAGCCAGAATGAGGACGGTTCCTTCAGCAAAACAGAGGATACGGAGAATGGGCAATGCGTGACCACCGTGACCGATGTTAAGGATGAGAGCGGTAAGACCATAGGATACACCACACAGACGGTCACCACTACGGTAGAGACCACACCCACCGTTTTCGAAGCTCCGGAAGCCGGGGTCAAAGAAAATGAGGATGGTTCTCGCACTACCGTCACCGTGGAAAGGGATGAAAATGGTGTCGTCACAGGGTATACCGAGGTCACTGAGGTATTGAACGAAGCTGGCGTGGTCGTTTCCAGTGTCACCAAGACCGTGAGCGGCTCCGGTACCGCGACCGTGACCACCACTACCACCGCTACAAAAACCCAGACCGTCGATCCAGATACCAGTTCCAAGGTCACGGTAGATATGAGCGGAGTGACAGAGGGAGAGAAGCACGGCGATCTTCATACGAACGGACTTGAGATCACCGATAAGCCGGAAGAGGGGAATGACCTGCTCGATCCTACAGATAAAGAAGGGGTTATCAAACTGGAAGATCTAGAGGACGACGATCTGGTCTTCGTATCCGGGATCGGCCTTGTCTCAAAGTACAATCTGACCATTATGTATACGCAGAACAAAAATGGCGGATGGTATAAATACAATAAAGGCTGGCCGGTCAAGCAGTACATTGTGAAAGACAAGGATGGCAAGGAGCACCCGGTATATTGTGCCGATATGTCTGTGGTCACAGAAAATGCTGTGAAGTATTATCTGGAGAATACGGAAGACGCGGATTACTATACGAACCCCAACAATAATCAAAAGGATCCAGATGGTGGATGGCATCTTAGGGAGATCGCGACTAATGGTTACTGGGGTACTGCAGAGGGCATGGGGAGTCTGACCGAACTGGTAGATAAGCTGCTTGCCGCGAAAAAAGAGGGCAATGTGGCGTTAGAGTCTCTCACCGAAGAACAGATCCGATCTCTGACCGAGGGGCAGGCGCTGGCAGCGACACAGGCTGCAATCTGGAAGTATGGGAACAGCCTTAGTCTTAACCCATTTGTCCTTGAAGGTCCGAAATTGACCACGATCGCTACCGAGAACTCAAAGCTTGAATATGATCCGGAAACAGGTATCATCAAGCGGATCACCACCACGTATGACAAAGAGACGGGTAAAACAACGATCACCACAGAGGAAACGAAAGTATCGCTGCCCGATGGACTAGAGATCACAGTCGAGCGCGACCCTGAGACAGGTGAGGTCGTAAAGATCTCTTATCCAAAATACTATCCGGCATATATCAAACTCCTTCAGGATGGTTGGCTGGACAATCCGAATGGGCTCCATTCGCTGGTAGGTTCTCCATATCATAAGGATGATGAAGAAGTACAGCTGATCGAAGCCGTTTACAAGTATCTGACCACCTTAGAAAAACAGGAGGATACGACCACCGACCTCATCCAGCCTTCAGATATCGTGGAAGCAGTCACGAATGTGAACACGGCGGTTGGAAAAGATGAGGATGGCCGGGACGTGTATGATGCTGATGTGAGCTTTGTGCTCACGGTGGAGCAATCCCGCCTGAACGGCGATCTGCTGGTCAATGTTTATGATTCGAAGACCGGTGCGCTCATCACGACACGCCGTGTGGCAGGTGATGACAGCAAGGATGATCCGTCGATCGGAAAAACGATCGCACATGTCAGCGATAAAGGGATCACATACACCATCGATGGCATCCAGCTTGCCAATGGGCAGACCATCCGGCTCAATCTGGTGGGTTCCCAGGAGGTAAAGAAGGGTGCGTATCTGATCACCGCACAGACCGGTTATAAAAATAACCAGACTTTTGTCGGTGTGGAAGAAGGCTATCGCGATGTAGACCTGAATTTTGAACTGACATTGAATGTAGCACCAGGGACCATCAATTCAGTGGAAAACAAAGAGGTTGCGTCCGAGAAGACATGGGATGAAGATAAGAAGGTCATCTATAACTATTATGAACTGGATATTCCCGAAGGACCTGGACCAGATCCGACACCTGATCCCACGCCCACTCCGGACCGTCCGACCACCAGCATCCGCCGTCATCGTGATCCGAGCACTTCGATCTCCAACGAACCGACCCCGCTGGCCGATATCCCAGAGGCAGAGGTCCCGTTAGCGGCGATCCCGGAAGCGGAAGTCCCCTTGGCCACATTGGTGGATGAGGATGTCCCGCTGGCAAGCGTACCCAAGACAGGCGATATCTCTTCCCTGTGGTATGTACTGCTGGCCCTTTCCGGCATCGGCCTGTTAGGGATGGCGATCAATGGGAAGAAGAGCAAGGAGTCTGCAAGTAACTGATCATTTATCAAAAAGTCCCAAAAGCCGGAGCCAGTGACGTTTTGTAAAGGACTTTTTGATCAAATTCACAGAAATTTACATTTCAGGGCAAAAAAATAGAGCCAGGAACCTGTGTTTTAGATTCCCGGCTCTATAACTTTGCCTATGCGCTTCTATCCGCTTTCAGTTGTTTGACTTCCTCAAGAGAAAGTCCTGAAATATT
>CAJUFE010000099.1 GCA_910585635.1 uncultured Lachnospiraceae bacterium | reverse complement strand
TCTCCAAAGGATCTCAGGGTCTGTGTATTGTTTAGTCTTCGATTTTCAAGGTCCAGCATACAGATCTTTTAAAGATCAGTGCCGCTTTTTTCATCAGCAGCGTGTTATATGTTACCACGTCTGTTTTGTTTTGTCAAGCGGTTTTTTATCTTTTTTTGTCTGTCAGCTTTGTTCTTCTTCTGAACAAAGCACCCTTTTTGTGGGGCGAGATTTACTATAACATCATCAAAGCCTAATGTCAAGGGATTTGTTGCTTTTTTTTAAACAATTTTTTTGCCGATCGGAGCGTTCACTAAATATGCCGTTTTTCTATTGTCCTGCCTACATTTTGTGGTCTTTTCATCTAGAGGGGAAATAGGCAGTATTTTCCGATCTTATATGCATCAGGTCGATTTTGTGTCTACTGTGTATACAATTCAACTTATTCTGACGGCAACCGCTCGGCTGGGCCGGACCGCCGGCGATCCGGCAGGCAGACCGCCTTGCCGCCTTACAGCAGACCATGGAGAGCGCCTGCAGCAAGCATGGAGAGCAGGTTATAGTGATACAGGAACGAGACCCACGGGGTACTCTCGATGCTCGTCAACAGGTATCTCCCCCACTCTGTGCCGGCGAACAGGCCTGATACCAGACAGAACAGCCAAAAATAGACCAGTGCCAAGACCAGCCCCAGCACTGCACCCGCGATCTGGTCCAATCCATAGAGTATGGGGAGTCTGACGATCAGGCCAAGGCCACGGGCCAACAGGCGGATGCCGATATAGATGGTCAGGAACAGGAGGACAAAGGCGGATGTGTTGATGATCCGATCTGCCAGATAGGTTGATACATAATCCACAAAGGCATCTACCCCTAATGCACGATAGATCTCCTCATTATTATCCTCGATCAGTGCTTTTTTCACAGCCTCCGGCAGTTCTGTGCTTTCGATCGCTGCCCGCTGCTGGGCAGGGAGCGTCAGCCCGCCTGCTCCCTTCTCCTCCAGCCCCACCTTTTCCAATATGGTCTCCCCCACCCATTGGCGGACCTGGCTATCCTCTTTGATAAAAGCCGTCACCGACGGCATGGCAAAGCGGAGCGCCAATGTGGATATGATCAGCGCCGCCATCGAGATCGATAAACGCAAAAAGCCCCGGTGATGTCCATAAAGCGTCATCCCGATCAGATATGATGCCATCAAAACAGACACCCAGTGCTCCTGCAAAGCTCCCGTTATCTCCATCTGTCAACCTCAGCTCCTCCCAGCCCGGCGGATCGGCCCGAAAAAGACGGCTGCCGTTCAATCCAACGGTCCTAAAAAATGCTCGATCGCAACGGCTACCCCGTCTTCTTCGTTAGATGCAGTGATATGATCTGCCAGCTCCTTTAACTCATCGATGCCGTTAGCCATAGCTACGCCGATACCGGCAGCCTGTATCATACTCACATCATTGCTCCCGTCGCCAAAGGCCATGGTCTGCTCCATCCCAAGGCCCAGATAGCCGGCCAGCTTATAAAGGCCCATCCCTTTGGTAGCCGACCGGATGTTCACCTCCAGATTATAGGGCAGGGAGGATGTGACCATCAGCTCTTTGTAGGCCTTCAATCGCTCCCACAAGCTTTCCCGCAGCTTTTGGTCCGGGACAAATACATTGATCTTCTCTACAGGCCTCTTTTTCTCCCGCACATATGCAAGCTCATCCTGCACCTCATCCCTGGTACCGCGGACCAGCTGCTGCATCACCGGCGGGAGACCGTACTGGTCCAGATGATCCCGGAAACGGGCTTCCATCTTTCCTCGTCCGTCGATATAGGGGTCGTAGGCCACCGGATAACGAGAAAGGAGTGACAAGATCTCATGTGCCAGCTCCCAGCCGATCATCTCTTCCCCGATCACGATATGATCTACCATATCTTCGACCCTGGCCCCATTGGTCAGGATCCCATAACGGATCCCGGAAAGCGCTCGGATCGGACCGGGTATGCCCGCAGAAGGCCGGCCTGTGGCCGGCACGATATGGATCCCATGTCGGATACAGCACTCCAGCGCTCTGCGGTTCCTGGAGGAAAGTCTTTTTTCCCCATCCAGCAAGGTCCCGTCCAGGTCTAATGCGATCAATCGGATATCTTTCATCATATAAAATGCTCTTCCTTTAAGATAAGGGATCCGTTTTTATCATATTTTGATGAGAACAGACCGGTCAAACGTTTCCCCAGCGAGGGTTTTTCTGCCTTATCTGCCGCTTCCTCGATCAGATCTTCTGCCGCAGACTTCGTCAGCGCGACCCCGTCAGCCTCCATGATCTCGATCCGCTCATAAAGCGCCAGCATGCTCTTTCCTGTGATGCTGCAATCGATCTGATCCGCATAGGCGCAGCAGCATTGGGCGAACTCGTCGATACCCATAACGGTCTGGTCATCCTCGTCCTCATCCTGCTCCTGAAAGGCCATGACACGCCGCGGCTCTTCCTTCGGTGCTTTCCCCACGACCCGGACCTCCTGCTCGCCCCCTCCGTAACTTTGGGTCTTCTTCACGGCCGGACGGTCTGTGCGGAGTATCTCTGCAGGCGCTGACTGGCCATAGCCCGACTCTACAGCGCGTGGGCGGCTGACGGCCGGCTGGGCTGGCGACCGCTGCGGCTGTACAGGAGCAGCCGCGGACTTCTCTCTGTTGGAGTAGGCCGCCGGCCCTGCCGACGGCGGATCGGCGGCCCTGCGCACGGCAGGGCCGGAAGGAGCACTCTCCGGCTCTGATGCTGCCATCCTGATGATCTCTGCGCCCCTCTCCCGCTCTCTCTTGTGGCCCGTCATCTCATACAGGTAAAATTCGGCTTCATCCATAGAGGTCACGACCTTGAACCGAGAGGCCAGAGCAGGGACCGCCTTACAGATCCCGTTCATCTGGCGAGGGGTGTCCACCAGCATCACCAGCATCTGGGTGGTATCACGGTCAAGGAGCTGGTCCAGCTCCTTAAGCATCTCATCCGACAGATCCCCTGCCTCTTCTACGATCAGATCCTTACCCGCCAGCTTAGCTGCGCTGGCAGCTATCCCTTTCTGATCCAGTTTATCGCCGGTGATCTTCACTACCGGATGCTTAAAGCCCAGGATCTGGTGTGCCTTTTTCAAGGTCTCTACCGCGATCTCCAGCCCGATCTCTGCGGATCTGGTCTCCACCATCATATGGGGATAGACGACCTGGGGCGCGGTCCGCACCCGGTCTGTTGGCCTGGCCGGTGCTTGGGCGGCCGACTCCTTCACCTGCTCCTCTCGTCCCACCGCTCCCCGCACAGGAGTCCCCTGTCCTGCAGGCTCCTGGACGGACGGGTTTTGTGCCGCAGCCCCTTTCGCCTGCTCTCTGCTGGCCTTCATCTCCTGGATATGGCGGATATCGCCATAGACCTTTGTCTTTCCGGCCAACGCTTCGGAATCCTTCAGATCCTTCACATCGTTCAAGACCCTCGTGCGCTGCCGGGTCGGGCCTTCCGTATACCCGTTCATGGAGATCTTGGACATCTCCTCTGCCAGACTGGCCTCCACTTCCGCTTCCCGCACGCTGGCCACCAAGTTCTCATCCACCGTTACGCCTACATTTGTCCGCTCATATCCACCTGCTCCAAGGGATGCAGAGATACCAGACACCATCTCTTCTCTGGTCTGCTGCACGGCCGTCTCCTGGGCGGGTACAGGCGCCTGGTACATCTCCGGCGCCTGGGGGGCCACCGGGATCGGTCTGGGCTCCACCCGTACACGCATCGGGATCGGCTCTTTTGATCCAGGGCCGGGGATCTCCGGCTGTCCATAAACCCCGTAACTGCCCACAGGCGTCCCTTCCGGCTGGGGATACGCGCCATAGCCTGGCGCAGGCGCTGCATCCTGCATCGCATATCCCTGACCCACAGCAGAGACTGCGTCCTGCTGTGGGTAGCCGCCATAACCGGGGACAGCTCTCTCTTCCTGCTGCAGATAGCCGCCATGACCGGGGGCAACGCTCTCTTCCTGCTGCAGATAGCCGCCATGACCGGGGACAGCGCTCTCCTCCTGCTGCGGATAACCGCCGTGACCGGGGACAGGGGCCGCTCCTGACGGAGGATAGACACCATACGCCCCGGCCGGCACTGCTCCTGGCATGGGATAGGCACCATAGCCTTGGACGGACCCCGCCTCTGGCTGACCGGCCATCCCCTCCATGCCGGCAGGTATCGCCCTGGCTCCTTCCTGGTAGATCGGATCCGCATTTCCATATCCCATCTGCGCAGATGCCGCAAGACCGCCCCCGCCGTTCTGCTCCACTTGCTTTAGCTTTTCCTCGTATTTATCCCGGTTCTCCACCAGGTCCATCTGATATTTCGTCAGTGGTGCATATTGGAGCTTCAGCTCCATGGCTTTATCCACATATTGACCGAGACCGAACATCAGCATGATCTTATCACAGGTCCGGACGCACTCATCCTCCATCCCGGCCTGATGATAGAGCTCGGCCAGTTCATAAAGCCACTTTTCGTCCAGCTCTGCGCCGGTATAGCTTTCTAATGTATGGATGAGCTGCTCTAAAGGCGCCCCTTTCGCTTTCAGGATCAGATAACGCAGGATATCCTGCCTGGAGTCATCTCCAGCCAGGTCGCAAAATTCGCGGTAGTAGCCCTCCGCCTCCTGGACATTGCCCTGTTTGACCGCCAGCTGCGTCAGTTTATACAGCAGACGCTTGCCCACAGGCGCCCGCTCAAAGGCGATCAATAGGATATCCTTTGCCTCCTGGTACTCTTCATTTTTTTCGTAAACGGAGGAGATCATGGAGAGCAGGTTCGCATTGCGTACCCGCCGCCAATCGATCGTATCTGCGATCTTCATGGCGGTCTCTAGATCGCCCTTTCCCATCATCTTTTTGATCTGATCCACCTTGATATTAAACTCATGTTTATCCATTCTTTTGCATCTCCTAAAAAGCTGACCCAGCTCGGCCTCAGACAGTATCCTATAGCTCCACCCTGCCCTCTAATGCCCGCAGGAGGGTGACCTCGTCAATATACTCCAGATCTCCGCCCACCGGGACCCCGCTGGCGATCCGGCTCACCTTGATCTTTGTCGGTTTGATCAATTTGCTGATATACATAGCAGTGGTCTCCCCTTCCAGGCTGGAATTGGTGGCGATGATCACTTCTTTCACATCTGCCTGCAGCCGCTGCATCAGTTCCTTTAGCTTGATATCGTTCGGTCCGATCCCCAGCATCGGGGAGATCGCCCCATGGAGGACATGGTAGACCCCTTCATACTTCCCTGTCTTTTCATAGGCAGATAGATCCCGACTGTTCTCCACCACCATGATGATGCCATGGTCCCTTTTCGGGTTTTTGCAGATCGGGCAGACCGCATCGTCCGTCAAGGTAAAGCAGGTCTTGCAATAGCGCACGTTCTTCTTTGCGTCTATGATCGCCGCGGACAGCCTCTCCACCTGCTCCACTGGCATGTTGATGATGTGGAAGGCAAGCCGCTGGGCAGACTTCGCGCCTATACCGGGGA
This sequence comes from uncultured Lachnospiraceae bacterium, assembly GCA_910585635.1. Taxonomy (GTDB): domain Bacteria; phylum Bacillota; class Clostridia; order Lachnospirales; family Lachnospiraceae; genus Caccovicinus. Next base: position 341 of record CAJUFE010000099.1, on the reverse strand, counting down.
GCCTGGACAGCTCCTCGATCAATCTCGTGATCTGACTGCTATAGTGTTCCATCAGAAGGGCAGGCCTCCGCCTAAGCCTCCGGCGAGCTTGGACATGGCCTGGGCGCTGGCCTCCTCCATCTGTCGGAGCGCCTCATTGGTCGCCGCCACGATCAGATCCTCCAGCATCTCGATATCCTCCGGATCCACCACTTCTTCCGCCAGCTTTACGCCCACCACTTCCTTTTTACCTGATACGGTGACCGTTACCGCGCCGCCGCCGGCAGAAGCCGTAAATTCCTTGTTCTCCAGCTCCTTTTGGTTCTCCTCCATCTGGCGCTGCATCCGCTGTGCCTGCTTCA
>CAJUFE010000098.1 GCA_910585635.1 uncultured Lachnospiraceae bacterium | reverse complement strand
TGCCATATAATTCTAACTGCAACAGCAAATGTTGCAATTAACTTTTCAATCAACCACTGGATACTGACCACTGGATACTGATAAATATTGACAGGTATTGACAGATCGATCAAGGTCCTGATCTGCCGATCCGGATACGGCCGTCAAAGGTCTATCTGGGACTCTGGCGTATCAATAGAGCGCCTGTGGAAAAACTCGGCCATAAGATGGTCCATAAGATAAGGAGAGATCGAGAGATGGAGATCAGAGTATTACGCTATTTTTTAACGGTCGCCAGAGAAGGGAGCTTTTCAAAAGCCGCCCAGGTCCTTAACGTCACACAGCCCACCCTGTCCAGGCAGATCAAAGAGCTGGAGGACGAGTATCACATCACCTTGTTTGAGCGGACAACAAGGTCTGTATCCTTGACCCAGGAGGGGAGTCTGTTCAAAGAACAGGCGCGGGAGATCATCAGCTTAGTGGAAAAGATGGAGTCGCGGCTGCGGCAGAGAGATCTTGAACTTTCCGGCGATATCCATATCGGCTGCAGTGAGAGTGAATGCAACCGGACCGTCATGCGGGCCATCGCAAAGACACAGGAACACTATCCCCGCATCCGGTTCCATATCAACAGCGGGAATGCCCAATATGTCATGGAAAAGCTGGACCAGGGATCCTTTGATCTGGGGATCGTGATCGAGCCTGCCGATATGTCGAGATATGACTATCTCCGCTTACCCCATCACGATATCCGAGGGGTATTGATGCGAAAGGATAGTGAGCTTGCAAAGCTGGACGCGATCTCGCCCGGCGATCTGCTGGGCAGGCCGGTGATCATCTCCAACCAGGAGATGGTCAAAAATGAGATCGCCGGATGGCTGGGCGGCGCGCAGAGAGCGCTGGATGTGGTCGCCACCTTTAACCTGTTCTATAACGCAAAGATCATGGTGGAGGAAAAGGTGGGGTATCTGCTGACCTTAGAGCATTTATTCAATGACTCTGAGGACAGCGTGCTGTGCTTTAGGCCCCTCCGGCCAGAGGTGACCATACGGAGCAGCCTGATCTGGAAAAAGTATAAGGTATTTCCCAGACCGGTTGAGGTGTTTTTGCAGATCGTGGATCGTGAGATCGAGGCGGAGGTCCATAAGGATCTTGACGGGGAAAGCTCCGCCAGCATATAAGCTGCTGGCGTCTTTTCCTTAAGGACAGCGTCTGCCGCCAGGGAACGGGTCTGTGTGGCAACAGCCAATACCGAGAATGGGCCTGCGCTGCAATGGTCCGCTATTGCGGACAGTCCTGTGCTGTGATGGCCCGCTACCGCGGACAGTCCTGTGCTGTGATGGTCCGCTACCGGATCTCCCGCTCCTCGTCCACGATCTGGGCCTCTGTGTTCTCTTCGATGAACTGGACCATCGCGTCCATAAGGCTGTCGGCCTGGGCGCTGTGGGGGACGATGGCGGCCACCCCGATCACCAGCGTTTGATGGACATCCTGCTCCTCCACCTCGGCAGCAGATACCTGGAACTTATTCCGCAGCTTGGCCAGGAGACTCTTGGCCACCATCCGTTTCTCCTTCAGCGAATGCACCCAGGGCGCGTAAAGCTTGACCTGTAATACCGCTACCTTTACCATATCGACTGTCTGTCCTCCTTTATCAGATCATTTTTTGTCATCTCACCAAACTTTCATGCGCATGGAAACAAACGCACCACTACCTTATAAATACGCCTCGAGCATAAACCTAGTCTGCTCACCGATCTTTTCACTGACTAATCCGAATAGATCTTCCTTAGTCGCAAAAAGGTTTTTCGGATTTCTCCCAATGATCAGATACTGATTTTTATCGTCCAGTGAGATATATTTTCTCGTATCATCATCTAACAAAATATCTGCATTATCAATAACGATCAGCTTGCCGTCAACCTTGCTTATCAGCTCTCGGATATCCTTCTGACGATCCAGATAATTTAAACAGAGGATCTTCGGATCGACCGCCATACATTCTCGGATAAATGAAAATACAGCTGTTTTTCCTGTACCGGAATCGCCCGTCAAGATGGTTATATTACTGGTAAATCTAAGATCTACGATAAATGAGGTATGGACTGTGTAAAAATGGTCCATAACCAGAGGATCACTTCTCAATGCCCCACCACTCCTTTAACTCTTCATGATCATCGATCACTTTTTTTCCTGACCTGGTCTGGACAATGACAGGCCCCATATCAAAAGGGATCAATGCATATTCGCTGTATACATAGCCAGTTTCAAAACGGTATAAGATCTCCAGTGCATTATCCCCACATTCTTTCAGGCAAAACACCTTCTCTGGATGATACAGTACATTCAATACCGTCTTACATCCTGTTGAAAGTCTGTCTATATCTAATGCAACATCATCAAACCTGGAACTGATCTTATATCTGCCGATACGCTTTGCCTCATCGATGCTCTCAATGATCCTGTCAGCTTGTCCATCGAGCAGAGATGCCGTGTTTTGATCAAAAAACAGGTCGTTCAATTCCACATATCCCATATCCCCAGGTATGTCTTTTTTGTCTTTAAAGATCGTGATCATATGATCGCCCCCAATCCTACTGCATGGAATTGCCCTTTTAGACAAGTTCCTTCATATATAGCTTTCATTTTATCATATACACATAACCTTCCACTATAGTCCAACCCACAGATATCATCATCCATACGCTCCTTCCATGCACAGCAAGACCTGATCCAACAATCTCCGATCTTTCCTTTCGCAACCTCAAACCCTGTATTCCTGGTCAGGTCAAATAAAAGCTTTGCGGATAGCTGTTCTATATTATGCTCGTTGATATGCGCATCGTATGCCACGATCTCCTTTATATCCTTATGATCCATACTTCCCTTCTCGATCGACCGGATCAGCTTTTCTCTTGCGGCTATGGCATCCGCTCTTTTTTTCAGAAATCCATCATCTGGAGCATATATCCAGATGATCAGATCTTTGAACCCCAATAGGATATACTCGAAACAAATGATGTCCATCAAGACGACATTCTCTTTTTTATCTGCATATTGTTTCAGCGCTCTTTGCTCCATCACTGCCTGCGCATTATCAAAGGAATTGTCCAGTACGATCACATATCTGTTCTCCGCATCCTCTAGATCCTTTACCGCTCTTAAAAGTCCACTACTGTTTTTCTTGCTTTCTAGTATGATATCTGGATACAGATGCTCCAAGAGGCAACGCCAAAACAGATAGCTTGCTTTTCCTTCTCTATCTTCGATCCATAAAAATATCTTAGATGGCATTTGATCCCTTCTTTCTATAGGGATATCCCTTATATATCGTTTTTATCTCTATCCCTTGACCTTACCTGTTCTGTACGATCGCCCAGATCGCCGCAGACTCATCAGAAGGTCATCTCACCAGGAACCGCATATCATACAGGATCCCTTTTTCTATCCCCGCCGGCAGCTCCTCCCTTTTCTGTTCCAGGGCTGATACGATCGCCTGCTGCAAAGGCTTGGTCACTTTCCCATACATGGACCGGCAGCAGATACCGGACAGCACCTGCTCCCTCTCCCGCTCCGGCATATCCACATGGTACAGGCCAAGCAGGCAGGGGAGCCGCTCCCAGGAGTTTTCCTTGAGCAGCAGAGATAACAGATAACGTTTCTGGTGGGCCAGCTCCGCCTCCATATAGGCTTGGTAGACCCTTTCCGCCCCCAGAGGGATATCCAGCTTCCGGATGGACAGATAAGCTGCCTTGGCGATATCCACCCGCTCATCGGCGAGATACCGCCACAAAAACTCTACATCCGAAAAGTCCTCCTGCGTTCCCAAGGCTAAAAGGACTGCCCGGAGGATCCGGCGGGTCTGTACCTCTTGCCTTTCCTGACCTTCCTGCCTTTTCTGGTGTTCTTGGCTTTCCTGGGCCTCCAGACAGCCCAGGAAGCTCTGCACATTGCCCTGCCTGCTGTACTCGGACAGCCCTAAGATCGCGTACCCGCGGCCGTCCTCGGTCAGATGGTCCAGATAATAGCCGCGGATATCCAGACTCCCGTGCCGCTTAAGGATATAGGCCGCATAGCCCCTGACCCCTTTACTGCTGTCCGCGAGCATCTCCTCCAGCCCCGGCCAGCTGTCTTTCAGCCGTCCATACCGGGACTCCACCGCCATCCTGCGGACTACAGAGGACGGATCTTTCAGATAATGTTCGGCCCACTCCACCGTACAGTCTGGGTGTGCGAAGATCTGCCTGAGCAGGATCCGTTTCAGGCAAGACTGCTTTTCCCGCTCCAGACAGGCCTCCATCTGCTCCATAGTCCAGAGTCCAGCCCCAGCAGCCATCCGATACAGGGAAGCCCGCACAGCCGGAGGCCTGCCAGCCACTCCCCCGACTCCCATCTCTGCCAACGCCTGGGAAAGCCTTTCTCTTACCTGCTCTTCCAGCCTCTCCATCTGTCCGCTGGTCCGGCGACGTCCATCCCGCAGGCGGTCAAAGGCCGGAAGGGCATCGATCAGCTCCGCCCCATCACAGGAGAGCAGATAGGGGCCCAGTACATTTTCCGCCTCGAGCCGGACCTGGGGCACCCAATCGTTCACTCTGGGCAGGAGCCAGTAGAGCATCCCCGGAAGCCCGGCCATGGCACGCACACACCTTTCCCGATAATACCCATTTGGATGGAAGGCGCCCAGGATCAATACATGTCTATAGGCCCCTTTAGACAGTGCCTTTTCCAGACGCTCCAGCGAGACCCGGCTCCAGTCCACAAACCACTCCAGTGAAGTGGAGTCCCGAAAACGCTCGCAGAGCTTCAGCAGCCCCGTTCTGGTCAGGCGGGACAACTGCTCACAGACCGCCTCCCCCGCCTGCCGGATCGCTGTCCGGTCCTCCGTGGCCAAGACCGTGTATACGATCCGGAGCACACTTAGATCCCCGTCCTTAAGCCGGTCGATCGCCTGATCTATGCTGGTCTTCTGCTCCGGGGGCGGGGAGCATACCGCTTTCTTTTTATCTCGCACAAAAAACATCGATCCGTATCCTCGCACAGCATCAAAACTCCATATAGGCATCATGATCGTGATGATCATAGAACGATCATCCCTCAATGAACGCCTTTAACTTTTCCATAAAATCTTCCCAGCCCTCAGGATAACCTAACGCGCCTGTCTCCCGGTAGCAACCGTAGTGCTCCCCATTATAATGGATCGTAATATCAAAGAGCACGATCATGGTACAGTACTCCCCTGTAGGCCAGTACGGGTTGCCGTCATAAACGGTAAGGGCGTATCCCGAAAGCAGCTGCCTTAAGCCTTCGACCTGTCCGCTGTCCAGGGTATACTCTATCTCCTCATTGGAACGCAAGTTCCAGACCAAAACGGTGGCCTCTTCCAGATCGATCCGATACTCTTTTCCCTCAGCATCGCTATTGATGACCGCAGAATATACCGAAGGAGACTCCTGTAGTTTTTTAAGATCCTCACGCGTGGGATCCGGCGTCTCCTCTTCCGGAACGGCTTCATATCCTTCAGGTTCCGCGGCCTCCGAAGAGGGATCATCCGTCCTGCCGCAGCCAGACAGGCCTATCGTCAAAGCCATGAAAAGGGCCATCCATCTTTTTCTCATCATCCCATCCTCCTATGTAAGGCAGTTTTATGCCAAACTACAGCTAGGTCTCGCACAACAAGAGGCCTTATCGTGCTCCTTATATCTTAATGAGGCTGCATCAACATGCAGCCTCAGATCGTTTCCACTTACGGCAGGACTCTCCGTTCTTATGGATCCCACTCACAGTCGGACTCGCCGCTTTTTACAGAGATGGACACTCTGTAGGATAAGCTATACTTGTCACTATTTAACTTTATACAGAAATATCATAGATATGTCAAGGATAAAGCATGTTTTTGAGCTTAAATACCCGCTTCCATAGACTTTCCCAAGCATTACGCATCGTCTATTTCAATGTCCGTATCATGCTCGTGTCTGGTAGTAGAGGGATCCACCTGAGGTATGATCAGATTGAGGATGAGATCAGGCGCAGTTCCGGTGATCGTAGCAGCCGCTGTGGGGCCGGTAGTGACAGTCCCTATACGCAACGTTGGAGTAGCGCCGGCAACCCCTTCCGGACCTTGAGGGCCGGTCGGACCAGTCGGGCCTTGCGCTCCCGTGGCCCCTGCCGGGCCTTGAGGGCCAGTCGGACCTACCTCTCCTGTGGCTCCCACTGGGCCTTGAGGGCCGGTCGGACCTTGCACTCCTGTAGCTCCTGCTGGACCTTGAGGGCCAGTCGGGCCTTGTGCTCCCACGGCTCCTGACGGGCCTTCAGGGCCGGTCGGACCTTGCACTCCCGTGGCTCCTGTTGGACCCTGAGGGCCGGTCGGGCCTTGCGCTCCCGTAGCTCCTGCTGGACCTTGAGGGCCAGTCGGGCCTTGTGCTCCCGTGGCCCCTGCTGGGCCTTGAGGGCCAGTCGGACCTACCTCTCCTGTGGCTCCCACTGGGCCTTGAG
>CAJUFE010000097.1 GCA_910585635.1 uncultured Lachnospiraceae bacterium | reverse complement strand
TTTTTGAGACTACCGATGCTCACTGCACCATCACGTATGCAGAGCAGGGCGTCCCTCTTACATCACGAGGCTATTATACTTCCAATAGTTGAAATTATCAAGACTTTTTTGACATATTTTTAAGAAAAACATAAAAATATGAAAAACCTTTCTTAATTTCTGTGGAAGTATCATCTCCTCCATCACGATACCTAGTATAAACCATCTCGCAGAAAAATGCCATAACATTTCTCTGTGCATTTTCTTACGTAATCCTTACGGAAGTCGAGTTTTATTCTTAAATTGTATCGATAGCAATACATCCTTCGAGCGGATCCCCCATTTCTCCCTATACTCCCATGTGCTGCCTTTTTCATCTCTCCTTGATTTCTCTGCAAAACCTGCTATAATGTTCATATGCATCGCAAATAAGCTATTTTTTGAACGCTCATCCCCATCAAACAGGGGATGAGCGGCCGAGCTCTACTCTCATTATGAACAAGAAAGGACCAGATCATCATGGATCGTCAAGCTTTATTATGCCGGAGCATCGTGGAGGATCCGGCCATCACCCAACGGGAGCTGGCCGACCGGCTCTTTATCTCCCTGGGAACTGTGAACAATCTGATGAAGGAATGTGTGAGCGCCGGTCATATCCGTCAGACCGATGACGGGCGCTACGAGGTCACCCCTTCCGGGCTGGCGCTCTTAGAGGGATACCGGGTGGACGGCGCGGTCTTTATCGCGGCAGGCTTTGGCTCCCGATTCGTCCCCCTTACCTTTGAAACGCCCAAGGGGCTCCTGGAGGTCTACGGAGAACGGATGATCGAACGGCAGATCAAACAGCTCCATCAGGTAGGCATACGGGATATCACCATCGTGGTGGGCTATCTGAAGGAAAAGTTTGAATACCTGATCGACCGCTATGGCGTGAAGCTCCTCTATAATCCGGAATATTTCTGCAAGAACACCTTAGCCACCCTCTACCATGCCCGGAAGCTTTTTGCCAGAAAGAACATGTATCTCCTTTCCTCCGATAACTGGATGCGCCGGAACATGTACCATACCTACGAGTGCGGCGCCTGGTACTCTGCCGTCCATATGCCCGGCGAGACCTCTGAGTGGTGTCTTACCTATAATAAGAAAGGACTGATCACCGACGTCCATGTAGGCGGGCAGGATACCTGGGTGATGTATGGCCCGGCCTTTTTCTCAAAGGCCTTCTCTGAACGGTTCTTCCCGGCTCTGGAACAATATTACCACCAGCCCGGCACGGAGCAGTTCTATTGGGAGCAGGTGTATCTGGAGCTGCTGAAAGGAAAAAAGGGCGCGCCGGATATGTATGTGAACCGCCAGCCCCAGGACCAGGTCTATGAATTTGAAAATCTGGAGGAGCTGCGCCTTTTCGATCCCAGATACCAGACCCGGTCAGATAACAAAGCCATGGAGCTGGTCTCCCAGGTCTTCAAGGTCCCGGAATCCAAGATCGTTCACATCCGCTGCCTGAAAGCCGGCATGACCAATAAATCCTTCCTTTTCCAGATCGACGGCAAGCATTATATCTGCCGGATCCCGGGACCGGGTACCGAGCTTTTGATCGACCGGACCCATGAAAAAGCGGTCTATGACGCGGTAGCCCCCCTGGGGATCACTGAACGCGTCCTCTATTTTAATGGAGAAAACGGCTACAAGATCTCCGAGTACTACGAGGGAGCACGGACAGCGGACAGCGAGAGCCCAGAGGATATGGCCCGATGTATGGACCTGCTGCGGCGGTTCCACCGCTCCGGTCTTAAAGTGGCCCATTCCTTTGACCTGATGGGACAGATCCAGTTTTATGAGGGATTATGCCTGTCCCACGGAGGCATCCCCTTTGAGGACTATCCTGAGGTAAAGACGTGGATGACAGAACTTTGGGACCGCATCCAGGCCTTGGGCCGTCCCCATATCCTATGCCATATCGACCCGGTGGTCCATAATTTCCTGATCCTACCGGACGGCAAGATCCGCCTGATCGACTGGGAGTACGCCGGCATGGCCGACCCCCTCTTAGACATCGCCATGTGCTCCGTCTACTCCTACTATGACTCCGGCCAGGCCGCCGCCCTCCTGCAGACCTACTTAGAACGCCAGCCCACCAACGAAGAAACGGCCCTGGTCACCGCCTTCATGGCACTCTCCGGCTTCCTCTGGAGCCTCTGGGCCATATACAAGAGTAGCTTGGGCGAAGAGTTCGGTGAGTACACGATCACCATGTACCGTTACGCCAAGAACGGATATCGGCAGCTGGCGAATGGGGCTTTTGTTACTTTTCACAGGTAATATCCCGCGAGGTGTTTCTTGTGAGCAAAGATCACAAGAAACCCGAGGGTTGCAGCGCCAAAATGGGCGGTCAGCCCATTTTGTGTGCATTCTGTTGCTGTGAACGGCGTAGCCGTGAACAGTAACAGGCTTTTCCATATTTATCAAAATCGTAATAAAAACGTTAAGCAAACTCCCCTTACTTGTGCTATACTTATGGGTAGGCAATAAGGGAGGGTGCGTGGCCGTGGGCCTGCTGTGATGATCTGACGCCAAGGTTAGGCGTGTATCCAGAGGATGTGACCGCGCAGATACAAAGGAGGGATATCTTCATGCGAAATACACTATGGAAAGCAACCGCTGCTGTTTGTCTTGCCGGTCTCTTGGCACTGGCTCCTGCGGCCCATTCCTGGGCAGCAGGCTGGACCAAATCCGGGAACAGCTGGACCTATGTAGAGAACAATGGTTCGATCCGCAAAGGGTGGATCCAGACCAGCGACGGTTATTATTATATGGACCAGTCCACCGGTCTCATGACCCTGGGCTGGAAGAAGATCGATGATAAATGGTACTATTTTAAGGAAAACGGTCTGATGTCCACCGGCTGGGTCAAGGTCGATGACAAATACTACTATAACCTGCAGAATGGCACCATGGTCTACGGCTGGCTGAAGATCGGGGACAACTACTATTACATGCGCAGCGATGGGTCCATGATGAAGGGCTGGCGTTTTATGGATAATGCCTGGTACTACTTCCGTGAAGGGGAGGACGGGCGCTGCGTGGTCTCCGACTGGCGCCAGATCAACAACGAATGGTACTATTTCGGCTCCGACGGAAAGATGGCCACCGGATGGACGGAGATCAAGGGCGATTATTATTATCTCAACAGCGACGGGCGCATGCTGACCGGATGGCTCAGCGACGGTACCAACAAGTATTATATGGACTTATCCACCGGGAAGATGGCCCGCACCTGGAAGGAGATCGGGGGCGCCCATTATTACTTTAACAATGCCGGACATATGCTGACCGGGTGGATCCAGGTGAACGGCCGATACTATTACTTAGACCCTGCCACCGGAAAGATGGCGGCTAACACCACGCTGACCCTGAACGGCCAGAGCTATACCTTCGCGGCGGACGGCTCCTGTGGGAACGCTTCCGGGGTGAACGCTACCGTGGTCAACACGAACAGCAGCAGTTCCTCCGGCAGCAGCAATGGCCCTGGCGGTACCTCCGGCTCTTCTGGCTCATCCGGCGGCTCCGCCCCAGGAGGCTCCAGCTCCGGAAGCAGCCCGATCCCCGGGTCCACCACTGGTCCGGCCGGTTCCAGCGGTTCCGGCTCCGGCAACCCTGGCTCCGGCAGCTCCCATCCGTCCTCCTCCGGCGGAGATCTGGAGGCCGGTCTTACCGGAGGCCCTGGCTCAAACCATTGATAGGCTAAAACCATTGATAGGCTAAAAACTACGCGGCGGTCGATCGGTCCACACCGATCATCCGCCGCGTTCTTTATTTCTTTCTGTATTTCTTTATCTCTTGATCCTTATTTCTTTATCTCTTGATCCCTATTTCTTTCTAGATCTCCTCTTCCCCGAAATCCAGCACCTCTTCCAGAAGATCGTCCTCATTCTCTTCTTCCGGGAAGATCGGGAGCTCTTCATCCAGCTCCAGCTCATCCAGGTCATCAAGCTCGCCGAACTCATCTTCCTCCAGCTCGATATCATCCTCCATGGTGATATCGGTGTTCAGCCGGACATTCCGGTAGCGCTTCATACCGGTACCGGCCGGGATCAGCTTACCGATCAGCACGTTCTCCTTTAAGCCGATCAGGTGATCCACCTTTCCGTTGATCGCCGCCTCGGTCAGGACCTTGGTGGTCTCCTGGAAGGAGGCTGCGGATAAGAAGGAGTCGGTGGCTAAGGAGGCCTTGGTGATGCCCAGCATGACCTGCTTGCCGTCCGCCGGTTTCTTGCCCTCTGCGATGAGCTGCTCGTTCATCTCATTGAAATCCAGCACATCTACCGATACGCCAGGCAGCAGATCGCTGTCGCCGCTCTCCTCTACCTTGACTTTCTTGAGCATCTGGCGGACGATCATCTCGATATGCTTGTCGTTGATCTCCACGCCCTGGAGGCGGTACACACGCTGCACCTCGCGGAGCATATAATCCTGCACGGCCCGCACACCCTTGATCTTTAAGATGTCGTGGGGGTTCACGGAGCCTTCGGTCAGCTCGTCGCCGGCCTCCAGGTACTGGCCGTCCTGGACCTTGATCCTGGATCCGTAGGGGATCAGGTAGGTCTTGGCGTTCCCCGTATCGTTATCGGTAACGGTGATCTCCCGCTTCTTCTTCGTATCCTTGATCGTCACCACCCCGGCAAATTCCGTGATGATCGCCAGACCCTTGGGCTTACGGGCCTCAAAAAGCTCCTCCACACGGGGAAGACCCTGTGTGATATCGCCGCCGGCCACACCGCCGGTATGGAAGGTACGCATGGTCAGCTGGGTGCCGGGCTCACCGATCGACTGGGCCGCGATGATACCCACGGCCTCGCCCACCTGCACCGGCTGGCCGGTAGCCATATTGGCTCCGTAGCACTTGGCGCAGACACCGATATGGGATCTGCAGGAGAGCACGTTCCGGATCTTCACCGACTTACGCCCGGTCTTTTCTAAGACCTCCATGACCGCAGCCGCCCGCTTCGGGGTACACATATGGTTTTCCTTCACCACGATCTCTCCTGTATCCGGGTCGGTGATCGTCTCCGCGATATAGCGCCCGGTCAAACGATCCTTTAAGGACTCGATCGTCTCCTGGCCGTCCATAAAGGCCTTGATCTCCATGTAGGGGATCTCTTTCCCCTCACAGCAGTCCACCTCGCGGATGATCAGATCCTGGGATACATCCACCAGACGCCTGGTCAGATACCCGGAGTCTGCCGTACGCAGAGCTGTATCGCTAAGGCCTTTTCTGGCGCCGTGAGCGGAGATGAAGTATTCCAGGACATCCAGGCCTTCACGGAAATTGGACTTGATCGGCAGCTCAATCGTATGGCCGGTGGTATCCGCCATCAATCCACGCATGCCGGCAAGCTGCTTGATCTGCTTATCGGAACCACGGGCTCCGGAATCCGCCATCATAAAGATGTTATTGTATTTATCCAGGCCGGTCAAAAGGTCATGTGTCAGCTGGTCGTCCGTGGACTTCCAGGTCTCGATCACCTCTTTATAGCGCTCCTCCTCTGTGATCAGGCCCCGGCGGAAGTTCTTGGAGATATGGTCCACCGTGTTCTGGGCGTCGGCGATCAGCTGTTTCTTGGAGGCCGGCACCGTCATATCCGAGATCGATACGGTCATGGCCGCTCTGGTGGAGAACTTATAGCCGATGGCCTTGATGTCGTCCAAGGTGATAGCGGTCTGGATCGCGCCGTGGACATTGATGACCTTCTCTAGGATCTGTTTTAACTGTTTCTTGCCTACATGGAAATCCACTTCCAGTTTCAGCTCATTCTCCGGGACGGAGCGGTCCACAAAGCCCAGGTCCTGGGGGATGATCTCATTAAAGATGAAACGCCCCACCGTAGATTCGATCAGGCCCTGCTTCACGGTGCCGTCTGCCATGGTCTTCTCCACTCTGGCTTTTACCCGGCTGTGGAGGGTCACGACTTTATTCTCATAGGCTAAGATCGCCTCGTTCACACTCTTAAAGATGCTCCCCTCGCCTGACGCTCCCGGTCTCTCCTGGGTCAGATAGTAGATCCCCAGGACCATATCCTGGGAAGGCACTGCCACAGGGCCGCCGTCCGAAGGCTTTAACAGGTTATTCGGGGACAGCAGGAGGAAACGGCACTCCGCCTGCGCCTCCACGGACAAGGGCAGATGGACCGCCATCTGGTCGCCGTCAAAGTCCGCGTTAAAAGCTGTACACACCAAGGGATGGAGCTTGATCGCCTTACCTTCCACCAGGATCGGCTCAAAGGCCTGGATCCCCAATCTGTGGAGGGTGGGGGCCCGGTTCAGCATCACCGGATGCTCCTTGATCACGTCCTCCAGTACATCCCATACCTCGGGCTGGAGACGCTCCACCATCTTCTTGGCATTCTTGATATTATGGGCGGTGCCGTTGGAGACCAGCTCCTTCATCACAAAGGGCTTGAACAGCTCGATCGCCATCTCCTTGGGCAGACCGCACTGATAGATCTTCAGCTCCGGCCCCACCACGA
>CAJUFE010000096.1 GCA_910585635.1 uncultured Lachnospiraceae bacterium | reverse complement strand
TGACATGCCCCTCCCGCAGCGGACCCCTTGCGACATCTCTATGCGATAGGACTCCATGGCGTGGGTGTGCAAAGTAACCGATGCGGGTTACTTTGCACAGGTGGGTCAAAAGGTCCGCGGTGGGATAGGTATAGGTGCATAGCCGGTCACAGCAACGCATATTTCGCGGTATATGCCTCAAACCTCTGCCGAAAATCCCCACTGTCATTTTTCATGCTGCGCAGGGCCTGGTGGGTGTTCATGTTATGCTGCGCCATATCGATGATGCTCCCGGAGATATTGGAACAGTGGTCGGAGGTCCGCTCCAGATCGGTCAGCAGATCGGCCCAGATAAAGCCTGCGTCGATCGTACATGCGCCCTGCTGTAAACGGAGGATATGGCGTGTGCGCATCTGCTCCTTCAGCTTGTCGATCACCTGCTCCAGGGGCTCTACCTTAAGAGCGGCGCCCAGATCATTTTCTAAAAAAGCGGTCAAGGACAGGTCCAGCACCTCGTCCACCGCGGCAAAGAGGACCTCCAGCTCTGACATGGCGGGACCTGTGAACACCATCTTTTTCTTTGCCAGCTCTTTTGCCGATCTTAGCAGATTGACCGCGTGGTCCGCGATCCGCTCAAAGTCCCCGATATCCTTCAGCAGCATGGCCGCCTCTGCGTTGTCCGCCCCACTGATCTGCTTGGCGCTCAAGCGGACCAGATAGGTGCCCAGCATATCCTCATAGCGGTCTGTCTGCTCCTCTTTCTCACGGATAGAGGCGGCCAGCTCCGGCGTATAGCCGCGCAGGGCCAGCAGGCTGTCTTTTAACGCGCGGACCGAGATCCTGGCCATATCTGCCGTCACTTCACGGCAGCGTTTTAATGCGATCGGCGGCGTGGCCAGCAAGCGTTCATCCAGCTCCGGCCGGGCTTCCGACCCTTTAGCCTCCAAGATCATCCGGTCTGCCAGCTTTTCCAGGAGATCGGAGGCAGGCAGCAGCAGGATCGTACACAGTACATTAAAGACCGAATGGGCCACAGCGATCCCTAACAGCGAGGCTGGCTGGTCCAAAAACGCCGGGGCAAGGAGCACTCTCACCAGGCAGAACACGGAGAGCCAAACGGCTGTGCCGATGATATTAAAAAACAGGTGTACCGTTGCCGCCCGTTTCGCATTTTTATTCGCGCCTATGGCGGAGAACATGGCCGTCACACATGTGCCGATGTTCTGCCCCATGATGATCGGCACTGCCGCGCCGTAAGATACCTGTCCGGTGACCGCTAACGCCTGCAAGATCCCCACCGAGGCTGAGCTGGACTGGATGATCGCGGTAAGGAGAGCGCCTGCCAGCACGCCCAGGACCGGAGTCTGGAACATGACGAACAGCTCCCGGAAAGCAGGCACATCTCTGAGGCCCGAAACGGCGCCGGACATGGTCTCCATGCCAAACATCAGCGTCGCAAAGCCCAGGAGGATCATCCCTTCATCATTCTTCTTATCATCCTTGCAGAACATATAGAAGACGATCCCCACCAGCGCCAGCACCGGCGTGAAGGAGGAGGGCTTTAGCAGCTCCACGAACAGGTTCCCGCTGTCGATCCCGGCCAGGCTTAAGATCCATGCGGTCACGGTGGTCCCCACATTTGCGCCCATGATCACATGGGTCGCCTGCTCCAGCGTCATCAGACCTGAGTTCACAAAACCGACCACCATCACCGTGGCGGCCGAAGAGCTTTGGATCGCCGCCGTGATGACCAGACCGGTCAGGAGGCCGGCCAGCTTATTGGTCGTCAGCTTGCCTAACAGCGACCGGAGCTTCTCCCCTGCACGGCGCTCCAGAGCCTGCCCCATGATGCTCATGCCGAACAAGAACAGGCTCAGCCCTCCTGCCATCGTAAGTACATCAAAGATATCCATAAGCAGTCATCCCTTTCTTCATTTTCTACCTACTATGATATCATGATGTACAGTAGAGCCATGTAAAATTCTTGTAAGATCAGATCTTGTGCCTTATCTGCCTTTTCTCCCCATGCTGCATCCCACGTCAGAAAGCAAGGATGTATCATACACCAGACCCATAGCTGCTCTAGCCTGACAGGCGCTCCGCATTTTTCCATATCCTTTAGGAAAAGCGTATGGATCACATGGTAAAATACATTTTTTTTTGAGCGAAATGTCTTGAAGCGCTACTCCCATTATATTAAACTATACTAAATGTCATTTACTAGCAGACAGATGGTGATGATGCCGGTCTCCCATCACAGCCCGGGAGACCGATCAGCTATAAAGCTGTGCGCCCATGCACAGCAGAAAGGATAGCGTTTATGTTGTATATCACAAATGGCCGGATCAAGACCATGGCCGGCGCAGAGTATCAGAACGGCCAGATCCTGATCGAAAACGGCAAGATAAAGGCCGTAGGGGAAGATGTAGAAAGACCGGACGGCGCCCAAAAGATCGATGCCGGCGGGCACCTGGTGACCCCGGGGATGATCGACGCGCACTGCCATATCGGATTGTTCGGCAGCGCGCTGCGCTGGGAAGGGGAGGATGCCAATGAGGAGATGGATCCGATCACGCCGCACCTGCGGGGCCTCGATTCCATCGATCCTATGGATGAATGTTTCGAGAACGCACGGCGGGGCGGGATCACCACCATCGCCACCGGCCCAGGGAGCGGCAATGTGATCGGCGGCTCCTTCGCGGCTCTTAAGACCTATGGGAAACGGGTGGACGACATGGTGCTCTTAGAGCCCCTGGCCATGAAGGCCGCCTTCGGCGAGAACCCGAAGAGCAGCTACGGGCTGAAGGGGAAGTCCCCCTACACCCGGATGGCGGTGGCCGCCCTGCTGCGGGAAGCCCTGTTCAAGGCACAGCGTTATGCCCAGGAGTTAGAGGCTTATGAGGCCTCCACAGATGAGGGGAAAAAGCGGCCGCCCTTCGACATGAAGATGGAAGCGCTGCTGCCGGTGATCCGCAGGCAGATCCCCTTGAAAGCCCACGTCCACCGGGCGGACGATATCTGCACGGCGATCCGGATCGCGAAGGAGTTCGATGTAAAGCTCACGATCGACCATTGCACGGAGGGCCATCTGATCGCCGACATCCTGGCGGCGGAAGGCTATCCGGTGCTAATCGGCCCCTCCTTCGGCGATAAGACCAAACCGGAGGTCCGGAACAAGACCTTTGACACCGTAAAGGTCCTTTCCGATGCCGGGCTCAAGGTGGCGATCATCACCGACGCCCCTGTGGTCCCGATCGAGAGGCTGCCATTATGCGCGGGCCTGGCCATGGAGGCCGGGTTAGAGGAACAGAAGGCCTGGGAATGTATCACCATCAACCCCGCAGCGATCATGGGCGTAGATGACCGGACAGGCAGCATCGAACCTGGCAAGGATGCCGACATCGTCATCCACAGCGGCGATCCCCTGCGGGATATCGGCTCCCATGCCCTTTACACCATCATCGATGGGAAGATCGTCTATAAAGCATGAGCACACAAAGGAGGAAGACCCCTATGTATCAAGGAAAAACACATATCCACATCGAGAACAGCGACGGTTCGCCCCAGGTATTTAACGCGACCGCAAAACAGGTCCAGGACCTTCTGGATCGGAACCCAGATCTGGCAGGCCAGCTGCATATCACGATCGGCTGCAGCGACGCGGACCCGGTATCACAGTGGTCACAAGAAGACTTAGATGAATACTACGGCTACATGAAGACCGCCGATATCCTGGTGGGCTATACACTGCCCAAGGAAGATATCCGAGCGTATGCACCTGAGCTGAAGATGATCCACTTCATCAGCTCCGGCGTGGAACATGTGACGCCGTTTGACTGGGTCCCGGAAGGGATCGCCGTGGTCAATAACCGGGGCGTCCACCTGCCCAAATCCGGCGAATCCTTCGCCATGTTCCTCTATATGATCAATGCTGGGATCCCTCGTCTGGCCTACTCCCAGAAAAAGGGCAGATGGGACCGGAACTTCAGCTCCGTCATCAAGGGAAGGACCTTAGTGGTGGTGGGCGTGGGCCATCAGGGCGGCGAGATGGCCCGCCAGGCTAAACGGCTGGGGATGTATGTGATCGGGGTCAACAGCCCGGTGGTGGAGAACCCCTATTGTGACGAGATGCTGCCGGTGGAGCAGATGCAGGAGGCATTTGCCAGAGCGGATATCGTCTCCCTCCATGTCCCCCTGACCGACGCCACCCGCGGGATGATCAACAAGGAGACCTTGAGCTGGCTGCCCGACCACGCGGGGCTCATCAACATCGCCCGCGGTCCGGTGGTGGACGAGAAGGCGCTCCACGACGCCCTGGTCTCCGGAAAGCTTTCCGGAGCGATCTCGGATGTGTTCTGCCAGGAGCCCCTCCCGAAAGATCATTTCTTCTGGGACACCCCGAACCTGTTCATCATGCCCCATATCTCCTCTGACGATCTGGTGAACTATATCCCCCTCACCCTGGATCTGACGATCAGGAACCTCCGCAACATGCGGGAGGGCCGTCCCCTGGAGAATGTGGTGGATCTGGTCAGAGGCTATTGACCGGGAGGTGTGAGACCATGGAGAAGATGAAGATCTTGATCTTGACAGCCGAAAACAGCAAAAAGGTGTTCCGGATGGATCAGGAACGCCTGGATGCCGCTCTTGAACGATACCCCGCGGTCCGGGACCTGGCAAGCTTTACGATCTGCCGGACCTCCGTCAGCTATGAGGACAGCCCTGGCTGGAACGAAGAGGACTATGAGAAGTTCTACCGCGCGGTGGCGGACACGGACGCCATCATCGGGTATATGTTCCCCTTAGAGACCTTCCGGGAGAGAGCGCCCCATGTGCGCTATATCCATATCATCGGGGCCGGCGTGGAGCATCTGTTCCCCCTGACCTGGCTGCCGGAGCAGACCAGGCTGACCAACAGCCGGGGCGCCCACGCACCGAAGACCTGTGAGTTCGCCATGATGGCCATGCTGATGCTGGGCAACGATATGCCAAGGCTTATTACCGCCCAGCGGGAGAGCCGGTGGGACGGCCACTTCCTCACGATCATAGAGGGGAAGACCGTGGTGATCGCAGGCTGCGGGAAGCAGGGCTCGGCGGTGGCACAGGCGGCAGCGCGCCTCGGCCTGCGGGCGATCGGTGTGGATCCAGTGGTCCGGGAAAAGGAAGGTTTTGAAAGGATCGTCCATCCGGACGCGCTCTGCCAGGTATTGCCCGAGGCCGACCAGGTGTTCCTGACCATGCCCTCTACCAAAGAGACGTACCACGCCTTCGGCGCGGAGCAGTTCGCCGCCATGAAGGATGGGGCCGGCCTGGTCAACATCTGCCGGGGGAAGGTGCTGGATACCGATGCCCTGCTGGCGGCTCTTGAAAGCGGAAAGCTCTCCGGCGCCATCCTGGATGTCTATGAGCAGGAGCCGCTCCCGGCGGACCATCCTCTGTGGACAGCGAAAAATGTGGTCATGACCCCCCATATGGGCTGTGACGACGAAGACAATTACATCCACAGATGCTTTGACATCTTTTTCGAGAACCTGATCCGGATGGCCAAGGGGGAGCAGCTGGAGAACCTGGTGGACCGGGAGCTGGGGTATTGACCGGGAACGCAGCTGCCTGCGCACAGAAAAGAACGATAAGGAGGAGCGTATGGATCATACAGATGACAACCGTTTGAGCAGACTGGCGGTGCAGGTCGTGACAACCTATGAACGGATGGGACGGAACGCTGCCTACCGTGTGCTCGCACTGTTATCCGGCTGCATCACGCTGGCGATCGTCAAGCTGGTACAGATCGCGAACAAGGAAAAGGCTCCGGCCACAGCCCGCCGGGAACAGCTCCATAAAGAGCTCACCGACCAGGGCGTAGCAGCCGCGCTGCATGCCGAGGCGCTGGAGCAGATCCGGCGTAAAAACACATTTTTTAATAAGAAGATATCCGAAGCCGAGGTAGAACGGCAGGCGGCGAAGATCGCGCGCCAGGAGTTCGAGGGGCAGCTGGACCGCCTCCTGGACGCGGAAGGGTTTGATACCAGCAGGACCAGCGGGTTCCATGATACCTTCGTGGCCCTGCTCAGCAAGGCGCCGTTCTTCGTATTTTCCGTGATCGTATCATTCCCTATGTATATCCTGATCATGCTCTATATGCGGCCTTACTTAAAGTTCACGGTAGACCGTATGGCGATGCTGGTGTTCGTCCTGTTCGGCGTGATCTTCCTGGTGTTCTCGATCCTGTATATCTCGCCCTCCGACCCGGCGGTGAACATCCTGGGGGAGAAGGCGACGCCGGAGCAGATCGAGCAGTTCCGGGAGATCTACGGATTGAACAAGCCCTATATCGGGCAGTTTTTGGATACGGTGAAGCGGATCGCCACCTTCGACCTGGGACGTTCCTTTGTGGGAAATGAGAACATCAGCGAGGCGATCGCCAGAAAGTTCCCGGTCACCATCCAGCTGGCGCTGTGCTCCTTGAGCTGGGCGATCCTGGCCGGGATCGCGGTGGGCGTGATCTCCGCCATCCGCCAGTACAGCGCCTTCGATAACATCTCCATGCTGGTGGTGGATCTATGTCAATACTTTGGACAAAAAAAGTCGAAAGATTATGCTGCTTT
>CAJUFE010000095.1 GCA_910585635.1 uncultured Lachnospiraceae bacterium | reverse complement strand
TGAACAACGGGAGGCATTGGAAGGTCCCGGCGGACTTCCTCCCGACCTATAACACGGATACCGGTCGGATCGAGCGGTATGATACGTAAGGGGTTATGAGAGGGATGATTGTTTTCCATATAAAGGAAATTATGACACCAGAAATTACTGGATAATAGATAAAATCTTTAAAAAAATAAAAAGTGTGTGGTTTTTGTAGTTATGGACCACAAAAACCACACGTTTTTTTAAAATTTTAAATTTTAAAATCCTATCTCTTTATTAAAATCATACTTTTGTGTAAGATCTCGTACAGCTTGCTTTTTGTCAAATATATCCATTGTCACGATATGATCAGGGTATAACACAAAAAATATATCCTCAAATAATCCGTCACATAGCATTCCATCTGACCCTTTTTTCCTCTCTTCTGGAATATATCAGACATCATTACTTTTTATTAAGATCGCATTTAGATAATCTTCAATTATCGTTTTAGCACTTAACATTTTTCTTTTTGCGACTAATTTTTTGATACGGTTCCGTATATCTCTATAGCGGTTCTCATAGCGTTTAGGAAAATACTCTTCGATATGATAACCTTGATAACTTTTTTCAAACCGATCTATCTCTATATCCACTCCAATACGCTTTAAGTTCTCCTTCAATTTATCTAATTCGGCTACATCTATCCTTATATCACTATTTTTATCGCCATTTCCTTTAATACCGTCTTTTTTATAGTCGTTTGAACGGATCGCCAAGAGCTTCAAAAACTCAAAGACCACCAGAAAAGCTTTTTCTAATCTTCTTTCTTCTTTATTACTAAGTTCCCTATAGTTACACCAGAGATTTAACTTGATAAAGTCATCCAAATGCTGGTCTCTTTCTATAAGCGGTCGAACAAAATTTTCCTTCAATTTTTTTAGGGCAGCCTCTTCATCAAAAGTGCGGATATGACTCCAGATCAATCTTATTTCTTCTACTGTTATCCGGGGTGGTATATCAAAATTATTTGATATTAGGTTAAACGTCATTGCATTCCCTATATCTAAGATAACGTCCCATAAAATACTATTTCGTTCTTTTTCGTTATATAAGTCATCTTCTATCTCCCCCTGTTCTTCACAAATCAATTCTATACAAAGGCATAACATTTCAGACATTCCGTGAAAGTAATCCTCGCCTACCCAAGGTGCTTTTTTCTGATGAAATAATTGAATAAGATCTAATCTATAGTGGGCCTCCCATAGCCCTACTATCAAAAATCTTTTGTCCTCTTTTTGTTCTATAGAAGCTTTCCTTATAAAATCCATCCTTCTTTGCTCGACCTTTATGAATAACTTAATCTCTTCATCACTCATCTTTGATCGCATCTTATTCCGGATCTTTCTGTACTTCCTTAAATCATCCTCCATTTCCTCGTCAAAGTATGGCTTTAGTCTACCATAAGAGACGTTTTGTATCCTTCCACGTAATCCCTTACTCTCATCCGCATCTTTCCTGCCGTTCCTTATATAAAAATCAAACTCCTCAGATGGAAATTTATAGTAAGAGACCGCTGGAAATATGTACTGGCCTTCATTTCGATCCCTATCCTTCAAAGCACTATGCTTTTTTCTATATGCTTGGATCGAGTCTGTAAAGTTTGACTGGCTTTTATTGGCTTTCTTTCTCTCTGCTCTAAGTGATCCACCTAATTTTTTTCTTCTTCCTCACTAATCCTTATATCATTTTTCTTCATTACCTTCCGTATGAACTCCATATCAGTATATCCACCTGGATACGCGCTACAAACACATTCAAATACAATCTCGCGGACCAGATACGAAAGGATAAGTCCATCCTCTTTAGCATTCATCTCCCGCTTTACAAACATACACTTTCCTAAAGAACCCCACACTTCCATATCGCAATCCGGCATGCTATATTTTACTACTTTTAGAAGAAGCGCAAACATACCTTTCTTTGTTCCGCGCAGATCACCGCTCCTCAACGATATGCGGATCTCCTCTATCAATCCGCTATGTTCCTCAAAGACATAAGATATCATATCTAGGGCAGCCTCATTTATCTTTTGTTCCATAGCTATCATTCCATCCATCATATCACCACTCCTCTCTCCTATATTGGCACCCACATCAACAGTCCATCCTCTCGATATAAGCATATCAGAGATCACAAGGATGTACAAGGCAGATATGAACGCGAGAACAGTCTACTGACAGCTCGTTTCCCTCCATCCAGACACATATCCGCTCCTCAAGCAGAGCTGTCTCAAAAAATTCACGCGGGGCCGCCTCCTTAGCGGCAGCAAGTCCATGTGTTATACTCGGCACAACAAAAAAAGGAGGCAATAAAATGGAAGATTTAAACATTGATGGGACATTGCTACTGACCGATCAGGGCATCTACGATGGTGGGATCGAGCCCATATCCCTCACCGTCGATGGTGCCGAGCACATGCTCAACCACACAGATGATGAAAAAGGAGGCAGTAATAGGAAAAAGGTAATGATCGACGAAACTTTATCACTGACAGACCGGGGCATTTACGATGGTGAGATCGAGATCCTACCCCTCGTCATCGATGGTGTCGAGGTCATCCACAACTACACGGATGATGGAGATCCCCGGTCCCCCGGACAGGCAGACGGACAGGCAGCAGAGCTCAAGGAGAGCAACGACACCACCCAGCCAAAGGTCACTTGCCGCTACAGTCTCAGGAGCGCGGACACGGACATGGATGTGCCAGTCACATATTCCTATGATCCGGAGGATCCCCAGGCCTTCTTAAAAGAGCTCGGCAAGAAGACTGGGATCCGGCCCCGCCCCAAGGACGAAGCTCGAACAAAGACCGCATTGCGGGAGCTCTTCCGCTTTTTTACGAAGGGACCGGCCACACCGGACGATCCGTTCCCGATCCCGATCAAACGGACCTACATCTCCAATCGGTCTGGCTGGCACTGCATAGATGGGCGATGGATCTATCTGACCTCGGGGTTCGGTATCACTGCAGACGGCATCGACCACAACTGGCATTGTACTGCACCGAACGCTCATCTGCACTTTGACCCAACCCTGACGGCAGAAGATGCTTATCTAAAGATATTGGATCTCTTGGACCTGGACTTCCGCTCTACCGCTCTTGTCCTGACCAGTGCTATCCTGGGTGTCTTAAGGCCGCTCCGAAAGTTAGTGGGCCAAAAGCAGCCCCCATCCCTGCTGATATCCGGGCCTACCTCCAGCGGGAAGACACAGCTCGCGGTCGGTCTGACGCATATCCTGACCGATAAGAACGGGGACTTGGAGGAGGTGTTCCTCCTCCAGGATACGCCTAAAAGGCTGGAAAGGGCGACCCTCTCCCTATCTGATACGACCCTGATCCTGGATGACATCCGGCACTCTCCCTCTGCGAACGTGAATGATAAGATCCGCGCTGTCCTGGATATGACCGTGCGCGACTGTTATCTGACCAGTCGCCTGCTCCCGATCCTTACAGGTGAGAGCGGCGCTCTAAAGCACCTGCCCCGTTCTTTAGATAACCGCTGGATAGAACTCCTCCTGGATCCTTCCCCAGAAGCCCTCGCTGCAAGGAAAAGGGTGATCGATCAGCTCCATAAGGAGCCGTTGCTGATACGCACCTTTTTTAGACATCTCATCAGCTTTTTGGCGGACTTCCTTGAGAGTATCCGAGGTCAGACCGACTTCCCAGATCCGGAAGTGGCTTTTACAGGCATATTGCCTTATCCAGAACCGCATTCCAGGAGCTATGATAACCTACAGGTCTCTTACTGGGCCTTTGATATCTTTCTCAAATATGGAAGATGGCTCGGCGCACTATCTGATGAAAATGACCAGGCCTTCACTAAAAGGTATATCGATATCTTAAAAGAGATATCCGAGCGGCAGGATCTGCTCGATCCGGTGACCCAGGCAACCTCAATCTTCCTAGCTCTGATCAAAAAGATGAACATCCAGGGGGCCACGACATTAGATAATCCAGGTTATACTATCAAAAACGGTTTTGGCACTAAGCACTATCCAAATACTTATGGCCACCAAGCCTTGCTCAATCTGTACAGAGGCTACTCGGGTGTCTATATCGAGGATTCCACCCTGCTTGCTGACTATCCAAAAGACCTTGTCCCAAGGACTCTGCTCGTCATGGCCTATGAGAAGTTTGAGACGCGCTTTTCACGATTTTCGGAGACGTGCCGGGACGCTACTTTCCCTTTCCCATATGAATCATTTTCCGATTTTCGGAAAGAACTGAGAAACAACGGCATATTGCTCGGGATGCCGAGATATGATCCTGATCACCCCGAGTATGCGGACTATAAGATCAATGGATATCCCTGTTACGTTCAGGACCGCAAGATCGGACAGACATCTGTCCTGGTCTTTAAACTCAAAGGAGCATTAAGGGAGCAGATACGCTCTCTATGCGAACCTAATGACAATCCTGCGTACGGATATTCAGTCAATGCTCAAGATGTGGAGGCCTGTGCGAGATGCCTCGCTCCGTTGAGGCCTTACACCAAAAACCCGTAACGCCATGCTATTCAAAAATATATCATCTTAATGACAGACGATACGAAAGGAGGCAAGACCATGAGACAAGGGACCTTAGTCTACGACAAAGACATGGCCCGCTACGACATCCGGTACGGGCTGGACGATTACCACGGCGGCCTGTTCTGCGGACAGGGCATGGAGGTCATGGTAGGGAGCCGATGGACCCGTACCAGGATCGAGATGGACCGTGAGTGGTATCTGGTCGGTATCCCCACCCGCGTGCTGGATGGGTTGCGCGTCCGGATCTGACCGCCCCCATGGATCTTATATCTAAGAAAGGAGATATCATGAAAAAGCAGAGCTTATATTCTTTTTCCGACCTATTGGACATCTTCCCTTTCGGGAAGACCAAACTGCGCCAGCTCATCCGGGCCGGTGCGATCCCTGTGGTCAAGATCGGGAAGCAGTACATCACCAGCGAGGAGGCGATCCAACGCTGGGTCACTGAGAACATCGGAAAAGAGATCTTATTCTAGATGAACGGACCTGACAGCCCATGAGATGCTCGACCCTCATGGGCTGCTCTATCACATTGAAAGGAGTGGAAAGATGACTGGCAGTACGAAAAATCCCCCTCGCAAAAGGAAGGGGACTGGCAGTATCCAGAAAAAAGAGAACGGCACCTATCTTGGCAGGCTACGGATCGCCGGATATGATACCTTTTATTATACCGGCCGGTCAGAAAAGGAAGTACAGAAAAAGCTGAACGAGTTCAGAGCGCTGACCGAGCGGAAAGAGATCGTCCCCCGCAAGCAGACGGTCAACACCTATATCCAGAACTGGCTCCAGACGGTCAAGATGCCCAGCTTGAAGCGGTCCTCCTATGACCGGCTCGAACGGACCTTTGAAAAGCAGATCCGTGACACGCAGGTGGGCAGGTGCCAACTGGGTACCCTATCTAGCAAGGACATCCAGACCCTGCTGAACTCTTACATACAGACGCTCTCATATTCTACGATCAAAAAAGTGTACAGCCTCCTCAATGATTGCTTCCGATATGCTGTTGCTATCCGGGACATCCCCCATAACCCTGCCGATGGTGTACATCTGCCTAAAGAAGAGAACCTGGCCGTCCAGACAAAGGACATCCAGACCATGCCCTATGCCGACCTGCAGGTGTTAGAAGCTTCCATCGGCTCTGTCTATTCGACCGGCAAGCTCCGATATCGCTACGCCGCCGCATACATCCTTATCGCCAACACAGGCCTGCGTTCAGGAGAAGCGCTGGCCCTGACCTGGGATATGGTCGATCTGGCCGCACGTACGATAACGATATCGCAGAATGCATCCAGGGTGCGGATACGCGACGGGATGGACCGAAAGGGGAGTGAGCAGATCATCACCTCCACCAAGACAAGAGCGGGTACCCGCCAGATCCCTCTCAACGAAAAAGCGCTGGTCGCCCTCAAGCACCTCAGAGCACAGCAGGAGCTGGAACACGTCCATACCCGGTTCGTCATCGCTACTTCTACCGGAAAGATGGTCGTACAGAACTCCTTTTACCAGAGCTTCCAGAAGACCCAGATGTCTCTGGGCATCAACCCTGTGACCGTCCATGCGCTCCGCCATACATTTGCGACCGATCTGCTGGACCGCGGCGTTGATATAAAGATCGTCAGCCAGCTTCTGGGACATTCTTCTGTCAAGATCACCTATGACACTTACGTCCACACGGATATATCAAAGGCTTTCTCTGCTGTGGAATGGCTGGACTGAACATGGGCAGGTCCCGATCTGGTGCCCTATCGGTGCCCTATTTTTCGATCAAAGTTGTTGTACACCGGCTCCTAACGGCTTTTTCTTTGCTCTCCTGATCGGGCAGAGAAAAAGCCTGGGACACCGGGGTGATCGTCGAAGGATCATAAAAAAATCAAAATATAGTGTATGTTTAATGATATTTATGCTATATATAGTGCAACTGTCGCATATGCTGATGATCTCACAACAAAAAAAGGAACACATCTCTGTGCTCCTTTAGCGAGGCGACAACCGGATTTGAACCGGTGATCAGGGTGTTGCAGACCCACGCCTTACCACTTGGCTATGTCGCCATAATGACCCCAACGAGATTCGAACTCGTGTTACCGCCGTGAAAGGGCGATGTCTT
>CAJUFE010000094.1 GCA_910585635.1 uncultured Lachnospiraceae bacterium | reverse complement strand
GAGGATAAGGCCAGGACAGAGAGGAGGCAGAAAGAGTACCAGCGGATCGTCCAGGGGGCGATCCGGGAGCGTCGTGAGGTGGGCGGATGACCGGCGGCTGGATAGAGAGCGCGCGTCTGGCGGATGCGCAGCGGCCTGGGCTGACGGTCCCTTAAGGGGGCCAGCGTCAGGAGGCTTGTGGGATCGCAGGAGGGAGCAGGGTCTGCCGCCAGCATAACGAAGACGGCGCGGATAGGGCTATGATGTCAGAAGGGGGTGCGGATAGGGAGGGGCGCTACCGGAGGATCTGGATGATCCTCAGGACCTTCTCCTTCACCTCTGGTGTGCAGGAGGAGAGTTCCTTTAAGATCTCCTGGTCCATGGCATCCTTGGCGGTATATTCCCGCTCTAAGATATGGTCCACGGTCACGCCCAGCACGTTGCAGATCGCCACCAGGACGGTCAGGGAGACCTTCACCCGGTCATTCTCGATGTTGCTGATATGGGGCACATTGCCCCCCGCCTGGGTGGCGATGTATTCCTGGGTGAGGCCCTGCTGGATGCGGCGGGTCCGGATGTTCTCCCCGATCCGCCTAAAGTCGAGTCCCTGCATGGATATACCCCCTGCGATGTTTCCCTTATTGTGATTTGGCCCTATCCATAGCAGAATAACCTAAAGCTATAAAATATATAGCTATAAACAATAAGGAAGCCATCGATATCTCGATAAGATCTGACCGGGACGTCAGATATTGACGTTGCCGTGTGGTAATGTGGGGCCAGGTGAGGGGGGATCGGTATGGACAAGACGGAACGGGTGCTGGTCCTCTTCTGGCGGCTGTATAACGGGGCCAGGATCAGCAAGCCCACCTTCTGTCTTGAGATGGGGATCGATGCCCGGACGTTCGACCGTTACATCGGGGTGGTCCGCAACTTCCTCGCGGAGATATACGCCGGGCAGGAGATCGTGTTCGACCGGATGGACCATACCTATCTCATGACCGGAGCGACCAGGAGGGTGCTGACAGAGGTGGAATATACCGCGATCGCCACGATCCTAAAGGGCAGCGGGGCCTTGGGGGAGGATGAGATGGGAGGCCTCCTCCGGTCCCTGGGGGATGTGGCAGGGTATAAGGGCCGGCCCACAGGGGAGGATCTTCTGGGAGGGAGCCCTGGTACGGGCAGGATGGCACACAAGAGGCCGATGCTGAAGATGCAGTGGGACCTGTCCCAATGTATCGGGCAGGGGGTGGCGATCCGCCTCCATCTCATAGAGGATGATGGAAGGGAGGCCTGTATCGCGGTCCTCCCAAAAGAGGTCTATTATGGGGATGGGGAGCTGAGGCTAAAGGCGACCTGCCTGGGGACGGGCAGGGATGTGGGGTACAGGGTGGAGAAGATCCGGTCCTTTGAGATCCTGCGGGGATCAGCAGGTGAGGGGTACAGGGACCGTCCCTGACAGATGATAAAGGAGGATGTGCTGCAGATGAAGAGGATCAAGTTCGCATTACAGATGAAGGATGGCGTACAGGCCAGGACATTAGAAGAGTTACGGGGAGCCTTCGATCTGGAGCTGCTGTTGGGCTATCTGGAGGATGGCAGGCTGGAACGGTGGCTGGATGACAGGCAGTACAGAAAAGAGGCGGGAAAGATAGCAGGGCTGGATAAGGAGGATGCGGACCTACCGGAAAAGCTCTGTGGGATATTTGGCGTTCCCTATACAGAGGATATGCTCGCGGCCCATAGATATCCCAGGATTATGGAGATACTGGAAAGCGCAGAGGACATGGATGGAGCTATCAGCCGGATCATAGGATGCCCGGAAGCTATCGGAGAGCTCCGGATGCTCATCAAAGATGACATCGATGCTGCCGCAGATGAGGTGCGCAGCAAGATATCGGGTATGGATGATGGATGTGGTGGTCTCCTGGATGATAAGGCCTTGGATGGTCTATCGGCACAACAAGAAGATGCTACGATCGAAAGGCTGGAATGTGTGAAGGCCCAGTGTGTCGATGAGGTCATCCACAAGTCCGCTGATGCGATCTTTGACGGGTTGTCGAAGCTCTCAAACAGCGGAATCCTTACAAAGCCGAGTAAGGATTCCGTAATAAAAGTTGTCGAGAAATTTACGATCTATCGCGAGATCATCGATGCCTTCGATAAGGCGATCCAGATATGCACGGATCGCTCTAGGGCATCGCGTCCTCCGAGACCAACCCACGATGACGCGATGCGTTTGTTTAAAGCATGCAACAGTTTACCGGGGAAAGGTGCTACGATTTACTACCTTTCCTCAACAAATCGGCTCACTTGGGAAGTGTACGATGAATATGCTAAAAAGGTGGGTATGGTGTAAAAGAAAGGCGGGTGCACCACAGACACAGCGGATCAGTTGCGGGTACAGAAACATTGTACCCGCCTTTCTTTTTTTGTCCTTTTACCCAAATTACAACACCCCATTAACGCATATATTATATGTGTGGACCAACATCTGAGTGGTTACAAACGTTAGGAGGAAAGAAAAATGGAAGAAGAGAAAGTTGTAGTAGAAAAGCAGGCCCCGTTATGGGACATAGTGGACTGCCGAGTGGAGATCGAAGAGATCTCACAAAAGGCAGCCAAGATGATGGAGGCAGACTATACAGACCTCCACAACATAAGCCACTACTGGATCGGCATCCCCAGAGCAACAGTGGATCTGCTCCAGGGACCGGGAGCATGGCAGGTATCGTATCCGTGAGCGATAATGCGGGTATGATACCTGCCATGCCCTTGCGGTCGGGAACAGCGATGGTATATGCGCCGTCCTCTGGATGGGTCATGGATCGGACAGGCCCAGGAGTGCAGGGCCATGCGGAAAGATGTAGGAAGATCCTGCACCACGTCAGATCCTGTCGTCCGGCTGTGCTAGGATCGATAGCAGGTGCAGGGAGTGGCCATAGTGACGGACAGAGGAGGGTATGGAGATGGATAGACTGAAGGATAGGATGAGCCAGTACATGGACGCAGGGTTCCCCATCCTCTACATCAGCAGCTTTGAGGATGAGAGGGTCGATACGATCATAAAGGGGCTGGCGGGCCACAGGGAGGCGATCGGCTGGAACGGGGCTAGGGGGCTGGTGGACTTTAGGACCGGTGCCCCGCTGCTCTCTATGGGGGATGGATTGGCAGGGGCGCTGGACCTCTTCCAGGACCCGGGGGAACTGGAGGGGAAGATCCTGGTGCTCCGGGATATCTATAGGAGCATGGAGGACCCGGAGGTGGCCGCCAGGCTCAAGGACATCGCCAGCATGATCGGACAGGGGGCGGATGCCACGGTCATCATCGTCTCCACGGTGGTGGCGATCCCGCCGGAGCTGGAGCGGTACGTCACGGTCCTGGAGATGGACCACCTCACCGTCCCGGAGATCCGGGAGCTGGTGGTCCGGACCATCCGGGAGGAGGGCTTCCCAGAGGTGGAGGATGGCCTGCTGGATGCGTTCTCCACCGCGCTCAAGGGGCTGTCGGCGACGGAGATCCGGAACATCCTGGCCCTGGCCTACGCCAACGACGGGGAGCTGAGCCGCAACGACCTGGGGCTGGTCTTCGAGCAGAAGCAGCAGACCATCAAGAAGGCCGGGATCCTGGAGATGGTCCCGTTAAAGGAGTCCCTGGAGGACATCGGGGGGCTGGAGGCCTTAAAGGGATGGCTGGAGAGGAAGGCCAGGATCTTCCAGGATATCGAGCGGGCGGTCCGGTTCGGCGTGGACATGCCCAAAGGGGTGCTGGTGGCCGGGGTCCCGGGGTGCGGGAAGTCCCTGAGCGCCAAGGCCACCGCCCATCTGTTCCAGGTACCCCTCCTGCGGCTGGACATGGGGCGGCTGATGGGGAAGTATGTGGGGGAGTCGGAGGCCAACATGCGCAGGGCGGTGGCCCTGGCCGAGGCCATCGCCCCCTGTGTGCTCTGGATCGATGAGCTGGAGAAGGCCTTCGCCGGGATCGGGGGCCAGGGCAGCGGGGCCGAGGTCACGTCCCGCCTCTTCGGCTATTTCCTCACCTGGCTCCAGGAGAAGGAGGGCCAGACCTTCGTGGTGGCCACCGCCAATGACGTGACAAAGCTCCCGCCGGAGCTGACGCGCAAGGGCCGGTTCGATGAGGTCTTCTACATCGGGCTCCCACAGGAGAGGGAACGCCGCCGCATCCTGGGGATCCACATCAGGAAGAGGCGCCCCGCCGACCTGGGGCGGATCGACACCGGAAGGCTGGCACGGGAGACAGAGGGCTTCAGCGGTGCGGACTTAGAGGGTGTGGTGAGGGCCGGGATCGAGGCTGCCTTCGCGGCGGACAAGGGTAGGCTGTCCACAGAGGACATCCTGGAGGCCGTGAGGGGGACCCGCTCCATGATGGACCTGATGGGGGAGGAGATAAAGGCGCTCATGGAAGGCTATGAGGACCGGGGATATAAGAACGCCTCCACATGAGGCGCAGGAGAGCCGGGACGGGAGGGAAGGGGATGGACATGACCGAGGGATATATGGATGGGATGGATGCAGGGAGGCTATATGGGGATTTCATCAGGGACTGGGCCTCTTACAAGGACAGGCCAAAGGGGCAGACGGACCAGGAGTGGCTGGAGGGCCTGCTCACAGAGCGGTGCGGGGGGATCGGTGAGGGGGAGGCCAAGGAGATGGCCGCCGGTATCATCGCCTCCTTGGAGGCCCATGAGCGGGCGGCCCGGTCCCTGGAGGCAGCGGCCAGGCAGGGGCGTTCCAAAGAGGAGTGGCTGGGGGAGGAGCTGCAGCGGTCCGCGATCGGCCTCAGCGCGGCCCAGTACAGCGGGGAGCTGAAACGGCTGGACAGCCTGCTCTATGAGCAGAACAGGGCGCTTGCGGCGGACTTGAGCAGGGCCAGGGATGGCCATATCAGCATGAACCCCAACCTGGACGGGAACATCGCGGAGGAGATGCTGGGGAGGACCGCGCAGCTGCAGGCCGATCTCCAGGACGTGCCGCTCAAGGTGGATATCAGGAACGTCAACACGGCCGATTCCGTAGACGTGCGGGTGACCAACGTGGGGACCGGGCGGTACCAGAACTACCAGATGAAGTACGGCAAGGATGCCAGGGCCACGATCCGGATGATCGAGGAGGGGGGCTATGACAACCAGCGCCTGATCGTCCCCACAGAGCAGCTGGAGGAGGTCCGCGCCCATTTCCAGGCCAAAGGGTCGAAAAAGACCATAAGCGACCGCATCGAGATGGATGGTGTGGAGGGCAGGGCCTTCACCAAGGCGGACGTGCAGAGGCTCCGGGATCGGGCGCAGCAGAGCAACGAGGCCCCGATCCTGGACGACTACTATTACAGCACGAAGGAGTACGCCCTCTCCGTGGGGAGGAACGCCGGGGCCATGGCCCTGCAGGCGGCTGCGGTGACCACAGGGATCGATGTGGTCATGCGGGCCTGCCAGGGGCAGGAGATACAGCCGGACGAGGTGCTGGGGACCGCGTTCCGGGCCGGGGCGGACACCGGCGTGAAGACAGCCGCCGCAGGGACGCTCTGTACAGCCGTGAGGAACGGGAAGGTCTCCTTCCTCCCTAAGAGCACAGGGGCGGGATTGATCTCGGGGATCGCCTTTGTGGGGGTGGAGAACGCGAAGGTGATGCTGCAGATGGCGGAAGGGGAGATGTCCACCCTGAAAGGATTGGACCAGATGGGGAAGAACACGGTGGCCATGTTCGGCGGGCTGGGGCTCACAGAGCTGGTGAAAGGGGCAGTGGGCGGGCTGATCGGCGGACCCCTGGGTGTGGGGGCCAGCCTGGTCACCGGTATGGTGGGCTATGCTGCAGGGAGTGGGATCGGCAGGAAGGTCTACTCTGTGGCCAAGAAGGTGGCAAGGACGGCAGCGGATCTGGGGAAGAAGGCTGTGGAAGGGCTAAAGAGGGGGGCAAGGGCGCTCAAGGAGGGGGCCAAGAGGGTCCTCAACTGGCTCTTTTAGGGAGGACGACCATACCACCTATAGCCGTATCCCATGCTATCGTCCATCTCGTGACTATGAGCATCGATCCTCCTGTCCTTATTGAAATGGGATCATATTTAGGGCATGATATAGACATGGACGGGATATGGTAGGGCAGGCATTGGTATAGCCTGGCCCGTCTTGGAGATGCCATAGGAGAAGGCGTATCGGTATCGGGACCGCTTGGGACTGACAGGGGGTGAGCGTATGGATCTAAGGACAGATGAATGGATAGGGATCTATCAGAGGTTGGTGGAACGGTTAAAGTCCGTGTATGGGGATGGGCTCAAGGCCGTGATCCTCTATGGATCCGTTGCCAGGGGGGACTGTAGATAGGGATCCCGACATCGATACCATGGTCCTGGTGGATGCCTCTCCAGAGTGCTTAAAAAAGTATACAGGGCAGATGGATGAGGTCTCTGCAGACTTTGCTCTGGAATACCTAAAGGTCTTCTCTGTGATCGATGTGAGCTATCAGGAATATGAAGAGTGGAAGAACGTCTCGCCGTTCTACCAGAATGTATCCAGAGAGGGGGTCATCTTGTATGCAGCGTGAGCGGGTGGAGCTGTCCAGATATCGGTTGGCACGTGCAGAGGAGGACCTTGCAACAGCAGAGCTCGACCATAAGAACGGGATGTACAGAGCGGCGGTCATATTCTATCTTCCATGCCATCCGTGCAGTGAACGTGCTGGATGGGTCCGATGCCTCCAAGCATTCCTCGGTGATCGCACATTTTAACCGATACCATGTACATACGGGCGACTTTTCAAAAGATACATATAAGATCATCGACTCGGCTTATCGTATCAGGGAGAAGAGTGACTATTCCGACTTTTTTATCGTAACGAGAGAGGAGGCAGGAGAGCAGATCAAAAAAGCAGAGGGCTTCATCTCAGCAGTCCGGGTCTTTTTAGAGGAGAGTGGGAAAAGGACAGGAACAGATGAAAAGCCAGGGGAAGGGGAGGAGCGGGACGGCATGGGCGGACACCCTGTGGGTTAGCGGGGTGTCTGCCCTTTTTTCGTGGTGGAGGACCTGACAGTGCAGGCATGTCCAGGATCGTATCAGCAGATGCTATACCCCGCCATGGAAGGCCTGTACCATCCACTATCTTACATATATATCATCTCCAAGTAAGAGAGATACCGAGTTCAAAAAAGGAGGTAATGT
>CAJUFE010000093.1 GCA_910585635.1 uncultured Lachnospiraceae bacterium | reverse complement strand
GGAGCGAGAGCGCGTCCCCGTGGGGGACCGGGCCTTCGGATGCGGACGGGTGGCCGACTCTGCGCCTGCACCTATCAAATCCACTAACAGATGTAAAGGATGACCGTTCTAAACTATTTTGAACCGGAGCACCGTACACCCCCCAAACCCGGCCAGCTGGACCGCCATGAACAGGCAGTAGGCGGCGGCGGCTCCGAAGAGCTTAAAATGGGTGACCAGGAGGGGGGCCAGGAAGAGGGCTGCGATGAAGGTCACGACGTAGACGCCGAAGATGGCCTTCTGCTGCCGCATGACCACCAGCGTATAGTAGAGGAGGTTGCCAAAGGCGTACACGCCGCCGCCGAAGACGATCAGCACGAAGACAGGCAGGTAGGCGGTCAGGCTGCCTTCGTAGCCTTCGCCCAGCAGGAGCTCCATAAGCCTTAGGACCGGCCGTCCCAGGACCAGGCAGCCGCCTACCGCCAGGACCGTCAGCCCCAGGATGATCCCTCCCAGCTTCTGCAGGATCTTTTTTAAGCCTGCCAGGTCTCTACGGTTCCAGCAGTCCGTCATCCTGGTCAGGAATGGGCGGATCACGAAATTGGCAACCAGATAGATCGCGGAGGTGGGCATGAAGAGCAGATTGAAGTAGCCGGAGGCAGCGTCATCTAAACGGCTGTCGATCGCGTATCTCGCCGCGGAAAAGATATAAAAGTCTAAAAACACGGACAGGAATAGGAGGCCGGACTGGGAGAAGATCCCTTTTATACTCCCCTTCTGGTACTCATGCTCCACCTCTGGCAGCACACGCAGAGCCGTCAGATCAAAAAGGACCACCCCGGCGATCTGGGCGCAGAGCGCTCCCACACATGCCGGCAGGAGCTGTCTGGTCCCTGCCAGGAGGGTGAGGAAGACGGTCACCGACAAAAGGGTACGGAAAGCATCGGACTTGCCGGTCAGATACAGATACCCCTGCCGCTGGAATTCGGATCCATAGACATCTGCATAGCCGTCGATGATCTTATAGGCGGCCAGAAGAAACACCGCCAGCCCTTTTTCCCAGCCGTAAGCGCCGCTCCCCACCATCCAGAGGGCAAAAATGGCCGCTGTGAGAAATGCGGCCCCTGTGGTCAGCTTCCGGTGGGCCAGATATCCCCCAAAGGGATAGCCTCCGTGGGCGGGGCCTCCGTCTGTGCTCTGAAAGGGCCGCAGGCCGAAATAGGCCAGGGTGAACATCTGCTGCCCCACGGCGCTGAAGCCTACGGCAAATACCCCCCCCGCATCCTCCCCGGCGATCCGCATCACCAGAAAGGACAGGACCATGCTGGCAAAGGCATAGAGGAAGCTGCCCGCTATGTTCCAGAGCATATTCTGTTTTTCCAGCTGCTGTCCTTTATACAGCAAAAGCTCTCCCAGTCTTTTCATGCATCGCCTCGTCGCCGCCTTTTGGGCCGCCGGGCCGCTGCGCGGCCACGTTCATCTCCGTTTACGGAAATTTTGGATCAGCAGGATGGAGATCAGCATCCGGATCATGTATCTGGCCGCAACTATCGGCTTTAGATAGCTTTCCCCGGCCAGGCGCTCCGCGATCCGCACCGGGACCTCCGCCACCTTCGCTCCCTGCTTGATCAGAAAGGAGACGGTATCCGGCTCCGGGCCGTGGTCCAGCTGCAGCGCGAACTCCCGGATCATCCCCCGATCGAACATCCGCATACCAGATGTAGGATCCGCGACCCATGTCCCGGTGGTCAGGTAGATCGCCCCGGAAAGGAGACGGCTCCCCAGCATCCTGGGGGATAAGTCCTTGGGCTGGTCCACGAACCGGGAACCGATCACGATATCATAGCCCTCGTCCATCTTCCTGCGGATCGCCTCGATATACTCCGGCCGGTGCTGCCCGTCCCCGTCAAACTGGATCGCATAGCGATAGCCCTTTTGGTATGCGTATCGCATCCCCGCCTGAAAGCACCCGGCCAGCCCTAAGTTCACCGGCAGATCCAGCAGGTGATAGCCCTTTTCCCGGCAGATCTGGGCCGTACGGTCTGTGGACCCGTCGTTCACCACGATATAGTCGAACTGGGGAAAGCTTTCCGTCAGCTCCCCCACCACCTTCTCGATATTCTTCTCTTCATTATAAGAAGGGATGATCAATAAGATCTCCTGCATAGCCTCACCTCAAGATGATATCACAGATCTCATCCACCGTCTCCAGGGGCAGATCTGCATACATGGGCAATGTGAGCACCTCCATGGAGATCTGACGGGCGATGGGCGTTTCCTCCGGGTCGTACTGCCCCTGATAGCACTGGTAGGCGTTCACACAGGGATAAAAATACTTCCTCGGATGGATATCCTGCTCTGTAAGCTCTCGAAAGACCTGCTCCCGGTCCTTTTTAAATCCCCGGAACACCACCGGCATGTAGGCATAGTTATGCTTTACGTTGTCCGCCTCCGGGCAGAGATGGATCCCCTCCGCCTCGGACAGCCGCGTCCGATACCGGGCGGCGATCTTCTCCCGCTTACCGATCTCCTGCTCCACATGCCTTAGATTGCACAGGCCCATGGCCGCCTGGAACTCGTTCATCTTGCCATTCCCGCCTACCAGGACCACATTCTCCTCATCCATGATGCCAAAATTCTTCAGGCCCTCGATCCGATGGGACAAAGCGGGGTCCTTGTAGGCCACCGCCCCGCCTTCGATGGTGTTGAACACCTTCGTGGCGTGGAAGCTGAACATGCTGGCATCCCCAAAGGACGCCACGCCCTTTCCATCCAGGGTCTCCCCAAAGGCATGGGCCGCGTCATAGATCACCTTCAGGCCATGAGCTCTCGCGATCTCTTCGATCCGCTCCACCTGGCAAAGGTTCCCATAGACATGGACCGGGACCACCGCCCAGGTCCTGGGGGTGATCAGCGCCTCCAGCTTGTCCGGATCCATCGTGTAGTCATCGGGCCGGATATCGCAGAATACCGGGACCGATCCGCTCCGTACGACCGCGTGAGCGGTAGATGCAAAGGTAAAGGGCGTGGTGATCACCTCGCCGGTCTGCCCGAAGGCTCCCAGGGCCGCTTCCAGCGCTATATGCCCATTGACAAAAAGAGAGAGCCGGGGCACCTTGAGATAGCCCTTTAACGACTCCTCCAAACGGTTGTGGAGATCTCCCATGTTCGTCAGCCAATGGCTGTCCCAAAGCACCTTGATCATCTCCGTATATTCTTCAAAGGGCGGCATGGAAGACCGCGTCACCCGGACCGTTTTTTCTCTCCCTTCCATTCTGGACCCTCCTTTTATCCTAAAAACGCTCAAGTTCCGCCCGGTCAGGCTGCTCTTTCGTGTTTTTGCGGGTCCCAAGGCCAATGCTCCTCTTGCAAGGAAGCTTGCATCGGATCGCTGGCCTTTTGACCCTAGTATCATATCATTACATTTTTCAGTCATGATCTTTACGATTTTACAATATCGCCGATTAAAAGTAAAGCTTCTCTTGCTTTTTTCCGCTAAATAGTTTAAATTAGTACTGATATCATGATCACCTGCCATACAGGCGGCTCCCGGAGCTGATCGGGATGGGCTCCCTCACGCGGACAGGCCTTGGCGGGATAACAATATCCTGGGATCTGTCCCAGCAATATCAGGAGGAATTCATTATGCACAGATTCAAGCGTTATTCTGCAGCTCTGCTGTTATCCCTTTCCCTGGCTGCTACCGGGATGATGACCGCATATGCAGATGAGACAGTAGACTATTCACAAGGTCCCGGCTTCAGCGACGGCGCGTCCTCTTCCGGCGAGACCTCTTCAAACGGCAACACGGTCATCCACGCCGGCAGCTCCGATGACTCTACCGGACCCTCCGGCGGCTCCCAGCCGCAGAAGACCCCTGTGGAGCAGCTCACCTTCACTTCCGATGAGGAAGCGAATGGCATGGCCTACGCTCACAGCCAGGCCTATGGGGATTCGATCCCCTATATCGCCGCCAGTGCCCTCCGGGTAGATGGCTTCTGGACCCCATCCTTTATCAGCGACGATACCCTCCACAATCTGGGGAACGGCTGGTATTCCATCCAGATGATCCTGCGGAACACCTTGGGGAACATCATCTACCGTGCCTATTCCAGCACGACGGGCTGGTCTCCCTGGGTGATGAACGGCACCGGCACACAGGCCCTCACCGACGGCTCCGCGATCGAGGCCATGCAGGTCCGTATCGCCGGCGTGATCAGCAATGGCTATGATGTCTATTATCAGTCTACCTTATCCGACGGTACGGTCTTAGACTGGGCGAAGAACGGCGAGACCTCCGGTACCATGGCTGAGGGGAAGTGGATGATCAGCTTCCGCATGGCGCTGATCCCCAAGGGAACGGAGTTCACATATCCCACCGCCCATCGTGTATCCGCACCGGCCGGCACCGACGGCATCCAGTTCACCGGCACAGTCCCCACCTATAAGGACGGCAGCGGCCAGCCCTATACCGGCTGGGCCTGGGTGAACAACCAGCGCTATTATATCATGAACGATCAGGCGGTCACCGGCTGGCAGTACATAGACGGCTATAAGTATTTCTTTGACGATCATGGGATGCTGGTATCCGACCTGCGCAACATCTTAGGTGATGCCAGCCCCTACATGCTGCGGATCAACCGGCAGACCGACACCTTGACCGTCTATGCACAGGACGGAGCTAACGGCTATATCCTCCCGGTAGTCTCCTTCCTGACCACCACAGGAGACGATACGCCCTACGGCACTTTCCGCATCCCGGAGAAATACCGCTGGAGGCTGATGATCGGCGATGTATACACCCAGTATGCGATGCGGTTAAAGGATGGCTATATGATCCACTCCGTGATCTTCAACAAGCAGAACCCGTATACGCTGGATGCTTCTACTTATAATAACCTGGGGATCGGACGTTCCCACGGCTGCACCCGCTTAAAGACCGGCGAGATGAAGTGGATCTACGATACCTGCCCGGTAGGCACCTCTGTAGAGGTCTATGCTTCTCCGATCCCCGGCCCATTCGAGGCGCCTGTACTGGATGCCACGATCCCGGTAGACCAGAACTTTGATCCTACCGATCCTACGGTCCCGGAAGCGATCGCCGCTATGCAGGCCGCCGCGCAGGCTGTGACGCCTGTGACCAACGATCCGGAGGCCGCCGTCCCGGCAGGCCAGGAGGATGCCTCCGCGGGAGCTACCTACTAGATCAGATCTCCATGCGCCCAGTCAGCAGACGCACCACCACACAGAACAGCCTGGCGGGCGCATTTGGCAGGACAGCGTGTCCGCCATATTGGAGAAGATGACGGTCATACCGAAAACTGCAAAGACGTATAAAGACTTAGTTTATAGAAAGGTTTCTCTGCCAGCCTGGTGTGCCTGTACAGATACAGCGCCAGGCCGGCGGGGGGACCTTATCTTTAAACCTGGAAGAGAGGTGTGAGCATGAGCCTAGCTGCGATGCAGCCATATCTGTTCCCTTATCTGGGCTATTTTCAGCTGATGGACTGTGTGGATACGTATCTGTTCTGCGAGAAGCTCCAGTACATGAAGGATGGATGGGTCAACCGGAACCGGTTATTGGTCAAGTCAGGGGATAATGTCCCGCATTTTTTCTCATTTGTGGTCCAGAAGGACGACTATAAAAAGAACATCGACCAGCGCTATTACCGCAGCCTGCGCACTGACTGTAAACGGCTGGAGCATACGCTGTGCCTCCATTACAACAAGGCGGTGAACTTCGAAGAAGCCTACTCGGTGATCGAAGAGATCCTCCGGTTCGAGGATGAGAATGTGGCCGCCTTTAATATCAACGCTAACCGCAGGCTGGCCCAGTACCTGGGGATCCAGGCCCGCTTCCTCCAGGTGGGGGACATACAGGATGAGACGTTCCAGCGCACCTTTGCCGATGCAGAGCGGGTGGAGCGGGTCATCTATTTCTGCCATTATCTAAAAGAGACCCACTTTGTCAATGCCATCAATGGCCAGGCCCTCTATGACAAGGCCTATTTTGCGGAGAACGGGATCGATCTGAAGTTCATCCAGATGGATGACATGGAATACCCCCAGCAGCGTACGCCCTTTATCCCGAACCTTTCGATCATCGATGTGATCATGAACAATAAACGGGAGGATGTCCGGAAGATGCTTAAGCGATACCGGCTGGTATGAGACAGGCGATGGCCGTCCAGATATCCTGGTCTGCTATGGCAGAGGATCGGATCTGTTGCGACAGAGGATCTGGACGGCTGTGGCAGATGATCCGGGCTACTGCGACAGAGGATCGGATCTGCTGCGACAAAGGATCTGGACGGCCGCGGCAGATGATCTGGTCCACTGCAACAGGGGGTCTGGACAGCCACGGCAGGAAACCTGAGGAAAGGAAGGAACACATGAAAGAATACGGCGGCTATATCGAGCTCGACACTTATCACGGAAAGGAACTCTACCCAGATCTGCTGGCGCTGAACAGCGCACGGACGGCTCTGCGCTTTCTGATCCGATACCGGCAGATCAAAAAGATCCTCCTGCCCACACCCTGCTGCTACACCATATGGGAGGCCTGCGAACAGGAAAAGATCCCCTGGGCCTTTTATCCGGTGGATCAGCACTTCCAGCCGGTCCTGGACGACCAGAGGGCGCAAGGGCTTGAGGCGGGGGAATGGCTCTATCTAGTGAACTATTATGGCGTTCTATCTGATGACCAGCTCCAGGCATATGCAGACGCGTATCCACGTCTGATCGTGGACAACGCCCAGGCCTTTTTCCGGCCCCCCTTTACGCCCCAAAGGGCTCGGGGGATGGAGAGGACTGTGGACACCCTCTACAGCTGCCGGAAATTCCTAGGGGTCCCGGACGGAGCGTATCTCGATGTAGGGGGAGATGCGGCGATAGGAGCCGACCTGGCGATCGGAAATGCTCCAGCAGCCGAAAAGGATCTGGCGGCAGGAAATGCCCTGACATCTGATCCTGCGCCGCACCAGACTATGGACCAGCGTCTACAGTCTCTGTATGATGCCCTCCCCTTAGATGTCTCCCACCAGCGGATGGGCTTCCTGCTGGGCCGCTTTGAGGGCAGAGCTTCCGACTACTATGCCGACTATGCCAGCAACAACGCCCTCTTCTCTGAGGAGCCCGTCAAGCAGATGTCAAGGCTCACCCATAACCTGCTGCGGGGGATCGACTATGACTTTGTCATGGCGCGCAGGAGTGAGAATTTCCGCCATCTCCATGAACGCCTTAAGGATTTGAACCGCTTAGAGCTGCCCCTTGTCCCCGGTGCTTACGCTTACCCCTTCTGGTATCGTGAGGATGCTCCCTCCGGCCCCTGGCTCCGAAAAAAGCTGCTGGAGAAGAAGATCTATATCCCCACCCTATGGCCGGAGATGCTCCAAAAAGGGCAGGAAGAGACCATGAGTTACCGGCTGTCCGAAAATATCCTGCCCCTCCCGGTGGATCAGCGGTATGGGATGGAGGATATGGATGTAATCTGTGACGCGCTTTTGGCGGCGTTAGCCTAAAGGCCGCGCAAAAGGAGCCGCTACGGTAACGGTCAGCTACTGCCATATAAATACTCCTTTTCGATAAGGATCTCCATATCTTGATCCTTATCAAAAAGGAGCTATTTTTTACCAAAAGCACAAAAGCGTCCATCATGCTGCTGTTGTATCTTGCTCTTTTTCTCGCGGCTCCTTTATCGGAGCGCTGTACCTCCACATTCAGTTTTGCACCTGTGCTGTCCGTAGCCAGGATATCCAGCCTCACTGAACGGTCCAGCAGGTTCTCCACAAATACCTGGGTGCGGACGTCCAGCACCTTGAGATCCGGCTTTTCCAG
>CAJUFE010000092.1 GCA_910585635.1 uncultured Lachnospiraceae bacterium | reverse complement strand
ACTTGATAGTATAGATTGTTCAACTTTTCCTGTCCACACTTATATACTAACACCATACTGATCAGCAGACGTGACAAAACAGCGATACGGAAAAAATACTATGACCACTTGTTCCAAAAATAAAAGGAGGGCCTATCCCGTGCCAGCCAGAACGATCTTCATACAGTTCATTGGTTTTTTATTGCAGACCCTGCCTATCGTCGTGCTGTGGCCTGTCCCCTTTCATGATGACGCGCTGTCGTTATCCCGAAAAAAGATGACGCTGTCCTTGATCGGGTATACGGTACTGCTGTCAGCAGGGTTCGCCCTGATGTCATGGCTCATCTATGTGCCAAGCCCGGAACACAATACCTTTGTAAGGACCGCCTCCAATATATACATGCTCATCTGTATCCTTTTATCCATAGGCTTCTTTTTCATTATGATCCGGTCATCGTTTATGAAAAAGCTCATCGTGATCGTTATCCTGCTCCATTATGCCACCGCATTATTTACGCTGACCTGCATCATCCTCGGCATGCTGACAGCTGGCCGGCCAGGCGATCTCGGTGTGCTGATCATTTATGAGAGATATGAGCTATTGATCAATATCGGCTTGTTAGCCGTCACGTTCCCCCTTGTTTATCTTTTTTTTAAACGGGAAGTCCAGTTTGGCCTCTCCTATATGGAAAACAGCACGCTCAAGCGCGGATGTATCTATATGCTATTTTCGCTGCTGCTGTTCGCTGTCTGTATCTTTTCCCTGAACAATTTTATGTTTTATTATGGCTTCTCTGGGAAGACCATCCTCTTTTTCCTTGCGGCCCTCATCCTTACCGACTGCATCATATATTTCATGTTCTTCTCAGAGGTGCATCTGACACTGAAGATCCGTCAGTCAGAAGACCAGCTCAGGCGTTTTGACGATCAGTACCGCCAGATCAGCACCTGCATATCGGAAGCACGCCGTATCCGGCACGACATCCGCCATCACTTGAACCATATCAGCGCGATGAACCACCGGGGAGAGCAAAAGGCACTGGAAGAATACCTGCGATCCTATGAAGCCTCTTTCCATGGTTTCGAGCAGGCCCCTTTATGTGGCTATCCCACCTTCGACAATATCCTGCAGTACTATATCGGATCCGCCAGGGAAAAAGGCATCATCGTAAAAAACGAATTACGGCCCCTTCGGGAGAACCTGGGATTTGATGTGGTCGATATCACCGTCATGCTGGGAAACCTGATGGAAAACGCGATCGAGGCGTGCTGTAAGCTTCCTTTGGAGTCCCCCCGCTTTATCCGGATATGGGTAAAGCAGGCTGATGTGGTCTTCCTCCTGGAAGTAGAGAACAGTTGTGCGGACAGCATGAAAGACCAGCCTGATCTTACCGACGCTTCGCATTTTCCTTCCACAAAGCACGCGATGTCCCACGGGATGGGATTAAAAAGCATCCAGTTTGTAGCGGAAAAATATGGCGGCAGTGCAGAGTTTAAACGATCCAACGGTACTTTTGTCGCCAGAGTGGTGATGAACATCCCTTGATGGCCCGGTAGACCGGCATATCTTCCATCCCCTTTGCTCCCTTCGCCTTTAAGCTTGTGGGACAAAAAAGGGGCTGTCGCAAAATGCAGCTTATACACGATATCTGGCTGTGACCGATCGGGTCAAAGCGCCATATCCTGTATATAGCGGCTATTTTGCGACAGTCCCTTAACAAGGGTATCTATACAGAACACCTGGGTGCAAGGATCCTGGGCATCCCCGTCCATGGACCACATCCCCAGAGCCTGTGGCTTAGCATTTTTTGAGCTATTTTTTGAGCGAGTATGGAGCATCACCATCGATCACCCGATGAGGACTCTTTTTCCCTCGAAAGCAAAACCGTACATCCGGATCCTCTCCGCCGGGATCCCCTTCGCCTCCAGGACGGCCGCGTACCGCTTCTCCCGGATCTGCGCCAATGCCGCCTTTACCGTCTCCTCCAGCGTCTCCTCGTCCTCCGGATCACGCACCTTGAACTCCAGGATGATCCCGTCGTCCTCTTTCCCACGCGGCTCTAAGAGCACATCATACCGCCCGAAGCCGCTCTCCCGGTTCGAGGTGATCACGTAGCGGTCCGCCAGGTCTACCATCAGGCCCAGCACAAAGCCATGGTAGAAGCGCTCCGGCTCCGATCCTGACGGACGGTTCCCGGTATCAAAATAGCTAAAAATCTCCAAGGCCACCTTGTTCATGTAGGCGTTCATCGCCTTCTCATCCCCCTGGAGCAACGCTTTGATGAAGGCGTTATATTCCCTCTGGGCACGGTCGAACCAGCCCCGGATCATCTTCCGGAACATGATCCGCACCTCAAGATCCGTTATCGTAAGATCATAGGCCTCCTCTCCGGTCTCCTCATCCATCTGATACCCCACCACCTTCAGATAACCACTAGCCAAAAGAAAGCTCCAGATCGCAGTCTCATCCTCCTCCAGCTGGCTGAACACGATCTGTTCATCGATCTGCTCCCGGAGCGCCTTCCCCTCCATCAGGTCCTCCATCTTCATCTTGATATCGCCGCTGCCCTCACGGATCAGCTTTCCCACCAGATGGTTACTGCTGGTGTTCACCCAATAGGCCGATAACCGTTTCTTTTCCAAAAAGTTGATGATCGACCATGGATTGTAGATATCGGTCTTTTTGCCAAAGGTAAAGCCATCATACCAGTGCTTTACGGCGGCTTCTTTTTGCGAAAGCCCGTACTCCTTTAGGGCATCGGACACCTCCTGCTGGGTGAAGCCGAAGGTATCCTCATATTTTTCTGATGTGGTGGTCACCACCTCCAGGTGGTTCAGGTCCGAGAAGATCGACTCCTTGCTGACACGTGTTATACCCGTCATGATGGCCCGCTCCATATTGGGGTTGGTCTTGAACGTGGCATTGAACATATTTCGGATAA
Source organism: uncultured Lachnospiraceae bacterium (assembly GCA_910585635.1). Classification (GTDB taxonomy): domain Bacteria; phylum Bacillota; class Clostridia; order Lachnospirales; family Lachnospiraceae; genus Caccovicinus. The sequence continues at coordinate 6,542 of CAJUFE010000092.1, read as the reverse complement.
AGGCCGCGAACTCCTCCCAATACCCGTTCACATAAGCCTCCTGCATAGGTGTGTCATACTCATCCAGCAGGATGATCACACTTTTTCCATAATATGATCGGAGATATCTCGATAGCTGATGGAGCGCCAATGTGGCATATAGGTCATCCATGTCCACGGACACCTGCCTGAAAAACTCTTTATCCGCTACCCTCAAAGCCCCACTGTCCAGCAAGAACTCATGATCTGCGTAGAGGTCTGTCAACATCTGGCAGATCTTTTTCCTGGCCATGGCATAGCTGGTCTCCTTCACGTTCGCAAAAGAAAGGCTAATCACCGGGTAAGTCCCCTGGAGCTTGCGATACGCCTCCTCCTCCCATATGGCAAGGCCCTCGAACAGATCGCCCCGGCCTGCATAGCCGGTCGAAAAGAAGCACTCTAGCATACTCATGGTCAGGGTCTTCCCAAAGCGCCTGGGGCGGGTGATCAGGGTCACGTCATCCCCACTCTCCCACCATTCCTTAATGAACTTTGTCTTGTCTACATAGAAAAGATCCTGCTCTCTTATCTTCGCAAGATCCTGCAGCCCGATCCCGATCCTCCTCGCCATATGGCACCTCCCATCCCTGCCTTTATATCCCCGACTGCTCATGGCCTTGGTCTCCTGCCTGGTCTTTCAAGCCGCGTACAAATGATATGATCCCAAGCATCCTCACCTTGACCGTTCATGTCTTCTTCCTTCTATGGAGATAGTATAACAAGTTTTCCCAGGCGATCCAATGTTAAACATCTTCACCCGATGAGGACCTTTTTCCCCTCAAAAGCAAAGCCATACATCCGAATCCTCTCCACAGGGATCCCCTTCGCCTCCAGGCCGGCCGCATACTGCTTCTTGCGGATCTGCGCCAATGCCGCCTTTACTGTCTCTTCCAGGGTCTTTTCGTCCTCCGGATCACGCACCTTGAACTCCAGGATGATCCCGTCGTCCTCTTTCCCACGCGGCTCTAAGAGCACATCATACCGCCCGAAGCCGCTCTCCCGGTTCGAGGTGATCACGTAGCGGTCCGCTAGGTCTACCATCAGGCCCAGCACAAAGCCATGGTAGAAGCGCTCCGGTTCGGTATCTCCCGAAGGTCTCTTCCCGGTATCGAAATAGCTGAAGGTAGCCAGAGCGATACGGTTCATATACGCGTTCATCTCCTTCGTATCGCCCCGTGATAATGCCTTGATAAACCCATTATATTCCTTCACGGACCGCCCAAACCAATCCCGTATCATCTTTTCGAATGTGATGCGGACTTCCTTATTGGTCAGGCTCAGCTCGTACTCCTCTATCCCTGGTCCTTCATTAAACCGGTAACTGTCCGCTTTCAGGTATCCGCTTGCCAAAAACAGGCTCCACACAGCACTCTCATTGTACTCCAGCTGGCTGAAAACGATCTGCTCATCAATGGTCGTGCTCAGCTTCTGCCCCTTCAAAAGATCCTCCATGGTCTCTTTTATCTCAGGGCTCCCTTCTCGGATCAGTTTTCCCACCAGGCTGTTGCTGCTGGTATTAGCCCAATAGCTAGATAGTTTTTTCGTTTTAAGATAATTGATGATCGACCAGGGGTTATAGATATCCCTTTCTTTTCCAAAAACAAAACCATCATACCAGGCTCTGACCGACTCTTTTTGAGCAGACAGACCATATTCTTCTAACGCATCCCATACTTCCTGCTGCGTAAACCCAAAGCAGTCCTCATAAGCATCCGATGTTGTTGTTATCACCGTCAGATTGTTCAGATCCGAAAAGACCGACTCTTTACTGATCCTTGTTATCCCCGTCATGACCGCCCGAAAAAGATAAGGGTTCGTTTTAAAGGTCGAGTTAAAAAGGCTCCGGATAAAGGCCGTCATCTCATCCCAATATCCGTTCACATAGGCCTCCTGCATGGGTGTATCGTATTCATCCAGCAGGATGATCGCCTTCTTTCCATAATAGCGGAAAAGATAGAGGGACAGCATCTTTAAGGACATGGTGATCGTGCTGTTTTCCGGATCTGAAGAGATCTTACGGAAATCCTCTTTTTCGCCTTCTCCCAGGACATCACCCTCCAACAAAAAACGATATCTCCCAAAGAGCATTTTGATGATCTGACAGATCTTTTCTCGCGCCGCGGGGAACGATATCTCCTTCACATCCGCAAAGCTAAGAGCGATCACCGGATAGGTCCCCTGGAGCTTACGGTACTCTTGATCCTCCCATATCGACAGGCCCTCGAATATCTCCCCCTGCCCTTTATACTCCACAGAGAAAAAACGTTCCAGCATACTCATATTCAAGGTCTTGCCAAAGCGGCGGGGACGGGCGATCAGCGTGACCACATCCTGGTTTTCCCACCACTCCCGGATGAGCGCTGTCTTGTCAATATAGAAACAGCCGCTGGCGATCAACTCTGTAAAATCTTGATGTCCGATACCGACCGTTCTTGCCATGATCATTTATGCCCCCTTTCTTTTATAAATATAGTATAACAGATCCCCCCAGGCAATTCAATGCTAAACGGCGTATATACGGGACTTTTACAAAGATCAACTAACATTACCTTCCAATGCGTCCGAGATCGGTCATAGCATGATGCTCCTTTAAAAAAGCAGCATTATCCTGCTATAACCGTGTAGTTGGTGTTTCTCGCTTTTCCATTTTGCTTTAGCAAGTTGCTTTTTACCATTTTCCTAATGACTCTGGAGGCAGTAGAGGTACTCACTCCAAGCAATGCGATCACATCATTTCTTGTAACAGCACCATGAGACCTGGCATATCCTAACACTTTTTCTTCATTGCTCAGGTTTTTTCCGGCCCTGGCAACAGGCTCTGCGATCGATCCCGCTTTCAGCGCGGAAGCCTTTCCCGTTTCATATTTTGCGTTAATGTTAGGCAATATGATCTTAAAGGTATTTTTGGTTATTTCGATCGAAGGCTTTTCTTCCAGACCCTCGTATGCCTTCATGATCTTGCCTATCCCGGTACCGTAAGCCTCGATCAAGCGCAGCTGGTAGAACACATTCGCAAGGTCCTGATTTCTGCATACGGAGATACCGGCCATGATATCTTCCAGGTCGATCCCCGGCACCAAACCGCCGATCGATACAAATTCGATCCGGTCAGCATAGATACTGATAAATGCACTGGCACTAAAGGAATAATCGCGGTGGACCAGCAGGTTCAGCAATGCCTCCCTGACGGCGATCTCCGGATAGTCTTTGACATCGATCCTCAACAGTTTTTCTATGGTCGCGCGGGTTTGATTGCGGAAGTCGATAAAATCGTAGACTTCGTTCATTTGCTGCATCAGCGACCCAGTAAATTCCCGACGGTCCTTAAAGATCGTTTGATCCGTTCCCTGAAAAACAGCGACTTTGATCGTATGGACACATTGGTCGGACAGGAGCAGACCTAAGTTACTGTAAAGATCATCCTGGTCGGTCAGCTTCAAAGTGCGCATTTGCTGTGGCCCAAACTCCACTTTCCGGAGCGCGAATTCTTTTTTTGCGGTTTCAAATGTGAGTTCCTGATCTAAGGAGCGCATAGCCTCAAAGCGGTCTCCATCCGTCTCCTTGATCATACGGCGGATCGCTGTGTCCGTAGCAGGAACAGAAGAATATCCCTGTCTGACATATACGCCCTCTGGACGCATCCCCTTTTTAGCAAGATAATAGGGCCGGTCCGTTCCGCGCTGTATATCCACCACGACAATTTCTTTTTCATCTTCCTTTATTGTCCTATAATGCAGGAACATCGTCACATCGGGCTTGATAGCATCCCTTACCATATTGCTGATCTGCAAAGAAACGCCGTCAGGATCATCAAGTCCGACCACTGTACCGTCATCCCGAACGCCTATATACAGTTTGCCGCCGTCACAGTTGGCAAAGGCAATGATCTCCTTTTTTATATCGTCTACAACGACTTCCTTTAACTCTACGGTTTCACTTTCCTGAAAAAGCATGACGCCATCTCCCCATTTCCTTTCGTTTGTCGGGCATATTATATCAGATCAGAGCGATCGCGTCAATATAAATGACCCGATCATGACCCGATATGACCTGATATGACCTGATATGACATTACTTTTCACCCCTATGCGATAAGCCCCATTGGCCCACCTGTAAAAAGTAACAGATCAGCGGCAGCATTGTCCCGCCCCGCTGCCAGTCTGTTGAAAAATGAAAGGATATAGGATATACTGACCTCAACAGGCAGGAGGGTCTTCAGATGCCTGCCAGGTCAAAAATGTCAAGGAGGAACGAGAGATGCTGCATTTTGAACGGGAAGTTACAGAAAGAGTATTGATCGAAGCCATGTTAAAGCAGTTCCACCATGTGAACCTGGGACTCCATGATACGGATGGATATCCGTATGTGGTCCCGCTGAACTTCGGCTTTGAGATCGTGGGCGACACATTATATGTGTATACACACTTTATGAAAAGAGGTCATAAATTAGATCTTATGCGAAATGACCCGAAGGTCTGCCTGGAGTTCAGCATGTTCAATGATTTTCCTGACCGGCCCTATAAGGGGCACCGCCATGATTACCGGAGCGTGATCGCCAAAGGTGAGCTCCACATCATCGACGCGAAAGAAGACTATGACACGTTCAAAAAAGGGTATGACCTGCTGTATACCTGCAATAACCGGGAGATCACACCCTTAGAAAGCCGAAAAACACTCCCGCCCATGTATATCGGGATGATCGTCTGTGACATGGCGAACGTCACCGCCAAATCCGAATTCCCCTTAAGGACCGTAGAGGACGTTCCCTTCATCGACGTGTACGCGGTGCCGGAAGATCATGAACCCTTTGATATCCGGGATATCATAGAGGCGCGGAAAAAGAAACGTTGATCTGGTCTAGCTTTTTATGTCATACCGTCCTCACGGTCTCCCCTCTCCTGATACGTCTGTAAAAATAGATGCAGATCAACGCGGACAGGAATGAACCCATGGGCGCGGCCAGTCCCATGGGGAGCAAGGTAGCCGGGAAAAGGACAGTGGTGAGATACGCCCCCGGGATACGGATGCACAACACCGAGATGACGCTGTGGATAAAGGGGGTCCCGGAATGCTCAGAGCCGCAGAAGTAGCCGCCAAAGCAGAAATGGATCGCGGCGAACACACAGTCCAGCGCATAGGTCCTCAGATACTCCCCTCCATACCGTATGACTTCCCCTTCATCCGTGAACAACGAGACAAGCTGTTCCGGCATCACCTGGCACGTGCTAAAGCATAAGGTCCCAAAGGCTACTGTGATGAGCAAGGCGTATCGCAGCATCTCCCTCGCCCTCTCCACTTTACCCGCTCCTATATTTTGCGCGACCAGCGCGGATAACGCGGATAGGAATGCCGAAGGAACGAGGAATAAGAAGCTGATGATCTTTTCCACGATCCCCACAGTAGATCTTGGTCATTTACCTTGTCTACCTAAGGGGTATCCTATCAACACCCGCCCTTTTCTATAAATCCCTTTGTCTTTTCCATGATCTGCCCCATATGCGCCAGATCGGTCTGGATATCGCCTGTTTCCAGAGAATGATCCGCATCTGGATAGGTATAGCAAGGGATGCCTCGTTCCCGGCATAGGACTGGGATCTGACTGTTCTCCCTCCCCACCCAGGGATCGGCTGACCCGGTAAAAACGATCCCGTCTCCTAGCCCAAAGGAAAAGGTATCCTCAAGAGGTGTATAGAGTATCAGCCGGATCCTGCTCTTTTCCCTACTCTCCGACGCGATCGCCGCTGCCACCACCGCCCCCACACTCTTGCCGATGAACAGGATCTCTCCATATGCTCCAAGATCCAGATCAGCCATCATGGATCGCGACTGTGACCGTGCGATCTCAAAGGATCTGCGCATCCTCTCCTTATCCCCCTTCACCTTATCGGGAAAGCCGCTGTAGGGCAAAAGGCGGACCTCATAGCCATAAGCGGATACCAGCCGCCTGCTGTAATACAGCAATGGCTTGTCCACCGTATATCCGATCCCCGGGAAAAATACTGCTATTTTTTTCATCTCTATCCTCCGATAGCCATCCATATCCAACTTTTCCTGCTTTGATGTCTCTATTATAGCAAAGCATGCTGAAAAAACAAGAATGCCCTAAATGTTCTCCCCGACCATGAAAACCATGATCAAAAGAGCATTTAGAGCATATCTTTACGATCATCATCCAGCTAAAGGATCCTGTCTTCCATCCTATTTAGCCACTGCCTCTCCCACCAGTTTACCGCTGGTCACTGCCCAGGAAAGCATACAGGTAGGCATCGACTCATAGCCGTGAGGGCCGCCTACACATTCACCGGCCGCATACAGCCCGGGGATGGCTTTATCGTTTTCGTCCAGCACCTCAAAATCCGCGTTAATGGTAACGCCGCCGAGCGTTGTGGCAAAGCGCAGCTTTTCTTCTATGATATAATAGGTCCCGCCTTCTTCCAGGGGGAACAGCTGCTCTCTGTCAAACTGGCTGTCTTTCCCGTCGGCTACCATCTTATTCCACTCTAGATCGGAAGAGCGTCGTGTAG
>CAJUFE010000091.1:7315-9906 GCA_910585635.1 uncultured Lachnospiraceae bacterium | reverse complement strand
AAGGCGTCGCATTATCCTTTTTTCCGGAATTGGTATGTGAAATATGCGTATAGGTGAGCCACGGCATAGGCGAACACTGGAACACATCATTTAATTGAAATATAATTTACAAAAACTAAATAAACTAAATCCTTTATTTCACAAAAATTTACAACAACAGCTTCTATATCTGCTCCCCAAGCCTGCATTTACATCGCAATATCTTTTTGAGTAATCTTTGTCTTCCATGAAGGAAATAAGTTCCCCATGATGTTCCTTTAAATGTTGTAAGTCCGTATGTTGACTTCCTTTCGTAATCGGAATATCATGCATATGATAGAATAAAAAATCCAAACCTTTTTAGAAAAATTTCAGCGACATATCATGCTTTCTATCTAAAAAGTTTGGATTTTCATAAAATTTGGTTTTTTTAATCAGGATAAGAAAGGATTTGCGGCTATGAGGCTTTTTTCCTTGTAACAATTGAAACTACAGCTAACACTGCATTAACGGCGCACCACCCTGCCCATATCTTCAAATCCGTAAAACTTCCGGCCAAGGAAAAACCAATTAATGCGCCGATCCCAAACAGAACCAGCAATGCGATATTTCCGCCGTTTCCGGCACTTTTCCTGGTAGCAATGGATACAATTCCACCGGACAGCATCATGGCGGCTACGATAATTCCGCCGCTTCCCCCAAACTCCCCGTTTGAGGAAATGGTATTCCCCAGGCCTACGGCGCATGACTGCAGCGATACCAACACAAACAAAATAATCGATATGATTCCTGATACTAATTTCCAAGCCTTCATGATCTCTTCATCCTCCTTTGAACGATTCACTATAGTAATTTCCCAGAGCTTCCCAAAACTCCAATGTTTCTCTTTTCGCCTTTTTGCAGGCATTCGCAGAATTATCCGGCACTACGGGACAAATACATACATCCCGCTGAAATCTCCCCCACTGTTATCTTCATAATAGGCATATTTCCCGTAATCACTGCAGGAAAAGCTGATGCTGCCACTCTCATCCGTATATATTTGGTCATTCATCATATTGGGCAGAACAATAGAGCGCTGCATCTGATCCCCGCCTAAATAAAACCCTACATATACGTAGCCCCCACGCTCTACGGTCAATTCCATGCACAGGCTGTTAAGATCAGAAGGATCAGCATAATAGCGGTATATCCCCGGCATCTGGGGTATTGCATCCGGATGTTCAAATGTAAGCCCCCTCCCTGCATAGCCTGTGCCGCCCTGGTCGATGTACTGCTGGATCAAGGCAATATTATCCTTTTCTATCTGGTTAAACACGCTTTCACTAAACTGCTCCCCCGGGATAGTTCCTGAATACCAGCTTTTGGATCCAAAGTACAGCTGGAGATCCTCTGATGCAAACATCCGCCCATGCCGGGCATAAATCTCATTCTTGGCAATCCGCAGCACGTCCTGGGGAAGAACGATTAACTCCCCTTCCGTCAGCCTGCGGCTATCGCTGTCTGGGAAAATATATTCATCCGCCTGCCCGGCTGCCCAAATATCCTCAACCTCCGTTTCAGCGGCATCATAAGCCATCGGCTGTATCTGTGCAGGATCTTCCTCTTCATACAAATCAATGTACCTTCCGTCGATACAGAAAATATCTGACTCATAATCCCCGATAGCCCTTGTAATCTGCCCCACCCCGGCAAATTCGCCGTAAACAATGATCCAGTCGCCTTCCATAATCCGGAATTTATCTTCCTCCGTCCGCAGGTCACTGATATAGTACTCATCCCCCAGCTCATCATAACCGCGGCAGTCCCCGTCAATGACTTGATCCACCAAAACCTCGATTTTTATCTTTTCCCCGATATATTTTTGGTCATTCCGAAAATATTCCTTGTAATCGACAGCCTGGCACTGCCGTTTATATTCCTCTTCCTCGTTCTCGTTCTCGTCAGACTGGTTTAAATCCTCCTTTGTCTTTTCCTCTTTCTTTTTTTCCTCGTTCTTTTTTTCCTCTCCCTTCTCTTTTTCCTCTTCCTGGCTTAAGGTTTCTCTGCCAGTATCCGCCTCGGACAAATTCCCAGAATCTCCTCCACAGGCAGCCAGCAGCACAGACACCGCAGCAACGATGCCAATCAGCAAATTGACTTTCCTCATCCTTTTACTCCTTTATCAGGCAATAACGATAGCTTTCTACACTATTTTATCAACTACTCCCGGTTCAAATGCAAGCACAAATTTCCTGAATCAACCTTGATAGGTTAAAGTCTTCACTGGGAAATTTCCAAACAAACGCATTATTTGCCCCTTGGTACTTCACCACTTCAAAAACTTTCATCACACTCCTCTCAAAGGCTTAACCCTTTTTCATCGGCATAAATTTCCCAATTCAGCAACCAAACACCAAGCAGCAAGGTTGCCTGCCCCCCCGCGGTATTCACCAGATGCCCCTGCAATCATGGCATTTGGCTCATCGCACACGGGAATCGATCCTGGGCAGCCGCATATAATATTTTAGGTCAATTTCACCCTAATGTCAATAGGTCGCCATGCCATAATTTTATAAACAGGAGGATCAGCCTATGTCACGGTTAAAAGAGTTAAGAAAAGCAAAAGGATA
>CAJUFE010000091.1:6354-7305 GCA_910585635.1 uncultured Lachnospiraceae bacterium | reverse complement strand
AGGATATACCCAAATCAAAATGCAGCTCCTGACTGGCATCGATCAGAGCGACTATTCCAAAATCGAAAACGGCAGGCGGTACTATACCTTTGAGCAGTGCAAACGCATTGCCGCCGCCCTGGACACCAGCATGGACTACTTAGCCGGTCTGACGGATGATCCCAGGCCCTATCCCAGAAACACGCAAAAAAACAGCTTATAAGCATTGGAGCCTGCCTAAGCAGCCGTGGCTGCCTTCTTTCCGGCGCTAATGCGCCTTGCTCCCTGCATTATAAACTGTTTTTTTCGTTTTGTGTTATGCTGCCAGCATATATCCCGGCAGGCCAAATCCCCTCAGCGCCTGCCAGATACATTCCCTTATGCCACTGTCATCCATGCTATCCCCCAGCAGTAAATCAACAGCCCAAGGATTACATACAATACAATTAATGCCGCTTTTTTTATTCCACGATCCATATGCAGCCGATAGGCCGCAGTTTTAAAGCCCCCTGTGAACAAGCCTATCCCAATGGTATTAATGAAATAACCGGCAAACCTCACCGCTAAAAACCAGCCTGCAGATACCGGAACCAAAGAAAGCAGCAGAAACACCAATGTCATGTATGCATACTCTACCGCTGCCAGGGTCATATGGATCGGGTTCCCTGTGCGGAAGCCGGGAATATGGTAAAAAATCCGCTTGATTAACGGTTTCTTGTGGAGCGCCTTCCCTGCAAGGGCCTCCTCCACCTGTTCAAGCCCCCACCGCTCCTTGGGGGAAATCCGAGTGCAGCCTTCAACCATGCTGCTAATCCGCACATCTCCCTGGTAAAGTTTTTCCTGGGGCAGTTCACCGGTAAGCATCCGGTTAACCAACACCCCAAAGGAATAAATATCCGCCCGGGTATCGGTCTGGGCAAACCCAAACTGCTCCGGGGCCGTATAGCCCATCGTTCCTAAAAGCGTGGTGTC
>CAJUFE010000091.1:4544-6344 GCA_910585635.1 uncultured Lachnospiraceae bacterium | reverse complement strand
TGTCCCTGTTCTTCCCCCTTTTCACTATCCTGGAAATCCCAAAATCGGTAATCACCACCCGCCCGTCCGGGGCGATTAAAATATTGGCAGGTGTCAAATCCCGGTGGACGATTCCCAGCCGCTCCAGGCAAAACAATGCCTGGCAAATTTGCAGGGCAATGGCCTTTGTCTCCTTTAAGGAAAGCCTTCCCGCCTGGAGCAATTTTTCCTCCAAGGTAATGGAAGGCACGTATTCCATCATCACGGCCTCACAGTCATGATAGATGCAAAACCCATAAATTTCCGCCACGCCGGGAATATTGGCCGACTGCAGCTTCCGGTAAACGGGAATAAGCTGGGAATCCACCTCCTTGCACACGGCCATCCGGCCATCCGGCCCCCGCATAAGGAAAGTATGCTTATCCTGTTTCCTTCCCAGCTGGGCGATTTCCTGGTAAAGTCTATAGTCCATAACCATATGTACTGCTCCCCTATCTAAATCCTCCTGGCGTTTCTTGCATTATGCTGGCAGCATATTGCTTTTTCCTGAAATTTCCGCTATGATCAGTGTTTATACGATGTTCTTAGAACGTCTGCCACCAAAAAAATCTCGCACAAGGAATAAGTATGAAACGAAAAACTACGGATGAATTATTTAAGAACCTTTCTCAAGAAAAAAATCTGCAAAATTACTTAAATGCCAACAGCCCGGAATTCGAGCATTCCTCCCTGCAGGAAGAATTAAACCGTCTCCTAACGGAGCATGGCCAAAAAAAGGCGGACGTGATCCGCCTCTCCAACTTAGATCCCGTCTACGCCTACCAGATTTTTGACGGCTCCAAAAGCAATCCGGCCCGCAGCAAGCTCCTTGCCCTCTGCATATCCATGGGCGCTTCCTTAAAAGAGACACAAAAAATACTGCGGCTGGGACATTGGGAACCTTTGTACCCCCGCAGTATACGGGACAGCATTATTATCTATGCCATTGAACACCAAACTCCCGTGATGGACGTAAACAGCATCCTCTACGATATGCATATGGAACTGCTCCGCTAGTACTGCGTTGCGTAAATAACGGTGAATAGGCGTCTGATGTCTGCGTTAGATGTGAATCCCGCGAAACGAAGGCGTAGTGGTGCTACGTCGAGTTTCGTGGGATTTACAGATGACGTAGACAGCGGGTGCATATTCACTGGAATTTACGCAACGCAGTACTAGTGTTTGAAAAACCAGCGCATTAACGGCATACTTCCCTAATCCGTTCCACCGGCATTTCTTTCCCCGTCCAGAGCCGAAAGGCTTCCGCACCCTGGTACAGCAGCATATCCCTTCCCCCAAAGGCTCTGCACCCGGCTTCCTCCGCCATCTTCACCAGGCGGGTTTTTAGGGGATTGTAAATAATGTCCGCCACCGTAAGATCCGGATGGAAATAGGACAGATCCGGGATCAGGCACTCCTGCTCATTTGGAGCCATGCCGATATTGGTAGAATTGACCAAAAGCTGGCTGTCCCGGATTTCCCTCCGCAAAACATCATCCTGGTAATCATAAATTGCAATCTTGCACCCCGTCTGCTCCCTAAGCTTTCCTGCCACTTGGCGGGTTCTCTCTGCAAAAGCGCTGGTGCTCCTGGTGAAAATGGCGATTTCCTCCGCCCCGTCCAAAGCTGCCTGGACGAAGATGGCCGTCCCCGCCCCGCCGGAGCCTAAGATCACTACCTTCTTCCCCTTAACGAAAAAACCTGCCTCCTGGCAGGACAAAAAAAAACCCGCCCCGTCCGTGGTATAGCCGGTCATGGTTTTATCCTCTTCAATGACAACCG
>CAJUFE010000091.1:0-4534 GCA_910585635.1 uncultured Lachnospiraceae bacterium | reverse complement strand
ACAACCGTATTTACCGCCCCGCAAAGCCTGGCGGCCGGAGATAGACGGTCGCATAAGGAAACCACGGCATTCTTGCAGGGCATGGTAAGGTTCATTCCCCTGGCCCCCAAGGCTTTCAACCCTTCAACAGCCTGTAAAAGCCCCTCCTTCCCTACATCAAAGGCCAGGTAGCAGTAATCCAGCCCCAATGCGCGGAAAGCCTCATTGTGCATCATGGGCGACTTGGAATGGCCCACCGGGCTTCCCAGCAGGCAGATTAATTTCGTATGCCCAGTAATTTCATATCCCATTCTCTTCCTCCACAGTAACTTAAAAGTCCCTTGGCACGGCACGATTCATCTTCCTAAAAAGCCGAAATTCTGAGCAAGGCGATAAGCCGGGTTATGTCGTTGAATGGCCATCTATCTAGGACTGCCGTCACCGGCAGCCTCAAGCAACCTACCCGGAAGCAGGCGGGCCGCCCTGCGCTTCCTGTTTGGTCTTGCTTCGGATGGGGTTTACAGAGCCCTGCCTGTTACCAGGCAGGCGGTAGTCTCTTACACTGCCTTTCCACCCTTACTGCCCGTGGGCAGCGGTATATTTCTGTTGCACTTTCCTTGGAGTCGCCTCCACCAGACGTTATCTGGCATCCTGCCCTGTGAAGCCCGGACTTTCCTCTCCTGCGGCCTTTCGGTATCGCAGCAGCGGCCACCTGCCTTACTCACGACGGTCTTACACCCTGGGGCTGCCATCCACCTTACTCTAGCATGATCGGCAGGGTTTGTCAAATAGATATACGTGTGTCTTGACGTGCTTTCCTATGAAAGAAAGACCGCAGGATGATCGCTCACCCTACGGTCCTTGCCCCTGCCAAGGAGTGCCGGCTGTGGGACTTGAACCCACACGATGTTGCCATCAATGGATTTTGAGTCCACCTCGTCTGCCATTCCGACAAGCCGGCTATCGCTGGCGTCTCAGGTATATCCTTTCTGCATCACTGCAGGTACACCCGAAACATACATTATGATAGCATATCTTCTCGGATCTTGCAAGCATTTTTTAATACCCCTTCATCTTAAAGGACCGCTCTGTCTCCACCGGGATATCTGCCACCTCCATCCCCTCGATCCGGATGAAACGGTCCCCCGAAAGCCTTGCCAGCATCTTATCGATCGCGGCCTCTCCCCCCTGGACCTCCATCTCCACTCTCCCGTCCCAGAGATTATCCACCCACCCTGTCAGATCCAGCTGGCTGGCCAGGTACATCGCTTTATAGCGGAACCCCACGCCCTGTACCCTTCCCTCAAAATAGAAATGCTTCCTGATCACATCCTCCGCCATGCCCTGTACCTTTATCCTTTCCTTGAGCTCTCTGCTCTTTCCCGATCCCTGTCTATCCGTCGCTTTTATTGTAGTATGCCCGCCCTCTCAAGTCAATATCTTACGTGACCATCGGCCCCGGGTGCCGCAAACAGGTGCTTTTCCGTTCTCTCCTCACACTTGTGTCCACCGTTCAGGATAAAATGTATAGCATGCATTAGATATTTGTGATCTCCATGTCATAAAAACTCTAAAAAATATTTTTTATGACTTTTGTGTAACAAACATTCCGATCACTCTACAGGATCCTCCAGCTCATACTGGTAACTCCGGTCCAGGACCCCGCTCTCTTCCAATACCGCCAGCATCCTGTAGACCGTCGCCAGCCCGATCTTCGGATCGGCCTTGACGGCGTCGTAATAGACCTCCTTCCCGCACCTATGATCACCGTTCAGGATGATGTCCAGGAGGAGGAGCCTCTGTCTCGTCATCCGCTTCCCTCTGCGCTTCAGCTCATCCACTGCCCGTGCTTTTCTGTCTGCTCTCTCCACTTAGGCATCACCTCCCTGCTCATCTTTATCATGGATCGTCTGCTGTCAGGCGCATGTGATCCCTATAGAGGAACGCTGCCGGACAAGCGGCATGTGCTCGGGTATGCTGAGCACATCCGCCCGATCTTCATGTGTAGTTACACGTCCGCCACGCAAAGGCTTTCAAGGTCGCGGCTCCGCATGTCCGCTGCAGCAGCTGGCCCCGCTGCTCTTCCCGTGACCCTTCCTGCTGTTTTTTCCACAGCCGCAGCTGCAGCCACAGCATTTTCCGGCTTTTTTATCTCTCCAAAGACTCCTTGCCGCCAGGAAGACGATCCCAAGGATGAGCAGTCCTATCACGATCGTACCCATATTTTCCATCAGCCACATCACATCTCCCTCCTCTGGCAGGCCCGTCGCCTGCTGTCCCATGCACTTTTTCGCATTTGGTGTGCGTCTCGTGAAGATCCAAAGTACCCCCCTTCCATCCACGGCAGCGCCCTGTCCACGTCTTCGCCAGCCCCCTTGTCTTCATGGGAATGTCTTGTCTACACCTTCGCCGGCTCCTTTGTCTTCACAGAAATGCCCGGTCTACGCCTTCGCCAGCCCCTTGGCCTTCACAGAAATGCCCGGTCTACGCTTTCGCCAGCCCCTTGGCCTTCACGGCGACGCCGGTCTTAGTGGGCCGCACCAACAGGTAGATGGACCCAAGGATCAGCAGGATCGCCACCACAGTACCCAGGCCGAACTTCCCTACGGTGATGAAGGTGCCGATCTGGTACACACATAAGGAGACCACATAGGCCAGCACAGTCTGGTAGCCGATCGCGAACCAGGTCCACTTTGCATTGTTCATCTCCCGCTTGATCGCACCGATGGCGGCGAAGCAGGGAGCACACAGCAGGTTGAACACCAGGAAGGAGTAGGCCGCCGCTGTGGTATAGCTGCCCGCCAAGGCCCCCCAGATCTCCTCACCGTCCTCGGCGACCTCGGCAAAGCCGAAGAGGATCCCTAAAGTACCCACCACGTTCTCCTTCGCCACCAGGCCGGTGATCGCCGCCACAGCCATCTTCCAGTCACCCCAGCCCAGCGGAGTGAAGATACCGGCCAGCAGACTCCCAAGGCCTGCCAAGAGACCGTCGCTCAAGTCTTCTACCATCCCGAAATGTCCGTCCACAAAGCCGAAGGAGGAGGTAGACCATATGAAGATGGTGGAGAGTAGGATCACGGTCCCAGCCTTCTTGATAAAGGACCATCCCCGCTCCCACATACTGCGCAGGACACTGCCCACGGTGGGCATATGATAAGCCGGCAGCTCCATGACAAAAGGAGCCGGATCCCCCGCGAACATAGAGGTCTTCTTTAAGATGATACCGGAGCAGATGATCGCCGCGATGCCCACGAAATAGGCGCTGGGCGCTACCCAGGATGCCCCGTTAAATAAGGCGCCCGCGATCAATGCGATGATCGGCAGCTTCGCCCCGCAAGGGATAAAGGTGGTGGTCATGATGGTCATCTTCCGGTCCCGGTCATTTTCAATGGTGCGGGAGGCCATGACGCCCGGCACGCCGCAGCCGGTGCCGATCAGCATGGGGATGAAGGACTTCCCGGACAAGCCGAACTTCCGGAAGATCCGGTCCATGATGAAGGCGATCCTGGCCATGTAGCCGCAGCCCTCCAAAAATGCCAAAAAGATGAACAGCACCAGCATCTGGGGCACAAAGCCCAGCACAGCTCCCACACCGGCTACGATGCCGTCCAGGATCAAGCCCTGGAGCCATTCCGCACAGTTGATGCTAACCAGGACGCTCTCGATGGCCGGCGGGATGATCTCCCCGAAGAGCACATCATTGGTCCAGTCGGTCACGATCGTCCCGACGGTGGTCACCGACACATAGTACACCGCCCACATCACCAGGGCGAAGATCGGGAGCGCAAGGACCCGGTGGGTGACGATCCGGTCGATCTTATCGGAAACGGTCAGCCGCTCTCTGTTGGCCTTTACATAGCAGTCCCCGATGATCTGGGAGATGTATGTATAGCGCTCATTGGTGATGATGCTCTCTGCGTCATCGTCCAGCTCTTCCTCCACGGCTGCGATCAGCCGCTCCACATCCGGCGCGTTCTCCATGGAGGCCCGGACCTTCTCGTCCCGCTCAAAAAGCTTGACCCCATAGAAACGTTTCTGCTCTTCCGGTATATCCACGCTTAAAAGAGCCTGGATATCCTCCAGACAGTTTTCCACTACCGAGCCAAAACGGTGGACCGCCAGCTCCCCCTTCCCGGTCTTCGCTGCCTCTACCGCCATAGAGGCCGCTTCCGTGACCCCGGTCCCCTTTAAGGCCGAGATCTGGATGACCTTGCAGCCCAGATCCTGGCTCAGTTTTTTACAGTCCAGCTTATCGCCGTTCTTCTCCACGATATCGGTCATGTTCACCGCCATGACCACCGGGATCCCCAGCTCCATCAGCTGGGTGGACAGATACAGGTTCCGCTCTAGGTTGGTGCCGTCCACGATGTTCAGGATGGCATCCGGGCGCTCCCCGATCAGATACTCTCTGGCTACTACCTCCTCCAATGTGTAGGGGGACAGGGAATAGATCCCCG
The DNA here is from genome assembly GCA_910585635.1 of uncultured Lachnospiraceae bacterium. Classification (GTDB taxonomy): domain Bacteria; phylum Bacillota; class Clostridia; order Lachnospirales; family Lachnospiraceae; genus Caccovicinus. The sequence goes on along the minus strand of CAJUFE010000091.1, from coordinate 98 downwards.
GCAGGTCCATGATGACCACATCCTTGTGACCTTTCAGCTTCCCTTCCTTTTTCTCCACCGTCACCCCCGGCCAGTTCCCCACAAACTGATTGGAACCG
>CAJUFE010000090.1 GCA_910585635.1 uncultured Lachnospiraceae bacterium | reverse complement strand
AAAAAAGCAGCATGATCTTTCGACTTTTTTTGTCCAAAGTATTGACATAGATCCAATATCCGGCGATATGTAGATGAGGAAGGGGGCGAGGTGATCCATGATATAGCCGGACCCTAAAAACCTTACTTGCATGTCACCCCAATTTTTGGTATACTATGGGCAAGGTACGACAGAAAGGCGGTGACAGCTTTTGAAGATCGATACGGTCACGAGGGATTTTGTTGCAGATACGGAAGTGTTCGCGGACGTGTTCAACTATTACATCTATGGAGGCCAGCAGGTCATCCGGCCGGATCCGGGGGAGTTCCTGGGAGGCTTTTGGAAGGAGGACCGTCTGATCCCGTCGGTGACCCTGACGATCTATTTCGGGAGCGATGTCTGGGACGGCCCGTTGAGCCTGCTGGAGATGATGGATACGGAGGATCAGGAGCTCTTATCCTGCATGGACGACTACCATGTACGGCTCATCGCTCCGGCGCTGATGCCGGATGAGGAGATCATGAAGTTCCGGTCCGGTCTCCGTGAGGTGCTTTTGTTCATCAAATATGCTAAAGATAAGGAAAAGCTGGGGAAGGTCCTGGAGATGGAAGGGACCCGTTTCCGGGCGATGGAGCGCAGAGCGGTGGACGTGATCGAGGCGGTCACCAATATGGGGCTTAGGTTTGATGAGAAGGAGATGAAGGTAGATATGTGTCAGGCGATCCTGGAGATGCGGATGGGATCAGAGCAGATAGGCGAGGCGCGGGGCTTGCAGATAGGTGAGGCAAGAGGCGAGGCAAAGGGCGAGGCAAGAGGAGCCTTGAAAAATGCCCAGGAAAATGCCCGGAGCTTCTATCGGCTGGGGGTAGCCCTGGAGACTATCGCGAAAGGCGTGGGCTACGACCTGGAGACTGTTAAGGGCTGGTTAGGCCTGTAGGTCCTGTCCTGGATATCAAAAAGAGCAGAGAGATCCTGATATAAGTATGGAAGGTAAGACTGAAAGATTTATATCAGGATCTTTTTATGTCCCGATAGGATAGGGGCAGATCGGTATCGGATGAAAACGGAAGGTCGATGGTGGGGAAGATGGAGAACATGCTTGGTTCAGTGGGCCACATAAAGAACATCCTGGGGATATTGGATGAGGGCGAGATAGGATCATTCGGCGCAGGCCTGTACGGAAAAAGGCGTTACAGGAGATGGTAGTATGGAGCAAATGATACTTGCATGCACTCCCAATTTTTGGTATACTATGAGCAAGGTATGAAAGAAAGGCCGTAACCCCAGGGAGCAGAGAGTTTTCCATGTGGAGCAGGGGTGGGAAACACCTACTGTGGAAGAACAGTATGGTCCAGACCGAACGATCCTAACGCTTCCTTTTTTCGAAAAAACAAGCAGAAAAAGCAAGTGGAAAAAACAAGCAGAAAAGATAAATGGATATAGTGGAACAAAGAAGACTGAAGGAAGATGGAGCATGGGATTAGGAGGGATGAGCGATGACCTATTCTGCACATTACCATTCCCCGATAGGGGGCATCATCCTGGCCTGTGAGGGGGAGGGCCTTACGGGTCTGTGGCTGGATGGGAAGCGGTATCATGACAGCATGCCGGCGGACATGGAGGAAAGGGCAGATATGCCCATCCTGCGGCAGGCGTCCCAGTGGCTGGACCGGTATTTTGCAAAGGAAAAGCCGGGGATCGGCGAGCTGCCCCTGGCCCCTAAGGGGAGCGGGTTCCGCCAGGCGGTCTGGAAGCTGCTGTGCGAGATCCCTTACGGCAGTGTGACCACCTACGGGGCGCTTGCTGATGAGATCGCGAGGCAGAGGGGGATCCAGCGGATGTCCGCCCAGGCCATCGGTGGGGCGGTGGGTCATAACCCGATCTCCATCATCATCCCCTGCCATCGGGTAGTGGGGGCCGACGGGAGCCTGACCGGGTATGGCGGCGGTATCCAAAAGAAGGTGGAGCTGCTGACCCATGAGGGGGTGGATATGGAGCGGTTTTTTGTCCCGGAGAAGGGGACGGCGCTATGAGACTGGGCAGGCCTGTAGCTTTAGGTAGAAGGATGTGATCCTCCGCAGAGGCAGTTCCGCAGAGGCAGTGAAAGGATCCCGTCTTGCAAAGCCAGGGGAAAGCATGATGTGTCCTGCGGAGGCAGGGAAATGTATGATGCCCCGCAGAGGCAGTGAAGGGACTTCGCCCTGCAGATGCAAAAAAGACCGGCCATTAGGAAATGGGACAGGGGCTGAGCGAGAGGAGGAGAGGAGAAAGATGGACATTAAGTATTATGATATCGGGCTGAACCTGTTCTGCAGGCAATTCCCGGATCCAGAGAGGATCCTGGAGGAAGGAGCGGCAGCGGGAGTATGTTGTATCCTGACCGGGACGGATCCCAAGGAAGACCGGCTGATCGACCGTTTCGTCCGGGACCATGAGGCCTATGGGACGGCAGGGATCCATCCCCATAATGCGGACTCGGCGAAAAAGGAGGACTTCGACCTGATCGAGGCGCTGGTGAGAGGGAACGATCGGATCGTGGCCGTGGGCGAGTGCGGCCTGGACTTTGACCGGATGTTCTCCACGAAAGAAAACCAGATCCGCTGCCTGGAAAAGCATATCATCCTGGCAGAGCGGCTGGAAAAGCCGCTCTTTCTCCACGAGCGTGAGGCCTCGGAGGAATTCATCCGGCGGTTTAAGAAGCATCCGGAGGTATGCGGCCGTTCGGTGGTCCATTGCTTTACAGGGGATAAGAGGACATTGGACAGCTATCTTTCCATGGGCTTTTCCATCGGGATCACCGGGTGGATCTGCGATGACCGGCGGGCGAAGGAGCTGCGGGAGGCGGTGAGGCTGATCCCTCTGGACCGGATCTTGATCGAGACGGACGCGCCCTATCTCACACCGCGGAACGTGCCGGGGCTGGCCAGGACGAACGTACCCCAGAATATCGTGTATGTAGCCCGGGAGCTGGCCAGGTATATGGGCGTGGGAGAAGAAGAGCTGGTCCGGCATGCGAAGGAGAATACGGAGAGGCTGTTCTATATCGGGGGGAGATAAAGGAGATGAAGAGATAGACAAATCGAACAAATGTTCTGCAAAAGATCTGTTCATTTTGCCGATCGCTTTTTTGTCTGTGGTCACGTATACTAAGTGTAAGGTAAAGATTTACATTTCCCCTATGCTGTGTAGCCGGACTTCTTTAAATTTCGATCGTATGTGTTAGGAGGACGCACTATGTATAGTGCCATTGATGTTGCCAGGTATATAATATGGTATTGTAAAAGACGGCGATATTCTATCAGCAATCTGAAGCTGCAGAAGATATTGTATTTCGTCCAGGCGAATTTTCTCGTGAGCATTGGGACGCCGTGTTTTGAAGAGGAGATAGAGGCATAGGATTTTGGGCCTGTTGTCCCCGAAGTATACCATGAATTTCTCCCTGGTCTCGATCTTCACAGCGTTATCCTTTTTACTATTTGGCGGCATAAGCTCGCTGGATAATATCTTTGCCGGCGCGAAAGACATACCGGTCACAAAGTTGATGATCGTGGGGACGATATGGTGTTTTTGTATCATGAACCTGATATTTGTTTTTATGTTTTTTGTTTCTAAGATGACAGGGCTAAATATAAGGTCTTCGCAAGACGTGAACGCGAACCTGGTCCAAAGATATCCATTGATCTGGTGGTGTGATCTTACCTTGATCGCCGTCCTGCTCATGTCCTGTTGGGCGTACTACATAAAAAGTGAAGGGTTCAGTGTGCAGATATATGAGCGGTTGGGACGATGTCCTACAGTATATTTTGTTATTGGCACGATAACGATAGTGGGGATGATCATTTTAGGCGCAGTAACGATATTTAGCCTGTCCAAAACAGGATCAAGGAAATGATGACCGGCCAAGACAAAACCGGCCAAGACAAAACCAGCCAAGATAAAATATATATGGAGGGATAAAAGATGCCCATAGGCGTGCTCGTAAATGCCCTTGCTATCGCTACAGGCGGGATCTTAGGGACTATAGCCGGCGGCCGGCTGTCCCAGGACTTTAAGGAAAAATTGAACATGGTCTTTGGCTGCTGTTCCTTTGCCATGGGGATCAGCAGCATCTGCCTGATGGAAAATATGCCGGCGGTGGTCTTTTCCGTGATCATCGGCACATCGATCGGCCTGGCGGTCCATCTGGGCGACTGGATTCAGAAAGGAGCCATCCTGCTCCAGAAGGGGATCGCCTCGGTATGGAAGATGGAAAAGTCCGCAGAAGGGTCTGCTGCTTTTCGTGAGGAGCAGACCTCCATGCTGATCACGATCATCGTCCTGTTCTGTGCCAGCGGCACGGGGATCTATGGCTCGATCGTGGCGGGGATGGAAGGGGACCACAGCATCCTGATCGCAAAATCGATCCTGGATCTGCCCACGGCGATGATCTTCGCCTGCGGCCTTGGGGCGGTGGTGGCCTTTATCGCGATCCCCCAGTTCCTGATCTTTTTTCTGCTGTTCTTGTTGGCCGGAGTGATCTACCCGCTGACCACTCCGGCCATGGTCAATGACTTCAAGGCCTGCGGGGGCATCCTGTTATTTGCCACAGGCTTCCGTATGATCAAGCTCAAGGCGTTTCCCACGGCGGATATGATCCCAGCCATGGTCTTAGTCATGCCGGTGAGCTGGTTCTGGGTGGAGTATGTGCTGCCCTTTGTGCAGTGAGGGAGGAACGGTTGGGAAAAGGAGCGGCCAGAGCGGTCCGTCATAGGCGGCCAGAGCAGACCATAAGAGACGGATCCGGACGGGCAGGATCAGATGAGATAAGGGATAGATAAGATCAGAAGGAGATAAAAAACGGATGCCTGTCCCTGCCAGAGCATCCGTTTGCCGTATCCATTTTATCTTTTTCTATTTCTATGCGTCTATGCGATCGCTTCGATCTGCTTTTTCATCCGCCGCATCTCCGTCTCCATCCAGTTCATACGGACCAGGAGCATTTCCTTCTCACTTTCGACCCGCAGAGCATCGTCGAGCTGCCGGGACAGATCCAGATGCCCTTCCGCGATGATCCGGATATTCCGGTTTGTCTCGTTCTCGAGCGTCAACTGTAGTTCGGTCGTATTTTCTTCGACCTTATCGAGCCTTTGCTCAACCCTGTCGAGTCTCTGTTCGACTTTATCGAGCCTCAGCTCGACCTTGTCCAGTCTCTGTTCGACCTTATCGAGCCTCTGTTCGACCTTATCCAGTCTCTGCTCGACCTTATCGAGCCTTTGCTCAACCTTGTCGAGTCTCTGTTCGACTTTATCGAGCCTCAGCTCGACCCTACCCAACTTTCCATCGATCTTGTCCAGCCGGTTGTCGATCCCACTTAATTTTTCCAGGATGAGCCTTGTCTCGTCGGTCATGATGCCTCCTTTCTATGTTGCTAAAAGTGCCATAGTGAGATAGCCATTTGAGCTAAAAAGCCTGGTCGGTCTATCAGGTGGGACGATCTCTCCACCTTCAAGACTATCAGGCTTTCCGCGTTTTCTGCCATATAGGAACGGAGACGGAGGGATTCGAACCCTCGTACCGGGATGAACCGATAAACGCATTTCGAGTGCGCCGCGTTACGGCCGCTTCGCTACGTCTCCTTACGATGGCTCAGGCATATATCCTGCCCGAGCCATTTCATTATACATGAAAAAGTCCGGTTTGTGTAGTAGGAAAATGAATTTTTTTTACCGTAGCGCGCCTGTGGGTTACTATTCACACCCACGCCAGCTAAAGTAGCGCAGGGGGGGCCTGTCACAAAAGGAACCCCTAGAAAAACGTCGGCGCTTAGCGAGGTCTTTTCGAGCTTAGCGTCCGTTACGTTTTTCTCGGAGCGAGAGCGCGGTGACGTTGTGGCAGGTCCCTCCCGGAGCGGACCCTTGGCCAACCTGTGAAAAGTAACGCCTGTGGCTCCTGGCGTCCTTTCTGAGAGGCCCTTTCACCTTTGATCCCGCTTCGTCACCGTGGCCCTGCACCCGGAGCAGCCTCCATGCCCTTCCTTTCCATCCCAGCAATAGGTACACAGCTTGTCCGGGTCGATCCCGATCGAGCGGATCAGATCGTCCAGGCGGTGATACTTTAGAGAGGTGAAGTTCAAACGCTGCCGGATCCCTTCCAGCATCTCTTTATAATCTTGGCTGTCGGGGTCGGCGTAGCCCTGCAGGACCTCAAAAGATACATCATCGCCCTCCCGCTCCCGGATGATCCGGCGGGTGATCAGATCCAGCTCGGAATTAGAGCGGGAGAAGTTCAAGTACCGGCAGCCGAACAGCAGGGGCGGGCAGGCAGGGCGGATATGGACCTCCTTTGCGCCGCTCCGATACAGAAATTCCGTGGTCTCCCCCAACTGGGTCCCCCGGACGATGGAATCATCGATCAGGAGCAGGCTCTTGTTCCGGATCAGCGAGTCCACAGGGATCAGCTTCATCTTAGCGATCAGGTTGCGCTGGCTCTGGTTCTGGGGCATGAAAGAGCGGGGCCAGGTGGGCGTGTATTTGATAAATGGTCTGGCAAATGGGATGCCGGACTCATTGGCATAGCCGATCGCGTGTGCGGTGCCGGAATCGGGTACACCGGCTACGATATCCGGCCGGACCGTCTGCAGGCCGGCGCCGGATGCGGTATCCGAAGGGACCGCCTGTGGGGCAGGGCCGGATGCGGTATCCGAAGGGACAGTCTGCAGGCCAGCGCCGGATGCGGCATCCGAAGGGACCGCCTGCGGGGCGGGGCCGGACGCGCTGCCCGAAGGGACCGCCTGTGGGGCAGGGCCGGATGCCCTATCCGAAGGGGCCGCTGGCATGGCGCCGCCGGACACCGGGATCCCGGATGGTCCTGCGCCTGTCCGCCCCATATCCCGCTGCGCTAAGATCTCACCGCAGCGGTAGCGCATCGCCTCCACGTTCACACCCTCATAGCTGGAGGTGGGGTAACCGTAATAGACCCATAAAAAGGAACAGATCTTCATCTCGCTCCGAGGCTTGCTCAAGGGCTGCACGCCCTCCGGGGTGACCAGGACGATCTCGCCGGGACCCAGCTCGGAACGGTCGTGGTATCCAAGATTGATATAGGCGAAGCTCTCGAAAGAAACGCAGTGGGCATCCGCCTTGCGGCCGATCATCACCGGGGTACGGCCGTAACGGTCTCTGGAAGCGTAGATGCCCTCCGGGGTGAGGAGCAGGATGGTCATGGAGCCTTCGATCTCCTCCTGGGCGTGCAAAAGGCCTTCCACCAGGCTCTGCTCCTGGGTGATGATGGAGGCGGTCAGCTCTGTGGCATTGATCCTGCCGCCGCTCATCTCCATGAAATGGATGTGGTCGATCTCATAAGCCTTGCGGATCAATTCCTCCTGGTTATTGATCTTGCCCACAGTAGCGATGGCAAAGCTGCCTAAGTGGGATTGGATCAGCAGAGGCTGGGGTTCATTATCCGAGATGGAACCGATGCCGGAATTTCCCTTCAATTCCTCCACATCCCGCTCGAATTTTGTGCGGAAGGGGGAATTCTCGATATTGTGGATGCTGCGCTGGAACCCGTCCTTGCCATAGACGGCCATACCGCCTCTGCGGGTGCCCAGATGAGAATGGTAATCGGTACCGAAGAAAAGATCCATCACACAATCTTCTTTTGATGTAACGCCAAAAAATCCACCCATTATGGTCTCCTCCAAATATGCTCTGCTGGTGTATCTTAAGGGGCGGATAGCCTTGCCCCTTCTATAAACAGTAAGATGATGATGCTATGACCAGTGTAACATATCCGGTATCGGTAATACAATCCGGCTGATATATTAAATATTCTTATAAGTAGGATGGCACGCCATCCACCCGGCATCCACCCACCCGGCATCCGGAGGCCCGGAGCTTGGGTGGCCACACCTGCATCTATCCAGCGAACGGCGTGTGTGGGGGGGAGCAGCGCAAAAAGTATGACCGTTCAGATAGGGCTGGCGGCTGGCGTAAGAAAATCGTAGGAAAAAAGTGGCGGTCAAAAATTGACAGAAAAGGTCGATGGAGATAGACTCATCATTAGCAGAAATATCCGGCGGGAAAAGCCATATATATGCAGAGAACGAGGTCGCGCAAGATATGGGGGCCCCGGACAGGAAAGGCGGAGCGTGGATAAGGATAGGGAGGACGGAGCCTATGGAAGGTACAGAGAAGGAGAACAGGACGATAGCCAGGGCGATCGTTACCGGTGGGACCGGGGCGATCGGGCTGGCCTTGATCGGGGAGCTGATCTTGCAGGGCGTGGAGGTGCTGGCATTGTGCCGCCCGGGGTCCGCCAGGAACAGTCGTATCCCTGCGCATCCCCTGGTGACGGTCATGGGATGCACGCTGGAGGCGATGGCCTCCCTGGAAAATGACACAGGAAAGACCTATGACGTGCTCTATCATCTGGCTTGGGACGGGACCACAGGGGCGGACCGGGAGGATCTGAAGAAGCAGGCCAAGAACATCGACTATGCTCTGGACGCGGTGGAGCTGGGGGCCAGGTTCGGCTGCAGGCTCTTCATCGGCGCAGGCTCCCAGGCAGAGTACGGAAGAGTAGAAGGGCTCTTAAGGCCGGATACCCCGGCATTTCCCGAGACAGGCTATGGGATGGGGAAATTATGCGCCGGGCTCATGACCAGGAGCCGGGCCCATCAGCTGGAGATGGAGCATATCTGGGTCCGGGTGCTCAGTGTATATGGACCCGGCGACACGGAGGGCAGCATGGTGATGTCCACGATCCGGAAGCTCAAGGAGGGGCAGACCCCCGCCTTTACCAAGGGGGAGCAGCTGTGGGATTATCTGTACAGCCGTGACGCCGCCCGGGCCTTTTATCAGATGGGGACCAAGGGTGTGGACGGAAGGACCTATGTGCTGGGGAGCGGCCGTGCCCGCCCCCTGCGGGACTATATCGAAGAGCTGCGGGATGTGGCCGCGCCGGAGGGCCGTCTGGACATAGGGAGGATCCCCTACGGGGAAAAGCAGGTCATGCATCTCTGCGCCGATGTGAGCGGCCTGGAGCAGGATACCGGCTGGCATGCCAGTACCAGCTTTGGGGAGGGGATCCGGGAGATCCTGGAGACGCTGTGACCGCCTCCGGTATGGCTGCGGCGCTGCCTTGCGGGCAAGCTGATCGATGAGGGCAGCGACGCATCGGGGCTGTGGCTATCGACCAAGGGTGACGCCGCCTTGCGGGCAAGCTGATCCGTGAGGGCAGGACCGCCCTCGATATAGATGGAAAGCCGATCGATGGAAAAGGATGGGAGAGATATGGAGAGAAGAGAGCAGCTGCGAGATGGAGGCAGGAGCCGGGGGGCGGAGCGGATGTCTAACGGTGGCCGGAAAGAGTTTGCCAGCGGGAGATCCCCTGCCAGTCAAAAAGAGCTTGCCAGCGGGAGGGTCTCTGCCGGACAAAAGGAGCTTGCCAGCGGGAGGGTCCCTGCTAGTCAAAAAGAGCTTGTCAGCGGGAGAGCTCCTGCCGCTCAATGGAGACTCGAAAGCCCGGAGACGACCGCCCGAAAAGCCCACGCAGGGCGCCAGGCGCCTTCCGGGCCGAAAAAGAGCCGGGCCCGGGGCCGACAGAGCGTGGACCGCTCCTTTTTCCTGGGGTTTTTGCTGACCCTTTTGGCTTTTTTAGCCGGAGTGGGCATCGGCTGGTACCGGTGGGGGCGCACAGAGGAGGGAGGGCAGGATCTGACCGCCATAAAAGCCCCGGATTGGGTGGAGCAGGCGCTGATCCGAAAGAACATCTACTCCCGGCCGGCTGTGACCCGGCATGAGGTCAATGACATCGTGATCCACTATGTGGCCAATGTAAAGGCTCCCACAGCCATGCAGAACCGGAACTATTTTGATAACCTGGCGGATCAGACCGGCGAGGATGCCGCCAGCGCCAGCTCCCATTTCGTGATCGGCGTGGAAGGCGAGATCGTCCAGTGTGTCCCGGTCAGCGAGCTCTCCTATACATCCAACTACCGCAACATAGACACGGTCTCCATCGAATGCTGCCACCCGGACGAGACCGGCAAGTTCACCCAGGCTACCTACGACTCCTTAGTCCGTCTTACGGCCTGGCTGTGTGACGAGACCGGGATCAGTCGGAAACATGTGATCCGCCATTACGATGTGAACGGGAAGGCCTGTCCCTTGTATTTTGTGGAGAACGAGGACGCCTGGGAAGAGTTCCTCAAGGACGTAGAGCGATATAAAGAGCCATAAAGCGCCATAAAGGTAACAGTTCAGACAGCCCCCCTATCTCCACGACGGATACACCAGCCATCA
>CAJUFE010000089.1 GCA_910585635.1 uncultured Lachnospiraceae bacterium | reverse complement strand
ATTTCTACCACACGGACCTGAACCGTGCGCGTCTGCCAATTCCGCCACTTCTGCATCTTTTGCCGCCGACAGATCCTGTAAGACCTGCTGGGACAATGCAGAAGATGGGAGTCGAACCCACAAGGTATTTCTACCACACGGACCTGAACCGTGCGCGTCTGCCAATTCCGCCACTTCTGCACGTCTTACTTTTGTAAGCAACGTAAATCATTATAATCACTGTTTCGAGATTTGTCAATAGGTTTTGGATATTTTTGATCTTTTTGGCACTGTTTAAAAAAAACCAAAAAATCGCTTTTTTTACTTGCAAACCCAGAGAACATATGCTATACTATTTATCGGTTTGCGGGGTTGCCGGAATTGGCAGACGGGCTAGACTAAGGATCTAGTGGTTGGATGACCGTGTGGGTTCAAGTCCCATACCCCGCACTGATGGGCGCGGTCCTGCGCATAGCCGCAGGATCAGCGCCATTTTATGTACATGGCGGACGTACCTTAAGATGTATGGAGGCTGTCCGCGGCGGCACAGCAGCTTGTGCGATCTGTTGTGCGGCAGGGAAAGAACGCGAAATAATAAGGGAAGAGAGGATCTTTATCATGGCTAAAAAAGGAAACATCGTTGTCGGACAGTCCGGCGGTCCTACATCCGTCATCAATGCCAGCCTGGCAGGTGTCTATAAGACCGCAAAGGAAAGAGGGTTCCACAAGGTTTACGGGATGCTCCACGGGATCCAGGGTTTTCTGGATGAGCAGTATGTGGATCTTTCCACCCAGATCCATTCAGACATGGATATCGAGCTTTTAAAGAGGACGCCCTCAGCCTTTTTAGGTTCCTGCCGTTTTAAGCTGCCGGATATCCACGAGAACCCGGATATCTATGAGAAGATCTTCAGCATCCTGGATAAGCTGAACATCGAGGTGTTCATCTATATCGGCGGCAATGATTCCATGGATACGATCAAGAAGCTTTCTGATTTTGCCATCGTAAAGGGCCATCGCCAGAAATTCTTAGGCGTCCCCAAGACGATCGATAACGATCTGGCCCTCACGGACCACACGCCAGGTTTCGGCAGCGCGGCCAAATATATCGGCACCTCCACCAAGGAAGTCATCCGCGATGCCCTGGGCCTTACCTATAACAGCCCCATGATCACCGTGATCGAGGTCATGGGAAGGAATGCAGGCTGGCTCACCGGAGCCACGGCTCTGGCGAAGACCGAGGAGTGCGAAGGCCCGGATCTGATCTATCTGCCGGAGGTCCCCTTCGATGTGGAGAAGTTCATCAAGAAGGTGAAGGAGCTGTTAAAGAAGAAGATCTCCGTGGTGGTCGCCGTCTCCGAGGGCATCAAGCTGGAGGACGGGCGTTACGTATGCGAGCTGTCCGGCGGCTCCGAGTATGTGGATGCTTTCGGCCATAAGCAGCTGCAGGGTACGGCAGCATATCTGGCAGGGCTTTTGAAGAATGAGATCGGCTGCAAGACCAGGAGTGTGGAGTTCTCCACCCTCCAGAGGAGCGCGTCCCATATGGCCTCCAGAGTAGATATCGATGAGGCGTTCATGGTAGGCGGCGCCGCAGTGAAGGCAGCGGACGAGGGCGATACAGGGAAGATGGTGGTCATCGACCGTGTGTCCGACGATCCCTACAGCAGTGCGGCCGGTATCTATGATGTCCATAAGATCGCGAACAATGAGAAGCTGGTGCCCAGGAACTGGCTGAACCGTGAAGGGAACTATGTGACCGAGGATTTCTTAGACTACATCGAGCCGCTGATCCAGGGGGATTATCCGCCATTTATGGTGAACGGTCTTCCGCAGCACTTGGTCATGAAGAAATAAAGTGACGATCCAGGGGATCTGGACTGTCACGAGATGAACGATCGTGGTTTTTGCAAAAATTTCATAAAAGGCATAAAGATGGAAAAAGGTAAAATGATGGGGGAACAGCCTGTCATTTTACCTTTTCTTTCCTGTCTTTCGTTAAAGTGCTGAAAAAGGGGGACATAGAGAGCGGGAAGATCGGCGAGAAAGGTGAAAAAGGAGGAAAGAAGTCCCTTTTTTGTGGATTTGACATTTCCCAGCGATGGTGCTATAAATAGGGCAGCAGTTGATAAACCAATCATATCGATCTCATGGAGTAAAGGAGTATGATCATCATGGAAGAGAAAAGGATCAAATTGACATCAGTAGCTGCTGCAAAGGATTTTGTCATCCGCGCATCAAAATGCGATTTTGATATAGACGTTTATTATAATCGTGTCATCATTGATGCGAAGTCCCTGCTGGGCGTACTGAGCCTGGACCTGACCCGCGTGCTGACGGTCTGTATGCACGGTGAGGATGAAGAGTTTTCCAGCTATCTGGAAGAGCTGGCAGCAAAGGCCGTTAACGCTGCCTGACAGGGAACTGGCGGCAAGAGTCATCCCGTATCTATACCATATACCTGTGGGAACGGCCGGTGGGGAAACTGGATGGCCTACAGGAGCGTGCGCTGGAAGGAACCGTATGCACGATAGGATGGTAAGAACAGAAGATAGTAAGAACAAAAGACCGATGCTCTGCGATCGAGAACGCAGAGCATTTTTTCGTTCTACAGGAAGTTTTTCACGATCCCTGTTCAGAGCGGCCATCTTATGCTATGATGGTATGAGATCAGGGGCATACCGGAAAGGTTATGGGTCGATCGATGATAGGCAAGGCTGTCTGGGGATGACAGCAGGAGGGACCACTGGATGGACATGCAGAAGCTTCCTACAGAGGATGGAGAGAAGGGCTTGTATCGGATCCGCATCTCGGTGCGGGATCTGGTGGAGTTCGTGATGCGCTCCGGGGATATCGATAACAGGCGCACAGCAGGGGCTAAGAAGGAAGCCATGCAGGAGGGGGGCAGGCTCCACCGGAAGATCCAGAAACGGATGGGGAGCGCTTACCGGGCGGAGGTGGCCATGAGCCATGTGGTCCGGGAAGAGGACTTCGAGATCTTCGTGGAAGGGCGGGCAGACGGCGTGATCGCCGGACCGGAGGGTGATACGATCGACGAGATCAAGTGCATGTACATGGATATCACCCGCCTGGAGGAGCCGATCCCCGTCCATCTGGCCCAGGCCATGTGCTACGGGTATTTTTGGTGCCTGGAAAAGGGCCTTTCTTCCATCGGGCTCCAGCTGACCTACTGCCAGATCGAGACGGAGGAGATCCGGCGGTTCCGCCAGGAGAGGACATTTGAGGAGCTGGAGCGCTGGTTCGGGGAGGTGATCGGGTCCTATGGGAAATGGGCCCGATACCTATATGAGCACCACAGGGAGCGGCAGCAGTCGTTAAAGGCCCTGGTCTTCCCCTATCCTTACCGGGAAGGGCAGAGAGGGTTAGCGGTGGATGTGTACCGTTCCATCGTGCGGGGACGGAATTTGTATATCCAGGCGGCTACGGGGATCGGGAAGACCCTGTCCACCCTGTTCCCGGCGTTAAAGGCCATGGGAGAGGGCTATGGGGACAAGCTGTTCTATCTGACCGCCAAGACGATGACCGGGAGGGCGGCGGTGGAGGCCCTGGATATCCTGCGGGGGAAGGGCCTGTATTTCTCCTCCGTGGTCCTGACCGCCAAGGAGAAGCTGTGCTTTCTGGGGACACCTTCCTGCGACCCGGAGGCCTGTCCCTATGCAAAGGGCCATTATGACCGGGTCAATGAGGCGGTCTATGGGATCATCCGGCAGGAGAGGGCCATCACCCGGGATAAGGTGGTGGCCTATGCCGGGCAGTATCAGGTCTGCCCCTTTGAGTTCTGCCTGGATATCAGCAGCTGGGTGGACGGGATCATCTGCGACTATAATTATGTCTTTGACCCGAACGTGCGGTTAAAGCGGTATTTCGCTGAGGGAAAAAAGGGGGAGTATCTGTTTTTGATCGATGAGGCCCACAATCTGGTCCCCAGGGCCAGAGAGATGTACAGCGCCTGCCTGGTGAAGGAGGATATCCTGCTGGTCAAGCGGATCCTGAAAAAAGCGCTCCGGGACCGTCCCTGCCGCCTGCTCCGGCTCTTAGATCAGTGCAATGGGAGCATGCTGGCCCTGAAGCGAGAGTGTCCGGATGTGCTGCTCCTGGAAAATGTGGATCATCTGGCGCTGCAGCTGATGGGGATGTTCGGGGAGCTGGAGACCTTTATGGAGGAGATGCCGGACTTTGAGGAGCGGGATCTGGTGCTGGACTTCTATTTCCAGGTGCGGGACCTTCTCTACATCTTTGAGCGGATAGATGAGGGGTATCAGATCTACAGCCAGATGCTGCCGGACGGCCGGTTCATGGTCAGGCTGTTCTGTATCGATCCCTCCGGCCTGTTGAAGGGCTGTATGGACCAGGGGATCGGGACGATCCTGTTCTCGGCCACCTTCCTGCCGGTCCGCTATTATAAGGAGCTGCTGAGCGGGGAGCCGGAGGGCTATGCTGTCTATGCCGGATCTCCGTTCCGGCAGGAAAAGCGTCTTCTTTTGGTGGCCGAGGATGTGAGCAGCCGTTACAGCAGGAGGGACCGGGAGGGCTATGAACGGGCCGCCTGCTATGTGCGGCGGGTCGTGGAGGGGCGGCAGGGGAACTATATGGTCTTCTGCCCGTCCTACCAGTATCTGGGGGAGCTGGCGGCGGTCTTAAGGGAGGATGCAGAAAGGGGGAGTTTTCGGCTGCTGTGCCAGGAGAGCCGCATGGATGAAGAGCAGCGGGAGGCTTTTCTGGCGGAATTTTCGGTAGAAGGGCCTGGAGCCAAGAGTCTGGTGGCCCTCTGCGTGACGGGGGGGATCTTCGGCGAGGGGATCGATCTGAAGGAGGAGCGGCTGATCGGGGTGCTGGTGATCGGCACAGGCCTCCCCATGGTCTGTGCGGAGCAGGAGATCCTGCGGGGCTATTTTGACCGGAAGGGAAAACCGGGCTTCGCCTACGCCTACCTGTATCCGGGGATGAACAAGGTGATGCAGGCAGCCGGGCGGGTGATCCGCACCATGGAGGATGAAGGGGTGATCGCCCTCTTGGACGATCGGTTTTTACAGCCCGACCACCTGGCCCTGTTCCCCAGGGAGTGGTCGGACTGGCAGCGGACCAGCTTAGACCGGGTCGGAGAGCAGGTGGCCGCGTTCTGGAGGGGTAGAGGGGCGCGGTAAATGCCTTTTCTATGCCGGGAGAGGGTCCAAGCCTTTCTGCTGGGAACCGATCGAGCCTTTCTGCTGGGAACCGATCGAGCCTTTCTGCCGGGAACAGCTCGAGTCTTTTCTGCCGAGAACAGCTCAAGCCTTTTCTTTCAGGGGCAGCTCGAGCCCTTCCTACTTAGGAACAGATCGGGGCGGCGGTGTCTCGCGACGGTCCAGGCTATGGACGGCCTCGTCCTCTCAGAGCATATCGATGAACTGCCTGGCGGCCTGGGACAGGGGGATGTTCTCCTTATAGGCCACCACCATCTGCCTGGCCGGGAGGCTTTCCTCCAGATCTAGCACATAGAGCTGGTCCTCCTTTTGGGGGAGGCAGAAATCCGGGACGAAGGCTACCCCTAAGCCGATGCGGGCCAGGTCGATCAGCAGGTCGTTGCTGCTGAGCTCGATCTCCGGGACCAGATCTAACTGGCTGCGCTGGAACATCCGGTGCAGGAACTCGCTGGTGGTGCTCTTCCGGTCCAGCATCAGGATGGGATAGGTCTGGAGCTCCTTGAGGGTCAGCTTGTTTTCGGCAGGCGGGAAGTGGGAGCGGTCGGCCACGAAGACATCGTGGAACTCGTTGATCATCCGGATGTTCTGGGTATTGGAGAGCCCGGAGTTGGGGTAATTGGTCACGATCAGGTCTACCTGGCCATTCTCCAAAAGGTGGGCGCATTCGATGGAGGTATTGTTGGTCACCTTGATGTGGACATTGGGGTAGCGCAGATGGAAGGCCTTCAGATAGTCCACCAGGTAATAGCGGCAGATTGTGTCGCTGGCGCCGATCCTGAGCTGGCCGCCGTTTAGGGTATTGGCCTCTAAAAGCTGGTTCTCCCCCTTGCGGATCAGGTTCACCGCCGGCTCCACATGTTTTAAGAGGATCTCGCCCTCCGGGGTCAGCTGGACATGCTTGGTGCTGCGGATGAACAGGGGCTGATCCAGCTTTTTCTCCAGGACCTTGATGGACTGGCTGACTGCGGACTGGGAGATGAACAGCTGCTTGGACGCCTCCGAGAAGCTTAAGGTGACGGCGACGTGGTAAAAGACTTTATATAGTTCATAATTGATATCCATTATTAGGCCTCCTTATAAATACAGGGTTATTTTACCACTGGAGGCGGGTATTGTAAAGATGAAAGCGGTTTTTGAGGAGAGGAGCATATGGACACCACAGGCAGATTTAATGGGTTGGCAGATGTATATACAGCTGGGAGACCTGCTTATGCGGCAGGACTGATCGATCACTTGTATGCACGATATGGTTTTCGGGAGGAGTCCGTGATCGCGGATATCGGGGCAGGGACCGGGAAGCTCTCTGAGCGATTGTTGGACAGAGGGAGCACCGTCTATTGTGTTGAGCCAAACCCGGATATGCGGGATGAGGCCATAAAGGCATTAGGATCATATGACCGGGCCCATGTGATCGATGGGACTGCCGCGGATACAGGGCTAAAGGATCGGTCGGTGGACTTTATCACCGTGGCACAGGCATTCCACTGGTTCGATCCGCTGCTTTTCAAGAAGGAGTGTAAAAGGATCCTGCGGGGAGATGGGCTGGTCTGTCTGATCTGGAATATGCGGGATATGTCCAGTGAGGTCAATGTAAAGAATCAAGAGATCTTTTCCCGCTATTGTCCCCGGTTCAAAGGGTTCGGCGGTGGGATCGGGCAAGATGATATACGGATCAGGCAGTTTTTTGCAGAGCGGTATACTTATATCGAATTTGACCATCCGCTGGTCTATGACCGGGAGACTTTCATCTGCCGCTGCCTGTCGGGGTCCTACTCCCTGCAGAGTGGGGATGCAGGGTATGACCGGTATCGGGAAGCGCTGTGTGCGTTGTACGAGCAGTATGCAGAGGATGGACAGCTGGTCATGGCGAATAAGACGGTCGCCTATCTGGGGAAGGTAGAGGATCAGGCTTGACGAGGTAAAAAGCTATGGGTGATCCATAAAAACGGATAGCAGTGGGACCACCGCTATCCATCCCGCTATTTTTTTAGTATAATAGAGAAAATGGACATGACCAAGATATAAAGGAGCGGTACAGGGATGAAGAGGATAGGGATAGTCTTGCTGGCAGTGTGTGCTGCAGGCTGGCTCGCTGGCTGCGGTGCGGCCGCGGCATTGACCATGGCCAAGGCGGAGAACGGCTGCCAGGTGGTGGATTGTGACCGGAAGGTGTATGAGGACGGGCTGTGCAGGAGGCATCACCGGATGGCGGAGCGGGGCGAGACGCTGGAGCTGAAGGCAGACCAGACTGCAGGATGGGCGGAGACGGCCGATCCCCGGGCTGGGGAGGAGACAGGAGAGATAGGAGCAGGGAAGGACGATGCCCTGTCAGAGGGAACGGGTGGCAACACAGGAGCGGGAAAGGACAAGGACCCCCTGGAGGAAAGGACTGGGGCAGCAGACGATGGAGTGGCAGCAGGGGATGGATATGGTCCAGCTGCGGAGCGGACGGAGCGTGCGGGTACTGCTATGGGTGGCACGGCTAAGACCCGGGAGGAGGAGATCCAGTATATCCGGGATACCTATGCCTATGCCAATGCGCATCTTGCGGATCTTCGGAAGGAAAAGGGCTATGTCAGTGACTACGGGATCACCTTCGATGACGGAGAGTCCTACTATGACCGGCAGGGGGACCTGATCAAGCAGGTGCGGCCTAGGGATATGGATGTGGCAGTGGAATCCTATCATATCAACCCGGCATTGGGAAGGGATCTGCCGGCAGAGGGGGGCCGGTATCTGGACACCACGGTGGTGTTCGCATTTGCCACAGATGCTGCCGGCGGCGAATACCGGCTGTATTTCAGCAACGGCCATGTGATCCGTTACATCGGGCCGGATAAAAAGGTGATCGACTATCCTTATCCGGAGGGCATCGACTGGCTGACATTTTCCAGAGCTGGCGAGACCTTGAGCGGCGGCGATCAGATCGGGCCGATCTTGAGCAAGATCTCGCCCATGTGGCATGTGGCCTTTGAGATGAGCGAAGGCGATCTTGAGGATGAGCCTTCTCAGGAAATGGAGCCTTCCCAGGGGTCCCAGCCGCCATCCTCTTCCTCCCAGGGGTCTTGGCCGTCCCGGCAGTCGGCGGCCTCTGTGGCGGAGGATCTGACGGATGCGGATAAGGCTGCGCTGGAGGCGATCCTGGCCAGAGAGTTTTATCATCAATGGGATCGGGGCCAGAAGATCACCGTCCTGGAGCCGCCCATCACTAAAGCTGAAGTGCAGTATGCCGCATGGGACTATATGTTTTATGATTATCATGAGGACCATCTGATCCTGCCGGAGAACCCTGATCCTCAGTGGGGGATCAATGCGCCATCCGTCTATTATGACCGGGGCAAGGTCAATACGATGATCGAGGATATCTATGGGGTGGTGGATGCCTTTTGGCCAGGCGAGAGGTGTTACTATGGTGCTGACAGCACGGAACCCTATCTGATCGTAGAGGGGGAGAGGATCACCACACCATTTTATTACGGGAACGGCGGGGATCCCTGGGCGATCGTGACCATCACCGACTATTCCTACCACGATGGCTATATGGGGGTCAGCGGCTGGCTCACCATCGATTCCAATGGGGGCGTGATCGTGGAGGATGCCAAGGTCGCCGCTACCTTCCGCGTAAATGTGGACCGCCACTTCCCCTTCCGGCTGTCGTCTGTCCAGGCGACATTGCAGTGACAGGGACGGTAGCCAGAGGAGGCGAGCGGGGCGCTGTGTTATCCGTGCCGGGATCGATCCGATCTGGCATGGAGGATGATAGAAAGGACTGGATGAACATGGAAGACGGATATTATCACCTGTACCTGGAGGAGTTAAAAACGATCCCGCCCTGCACCAATGAGGAGCGCCGGTCCCTGCTGGACCGCCTGACCATCGGCGAGCTGGCGGCGCGAGACCGGCTGATCGAAGGCCACCTGATCCTGGCCCTGGCTGTGGCGAAGGACTACCGGGATAAGGGCCTCCCCATGAGCGACCTGGTGCAGGAGGCGAACCTGGCGCTGACCATGGCGGTCTCAGGATATGCAGGCGGAGACTTTCTGGCAGCGGCAAAGGAGCAGATCACGGCAGCTCTGGAGGCCGCCCTTAGGGAGCAGAAGGCCGAAAGAGAGTTGGGCGAGGACATGGCGGCCCGGGTCAATGTGCTGCAGGAGGTGTCTCGGGTCATGGCCGAGGAGCTGGGGCGGGAAGCCACCGTGGAGGAGCTGGCGGCCCGGATGCAGATGACCGCGGAGGATATCAAGAAGATCATGAAGCTGGCCGTGGATGCCTTGAGCGTGGATGGGAGGGCGAGATGAGCAAGATCTATCTGATCCGTCACGGGCAGACGGACTGGAACCGGGCGGGCAAGATCCAGGGGATGCGGGATATCCCTTTAAATGAGACGGGAAGGCAGCAGGCCAGGCAGCTGGCAGAGGGCATGGCGGACCGGCCGGTGGCACGTGTCTTTACCAGCCGCCTAAAGCGGGCCAGAGAGACAGCCCAGATCCTGGCGGACAGTCAGCGTGTCCCTCTATACCTGGTGAACGGGCTGGAGGAGATCAGCTACGGAGACTGGGAAGGCATGTCCATGGAGGAGATCCGGCGACGCTTCCCGGAGGAGTTCGCGGCCTGGTGGAAGGACCCGGTGGAAGGGGCGCCTCCGAATGGGGAGAGCCAGATGGATGTGCTCATCCGGTCCGCCAGAGCCATGGAGGCGATGAAGGCCAACATGGCCCAGGACGGGGCAGAGGCGGTGGCCGTGGTCTCCCATGGGGCCACCATCTGCTGTATCTTATCCTGGCTGTTAAAGGACCAGGTGCCGGAGGAGCTTTCGGTGATGAACGCCGCCATCACCACTATCGGCTATGACCCGGGTACAGGCGGATGTGTGCTGGAGAGCTTAAATGACGCGCGGCATCTGCATGGATGATAAAAAGAAAAAGGGGGCTGTCGCAAAATGCAGCTTATACACGATATGTGGCTGTGACCGATCGGGTCAGAACGCCATATCCTGTATATAGCGGCTATTTTGCGACAGCCCCTTTTGCTTTGTTTTCGGACAGTTATCTATCGGACTCCTGGTTGTCTTCGCCGGTGTCATTTTCCTCTTCGCAGGTTATGTCAAATATTGTTTTGATATCAAATCCCATATCTATATCCTCCTTTAGATCAGTTATACGCCTTTTTTTTCTTTGTGTCAATGATCATCCGATGTTTTTTGCCGTATCCCCCTTGATGATGTTGTTTCGGGACATTGTGATCTCACGCTCGGCCTGCCTATGGGCCTCATTTTTCCAGATATTAAATGAGAAAGTCTTTTAATCCCCCATCTGAGATGGGGAGAATAGAATAAGCCG
>CAJUFE010000088.1 GCA_910585635.1 uncultured Lachnospiraceae bacterium | reverse complement strand
ACTGGAGTTCAGACGTGTGTTCTTCCGATCTCGAAGACGGTGAACCTTTATCGAGATAAAGAGCTGGACGACCTCTATTATTGGTTCGGCAGCGATAATTTCGGCCGTGATATCTGGACCCGCACCTGGTCCGGGGCCCGTGTCTCCCTGATCATCGCGGTGGCCGCGGCCATCATCGACATGGTGATCGGTATGAGCTACGGCCTGATCTCCGGGTATTTCGGCGGCCGGGTGGATATGCTGATGCAGCGCTTCCTGGAGGTAGCGAACGGGATCCCCCGTCTGGTGATCGTGACGCTGCTGCTCTTGGTGCTGCAGCCCGGCATGCTGACCATCATCTTCGCCCTGATGCTGACGGAGTGGGTGGGCATGAGCCGCATCGCCAGGGCGGAGATGTTAAAATTAAAGGAGCAAGAATTCGTCCTGGCCTCCAGGACCTTAGGAGCGGGGAGCTTTTTCATCATCTTCAAGGAGATCCTGCCCAATATCATCGGGCCGATCATCACCCAGGTGATGTTCTCGATCCCCACGGCGATCTTCACGGAAGCGTTCTTAAGCTTCGTGGGTCTGGGGATCCCCGTACCCCAGTGCTCCTTAGGCTCTCTGATCTCGGAAGGGTTCAACAGCTTCACCACCCATCCCTATCAGATCATCCCGCCGATCGTGGTGATGGCGCTCTTGATGCTCAGCTTTAACATGGTGGCCGACGGGCTCCGTGAAGCCTTAGACCCGAAAATGAAAGAAATGTGAGGGGATATCCATGGCAGAGACAACCGAAAAGATCCTTCAGATAAAAGACTTAGATATCACCTTTAAGACCACGGCCGGCCCGGTCCACGCGATCCGGGGCGTGGATATCGACCTGCATAAGGGGGAGACCGTGGCCATCGTAGGCGAATCCGGCTCCGGGAAGTCGGTGACCATGAAAGCGGCTATGGGGATCCTGGCTTCCAATGCTACCGTGGATAAGGGGTCCATCCGGTTCAGCTATCACCATGAGGACGGCACGGCGGAGACTGTGGATATCCTGACCAAGGATAAGAAGTGGATCCGGCGGCATATCAACGGGAAGCGGATCGCCATGGTCTTCCAGGACCCTATGACCAGCTTAGACCCCACCATGTCCATCGGGAAGCAGATCATGGAGGGGATGATCTGGCATTATAAGATCCCGAAGGCAGAGGCCTGGGAGCGGGCGGTGGAGCTTTTGGAGGAAGTGGGGATCGAGGACGCGAGAAAGCGGATGAAGAACTACCCCCACCAGCTGTCCGGCGGCATGCGGCAGCGGGTGGTGATCGCGATCGCCTTAGCCTGCGACCCAGATCTTCTGATCTGTGATGAGCCTACCACCGCCCTGGATGTGACGATCCAGGCTAAGATCATCGAGCTGATCCGGCGGATCCAGAAGGAGCGGAAGATCTCCGTGATCTACATCACCCATGATCTGGGGGTGGTGGCTAAGGTGGCGGACCATGTGAACGTGATGTATGCGGGGAAGATCGTGGAGAAGGGGACCATCGATGAGATCTTCTATGATCCCCGCCATCCCTATACCTGGGGCCTCCTCTCCGCCATGCCGGACTTAGATACCGATGATGAGCGGCTCTATACCATCCCCGGCTCCCCGCCGAACCTCCTCCACGAGCGGGTGGGGGACGCCTTTGCCCCCCGGAACCGTTACGCCCTGGTGGTGGACGATAAGGCGGAGCCCCCCATGTTCAAGATCACGGACACCCATTACGCGGCCACCTGGCTCTTAGACCCCAGGGCGCCTAAGGTGGAGATGCCGCAGGAGCTGAAGGCCAGGATCGCGCGGATGAAAAAGGAGGCGGAAAAGTATGGCAGCAGACTATAAAGGAGAGCCCCTCTTACAGGTAGAAGGGCTGAAGCAGTATTTTAAGATCAATGCCAGCTATACGGTGAAGGCCGTGGAAAATGTCTCCTTTCAGATCTATCCCGGCGAGACCTACGGGCTGGTGGGCGAATCCGGCTCCGGGAAATCCACGATCGGCCGGAGCGTCATCCGTCTATATACGCCCACGGCAGGGGACATCCGTTTTAATGGGATGGATATCAGCAGGCGGATGGACAAGGGGACCAGCAAGGCCCTCCGCACCCAGATGCAGATGATCTTCCAGGATCCTATGGCGTCCCTGAACCCCAGGAAGAAGGTGGGGGATATCATCGGAGAGGGTTTGGACATCCATCACGCATGTGGCAGCGGGAAGGAGCGGGAGGAAAGGGTCAAGGAGATCTTGGCCAAGGTAGGGCTGGCTCCGGAGCACGCCAGCCGCTACCCCCATCAGTTCTCCGGCGGCCAGCGGCAGCGGGTGGGGATCGCCCGGGCGCTGATCATGGACCCGAAGCTGATCATCGCGGACGAGTGCATCTCCGCCCTGGATGTGTCCATCCAGGCCCAGGTGGTGAACCTGATGAAGGATATCCAGGAGGAGACGGGGACAGCCTATCTGTTCATCGCCCACGACCTTTCGATGGTCAAGTACATCTCCGACCGGATCGGCGTCCTCCACCTGGGGCATCTTTTGGAGACCGGGACCACAGAGGAGATCTTCGAAAACCCGGTCCACCCCTACACCAGGAGCCTGCTGTCCGCCATCCCCTCGCCGAACCCGGTGGTGGAGAAGAACCGGACGGCAGAGAGCTATGATAAGCGGGAGGCGGGGATCGATTATGGGGCGGGGACCTATCACCTGGTCTCCGGGAACCATTATGTGAAATGTACGGATGATGAATTTAAGGCCTGGAGTTAAGGAAGACAGGTAGTGTTGTGTGCCGGCGTGAGTGCCGAGGAGCCGGACAGTGTTATGCGTGAGTGCCGAGGAGCCGGACAGTGCCATGCGTGAGTGCCGATGAGCTGGACAGTGCCATACGTGTGTGCTGATGAGCCGGACATGCCATGCTGTGTGCCGGTGAGCCGGATATGCCATGCTGCGTGCCGGTGAGCCGGACAGTGCCATACGTGTGTGCCGATGAGCCGGACGTGCTATGCTGTGCGCCGGCTGGACAGGGCTGCGCCAGCATGCCGGCCCTTCCGGCGGTCAGACCGGTGGATCGCGGTGGTCCTGGCTTGCCCCGTTGGGGGATATGTCATCTCCGTTCCCGGCGATGTCCGCCCCGGGCGGCAGATAGCATCGCTTGACACAGAGGATGAGGCCAAAAAGGAGCAGGATCAGCAGGCACAGCACCGTGACCAGCAGGGCGTAGGACCAGAAAGCGTTTCCGGTGCTCTGACGGAGCTGGCTAAGGAGAGGGATGCCCAGGACCATGGATACGTACCAGAACACCGGCGGGACATAGCGGCGGACCTGTCTTATGAAAGAGGCGGCCGCCCGGCCCTGGCGGGGGCGCTTTGGCAGGCCTGTCCCTGGCAGAGAGGCCATGGGGCTTTCGGGTCGGCGCGTGTCAAGACAGGCGTGGGCGGTCTGGTACAGCAGGAGCAGGGCCGGGAAGTAGACCAGTACCCCGATGGCGGTGTGGAAGCGTTCTTTGGTCAGCCAGGTCCTAAAGATACCGGTCTCCTCTAAAAGGAGAGGGAGGTGGACCGACAGGATGACCCGGAGGCTGTTGACGGAGAGGGTAAAGAGATAGGAGATCATCAGGCTGGACATTGTCCAGCCCAACTTCTCTTTTTTTGTCTCCATCCGATGGAGGAAAGAGAAAAAGAGGGTGGCCGCCCCGATCAGCATGAACTGCAGGCCGGAGCAGGAGGGGGCCAGGATGAAGCGGTAGGCATGGCTGACGTAGCCCAGCCGGGCCTCCCAGCTGAAGGGGATATGCCCGAAGGTCTGAACGAGCCAGGCGGTGGGGGCTAAGATCCACCTAAGCTGCTTGGCATCGGCCCGGCTGCAGAAGTATCGTGCGGCCAGGAGGAGGACCAGTCCTGCAAGGTATAGGACCGGATCCTTATGTGTGGCGTGCCTGCTGCGGGACCTGTGGCGGTCTGGGCCGGTGGTCGTTAGGGCTATGGGCTGTGAGAGCGTGTTCAGACTGTTCATTGATAGCAGAGCTCCTTTCGCGATGTGCTCCTTTTGTGCTGTGCTCCTTTTGTGGTATGCCGCTTTTGTGCTGTGCCGCGTTCGTGCCTTGGGGCTTGCGTCATCCCTGCCGGTCAGAAGGCTGCCAGATGCCTGCTCCCTTTGTGGGCGGCGCTTCCACTGCCGGATGGGCGGTCTGACCTGTACCCGGTCTGACCTATACCCGGTCTGCCTTATACCCGGTCAGCTTTTGGGCAGCCGGTGGCTCTTTTCCGAAGGTGCCAGACGGCAGGGAGCAGGAGCGCCATGAGGATGAGGCAGATCCCTCCGGGCTCGGAGCCGGTGGTGTAGCCGATGGCCCCTACAGCCAGGTCAGACACCCGGGAAGGAAGGGGGAGAGGCTGGTCCACGTCAGTGCTCTCGCCTTGCGGGTTGCGGACCGTCTCGGATACGGCGACGAAGGAGGTATAAGGGGTCATCATGCTGTAGCGAAGGCCCAGGTCCGTGACCTCTTTTCGGACGGCGTCCTCATCTCCCTTCGGTGAGCCCAGGTCCGTCAGCTGTGCCACCCTGGTGCGGGCCCACAGATAGCGGATGGCCGGATCGGCCGGCTTTTCGGCGGCCTGGGAGACCGGGATATCCAGCTGATAGTCGCCCTTCGCGGTCTTACCGCTGACATGGATGGTCCCGGAAGGCTCACCGCGCCATTTCCCGAAGAGGACCACCGGCTTTTTAGCAAAGAGAGTGGGGATGGCGGAGGGCTCTACGTCGTAGGCCTCAAATCCGTCAAAGTCCACCTGGATATCGGTGAGGAGGGGAGCCTGGATGTAGGTGCGGAAGCGGGCGGCGGCCTCTGGGGCTTCCTCTTCATCGGTGACCACGAAGGCCTCACCGGCCCCGACGGTGCCGATCCCTTCGATCAGGTAGCGGTTCACAGAGGTGCCGATGCCAAAGGAGAAGAAGCTGGTGTCGCCCAAGTTCTTGCGGACCAGGTCGAAGATCTCCTTTTCACCGGAGAGGTAGCCGTCGGTGATGATCACGATGCTGCGGGCGGTCTCTCCATCCTGCGGGAGGGAGAGGGCCTTTAAGAGGGCGGGGGCCAGCATGGTCCCGCCGCCGCCCTCCAGCCGGTCGATCAGGTCCAGGGCCAGGTTGATGTTGGAGCGGTCTGCGGGCAGGGAGCGGTCTGCCAATGGGATCGTATCGTCGGAAAACAGGATCAGGTTAAAGCTGTCCTGGGCGGTCAGGCCAGATACCAGGTCCCGGATCAGGCTCTTGGCGGTGTCTAAGGGATAGCCGCCCATGGATCCGGATACGTCCAGGACAAAGATGTACTCCCTGGGCAGGATATCCTGGGGCAGGACGCGTTCTGGGGGCTGCAAGGTCAGCATGAAGAAGGACTCATCATCACCCTTATCCAGCTGCAGGCCGCCGGCTAAGGTCTCTCCGGCCAGCGTATACTCTAAGATCAGGTCCCGGTCTCCTGCATATACGGAAGGATCGGCTAAGGTGACCTGGGCTAAGGTGGCTTCCTCCTGGGACACCTTGATCTGGTGGGAGGGGCTTGTGATCTGGGAGATGGGGACGCCTGCCGAGATATCCACGGTGACAGCATAGGTCCCGGGGACCGTGCTGCCCTGGGGGAGATAGGGGCTGGCCACCCATTTTTCCGCCTGGGGATCATCGGCTTCCGAGGGGCTGGGATAGCGGGGGCCGGTGACCGTGGGGAAGACGAACTGATAGGTGCCGTCAGTGGAGCCGATCAGCTCGGTGTAGTGGAGTTTGATGCGGACCTCATCCCCTGGCATGATATTGGCCACATCCATAGTGAACACATTGGGACGCTGCTCTTCTAAAAGAGAAGCGCTCTTTCCCTCGCTCTTGGCCGTCTCGAAGGTTTCCTTGGCCTCCTCCTTTTCCTGGATCTGGGCAGAGATCACCTGATCGTCGATCGTCATGGTCATCCCGTGGACCGATACCTTGGTGGAGACCGGGAAGACATAGCTGGCATTGATCGGACGGGAACCCTCGTTGCTGTAGGTCTGGGTGACATAGGTCTCGGCGATGGCGCCGTTTATGTGGGACTCCACCGTGGTGTCCTTTAAAGGAAAGTGGTCCACGGCAGGGTCGGCCCCTTCGACGAAAAAGTAGGGGGCCAGTGTCTGCGTCTCCTCCTCAGAGGAGCCGCCGCCATAGACCGGGGCCGGAGGGAGTGTAAGGAGAAGGGTTACAAGGGATACATACAGCCAGTTTTGTTTCATTTTCATGGGATCCACCTCTTCGATCTTTTCTTGGCCCACGCCTCTTTGCAGCACCGCGGATCTTTTGTATAATAGAAGTATCCAGATGCGGCGATCCTGCTGTGACAGGAGAGCGGCGGCCTTGTTTATAAAAAGGATAAGGCAGCGGAGCATCAAAAAAGCATCAAAAAAGCATCAGATCTGCATCATAGGACCTTTTAGCGGTCTCTTATGTATGAGGCAGAGGCCAGGGAGGCCAGATGTGCCTGCCAGATCGTTATGAGTGGCGGCGTGTCCGCAACCTGGCCCATGGAGGCTTAGATGGGAGCGGGATGGGAGGAAAAATGATGGGCAGACCGGGGTGTGTATACCTGGTGGGTGCCGGACCGGGAGCGAAAGACCTGCTGACAGTAAGAGGCGCCATCCTCTTAAGCTGCTGTGACTGTATCATCTACGATCACCTGGCAGGAGAGGAGCTCTTAGCTTGCGCCCGGGCCGGTTGTGAGAAGATCTTTGTGGGAAAGGAAAAGGGCCATCATCATAAGACCCAGGAAGAGATCAATGCCCTGCTGATCCAAAAGGCAGGGGAGCACGGTATGGTGGTCCGCTTAAAAGGGGGCGATCCCTTTGTGTTCGGGAGGGGGGGAGAAGAGGCCATAGCTTTAGAAGGAGCCGGCATCCCCTATGAGGTGGTCCCGGGGGTGACATCTGCTGTGGCCGTACCGGCCGCGGCAGGGATACCGGTGACCTTCCGGCAGATCAGCCGCTGCTTCCAGGTGATCACCGGCTCTACGAAGGAGGATGGGGGACTGCCGGAGGCGTTCTACCGCTTAAAGGACTATAGGGGGACGGCGGTGTTCCTGATGGGCGCGAGCCAGCTGGAGAGGATCTGTGATGGATTGATCCGGATGGGCTGGGGGGAGCATACCCCGGCAGCCATCATCCAGGATGGGACCCTGCCGGGACAGAGACGGGTGTCCGGGACACTGGCCGATCTCCCAAGGAAGGCCCGGGAGGCGAAGATCGGCACACCTGCGGTGATCGTGGCCGGAAAGACGGCAGGGATGGATCTGCGTTCAAAAAGTAAACGTCCTCTGGAGGGGCTGCAGGTGGGGATCACCGGGACGGAGCATTTCACGGACCGGCTCAAGGCGCGCTTAGAGGGCCAGGGAGCCCAGGTACAGGTGGTCTGCCGCTTACAGGTGATCCCTTTAGAGGATCCGGCCATAGAGGAGAGCTATGCCCGTATCAGGAGCTATACCTGGCTGGTCTTTACCAGCGCCAACGGGGTCCGGCTGTATCTGGAGGGCCTTCTGGGGGAGCCGGGGGGACGCGATATCCGCTGTCTGGGGCAGGTGAAGATCGGAGCCATGGGAAAAGGGACAGAGGAGGCGCTCCGGCACTATCATCTGAAAGCAGACTATGTACCCAAAGAGGCCAACAGCCGTGCTCTGGCGCTGGGGCTCAAGGAGAGGCTGGGGGAGGAGGACCGCATCCTGCTGCCCCGGGCCAGACAAGGCTCTAAGGAGCTGACGGATATCCTGCGGGAAGCGAAGCTCTTCTGCCAGGACCTGGCCATCTATGACGTGGAGGGCATCGGGCCGGGCGCGTGCCGGGATGGGCTGGAGGCAGGAGAAGGACCGACGGTGGAAGATGGGCCGGGAGCAGGCGGCGTGCAGGCGGCGGGAGAAGGGCCGACGGTGGGAGATGGGCCGGGAGCAGGCGGCGTGCAGGCGGCGGGAGAAGGACCGACGGGACAGAAAGGTCCTGGGAGCGGTCACAGCCTGGATGTGCTGGTCTTTGCCAGCGCTTCCGGGGTGGCGGCCTATTTTTCCCAGGCCCATCCTATCAAAGGAGCAGAGATCTGCTGCATCGGGGAGGCCACTGCCGGCGCCCTGGGCCGTTATGGGATCCGGCCAGACTGCATCGCCAGGGAGGCCAGTGCGGAAGGGATCGTAAGGATACTGGCAGAAAGGCAAGAGAGAAGGATAAAGGATCTTTAATTGTTTTTTTTTCAAAAAGGTGTCACAATATCGTTCCTCAAACGTATCAATGATAAAATACTAAAGACAAAGCCTGCTATGCGCTTTGCGGATATGGAGATGACGATGAACCAGGGATTGATCAGAGGATTGTGTTCGTACACAGAAGAGGAGAAAGAGGCTTTAAGGAGGATGACGGAGACAGAGCTGTCTGGGGATCTGTCTGAGGAAGCAGAACTGGAAAAGGAACTGGGAAAGTGGGCTGTGGACAGTAAGCAGCTGTCAGAGCAGGGAAAGCTCATCCAGGTCCGCCCACATACCCGTTTTGTACATTTTCCAAAACACAGGCATCCCTATATCCTGGCGATCTATATGTGTCATGGAGAGACCACCCATCGGGTGGGCGGCGATACGATCCATCTAAAAAGGGGGGAACTGCTGTTCGTCCGTCCGGGCGGGGAGCTGGAATGCCTGCCGGCAGGCCGGTCAGATGTGGGGATCGAGCTGATCATCCTGCCGGGATTTTTCCAGAAGGCCTTCAGACGCCCCGGAGATGAGGAGAACCTGCTGCGGGATTTCCTGATCAGCTGCCTCCGTGAGGAGAGCACCTATGGGGATCATCTCCATTTCAAGGTGGCAGACGTGCTGCCGGTCCAGGACCTGATGGAGGGGCTGGCGTGGACGATCTTGAACGACCAGCCCTGCAGGCAGAGCATCCTGGAAGCCACCACAGAGCTGCTGCTCATGCAGCTGGCCTATCATATCGATAAGCTGGGGGAGAACACCCGCACCTTCCACCGGGATCTGATCGTCCGGGTGATGTGCTATATCGACCAGAACTATAAGGACGGTCAACTGAGCAAGCTGGCGGACCAGATGGGCTACGATCTGTACTGGCTGTCCAGGATGATCAAGAAGGTGGCCGGGCAGAACTATAAGGATATCCTGCAGATCAGAAGGCTGCAGCAGACCGCCTACCTGCTGCTGAACACGAAAATGGCGGTGTCCGATATCAGCCTGGAGGTGGGCTATGACAACACCAGCTATTTCCACCGGATCTTCCGGGAGTACTTTGGGATGTCGCCCAAGGAATACCGTCGGGTCCGGGAGCTTAGGGATGAGAAGAAGCGATGATGGAACGGCGGAAAAGGTGCGGCGATCAAAGGCGCGTTAAAGTGGAGCGATAAGAAAGAAGCGATGATCGAGGAGCGATAAAGAGAAGCGACCAAAAGGACAGGAGAGGACAGGATGGAACAGATACAGGAAGCTCTGCTGATGCAAGAGAAGCTTGCTGCCGCAGAGCGTGTGCTCATAGGGATCGGCGGAAAGTGGAAGATCCAGGGGAGGCTGTCCGATGTAGAGAACCAGGCCGTGCAGGAAGCCTATGGGAGGTTATACCAGATGGTGGAGGGGAAGGACTATTTTATCGTCACGACCCTGACAGACGGGGCCCTTTATGATACGGCCTTTGATCAAGAGCGCTTTGTGGCGCCCTGCGGGAACATCCACTGGAAGCAGTGCGCCAAAACCTGCACGAAGGATATCTGGGAGGAGGGGGAGGTGCCGGATGGGATCTGCCCCCACTGCGGTGCCCCACTTATCGGGAATACCATAGAGGCGGAGACCTATATCGAGGAGGGGTATCTCCCTATGTGGAAGAAGTACCAGCTCTGGCTGACCACCACCCTGAACCGCGAGCTGGTGGTCTTAGAGCTGGGCGAAGGCTTCCGGACCCCTACCGTGATCCGGTGGCCTTTCGAGAAGACCGTGTTCTTTAACCAAAAGGCCTGGATGTTCCGGATCGATGACGACCTCTGTCAGGTCCCTCAGGAGATCAGGGAGCGGGCCACGCCGATCAAGGCGGATCCGGTGGCGTGGATCCGGGCTTACGGGTCCTCCGGGAGCTTATGAAAGGGAACCCCGCCAGGGAGTCTTATTGCATGGAGATGTCGCGAGGGGGCCGCTCCGGGAGGGGGGTAGCATGTAATGGGACGCGCTCTCGCTCCGATGTCTTGGCAGGGACGTAGCGGACGCTAAGCTCTGATGATACTCTCCACTTCGTTCCGAGTATCCGCTTTCACACTAGGTTCGGAAAGACCTCACCAAGTGTTCAATGCGTCGCTAAGCGCCGACGTTCCGCTAGGGTCCCGTTACATGCTACCCCCCTCCCGCCGTTACGTTATCGGATGGCGGATGTAAAGAAAACCTCGACCTCCCTGATCTAAAATATAGCTGGCGAGAATATGTACCATAAGATCCGCCAGCTAAAGCAGCGGAGGGAGGGTCCTGTCATAAAAGGAACCCCTTGAGGAACGCCGGCGCTTAGCGAGG
>CAJUFE010000087.1 GCA_910585635.1 uncultured Lachnospiraceae bacterium | reverse complement strand
AGGTGGACGGGAAACGGGTACAGAAAGTAGATATTGTTTTCAACTTTGTAGGGGAGATCAATTTCCTTTCTGCCACGCAACCGAAACGGCAAGGCGCATAGGAACTCGAAAAGACGGTACAGCCCTTGTAATCGGGGCTATACCGCCTAATCTGAAATTACTTCCCTCTAACCGTAAACATTTGATCTTACTGGGTTCCCGAGGTTTTCTATCTCCAAAGGTTCCGCCTGCGTTCCCTTTTAAGCCCAAAAGAGGTAGAAATAGCAGGGGTTTGCAGGATGGGAAATGCTGTGTGGAAAAAAGCAGAACATTTTTCTTTTCTGTGGAAGGACTGCTGGAAATATCAGATGATGAGCTGATAGATCTGAAAGGATTTGTAAACACGATTATTACACATATCACAAATGGCAATAAAAATGAAGGAAGGTTGGTGGATATTATGGGCGGAACTGTTATTGAAACGGAGTCTGATAAGATCAAGATACGGACGATCATTGAAATGGGGCAGGAAGTTGGGTTAGATGATCTTGAAATTTTGAAAAAACTGCAGGAGAAGATCATTGGGCTACCTTTAAAGCAGGCACAGGCGTATTTGGATCAATATGGAAAGCGGCTTGTATAAGTTAATGGATTATTGGAATTTTTATATAGCATCTAGTGCCAAAGGAAAAACTGGGTCACTAAATATAGTACTGATCATAGAGTTTGGATAAGATAGGACTTTTATATATGGCAGGTGACCAGGCGGCCGCCTGCTATACGTTTCTTTGGGACCGATAGGCATGTGGGTGTGAGAGGGACCGGGAGAGTAGGACAGAAGGTATATCCTGGCCAGGAGGAGGATACAGCTGTGATCAAGGTGGAGACCGACCATTTTAACCTGGGGCAGATCTGCCAGTCCGGGCAATGCTTCCGTATGGAGCGGATAGAGGAGAGCCGGGATGGAGCAGAGGCTGGCACAGAGAGCGGTAAAGAAAGTGATACAGAAAACGATAAAAAAACGATACAAGGAACCGTACAGAAAACAATAAAGAAAACGATGCAGGGAACCGTACAGAAAACGATACAGAGGACAGCGCACTGCCAAGGGGCGACCGATACCGTGTGATCGCCGGAGGGCGGTATCTGGAGATCATCGAGGGGGAGGAGGGCTGTTATTTCCTTTGCAGCCAGGAAGAGTGTGATGCTCACTGGAAGGCGTATTTTGATCTGGAGACGGATTATGGGCAGTATATCCGGCAGATCGATCCAGGGGATGCATACCTGGTCCGAGCCGCCGCATCTGGCTCCGGGATCCGGATCCTGCGGCAGGATCTGTGGGAGACGATCGTCTCCTTTCTGATCTCCCAGCAGAATAACATCCTGCGGATCCGGCGGTGCATCCGGACGATCTGCGAAGGATATGGGGAGAGGCTGGAGACACCCCATGGCGTGGGCTATCATGCATTTCCCACTCCCCAGGCACTGGCTGGCCTGGAGGAGGATGGCCTGCTGGCCTCTGGTCTGGGGTATCGGAGCAAGTATGTGGTGCGGGCCGCCAGATGTGCCGCTTCAGGGGAGCTGGATCTGGAGGGGATAAAAGCGCTGCCCTACCGGGAGGCAAAGGAGGAGCTGCTGAAGCTGTTCGGCGTAGGGGAAAAGGTGGCGGACTGTATCTGCCTGTTCGCACTCCATCATCTGGAAGCATTCCCGGTGGATACCCACATCAGCCAGGTATTGCAGGCTCATTATAAGAAAGGCTTTCCCAAAAGGCGGTATAAGGGCTATCAGGGGGTCCTGCAGCAGTATATCTTTTATCACACGTTACATGCAGATGGACCATGAACGTGGAAAAGGAGTGCAAGGGCAGGCGATACGATGAGGCTGCCGATCGACCGCAAAGGTGGAAGAGCCGGGAGGAGGAAGGATAGAGGAGCTGCCAGAGAAGAGGATGGGGCAGAAGGGGCTGCCGAGGATCAGGCGGCCTGGACAAAAGGCATCGAGGAACACTTGGTAGATCCTTTTAGTAAGGGCCGAAGGACCCCGCGCAGGCGAAAAAGCCCGGAAAGCAGCATGCCAGGGGCTTTCCGGGCGTAGGGCATATCATCCTTGTCCGTTTTACTTCTGCGGAACGGCTTCTGCATAGGCGAAATTATCAGGCCAGACGACCTTATAGCTGCCATCCTGCACCTGTGCGGCGCTGATCACCAGGTATTCAGGCGAGGCGATGGCGGTATGGTCCTCTTTGAAGACATAGCGTCCATTGATCGTCTGGTAGTCCATGGCGCCATAGCTTTCAGCCAGACCATCCTTTGCGCTGACCGTGCCGGCCTTTTCGATCGCCTCTCCTACCATATATACACCCAGGTAGGAGCTTAGATGCATCGCGTTCAGTCCGGCGTTGGGGAACTTTTCATAGACCTTGTCCGCGAAGGCTGCGCACTCCGGGTCGTTCCAGAAATCCACCTGCATCGGGAGCCAGAACAATCCTTCGCAGGCATCCCCGGTCTGCTCGACGAACCCGGCCTTTAAGGGGTACACAAAGGCTACGTCCACCCAGTCCGCTCCGATCTCCTCCACCTGTTTGATGTAAGCCACACCGGAATTCAGAGGGACAAAAAATGTCATCACCACATCCGGATCCAATGCCTTAAATTTATTGATCTGGGAATAGAAATCGGTCGCGCCCTGTGTGATGACTTCTGTTGCCACGGTAGTGGAACCGCCGCAGAATTTTTCAAGAGCTTCCTCACAGGCGGCAACGCAGCTCCTTCCGGCATCGGTATCCTCCACGATATAGGCCACCGTCTTATCGCTGAAGTCGATGACGCCCTGTCCGCTAAGGTCCGCGACCAGCTCGCCGAACGCGGCGCCATAATCCGCGCTGTTATAATAGGGCTTATAAAAATTGAAATAACGCTGGGTATTTTCGGCGATGATCGTGCTGAAATTGTCGCTGGTACATTCGATCGTGGTGAACAGGACATCCGGGTATTGATCGCAGATATCCATGATGGCCAGCGCACAGGAGCTCAAGCAGGAGCTGAACACTACAGACACGCCATCCATCTCGATCAGTTTCGTGGCGACGGATACGGACTGGTCGGGAGAACCGGTATCATCCTCACAATACAGCTGGACCTGATAGCGCTCACCGTTCATGGTCATCCCGCCGTTTTTATTGAGCTCTTCTACCGCCAGCTCCAGGCCCTGCTGACATGCGATCCCGCTTTCAGCAGAGGCGCCGCTTAAAGGCAGTACGGCTCCCAGACGGATCACGTGGTCCCCGGTATCGTTTTCTGCCGCAGCCGCAGTGGTCTCCTGCCGGGTCTCGCCTGTCGTCTCATCGCCGCCTGTCGTAGCCACCGAGCCTGCGCATCCGGTACACGATAAGATCCCGATCATCAAAGCTAAGATCGATGCTGCTATCTTTTTTTCATAAAAGGTTCCCTCCTTCGTCTTATGGTAGTGTCAGAGACTACCCTGTTTTTTGTTGCGTATGTTCTTTTCGGCGCTGGAGATCACGACATCCTTTAACGTGCCCCAGATCCCATTTCTTAAAAATATGATCGTCACGATGATCAAAAGCGCATAGATGATCAAACGCTGATCCTCCAGCTTGCGCAAAAGCTCCAGACTGGCTGTGATGGTAAAGGAACCCAGGACCGGCCCCACGATCGTCCCCATCCCTCCGATCAGGCTCATGGCCACATACTGTGTCATGAGCGCGGTGCCCAGTACAGAGGTGGGGGTGAGGATGTTCATATAGTGGGCATAAAATGCGCCCACAAAGCCAGCGATAAAAGCGCCGATCATATAGATCCGAATCTTTGTCCCGGATATATCGATCCCTAAGCTTTCCGAAGCCTCCTGTGAATCCCGCATGGCCTTTAAGGAGATCCCCATGGGCGAGCCCACGATCTTGATCACCAAGGCCATGGTCAGGATCAGGATGAGCAGCATCAGATAATAGCTCTTTACCTTGATATTGCCGTCGAACAGCTTAGGGATCTGTGAAAGCCCGGATTCCCCCCTGGTGATCTGGGGGAAGTTCGATGCGATGAGGCGGATGATCTCCCCCATGCAGAGGGTGGCGATGCAGATATAGGGCAGCTGCTTCAGCTTTAAGCTGGGGACTGCCACTAAGGCTCCGATGCACATGGACGCCAGCGCCCCGATCCACATGGTGATCCACGGGGACCAGCCCAGATGGATGCTAAGGAGCGCCGATACATAGGCGCCTGTCCCGAACAAGGCCTGGAAGCCAAAGCTGAACACTCCGGCATAGCCGGCGATCAGGTTCCATGCACTGGTGATGCAGGAATAGATCATGCATAGGATCAGCACATGGATGTAGTAGATCTTTGTCACCATAAAAGGCAGGGCGGCCAATATGGCGACCGAGAGGATCGATGATGCTAAGGCGATCTGTTTTCTGTGGTACAGGATGATACGGCTCAGACGATCCATCTGCTATCACACTCCCTTCTTCTTGCCGAAGAGCCCGGTGGGCTTGATGTAGAGTACGATCAAAAGGAATATATAGGCCACCGCATCCCTCCACTCAGAGCCTATGACGCTCACGGCAGCGCTTTCGATGATCCCCATGAAGATCCCCGCGATGATCGCTCCTTCGATGCTCCCTAAGCCGCCCAAGATGCACACCACCAGTCCTTTTGTCTGGACCGTGGACCCCATCCAGGGGTTGACAGAATATACGGGACATAGCAGGATACCGGCCACAGCGGCCAGAGCCGCGCTGATGACATAGGTGATAAAATAGATCCGCTTTGTGTTCACGCCCATCATCATGGCATACTCCCCATCCTGGGAGGTGGCGATGATCGCCCGTCCCAGACGGGTCCTTTTGATCATATACATCAAGGCCAGGATGACGATGACGGTGCCGGCCAGGATGATGATCCTCTGACCGGACATGGTGAACATCCCCAGCGGTTTAAATACCCGGCTCCAGAAATACGGGACATTCCGGTAAAGCTCGCCCCAGATCTGGAGAGCTAAGTTCTGCAGCAGGATCTGGATCCCCAAGGTAAGGATCCAGGGACTCATGTTCCAGCCCGGCTTGCGCAGGAGCGGACGGATCGCGGCCATATGGATGATGGAGGCGAAGAAGATCACGCCGATGATACTGATGATGACCGCGAGGGCCAGGGGAAGGTTCCCCACCGTCAGCAGCATCCACAGGAAATAAGCGCCCAGCATATAATATTCCCCATGGGCCAGGTTGACCATCTTTAAGGTACCCCATATCAAGGATAAGCCGGCTCCGATCATCGCATAGCAGGCGCCTGTGACGACACCACTCATGATCATCTCGATCCAGTAAGACAGATGTACCATATTTTCACCTACCCTTCTATAAGCCCAGGTATGACTTCTGGATCTCTGGACTTGCTAACAGTGTTTTGCTGTCTCCTTCCAGGACCATGTGGCCATTTTCCAGGACATATCCGCGGTCGCTGATCTCCAGCGCGGTCTGCGCGTTTTGCTCCACCAGCAAGATCGTCGTGTTGTTCTCCTGTGAGATCTTTGACAAGGTGTCGAAGATCTGGTCCACGATCACCGGTGCCAGACCTAAAGAGGGCTCGTCAAAAATGATCAGCTTTGGACGGATCATCAGGCCTCTGGCGATCGCGCACATCTGCTGTTCGCCGCCGGATAAGGTACCGGCACTCTGTTTGCCTCGCTGTGCCAGCCAGGGGAAAAGGCTGATCACCCAGTCTAACGCATCTTGGACCTTTTTCTTATCACGGATGGGATAGGCGCCTAAGAGCAGGTTATCCATGACCGACATATCCGGAAAAAGCCTCCGTCCTTCCGGCACCAGGGAGATCCCCATATCTACCCGTGTATAGGGCGGCATCGTATCGATGCGCTCTTCGTTATAGTAGATGGCGCCGGAACGGATAGGGAGGAGGCTGCAGATCGACTTGATGAGGGTGGTCTTGCCTGCGCCGTTGGATCCAAGGATCGTGACGATCTCGCCGGTCTTGATCTCTATGGACACATCGGACAGGGATCGTACATCACCGTAAAAAGCGCTGATGGACTGTACCTTT
Organism: uncultured Lachnospiraceae bacterium; assembly: GCA_910585635.1. Taxonomy (GTDB): domain Bacteria; phylum Bacillota; class Clostridia; order Lachnospirales; family Lachnospiraceae; genus Caccovicinus. The sequence continues at coordinate 4,681 of CAJUFE010000087.1, read as the reverse complement.
AGCATTTCTCTGCCTCCTTTTTCCCGATCTTCCCCAGGTATGCCTCGATCACCAGCGGGTCGGAGACGATCTTTTGGGGAGTGCCTTCTGCGATCAGCTTTCCAAAGCTCAGCACGTAGATCCTGTGGGAAAGCTTCATCACGGCCTTCATCACATGCTCGATCATGAGGATCGTGACCCCCATCTTGTTCACATGCTGCACCAGCTCGACCATATCGCCCACCTCTGAGGGGTTCAGTCCGGCGATCACCTCATCTAAAAGCAGCAGACTGGGGTCTGTCGCCAGTGCCCGGCAGATCTCCAGGCGCTTTCGTTCCGGCACGTTCAGCGTTCCGGCGAGCGCGTCCTTTTTCCCTGAAAAGTCCATCACGGCAAGGATCTTTTCGGCTTCGGCCATGCTCTTTTCCAGCAGCGCGCGGCTCAGCTGGTTTTTCTTTCCGGCCTGTCCGAACATAGCGCCTACCGCTACGTTTTCTAAGACGGTCATCCCGCTAAAGGGCTTTGTGATCTGAAAGGTCCGCCCGATCCCCAGGCGGCATCGTTTATCTGGCGTCAGCCCTGTGATATCCTGGTCCATATACAGGACCTTCCCGGACGTGATCCCAAAGGAGCCATTGATCGCGTTGAACATCGTAGTCTTTCCCGCTCCGTTCGGACCGATCAGTCCGACGATCTCGCCTTTATCCACATGGAGGTCCACATGGTCCAGAGCGACAAGACCACCAAAACGTTTTGTGACATGCTCTACTTTTAAGAGCGCCTTTTGCATGTAACGACCGACCTCCTATCTTTATCCAGGCAGATAGCTGTCCTGTTTTTTAATCCCACCGGACATTTCTGGGGAAGCAGGTAAGGAATTCCGGGCCATCCTTCCGGATGATCACCACATCCTCTACCCGGCATCCGCCCAGGGCAGGCAATTGCACGGTCAACTCATAGGCAAGGCTCATATTTTCCTGTAAGATGTGCTCCGCCCGTCCCATGACCGGGTATTCTTCCTCCGGATCCATCCCTAATCCATGACCGCATTTCCGGTTGCCGGCTGCCGTGTGCATGGAGCCAAATCCATGGTCCCGCAGCACAGCGTCGATCGCCTCGCTGGCCAGCGAGGAGGGCAGACCGGGCTTTAAGAAGGGGATACCGGCTTCATAGGCCATCAAGGCCACGTCTAAAAGCCGTTGCTGCTGCGGTGTGACATCACCATAGGCAAAGCCCCGCCCCATATCACTCACGTAATTCCGGTAACGGACGCCCGTATCGACCAGCAAAAGCTCACCCTTATGGATCTTCTTATCGGTGCCGCGGGCCAGGACATATCGTCCGGAATTGATCCCGGACTGGACCATGATATCAAAGGCCTGGCTGTCAGCGCCGTTCATGAACAGGGAAGTATGCATGATCTGCACCGCTTCGCGTTCCGTCATGCCGTCATAGATATTTTCCTTTAAGTCCAGGAGGCTCTGATCCGCCAGGCGGGCCGCGTTACGCATAATATGGATCTCGTTTTCGCTTTTGATGCATTTCAGCCTTTCGATCAGATCCGTATCATGGAGATGCTCTTTTCCGAACACAGCCTCCAGGATGCGGTAAAACTCCAATGCAAAATATTGGACACCTACCAGGCCGATCCTGGGAAACTTCCCGGTCTGCTCTATATCCCTCATGGCCTCCTCAAATCCGGGCCGGACCGGGCGGACATCGTCGATCCACGTCAGATCCTTGCAATAGGGGATGATCGGTCTTTCGCAGAACAGGATCGGATCGCCTTCCAGGGGAAGGAAGAGAAGGGCCGGATCCGGCTGGATCCCGTCGAACGCGCGGAAATTGGACAGCCAATAAACATTGCTCAAGTGCCAGGGGTTGCTGTAGAGGATCAGCGCGTCGTATCCTTCTCCAGCCATCTTAGCTCTGGTCTTTTCTACCCGCTCCTTATATTCGGACACGGGTATCGCACAGATCGTATCATCGATCAAATGGTCTTTTATCAACATCGTTCCCTCCTTATGTGGATATATGTAACAGTTCAGATAGGTCTGCGCGTTCATCGCTTTGACCGTACGAAAACGTGGCGGTCGCGAGCATCCGGCCCATCGCGTAGCGATCTCCAATGGACGGATGCCGTAATAGTTCAGGGTATCTGAACGGTTACGGATGTATTTATCGACAAAACCCTCGGCCGATGGGCATTGTTGACACAGTAAAAAAGCTATGCTATGATTGATCCGACTATCATAAAACAGGATGGATGGAAGGGGATATCATGTCACAAATGACGATCAAGGACATCGCACGGAAAGCGGGTGTATCGACAGCCACGGTCTCCCGGGTCATCAACGGCACCGGGAATGTGAATGAGGAGATGAAAAACCGTGTACGATCGGTGATCGATGCCAGTGGTTTCAAGCCAAACTTTTCTGCAAGGAGTCTAAAAGTCAACCGGACCTTTACGATCGGGCTGATCCTGTCGGATATCTCGGACCGCTATTATTCTCTCATGACAAAAGCGATCGCCGACGAACTGCCGTCTTCGGATTATAGCCTTGTGGTCTGCAACACGGCCGATCAGCCAGAAAAGGAAAAATGGTATTTTGATTTCCTTTCTTCCAAGCATGTTGACGGGATCATATTGAACACCGCCGGTGGTATCGATGAGGAGATCTGCCGGTTCAGCCATGAAACGCCTATCGTTTTGGTGAACCGCCAGATCCAGTCCCATACAGACCCGAAGGCCAGGATCGATCTTGTGGGTTCTGACGATCTTCAGGGAACGATCACCATGACCGAGCTGCTGCTTAAAAACGGCCACCGCCGTATCGGGATGATCAATGGCGATCTGTCGGTCTCCTCCGGCCGTGACCGGCTGCAGGGATTTCGGCGGTCCATGCGGGCAGCCGGGATCGACACAGAACAGGACTATCCTTATCTATATATCAATAAATTCGATACAGCCACCGGCTATCAGGGGATGGGATATCTGCTGAGCCGTTCGCCAGCACCCACCGCAGTGCTGACCATGAATGATTCCATCACGATCGGCGCTTTAAAATACTGTCGTGAAAATAATATATCGATCCCGGAGCGATTATCCCTTATCGCTTACGGGGATGTGGATAATGCCGAATTATTTATGGTGACCCCCACCTGTATTTCCCTCACACCCCATACCATAGGACGGCGGGCGGTACAGTGCCTTTTTGAGCGTATCCAGGACCCTGCTCTGCACAGTCGGGAGATCATCTTTACCTCGACGTTGGTCCATGGGAACAGCATCGCCCCTCATGTCGAGTAATCGTTTTCTTGCCGGCCGAAGATCTGGTCGATATCGGACCTGCGTGGTGCTTCGTATTCCCGATATTATGGAAAATATCGCTTTGTTGGGCCAAAGGAAGGCGTTGGATCATTTTGGATCGACTGTGATTATGCATTTTGACTGGAGTAATCGTTTGCTCATATAAAAAATATAGCACATTCTCTGCATGCTGTCAATGTGTTCCTGAAGATTTCTTTGGGTTGTTCCTAAAGATTGCTTTGGGACTCGTGGTGGAGGACAGTGGCCGTCCAGAGTAGGTGGCTCCTTACGCAGAGCGAGCGGCTTGCTGTGATGGCGTTGATACGCTATAATAGCGGACATAGGCGCCAGTTTTTCCAGCGTGCCTGATATCAAGAAGAGGGAGGCGATCAGGATGAGGCCGCTGATCAAATACAGAGGCGGGAAGAGTCGGGAGATCCCAGCGTTTGAGCGGTCCATCCCCCGGCAGTTCGACCGGTATATCGAGCCGTTCCTGGGCGGCGGGGCGGTATTTTTCCATATGGAGCCGGAACGGGCAGTCTTAAATGATATCAACGGGCGGCTCATAGGCTTTTACCGAGAAGTGCGGGACGACTATGACCGGCTGATAGCGGAGCTGGGCAGCCTCCAGCAGCTCTATGAGGAGGCCCGGGCAGACCTCCAAAAGGAAAAGGCCCGCCATCCCGGGGAATATGTGGAGGACCGGAATGAGGCCTTATATTACCAGCTGCGGGATATGTATAACGGTATCCAGGAGAGTCCCTATCTCCAGGGTACCCTCTACTATTTTATCAACAAGACCGCCTATTCCGGGATGATCCGCTATAACCGTCAGGGGGGATACAATGTGCCCTTTGGGCGGTATGCGCATTTCAATGCGAAGATCATCACACCGGCCCACAGCGCGTTGCTGAAAAAAGCGGAGTTATATAATGAAGACTATGCCCGGTGCTTTGCGCGGGCCGGGGAGCGGGACTTTATGTTCTTAGACCCTCCCTACGACTGCACCTTTAATGACTATGGCAATATCCATATGGAAAACGGCTTTGACCAGCAGCAGCACAGACGCCTGGCCCAGGACTTCCGGAACTTAAGCTGTAAGGCGCTGATGGTGGTGGGGAAGACACCTTTGACCGAAAGCCTGTATCAGGGCTTGATCCGCTACAGCTACCCCAAACGATACGCCGTTAATATCCGGAACCGTTTTCATGCGGCGGCGGAGCATATCGTAGTCACCAATTATCCGGTGTGAGCCGGGCTATCGCATCGAACCCGCTGGTTACTTTTCGTACCCACGCTAGCTAAAGTAGCGTAGGGAGGGGCCTGTCACAAAAGGAACCCCTAGAAAAACGCCGGTCCTTGGCGAGGTCTTTTACGAGCCTAATACCGCTG
>CAJUFE010000086.1 GCA_910585635.1 uncultured Lachnospiraceae bacterium | reverse complement strand
GGGACTCGAACCCTGGGCCTCCAGAGCCACAATCTGGCGCGCTAACCAACTGCGCTATACCCACCATATCATATGAGACGCATCCCAGTGAACAGATGCGAAAACGAGCCTGAAGGGATTCGAACCCCCGACCCACGGCTTAGAAGGCCGTTGCTCTATCCAGCTGAGCTACAGACTCACTCGTCTAGCCATTTTATGCGGCTGACAGTAATATACTATACAGGAAAACCAGCCTCTTGTCAAGAAAAAAAACACATTTTCTACATTTTTGAAAGACCAATAGGTAACCGTTCAGACACCCTGAACGGTCACGCCAGCAAATCCCTTCCAGATCTCTAAAGGGACCGCTCCTCTGACCGGACGCCTGGACACCTCAGCCTCCCGCTGACGGTATCCGCATCCAGTTCCCCTTCCAGTAATAGACCATGATCGCCGCGCTGGTGATCGCCCAGGTCATGGGGTAGCCCACCATGAGCATGGCCGCGCTGCCGTCCGTCCAGGCCACCACGCCGGTCCAGATCACCCGCAAAAGGCACACCCCCACCGCCGTGATCGCCATGGGGACCACACTCTGGCCGCAGCCCCGTATCCCGCCGGCGTAGATCTCCGTCCATACATAGGTCACATAAAAGGGCATCAGCTGCATCATCAATCCGGCGCCGATGGCGATCACCTCCTCATCCGAGGTGAACCAGGCGATCAGATGGGGCGCAAAGCTGTAGAACACCGCAGAGATGCCCACAGCGGTCACAGCTGCCAGGCCGAAGCAGATGTGCATCCCCTGCCGGACCCGCTTCCACTCCCCCGCGCCGAAATTCTGCCCACAGAAGGTGGTGATCGCCGTGCCGAAAGCCGTCATGGTCATCCAGAAAAAGCCGTCGATCTTCTCATAGGCCGAAAGCGCCGCCACCGTGTTGGTGCCGTAGGTGTTCACCTGGATCTGCATGATCAGGTTCGCCACCGAGTACAGGTCGGCCTGGATACCGGAGGGGATCCCGATCCCCAAGATCTTTTTTAAGATCTCCTTATCCACTCCTGACCCGATCTGCCTGAACAGATAGAACGTATCCCGGCTGGACCGTCTTGGCTGACCGGCCCCATCCTGGCGGGACAGTCTCAACTGATAGGGCGCATCCTTCCCCGTCAACAGCGCGAGCACCAGGACCGCGCTGACGCACTGGGCGATCACCGTGGCCCACGCCGCTCCTGCCACACCCCAGTGGAAGATGGCGATGAAGAGCTGGTCCAGAGCGATATTGACCACGCTGGCCGCGATCAGGCAGAACAGAGGGCGTCTGCTGTCCCCGGTAGCCCGCACCAGGCCTGCGCCGATATTATAGATGCAGGAAGGCAGGAACCCTGCCGAAAAGATCGTCACATAGATCGTAGCCGGTCCCAGCACCTCCTTTGGCGTCCCGATCCTCCTTAGGACCACCGGGAAGAGCCAGATCCCCAGCCCGGTGAACAAAAGGCCCGCTGCTATAGAGAGGACCATAGAGGTCTGCACCACCTGGCCGAACCGCTCTTTCCTTCCGGCCCCGTAGGCCTGGGCCCCTGTGACCGCCGCCCCGTTGGCCAGCCCCTGGAACAGGTAGACGATCAGATTGATCAGCATATAGGTGGAGCCTCCCACCGCCCCCAGCGCCGCCTTTCCCAGATAACGGCCTACGATGACCGCGTCCACCATATTATACAGCTGCTGGAACAGGGAGCCGATCAAGATCGGGAAAAAGAACAGCATGAGCTGGACCGGGATGCTCCCTTCCGTGATCGGGTTCCCAATGACCACTGTTTTTCCCGGCCTATCTTTCCTATCCATCTCGCATTTTCCTTCCATCTATGCCGGTCCGGCCTCCTGTCATCCACCGCCCTGCATAGAGCATAGGGCGGGCCAGGAAGGCCAAAAAGCCTGGCACCGGCAGCAGCCGCGTCCTCTTAGCACCTTCTCAAGGCCTTAGCCATCGTATGATGCTATGCCACCAGGCCTTTGCGCGTTCTCTTCAATCCAGATAATGCTGGGTGAAATGGGCATCCCCCTTCTCATCCAGCTCCATGATCATATAGGAGGGCTCCCGCCCTTCCTGTCTGGGATAGGATAAGCTGCCTGGGTTCAGCACGATGATCCCGGCGCTGTCGTCAAAATAGGGCCTGTGGGTGTGGCCGAACATGGCGATATCAAAATCCCTGGCCCTGGCATCGATGGTCAGCTGCTCCGCGCCCAAGGACACGCTATAGTAGTGGCCGTGGGTCAGCAGGACCTTGTATCTCCCGATCTGGATCTCCCGCTCCCTGTCCAGGGTAGAGAAGAAGTCATTGTTCCCCCGCACCATCTGGATCTCGCAGCCGGGGTTCACCCACTCCGGGATATAGATCTCACTGCCCTCCACGTCTCCCAGATGGATCAGCATATCGATCGGCGCCGTCTCCTTGATGACCAGTTTCAGGTTTTCGTCATATCGATGGGTATCGCTTACGATCAGGATCTTCATCATGCTCTTCCTCCGTATAATGCTGCTAGTCTGGCCCGCATCTCCTCCAGAGCCTTTCCCCGGTGGCTGATCTTGTTCTTCTCCTCCATGGTCAGCTCCGCGCTGGTCTTCCCAGATCCCGGGATATAGAGGATCGGGTCATAGCCAAAGCCGCCGCACCCGGCGGGACGCTCCGCGATCAGGCCCTCCATGGCCGCCTCTGTGTGCAGCACCTGCCCGTCCGGCAGCACCGCCGCGATCGCGCACACGAACCGGGCCGCCCTTTCCTCGCCCTCGATCCCCGCCAGCCGGTCGATGATCGCCTGGTTCTTTATCTCGTAGGAGGTATCCTCCCCCATGTAGCGGGCCGAGTAGATCCCCGGCTCTCCCCCCAGATAGTCTACCACCAGGCCGGAATCATCAGCCAGGACGATCCCGCCGGTCTCCCGCCACACGGCATAGGCCTTGATCTGCGCGTTTTCCCGGAAGGTCTCCCCATCCTCCAGGATATCTAAGGAGACACCGGCCTCCTTCATCGAAAGGATCTCCATGCCCAGACCGTCCAGGATCTTTCGGATCTCCCGCATCTTCCCTTCATTGCCGGTCGCAAATATCAACCTTTCCTTCATAATACTGTCCTCTCCTTATCCCCTGACCCTCCAGTCCATCCCTGTATGGCCACTTATCGAAACCGTTCAGGGTATCTGGACGGTCACCACTTATCTCACCGTGTACGCCTTCAGACAGAGGTTGCAGCTCTGCTCCTGCTCTGCGCTGACCCACTTCTTTCCGTCCGCGCTCAGATATCCCTCCCCGTCGGACAGATCGACCCGGCTTTCGCCATCCTGAGGCTGATATTCGATCGCCACCGGATGGATGGCTCCCGGCGTCTTCAGCTTGACCGCCACCCAGAACTTTTCTCCCCGGGTCAGGGAGATCTCCTTAGACAGCCGGACCGTATAGAAGCCGGCGTCCTCCATGCTCCCCTTAGCCAGCGGCTCATCCAGCTCAAGCTCCTCGGGAGACGTCAGGCCGGCGGCGGCGTAGACCTCATAGCTGCTCCCCGGCATCGTAGCATAAAAGCCCACCGCCTTTAGGCGTTCCTGGCCCTCAGCTGTGTAGGCATTGGCAAAGTAAGCTTCATCCCGCCCATAACCCAGCTGGCCCACCCAGCCGCACAGATCGGACTGATAGATCCCGGTATAGTCCTCCGTGTCCGTGATGCCAGAATACAGGACGTTCACATCTCCGATGTTGGTGTCATAGTAGGATACATAGATGCAGCCTTCTTCACCAAAGTCCGGCCCCCAGCTGTTCAGGCAGATGAAGGCTCCGTCCCCTTCCGGCTGCTGGTTAAACGCCTCCTTGGGATAATGGTCGTCCCAGCCTACGATCACCAGGTTATGGTTGGACCTCTCCTCCCCCGGATAGTAATATCCGCAGGTTTCTTTATTATAGTAGCGGTCTGCGTCGGAGGGGTCCTGCATGGTAGTGTAGAGGGAACTCTGCACACCCCCGATGGTATAGACCGCTTCCTTGATCCGCGTATAGTCCTTGGGCTCCAGGAGACGGATCTCCTGTACATGCCGGACCGGCGCAAGGCCCTCCGGTGACTGGCCGTCCCCATACGGGTCATCCTCCTCCAGCACCGGCCCCTGCCAGGCCAAGAGGTAGGCCATAGACATGGCGTAATGGCCGCCCTCCTCCTGTCCCAGAGAAAAGCTGTTCATCCTGGACATATGGTCCGCCGAGAAGACCAGGCTCTCCTCCGGCAGCAGCGTGCTCTCCAAAGCCATCAAGGAGGAAAAGGCCCAGCAGGTCCCCAGCTCCTTCTGATCCCCCGCCTTCGGCGCGCGGCCGATCTTCCGATAGTCATAGACCTCTGGCAGCTCTATGGGCTCTGCCTCCTCCTGGTCCTTGTCCTGGCCCTCGCCAGCTTCTCCCTGCCCGCCCTCTGTCTCCTGACCGCCGCCGGCCTCCGGGCTGCTCTCCTCCTCGTCTGTCCGGATATAGATCGTCACCTCTTCTGAAGGCGGCGCGGCCATCTCCTCCTGGCTGGCGGACTCCCTCCGGTCCTGCCAGGCCTTTCTGCTGCAGCCGGACAGAGCCGTCACCAGTCCGACCGCCAGGCAAGCGGCGCAGAGCCAGCACAGGACCCTGGCGTTCTCCCTGGTGGCCTGCCCTCTTTCGGAGAGCCCTCTCTTCCCTTTTGCTCCCTGTCGGATCTGCTCCGATCTCAAATCCCGGCTCCTTCCCTTTTTCTGGGCGGCTTCGGCCCTAAGAACTGATAAAAATAGGTCTTCATCATCCCATTGTAGATCTTCCGGTTCTTATCCGCCTTACGGCCCATGCACTTTTCCGCATCCGGATAGGCCGTGATCAGATAGGCTGACCAGGAATCCAGGGCCGCGAACCGCTCTCCCAGCTCCCTATAGATCCCCGGAAGGTCCTCTTTTTCCTCCAAACGTTCCCCATAAGGCGGGTTGGCGATCAAAAAACCGTATTTCTTCGGATGGCTCAGCTCCTTCACCGGGCGCTGCTGGAAATGGATCAGATGGCCTACTCCAGCCCGCTCTGCATTCGCCCGGGCGGCCCGCACGATCTCCCCGTCGATATCATAGCCCTGGATGTCCGTCTTGATATCCCGCTCCACTAAGTCTGCCGCCTCCTCCCGGACCTCCTGCCAGTACCGCTTCGGGATGAGGTTCTCCCATCCCTCCGACAGGAACGCCCGCTCCATCCCCGGCGCGATGTTGGCCGCCATCATAGCCGCCTCGATCGGGAAGGTCCCGCTGCCGCAAAAGGGATCCACCAGGATCCTATCCCGGCTCCAGGGGGTCAGCATGATCAGCGCCGCAGCCAGGGTCTCCGTGATCGGCGCCTTGCTGGTCAAGGTCCGATAGCCCCGTTTATGCAGAGAATCCCCGCTGGTATCGATCCCCACGGTGACCACATCCTTATACAGGAACACCCGCAGCGGATAGCGGCTCCCCGTCTCTTCGAACCAGGTCAGCCCATAAGACTGCTTCAAGCGTTCCACCATGGCCTTTTTCATGATGGACTGGATATCCGAGGGGCTGAACAGCTTGCTCTTGATCGAGGACGCCTTCGCCACCCAGAACCTCCCGTCCCTGGGGATGTAGTCCTCCCACGGGATGGCTTTGGTCCCCTGGAACAGCTCTTCAAAGGTGGCGGCAGGAAAGCTGCCCACTTTTATCAGTACCCGCTCCGCGGTCCTGAGGAACACATTCGCCCGGCAGATCCCGTCATCGTCCCCGATGAAGGTCACCCTCCCGTCCTCTACCTGGGCGATCTCATACCCCAGCTCCAAAATCTCCTTTTTTAATACTGCCTCCAGGCCAAAATGACATGGCGCCAGCAGCTCATATGTTTTTTTCATGATGGTCTCCTATAAACCGATCTGCGCCACTACGTCGCCTTCAAAGGTGAGGATCGAGAACACACCCTTCTCCAAGATCCCATATGTAGCCGGGTTCCCTCCCTTGGGGATCGATACCGAGCCGGGGTTCAAGACCGTGATCTGGCCGATCCCCTCTGCCATGACCCGCTCCGCCCGTAAAAGATGGGTATGGCCATAAAGGAGAGCATCCCCCTCCTGCATAGGCGGCAGATGATCCGGGTGGAACACATGCCCGTGGGTGGCGTATAAGGTCTTTCCCTCTATGGACAGAAGCCCATAGTCCGCCATGATCGGAAATGGCAGCACCATCTGGTCCACCTCCGTATCACAGTTCCCCCGCACCCCATAGATCTTATTTTTATAAGGTCCCAGCATCTCGATCACGGCCTTGGGTCCATACTCCTTAGGCAGATCGTTCCTGGGACCATGGTACAGGATATCCCCCAGCAGCACCAGCCGGTCAGCCTGGGAAGCGTTAAAAGCCTCCAGGAGCATCCGGCAGTAATGGGCAGAGCCGTGGATATCCGATGCGACCATGATCTTCATATCGTCATTTCTCCCTTGTCTTTTCGATCGTTTTCTAACACAACCTCTATTCTATAGCCTTCACCACATATCTGTCAATGAAGTTCTAGCCGGAAACCAGATATTTCCCGTGATAATAACAGATCCCGCTCCCTATACTGGCCGCCCGCCAGCCCAGCCGCCCAAACTCCCGTGCAGCCTGCATGCTCTTTCCTCCATGCTCACAGTAAAACACGACCGGGAGCTTTCCGTACATCTGCAGGATATCTTCATCCAGACATCCGTAGGGGATATTGACCGCTCCGTACAGATGGCTCTCTTCATAGGCATATCCCGGACGCAGGTCCACCAGCAGCAGCTCCTGCCCCTGGTCCAGCATCTGTTCCAGCTGACGTAAGGATATCACAGCAAACATGAATAACCCTGTCCTTTTTTCTCCTTACTATAGGCTATGCAAGTCCCTTACGATCGGGGACGATCCTGTGCGAGGATCTTAGGGGGCCGTCGAGCAGTCCGAAAAGGTCCCGGTCCAGGCTGTGGACAAAAAGAAAGGGACCACGCGCCGTCTGGCTGCGCAGTCCCTCTCCCTTCAGACGATATCGTTCATGACCGGCCGTTCTGCAGGCCGCCCAGATCAACGCCCGGCTCAGTCATTCTGGCTGTAGTTCCTGGTCGTATCCTTTAAAGAGGAGCCGTTCCTGGAAGAGCTGTTCCTAGAAGAGTTCTGAGAACTGTTGTTCTGAGAGCTGTTCTGGGAACCGTTGTTCTGAGAGCTGTTGTTCTGGGAGCTGTTCTGGGAATTGTTGCGGCTGGTGTTGTTGTCCATGTCATTGTAATTATTCTTTGCCATGTTACGTTACCTCCTGATCATTGTCCGGCCTTGCCGGCTTTTTGTGTTACGGGAATAGTATGGGCGGTTTTTTTTAATTTATACAGTTCGTATTGATTTTTCCACCTTCCTGTGTTATGATCAAGAATGAGGAAGGCTCGTTTCCCTTAAAATGAGCCTTTCTCCCCTTATCAATTATTTACACTCCCCTCAAAAAGACCCGGGCAGCTCCCCTGCCCGGGTCTTTTTCTTTTCCTTATCTTCTCTTTATCCTTCCTGGCTCTCACACGCTCTTACCCGATCACATCCATGATCCGGACCGGGGGCCGATAATCCCAGTTGGAGATCTTGATCCCGGTCTTATATGTAGAAGCATGGACGATCTTCCCGGAGCCGATATACATAGCCACATGGTTGATCCCGCTACCGCTCCCATAAAAGAGCAGGTCGCCCGGCCGCATCTCGTCAGCCGTGATCGGGATACCCTGGGTGGCCTGGGCACGGGAGGAACGGGGGATCTGGATACCGCCGGCATTGCTCAGCACATAGCGGACAAAGCCAGAACAGTCCACGCCGGTCCTGGGATCGGAGCCGCCATAGCGGTAAGGTCCGCCTAAAAAGGTCAGGGCGTAGTCCACGATCTCCTGACGGAAGCTCATGCTCTTATCGATGTGGACTGCCTCTTCCTCTTCCTGGACAGCGGCTCCGCCAGTCTCCTCCAGATATCGGGCTGCGGAGGTCCGATCGATCACCCGCAGGACTTCCTGCACCTCTTCCTCCGTGACGGTATCCGCTGCCAGCTCATCGTCGGTCTCCGGAAGGTCCTCCCCGTCCGCTGCCGCCTCCGAGGCCTGTCCGTTCTCCACCGTATCGCCGTAGGCAGTGATGGGCATAACGCTCATCGCGCCGCAAAAGCAGACAACACTGACGATCTTCTTCCAATCTTTTATCATAGTCTATCCTCCAAATATCCCGGCTCGGTGCGCCGAGGCCGGAAAGGTGATCTGTTTCAAAATTGTTACAGATATGTTAACTGAACACTCCTTTATTGTAACCACCTTTTTAATATTTGTCAAGATTTCGAAAAAGATTTTATCAAAAAAGTAAAAAAGGGTGTAACAGTCCAGATACCCTGGACTGTTACAAAAGGGTACAAACGCGTCCTCAGTAGCGCCTGGGTCCCTGGAAGAGGGAGTAGATGAGGAGGATCAGGAGCAGGGGGACCAGGATCGGGCGCAGGAGCAGGAAGATGCCGCCGATGATCGTCCCGATGATGAGGAACAGGATGATCAGGACCGCGCCAAGGAGGAGGAGGGCGCCGATCCCGCTGAGACGGAAGCCTCTGATCGGGGCGGTCCTCCTCTCCTGCCAGTCTCCGTCCCCTGTACCGTAGCCATCCCCCCGGTCCCCTGTGCCGTAGCCAGCCTCCCTGCTGTCGGCGCCGGTGCTGTCCTCATAGACGCCGGCCATATCATTACCGCCGCCGTTGGCATCCACGATCGACCGGGCGATCAGGCGTGGATCGCCCAATCCATCCAGGACCTGCTGCAGAGGGGTCCCTTTTTTTACCTCTCCGGAGATATACTCATCGTAATAACGGATATTTTCCTCGATGACCGCTCTCGGCACCTGCCCAGCCAGACTCATCGCCAGCTTTTCTAGAAATCCGTTTTTATCCATCTGTTACCGTATCCTTTCTTTTAGGATGCCCTCCCGATACGCATTGACCAGCTCCTTCAAGTCGCTGATCTGGGCCGCCAGCTCCACGCCTTTGTCCGTATCAGCCACCATCACCCGCTTTTTCATCTTCTCTACGACCGAGACCCGGGGCGTGCTCTCTCGTTCGGGGTCAAAGGGCATATGCTCTGCCAGCGCCAGATGATGGGAATTGTAGATCAGTGTGTAGCCGGCGATCCCTGTCTTGGACTGGTAGGCCTTGGACAGGCCGCCGTCGATCACGTACAGCTTTCCGTCCGCCTTGATCGGGGTCTCCCCATCCTTCAGCTTTACCGGCACATGTCCGTTGATGATATGCGCGCCCTTGGTGGGCAGGCCAAATTCCTTTAAGATCTTATCACAGTATTCCACCTGCTGGCTCAGCTTATAATAGGGGTTGTAATTTTCTTTATGGGTCGCCTTATCTTCCACAAAATAATTTTCAAAGGTGGTCATCTTGTCTTTTCCGAAGACCGGCGACTTCGCGCCGCACCACAGATACCACATGAAATCCCGGCATTTCTCCTTCTCCGGATCGTGCTCCGGCAGGAAATAGGCCTTTTTCACCCGCTGGTCGATCAGATCCAGCAGCGCCTTACCGGAATAGGCCACCCCGTCGATCACCAGCTCCTCAAAGGAACCATCCTTTCGCATGGGGATGCAGCCGTGGTACAGCAGATTGGCATTCGCACATTTATACATGCTCCCATGGCTGTAGACAAACTTGATGTGGCGGTGGAGCAGCTCGCTGTGCTGGAATGAGAGCGCCAGGGTGTACAAAAGCTCTTCCTCCCCCTCGGTCAGCCGCAGCGGGTCTGCCGGATCGATGGTGGGGAAGTTCATATCCAGCATCGGGTACTCTACGCCGCCGATGACCACTGTACCCTTGGTATAGTCCACCCTTTCCAGCAGCAGGCGTTCCTCCATCTGGTAATCCGGGTGGCGTTTGATGATCTGCCCCTCCAGCTTGAACTGCATCACCGCCACCGCTTTATGCATCTTAGCCGCCAGCCCCGGATCCACCGCGTCGTAAAGGTTCTTATCCAGGATCTTGGGCTGGAACCGTTTACAGGGATCGTCCTTATAGACATCGGCGGCGAACATGGACAGGGGTCTTAGATTGATGCCGTAGCCGTCCTCAAGCACGTCAAAGCTATTGTAGCTGATCGCGATCCGCAGCACGACACAGATACTGGCCAGATTGCCCGTGGCCGCTCCCATCCAGGAGATATCATGGTTCCCCCACTGGATATCCACATCATGGAACTGCATCAGCTCGTTCATGATGATGTCCGCCCTGGGGCCCCGGTCGAAGATATCGCCGATGATATGGAGATTATCGATGGTCAGGTTCTGGATCAGGTTGCACAGGGCGATGATGAACTTGTCCCCCATCTGGACATCCAAGATCGTGTGCAGGATCTCGCTGTAATAGACCTTTTTATTTTCATCATTATAATCCACATGGAGGAGCTCATCGATCGCATAGGCAAATTCCTGGGGCATCTTCTTTCTTACCTTCGAGCGGGTATATTTGGACGATACCACCTTGCAGATGCGCACCAGGCGATAGATCGTCACCTTCTGCCAGTCCTCTGTATCTCTCCCTCTTGCCCGCATCTTCCCGATCACCCGCTCCGGATAATAGATCAGGTTCGCCAGTTCCACCTGCTCCTCCTCCGCGATGATGTATCCGAAGGTCTCCTTGATCTTCTCCCGGATGATCCCTGAAGAGCTCCTTAAAAGATGTACAAACGCTTCATATTCACCATGTAGATCGCTGAAGAAATACTCTGTCCCTTTCGGAAGCCCCATGATCGCCTGCAGATTGATGATCTCGCTGCAGGCAGACCGGATGGTGGGATATTCCTTCGATAGCAGTTTCAGATAGTCCAGATCTCGCATTCGTTCCCTCCATGTGATGGCCATCTTGATATGGTCCTACATTGATATAGTTTGTAACATTATACCATCTGGCGCGAAAAAAGGGAAGCAGAGGATCTTCTGCTTCCCTTTTCTCAGGGCTGAGATGTTACGTTTAATCCCACGCTAGGGAGGCCTATCGCATAGAGATGTCGCAAGGGGTCCGCTCCGGGAGGGGCATGTCACAACAGG
>CAJUFE010000085.1 GCA_910585635.1 uncultured Lachnospiraceae bacterium | reverse complement strand
GCGCCGACGTTCTCCAAGGGGTTCCTTTTGTGACAGGACCCTCCCTGCGCTACTTCATTGGCTAGCTGACGCACAAAACTCAAAAAGCCAGATCGAACAGAGACAACTGATTGCTCTCTGGAAGGTCGCCTAGCAGTCCTAAGTCGTCCAGGAGCCCGCAGAGGGTCTTTCCCACCTTGGAGCGGGCGATGAAGTCTTCTTTGGAGAGGAACTTCCCGTCTTTGGCCGCCTCCTCGATCCCTTCGGCCGCCTTCTCACCCAGACCGTCGATGCTGTTTAAGGAAGGCATCAGCATCTTATCATCGATGATCTGGAAATGGGTGGCCTTGGCCCGGTAGATATCGATCGGCACGAAGCCGAAGCCCCGGGCATACATCTCCTGGACGATCCGCATATCCCGCAGGGTATCCTGCTCTTTATTGGACAAGGAATCGCTCCGGCTCTTATAGTCCGCCAGATGGCTCTCCAGCTTATCCCGCCCTAGGCACATCAGCTCATAGCTGAAGCCCTTTGCCCGGATGCTGAAAAAGGCGGCATAGTAGGCCAGGGGAAAGAACACCTTGCAGTAGGCAATCCGCCAGGCCATCATCACGTAGGCCGCCGCATGGGCCTTGGGGAACATGTATTTGATCTTCTTGCAGGACCAGATGTACCAGTCCGGGACCCCATGCTCGGTCATGGCTTCCTCCCATTCCGGCTTTAAGCCCTTCCCCTTCCGGACCGACTCCATGATCGTGAAGGAAAGCCCCTCCTCCATCCCTCGGCCGATCAGATAGACCATGATATCGTCACGAGTACAGATCGCCGTCTGGATCGTGGCCTTCCCCTCCTGGATCAGGGTCTGGGCATTGCCCAGCCACACGTCGGTCCCGTGGGAGAGGCCGGCGATCCGGACCAGGTCGGAAAAATACTTCGGCTTTGTGTCGATGAGCATCTGCATAGCAAAATCCGTGCCGAACTCCGGGATCCCCAGCGCGCCCAGCTTACAGCCCCCGATATCCTCCGGGCTGATCTTGAGCGCCGAGGTATCCTGAAAGAGGCTCATCACCTCCTTGCTGTCTAAGGGGATGTCCTTTACCGGGTCGATGTGGGTGAGGTCCTGGAGCATGCGGATCATGGTGGGATCATCGTGTCCCAGGATGTCCAGCTTCAGCAGGTTGTGGTCGATGGAATGGTAATCAAAATGGGTGGTGACCGTGGATGTGGTGGTGTCGTTGGCCGGATGCTGTACCGGGGTAAAGGAGTAGATCTCCTCCCCCAGCGGGAGGACGATGATCCCGCCCGGGTGCTGGCCGGTGGTCCGCTTCACGCCCACACAGCCCTGGACGATCCGGTTGATCTCACAGCCCCTCTTGGCCCGCCCTCGTTCGTCATAGTAGTGTCGGATATAGCCGTAGGCCGTCTTATCCGCCAGGGTACCCACAGTCCCCGCCCTGAAGGTCTGGCCCTTCCCGAAGATCACCTCCGTGTAATCGTGTGCCTTACTTTGATACTCGCCGGAAAAGTTCAGATCGATATCCGGCTCCTTGTCCCCCTTAAAGCCTAAGAAGGTCTCAAAGGGGATATCAAAGCCCTCCTTCTTTAGCGGACGCCCACAGACAGGGCAGTCCTTGTCCGGCATATCACAGCCGGCCATCCCGGAAAAGCGCTTAACCTCCTCCGAATCAAAGTCATAGTAATGGCAGTGGGGGCAGATATAGTGGGGGCTTAAGGGGTTCACCTCTGTGATCCCTGCCATAGTGGCCACAAAGGAGGAGCCCACCGAGCCACGGGAGCCCACCAGATAACCGTCCTCATTCGACTTCCACACCAGCTTCTGGGCGATGATGTACATGACGGCAAAGCCGTTGCTGATGATCGAGTTCAGCTCCCTCTCCAGCCGGTCCGTTACGATCTTCGGCAGGTCCTCTCCGTAGATGACCCGGGCCCGGTCATAACAGATCTTCCGCAGGGTGGCATCTGAATCCTGGATCACCGGCGGACATTTGTCCGGCCGCACCGGGGCGATCCGCTCACACATATCGGCGATCTTGCGGGTATTGGTGACGACCACCTCCTGGGCCTTATCCGGCCCTAAGTAACTGAACTCCTCCAGCATCTCCTCCGTGGTCCGAAGGTACAGGGGCGGCTGCTGGTCGCAGTCCTTAAAGCCTCTGGAGGCCTCGATGATCCTCCGGTAGATCTCATCCTGAGGGTCTAAGAAATGGACGTCACAGGTGGCGCACACCGGCTTGCCGGTCTCCTCGCCCAGCCGGAGGATCTTCAGGTTCAGATCGATCAGGTCCTGCTCTGTCTTCACAGTGCTCTTCTCGTCCCGCAGCATGAACTGATTGTTCCCCAGAGGCTGGATCTCCAGATAATCATAAAATGACGCCAATCTGGCCAGCTCTGGGGCCGGTGCGCCACGCACCACGGCCTGGAACAGCTCGCCTGCCTCACAGGCGGAGCCGATGATCAGGCCTTCCCGGTACTTGGCCAGCAGGCTCTTGGGGATCCTGGGCCGTCTGGAGAAATACTCCAGATGGGACAGGGAGACCAGACGGTAGAGGTTGATCCTCCCCAGGTCGTTCTTCGCCAGGATGATCACATGGTAGGTGGGCAGCTTGCAGATCGCCTCCGCCGTCATCTCGCTCAAGGAGTCCAGCTGATCTAAGGTCTCGATGCCCCGCTCCCGGAGCATCTCCACGAACCGGGCAAAGATCCGGGCGGTGGCTCCGGCATCATCCACTGCCCGGTGATGGTTTTCTAAAGAGATGTCCAGGGCCTTTGCCACCACGTCCAGCTTATACCGGTTCAGGGCGGGCAGCAGCACTCTGGCCATGGACACCGTATCCAGCACAGTAGGCGAAAAAGGCAGTCCCAGCTGAGCGGCATTGTGGCTGATGAAGCTCACATCAAAGGAGGCGTTATGGGCCACCAGCACCGCATCCCCACAGAAGGCCAAAAACCGGGGCAGGATCACGTCGATCCCCGGCTGGCCCAAGACCATGTTGTCATCGATCCCTGTCAGCTTCTCGATCTCAAAAGGGATCGGCACGCCGGGGTCCACGAAAACACTGAAGGTATCGGTCAGCTTCCCATCCTCCACCTTCACCGCCCCGATCTCGATGATCTTGTTCTTCTCCGGGGAGAAACCGGTGGTCTCGATGTCGAACACCACAAAGGTATCGGTAAAGCTCTGGCCCCTGGGGTTTTCCACCAGCTGCTTTTGATCGTCCACCAGATACCCTTCCACCCCATAGATGATCTTAAAGTCATCCCCCTTGTCCAGAGCGTGGGCCGCGTCGGTAAAGGCCTGGACACAGCCGTGATCTGTGACCGCCAGGGCCGGCATCCCCCACTGCTTGGCCCGTTTGATGATATCCTTTACATCGGACACGGCGTCCATGTCGCTCATCTTGGTATGGCAGTGGAGCTCCACCCGCTTTTCCAGGCTGTTATCTATCCGTTTGCTGGTAAAGTCCTCACATTTTTTGATCCCCACCACGGAGCCTAAGGTCAGCTCATGGTCGAACTTGTCGATCGTAGTGACCCCGCGGATCTTGATAAAGCTCCCCTTGACCACCGCTTTATCGAGGTCCTCCATCATCTCCAGACGGACGAAGAGCTTTACCGTGATCGTGTCTGTCAGATCCGTCACGTCAAAGATCACGATCGACCGCTCGCCGCCCCTAAGCTCCCGCTTCTCCACGGTCAGGATCTTGCCCCGGATCGTCACCTCGCCGATCTCCCCTTCGATCTGCTCGATCGGGGTAAAGCCATCCTCAAAATCCCTTCCCCAGAGTACATCCGGGTTATCGGACCTTCTGGCCGAGTAGCCGGATCTGCCGGCGCGCCATCCGCCTTCGCCCCTTCTGGAGAAGGCGCCCTTTTTGGACGGGCTGTCCGGACGCAGGGACAGGCCTTTTCTGGCGGCGGCTTTCCCGGATCCACTCCCTGTAGCCGCAGCCTTTTCGGCTCCTGGTGCAGCCTGTCCGGCCCTGGCCACAAGACCATCTGTCCCTGCCGCCGCGAACGCGGCCCTATCTCCTGCCCCCTGGGCTGCCATCCCCCTCTCTTTGGACATGGCCGCGCTCCCGGCCACCTCGCCCCCAGTCTCCCAGGGGACCTCTCCGTCTCCCGGGACCATCCCGGTGTCTCGTTCCCGCAAGGCAGCGGTCAAAGCTTTGGCAGCGGCAGCCTCCGCTTCCGCCGCCTGCTTCCGGATCTTGCTCTCCTTTGCCGGGATATAGGCAAAGTCCACCACCGCCGGCAGACCACAGCGCTCCTGCAGGATCTTCTCCAGGATCCGTTTCAGCTCACCGGCCTTTTCCTTGGAGACCATGGTATCCTCCACGGTCATCCGCACCAGCTCCGGCTCCGGATAGGAGAACTCCGCTTTCTTGAACATGGAATATTCCACGATGCTGTAGTTTTTTAACTCCAGAGCGATGCTGTCCTTATAGACCTCCAAAAGCTTCCTGGGCGTGTACTGGCCGGAAAGACGATACCGTTCCTGGAACCGGACCATGAGCTGCTTCCCCGGGAACAGCTGCTCCCGGATCCCTTTTTCCAGGTCATAGATCACCTGCTTGTGGATCAGCCTGGGGCTCTCGATATAAACACGGATAGAGCTCCTATCCCTGGTGGCGGTCACCTTGACCACCTCCACCAGCTTTAAGAGCTCCTTTAACTCTTCTGCGATATTTAACCCGGGAAATACGTCTAAAAAACCGTTGGCCATGAAAGGATCCCTCTTTCCTTCTTTCCGTATACGGACATCGATCTGTGCCAGATGACCTGCTGCTGTGTTTTGGATGCATACCTGCGAGGGCCATGTCCCTCGCCGTTCATAAGCAATGCAGAACAAGGTCCCTGCTGGAAAGCATGTCGGTCAGGATGGCCAGTGACGGACAGGCACCGGTCAACCACCGGCTGCCATCCGGTCTGCGGCCATCTGGGCAAGCTCCTCCTTGAGCACGTCTAAAAGCTCCTCCTCCGGCACCTTGCGGACCGGCTGCCCCTTGCGGATCAACAGCCCTTCGCCGATACCGCCGGCGATGCCGATGTCTGCCTCCCTGGCTTCCCCCGGTCCGTTGACCACACAGCCCATGACCGCGACCTTTACGCCCTTTAACTGATCGAACTCCTCCACCATGGTCTCCACCTTGGAGGCCAGACCGATCAGGTCGATGTTGGTCCTGCCGCAGGTGGGACAGGAGACCACCTCCACGCCGCCCTCCCTGAGCCCCAAGGTGCGTAAGATCAGCTTCGCCGACTTCACCTCTTCTACCGGGTCGCCGGTGAGGGACACACGGATCGTATCCCCGATCCCCTCATGGAGGATGATCCCCAGACCGACAGAAGACTTGATGTTCCCCGAATACAGGGTCCCCGCCTCGGTGATCCCCACATGGAGCGGATAGTCCGTCCTCTGGTGGATCAGCTCATGGGCGCGGATGCACATCAGCACATCCGATGATTTGATGCTGATCACCAGCTGGTCGTAGCCCAGCTCCTCGATGAGGCGCACCTTATCCAAAGCGCTCTCCACCAGCCCTTCTGCCGTGACGCCCCCGTACTTTTCCAGCAGCTCCTTTTCCAGGGAGCCGCTGTTGACCCCCACCCGGATCGGCACCTGGCGGGCCTTGGCCGCCTCCACCACAGCCCGCACCCGGTCGGCACCACCGATGTTCCCCGGGTTGATCCGGATCTTATCGGCTCCGTTCTCTATGGCCGCGATCGCCATCTTATAGTCAAAATGGATATCCGCCACCAGAGGGATATGGATCTGCCTTTTGATCTCCTTTACCGCTTTAGCGGCCTCGGCCGTGGGGACGGTCACCCGCACGATCTCACAGCCCGCATCCTCCAGCCGATGGATCTGGGCTACGGTGGCCGCCACATTTTCGGTCTTGGTATTACACATGGACTGGATCGCCACCGGGCTGCCGCCGCCGATCGTCCTGGTCCCTATCCTGATCTTTCTGGTCCTTTCCCGTCCCATACCTCTGACTCCTTTTCTGTCTGCATATTTTCTGTCCGCATATGTTGCAAGTATATGTTGCAAGCCTATGAAAGGCAGCCGCTCACCGCAGCCAGCCCACCATCAGGTTCCGGATATCATTGAACATGATCAGCAGCATCAGGCCCATCAGCAGCATCAGCCCCACCATGTGGACCATCCCCTCCTTCTCCTGGTCGATCGCCTTGCCCCGCACTGCCTCGATCAGGAGGAAGGCCAGCCTCCCCCCGTCCAATGCCGGGATCGGCAGCAGGTTCATGGTGCCGAGAGAGGCGCTAAGGACCACGCCGATGTTCATCAAGGTCAGCAGCACGCTGAGCCATCCGGCCGGCCGGACCTCCTCCACCACCTGGCCGATATCCGCCACGATCCGCACCGGACCGCCCAGATCCTCGGTCCCCAGATAGCCTCTAAACAGCAGGCCAAAGCTCTCGATGGCCGCCCGCCCCTGGAACATCACCTCATGCCAGCCCAGCTGACAGAGATGGAAAAAACCCTTAGGCGGATGGTACTGAGGCAGATGCTCGATCCCCATCATATAGCTCTGGCTCTCTTCATTAAATATGGTGACCAGCTCTGTGGTACCCACCTCATAGTCCACGTCATCGGCGTACCAGGCCTCCGGGTCCGCCCCCTGGCCATCCTTCGATCTGCCATAGCGGATCTTAAGACGGGTCTCCGGATGGAGCTGGAGGAACATACCAAGGTCCCGGTAGTCCATCAGCCGCTGCCCGTTGATGGATAAGATCAGATCGCCGTCCTTTAAGCCCGCGGCTTCTGCCGGATAGCCCTCCAGGATGCCCGTGGCCACCGGCAGATCGTAGCCCCGGTAGCCCACGATCGCCACGCCGAAGAGAAAGGCCAGGATAAAGTTAAAGATCGGCCCCGCCGCGATCACGGAGATCTTTGCCCACACCGGTTTACGCAGGAACCCGTCTGCGGCCCCGCTGTCCGTATCCTCGTCCACCATGGCGCAAGAGCCGCCTAATGGGAGGGCTTTTAACGAATAGCGGGTCTTTTTCCCCTGGAAGGAAAAGAGCCTGGGGCCCATGCCGATGGAAAATTCCATCACCCCCACACGGTTCAGCTTTGCCAAAAGGAAATGTCCCAGCTCATGGAACATGACGATAAAACCAAATAAAAGGATCGCTGCTAAGATGTTCAGCAACCTACCACCTGCTTTCTATCAGATCATACGTTTCCTGTTCTGCCTTAAGGATCTCCTCCACCGTAGGATCGTCGATCGGCCGGTGGGCCTCCATAGCCTCTTGGATCATCTCGGTGATGGTCAGATAAGGGATCTTCCGGTCTAAAAATAAGCGGACCGCCTTTTCATTAGCCGCATTGAACACGGACGGCATAGTGCCGCCCCTCCTGCCCGCCTCATAGGCCAGGGCAAGGCCCTTAAAGACCTCCATATCCGGCCGTTCGAAACGGATATCCTCCATGGACCAGAAGTCCAGCCGGTCCCCTGCCAGAGGCCGTCTCTGGGGATAGTAGAGCGCATATTGGATCGGCAGCTTCATGTCCGGTGTCCCCAGCTGAGCGATCACCGCACCGTCGGCGAACTCCACCATCGAGTGGATGATGCTCTGAGGCTGGACGACCACCTGGATCTGGTCGAAGTCCACATCGAAAAGCCATCTGGCCTCCATCACCTCCAGGCCCTTGTTGACCATAGTGGAGGAATCGATGGTGATCTTGTGTCCCATGGTCCAGTTGGGATGCTTTAAGGCATCCTCCACCTGCACACGTTCCAGCTGCTGACGGCTCCACCCTCTGAAGGGTCCTCCTGAGGCGGTCAGCAAGATCTTTTGGATCTCATTGCCGGCCTGCCTCTCGCCGTTTAAGCACTGGAAGATGGCGCTGTGCTCCGAATCCACCGGGAGGATCCGCACCCCCTTTTCCCGGGCCAGCTCCATGATGATATGCCCGGCGCACACCAGGGTCTCCTTATTCGCCAGGGCGATATCCATGCCGGCCTCGATGGCGGCTATGGTGGGGCGGATCCCGATCATCCCCACCAGGGCTGTCACCACCATATCGGCAGAGGGCTCTGTGGCCGCGCAGAGCAGACCGTCCATGCCGGAATAGATCTTCACCGGCAGATCGGCCACCCGGACCCGCAGCTCTCTCGCCAGGTTCTCCTCCCAGACACAGGCGACCTTCGGCATGAATTCCCGGATCTGGGCTTCTAAAAGCCCGATGTTCTGTCCGGCTGCAAGGGCGGTCACCTGGATATCTTGGTTGGCACGGACCACCTCCAGGGTCTGGGTGCCGATCGAGCCAGTAGAGCCTAATATCGATATCTTTTTCATCTGTCCTCCTCCTGATGCGGAAATATCGTAACCGTACAGATACCCTGAGCGGTCATCAACTATCAGCGCAAGAACGTCAGCGCAAAATAGATAGCCGGCGCGGTAAAGAGCATGCTGTCAAACCGGTCCAGGACCCCGCCATGGCCGGGGATCAGGTCCCCATAATCCTTCACCCCATGGTTCCGCTTGATGGCAGAGGCCGCCAGGTCCCCGATCTGGGAGATCACCGCCGCGATGCCGCAGGCCACCGCGCAGGCGATCTGGGGATTAGCCACCTCATCCATGTAGCTCCCGAAGAAGTGCCCATATAGGAAGCCCAGGAGAGCTGCGCCCAGAGCGCCGCCCACTGCTCCTTCGACAGACTTTTTCGGGCTTAAGACCGGAGCCAGCTTGTGTTTCCCAAAAAGCATGCCCACGCAGTAAGCGCAGGTATCACAGCCCCAGGAGCTTAAAAAGATCAGCCACACCAGATACCGCCCGTCCGCCATCATCCTGGTCTCATAGAGATACGAGAACATGACCGCCACATAGAAGATGCCGAAAAAAGCCACCGTCACCTGCTCCGTCCCGTATTTCGGAAAGGTCACCACATAGATCGCCATAAAGAGCATCAGCGCAGAGACCGCCACCAGGGTGATGAACCGCTGCTGCTGGAACCATACCAG
Source organism: uncultured Lachnospiraceae bacterium (assembly GCA_910585635.1). Lineage (GTDB taxonomy): Bacteria > Bacillota > Clostridia > Lachnospirales > Lachnospiraceae > Caccovicinus. The sequence continues at coordinate 2,750 of CAJUFE010000085.1, read as the reverse complement.
CCCGTAATAAGCCAGGGCCGCCCCGTAGCCCACCGCCCCCAAAAGCTTATCCTCCATCTTCATCACTCGGTACAGCTCGAACAGGCCGATACCGGAGATCGCCGCGGAGGCCAGGAACAGGCAGACGCCTCCCCTGCCGACGATGAACAGCGCTGAGACCACTAAGATCAGCCCGCTGATGAGCCTGGTCGCAAACATACCCTACACCTCCTCTTCATCTCGAGCCGCTCGTCCGCGCACGCGCATCCATCCTGCGTGCTCCCGGGCTCTGCCCGCCCTTACGCCAAGGCTCATCTTGCCCCGCCAAACCGGCGCTCTCTTTTATTATACTGCAGGATCGCCTTTTCCAATTCCTCCTGATCGAAATCCGGCCATAAGGTATCGGTCACATAGATCTCCGTATAGGCCAGCTGCCACAGCAGATAATTCGACAGCCGGATCTCCCCGCTGGTCCGGATCAAAAGATCTGGGTCCGGCATCCCCGCCGTATCCAGATAGGAGGCAAAGGTCTCCTCGGAAAGCTGCGCCTCATCAAGCTTCCCTGCCTTGATATCCGCCGCCAGCTTAGCCGCGGCCCGGAGGATCTCATCCCGGCCGCCATAGTTCACGGCGATCACAAAGGTCAGGCCTGTGTTATCCTTAGTCTCTCGTTCCAGCCGTCCGATCCCGTCGATGATGTCCTGGTCGAACCGTCGCCTGTCCCCGATCATCTTCACCCGGACATTATTTTCGGATGCGATCTTCAAGAGGCGCACCATGTAAAAGCGGAACAGCTGCATCAGCGCCCCCACCTCCTCGGCGGAACGCTTCCAGTTCTCCGTGGAAAAACCGTATACGGTCAGATACTGGATCCCCAGCCGGGCCGCCACCTCCACGGTCTTCTCTACAGTCTTACAGCCTTCTTTATGGCCCATGGTCCGGGGCAGGCCCCGTTTCTTGGCCCAGCGGCCGTTCCCGTCTAAGATGAGCGCCACATGGCGCGGTATCGTCATGTTCGTCAGATCTGCCATTTATCTTCTCCCCTATCGTAAACCTCCATGTGTCCGGCGGCGGACGTACCACCATGCTCCATGTGTCCGGCGGCGGACGCACCACCATACTCCATGTGCCTGGTGGGATCCCACCATCAAACCGGCCGGCACCTTTCGCAGGCGTAAAGGAAGGCAGGATGTCTCCTGCCCTCAAGCTTCTTTTCAGGCCCAAAAGACGCTCTCTCCTTTGGGTAGGACGATACGTGCCGTCCTTATACGGTCATGATCTCCTTCGTCTTGGCCTCCACAGCCTTCTCCACCTTTTCGATCATCTTGTCGGTCAGCTTCTGGACCTTCTCGGTCAGCTCGTCTAAGTCGTCCTCGGAGATCTCCGAGGCCTTCTCCTGCTTCTTAAAGGTGTCATTAGCATCCCGGCGGATGTTGCGGATGGCCACCTTGGCATTCTCGCCCTTCTTCTTCACATCCTTGGACAGCTCCTTACGGCGCTCTTCCGTTAGCTCCGGGAAGACCAGGCGGATCACACTGCCGTCATTGGTGGGATTGATCCCCAGATCGGATGTGAGGATCGCCTTTTCGATGGCCTTTAACAGGCTCTTCTCCCAGGGCTGGATGAGGAGCATCCTGGGCTCCGGCACAGAAACGTTCCCCACCTGCTGGATCGGGGTGGGCGTGCCGTAATAATCGACCCGTATCCGGTCTAAGACCTTCGGGTTCGCCCTTCCGGCCCGGATGGTCCCGTATTCGGCCATAAGATTGTCAAGGGTCTTGTTCATCTTGTCTTCGTATAAACTGATCTCCTGCATCATATCCTCCTGTTTGTCACGCGGTCACGATCGTGCCGTTTATTTTACCCTGCATCGCGTTCGCGATGCCGTCCTTTTCATTTAAGCTGAACACGGCCATGGGCATCTTGTGCTCCATGCACATGATCGATGCGGTCAGGTCCACCACCGCCAGCTTGCGGTCGATCACCTCCTGGATCGAGATCTGATCGAACTTCACCGCAGCCGGGTCGATCTTCGGATCCCTGTCATAGACCCCGTCGATCGCCTTGGCCAAAAGGATGCAGTCCGCCTCCATCTCGATGGCCCTGAGCGCGATCCCGGTATCGGTGGAAAAGTAGGGATGACCGGTGCCTCCCGCGAAGAAGACCACCATCCCCTTTTCAAAGCAGGCGTTCGCGCTGTCCTTGGAGAAGAGCTCCGTCATAGAGCCGCAGATAAAGGGCGTGAAGATCTTCGTCTCCATCCCGGCGTTCCGGAAGATCTCGGATACATAGATGCAGTTCATCACCGTGGCCAGCATGCCGATCTGGTCCGCTTTGGTGCGGTCGATGGCCTCGCTGGTCCTGCCCCGCCAGAAATTACCGCCTCCGATCACGATCCCCACCTGGACGCCCCCATCTACGGAAAGCTTGACCTGGCGGGCCACCTCCGTCACCGTGGGCTCGTCATAGCCGGTCTTCTTCCCGCCTGCCAGGGCTTCACCGCTGAGTTTTAATAGTACACGTTTCATCTTCATAGTGTCGATCTCCCAACTATATCGCGTGTTTTGCAGCCGTTTTTTATCGCTTTTACCATCATACCATAAAAGTGGGGGAGAAAAAAGGGTTTCTTTATTAAATTTTGGTTTTCGGCACAGCTGGGGTTACTTTTCGCTCCCACGCCAAGGGATCTTTTCGCGTAGATATGTCGCAAGGGGGGCCGCTCCGGGAGGGACCTGTCATAACGTCACCGCGCTCTCGCTCCATGAGGAACG
>CAJUFE010000084.1 GCA_910585635.1 uncultured Lachnospiraceae bacterium | reverse complement strand
CGGAAAAAAGAGGAGGGAGAAGCGTCTGCTGAAGAAGGCGGGAAAACGCCAAACGCAGGTGAATTCTTAAGCGGTTTCTGGGTGGAGGACAGATTGATACCTTCCATCACGGTGACCATATTTTTTGGCTCGGAAGAGTGGGATGGACCGTTAAGCCTGTTTGAGATGATGGATGTGTCAGATCCGGATGTGCTTGCCTGCATGGACAATTACCATGTGCGGTTGATCGCACCGGCGCAGATGACGGACGAGGAGATCATGAAATTCCAGTCTAGCCTGCGGGAGGTCTTGCTGTTCATCAAGTATTCAAAGGACAGGGAGAACTTAAGCAGGGTACTGGTGGCCAATGAAAAGCGTTTCCGGGAGTTGGAGCGTAGGGCTGCGGATGTGATCGAGGTAATTACAAATTCGGGAATAAAATATGATGAAAGTGAAGAGGTGATCGATGTGTGTCAGGCGATTCAGGAAATTCGGATGGAAGAGCGGAAAATTGGTGAGCAGGACGGCGAATTAAAAAAGGCTAAGGAAGATGCCAGGAATTTTTATAACCTTGGAGTTGACATCGAAAAGATCGCTCAAGGCGTAGGCTATGCGGTGGAAACTATAAAGGAGTGGCTTGGACTTGGATCATAACGCATAGTAATGTGCTGATACCCTTGAACAATATTTAACAGCGGCCCTGGCGGCAATTTTAAATTGATGCCATAGGAATTTGGGTACACGCAGGCGAAAGTATTGAAGAATGGCTTAAGATCAAGGGATTTTAAGGCTTAGCGGGGTTCATCACGGTGGGTGGTGGCCCCTCAGATCACCCCGATCCAACATGTTTTCTATCTATGTGATCCATCACTATCCGCGACCCGGTAGACCTATACGGCCCACAGACTCCATTACAGTTCGGTCTGTGGGTCCTCTTTTTAGTCAATTGTCATCTCCGGCAAAGGCATCATCTGCACCATACACCTCTTTTTATAACAAGCGACCCCGTACCGGAGGATCGTCATCATCCCATCCTGCAGGAGCTGGTCACTATAGTCTTTTTTTTCTATCTGATCAAGGGCTTCCATACAGCCTTTTCCAGGTCGCCGTTATCCAGATATTTCACTTCGATCACGATCCCGACCGCATCGTCGTCGATCGCGATGAGGATATCGCTGAAGCCTTCTCCGGTCTCGGCGTTTGAGCCGATCCGCCAGTCTTCCCGATGGCTCAAAAGACCTAATAAGATACCGTGATAAAAGCAGACACTTGGGTCCTGTCTTTTAGGACCCTCAGTGGTCGCTTTCCCAGAGGGCAAGTTTTCTTTCTTCGTTTTGCGCACGCTGGTGTCACGGATGCTGATGGTCCTTTTGAGATAAGCCGTGAACTGGTCTTCGATCGCGGCGGCATCTTCATCCCGGAAAGCCTGGCAGAATGCATCCAGCCTTGACGGATCTTTTCGTGCCTCCTCCTGGAACCATTGGAGATCGCGGATCAGATCGATCATCTTATCGTGATATCCGTATTGCTTGGCCTTGTCTAAAGGAACGTCATATTCATCGATGAGGAGGATCGTTTTTTATCCATAATGCTTATGGAGGGATGTCCCTTTATGCCGACGCTCTTTTATGACAATGGCCTCTCCTATCTACAGATCTACTATACCCCATATCTTGAGAGGATACAAGGAACGATAAAGCACAAAAGAGCTCATCTCTCCAGATCCGCCTTCATCCGTTTCCACCGCTCATAGTCCTCCAGCGCCCCCAGCGCCTTCGGCGCCAGGGGGATCAGCGCGATCATATTGAACACGGTCATCAGTCCCACGCCGATATCCCCCAGGTCCCAGACGAAGGTGTAGGCGGCCAGCCCGCCGATGAAGAGCATGACCAGGGCCAGGACCTTGTACAGGGTCTGGGAGAGCCAGTTGTCGCCGAAAAGGTAGGCCACATTCGGTCTGGCGTAAAAGAGGATGCCGATGAAGGTGGAGAAGCTGAACAGCCAGAGGATCCCGGCGATGAAGACCACGCCGATCTGCCCCATGTGGTGCTCCATGGAGGTCTGTAAAAGGTCCATCCCCTCCAGCCCCCTGGTCAGATCAGCCGGGGTCAGCAGCATGATCATGGCGGAGCAGCTGCAGATCACGATCGTGTCGATGAACACGCCGAAGGCCTGCAGGAGCCCTTCCTTGGCCGGGTGATCGATATCGGCGGCCGCGGCGGCGCAGGGGGCGGAGCCGGAGCCGGCCTCGTTGGAGAACAGTCCCCGCTTGGCGCCGTTCATGATCACCGCGCCGAAGCCGCCGGCCACCGCCTGGCGCAGCCCGAAGGCCTCCAGGAAGATCTTCTGGAAGACGGCGGGGAGCAGTCCGATGTTCCGCACGATGATAAAGATGGTGAGCAGGAAATAGCAGGCCGCCATCACCGGGACCATGATATCTAAGACCTTTACGGTAGCATCTTTCCGCAGCACGATGACAGCGGAGATCGCCACCAGGACGATCGTGGTGTAAAGGGGCGGGATGTGGAAGGCATTTTCAAAGGCCGAGGAGACCGAGTTCCCGATCACCTGGCTGATGCCGCACCAGCAGATCAGACCGGAGAGGGCGAAGAGGACCGCGGTCAGAGAGCGTTTGCGGCGGCCCTCCCGGCCCGCACCCTTCTCCTTTTTGATGAAAAAGTGATGGATATAGTAGGCCGGGCCGCCCCGGAAGCCTCCGTAAAGGGGGTCTTTTTCTTTGTACAGCTGGGCCAGCGTGCCTTCGATGAAGGCGGTGGAAGAGCCTAAAAGGGCGATGATCCACATCCAGAACACAGCCCCCGCGCCGCCTGCGGAGATCGCGGCCACCACTCCCACCAGGTTCCCCATCCCCACACGGGTGGCCGTGGAGACGATCAGGGCCTGCACCCCGGAGATCGCGTCCTTCTGGGAGAGCTTCTTCTTCTCCAGCGTGACCCGCAGCATCTCGGGGAACAGGCGGAAGGGCAGGGCTTTGGTCCGCAGGGTGAAATAGATCCCGGATGGGATCAGGATGAGCACCAGCAAGGAGAGCCCTAAGGAGCCACCGCCCGGCAGAGGGATGGCGATCAGGTCGCCCCACAGGATGTGGTAGACGGCATGAAAAAGGGTGATGAAAAGCTGGCGGATGGTGTTCAAAAGATCCATGGTAAGATCCTCCTTCTAGCAGATGGTCTTTAAAAGTACTTTATAAAGTAAAAATTGCATTGTCAGCCGGTTTCGTGTATACTGAAGTGGAAGGCATAGCTTTATTATACATACCGAGAGCATATTTGTAAAACTGATAAATAAAAAAGATGGGGCGGGGGATGTCCGTATGCAATGGTCCAGGGTATCTGAACTGTTGCGTCCGTATATGCGGAGTGGATACGGAAAATATAGATCCAGATAAAAAATCGGATCAGATCGGAAACACGGATTGATTTACGACCACCTTTTATGCTATGATAGATCATATCTGGAGCTGTGGATATCAGTAACATAACGGGAGGTCCGTCACCGTAGAGAGGACCGTTTCCGTATCATTTTGGAGGGAAGAGCTGTGGAGATAAAAGATCAAGGGACGGTCCTGGCCTCTGGGTCTGAGACCAGCGACTATACATATCGAAAGATCCTTCGGGTGGATCTGGAGCGTGACCGCTGTACGGTCCTTAAGTCCGATCCGGAGGGGTGGCAGCCCTCCGAGGGGCCCATCACCGGACAGCTGGCACGGTTCGCCCTGGAAGGCGCCATCCATCGAGATGATGTGGAGCAGTTCATCACCTTCACCCGGCTGGATCGATTGCGCCAGGCCTGTACAGGCGGAGGAGAAGCGCCCTCCATGATCTATCGCCGGAAGGTGGGCGATGATCATCGCTGGAATCTGATGGAGGTGATCCCCGATCGGCATGAGGGGACAAGCTCTGTCACCCTCTGTGTTAAGGACGTGGATGCGATGGTCCGGGAAGGAGCGGAGCGGGAGGGACTGGCTGTCCGGAGCCAGGAGATGCTCCAGAGCATGGAGGACCGGGCCTATATCATCAGCAGCTTGAGCAGTCTGTTCTTTTCCACCTACTATGTCGATCTGGAACACGATACCTTCCGCTCGGTCAACCAGCCGGGCCGGATAGGCGATGTGCTGGGGGCTGAGGTGAACTACAACGCTGCCCTGGAGATCTACGCGCACCATTTCATCCACCCGGATGACCGGGCCGGATTTCTGCAGACGATGAGCGCGCAGAACCTGCGGGATAACCTGCGCTGGTGGCAGCCGTGCATCGCGTTGGAATATCGTAAGATCTCCGAGGAGCCTGGCGGCGGGATAGACGACGGCGGCTGGGTGCGGGCTTCTGCTGTACTGGCTCGGACAGGAGAGGACGACCTGCCGCAGACAGCCGTATATGTGGCACAAGACATCACAGCCAACAGACGGAGATAGGGCGCTGCGGCGTATGACCTCCGGGCAGAGCTGATGAGCAAACGGAGGATCAAAATGAGATGAGAGGGATCATGTATGGAGAAGATCTTAGTGATCGATGACAGCCCGGTGCAGAGCGGATTCTTGAGCTCGATCCTGGCAGACGACTACGAATCGACCATCTGCCACACGGCAGAGGAGGGATTGGAGGCAGCAAAGGAGGGGGGATATTCGCTGATCCTGCTGGATGTGATCATGCCGGGGATGGACGGCTTCGCGCTCCTCCAGGAGCTTAAAGGGACGGAGATCACCCGGCATGTGCCGGTGATCCTCATCACGAGTCTATCCGACGTGCAATACGAGGAGCGGGGACTCTTGCTGGGGGCGGTGGATTATATCACGAAGCCTTTTAAACCGGTGATCGTCAAGGCTCGGGTGAACACCCACATCCAGCTTTATCATTATCAGATGCAGTTCAAGGAGCGGGCCATGATCGACGAGCTTACCGGTGTGGCCAATCGGAGACGATATGAGGATGAGAGCGCATCTCGCTGGCGGGAGGCGATCCGTTTCCAGATCCCCTTCTCCATCTGCATGTTCGATATCGATAAGTTCAAGCTGTATAATGACACCTTCGGTCATCCGGCGGGAGATAAGGTCATCACGGCCGTAGCCCAGACGGCGGCATCCCATTTCCATCGTTCCACGGACCTGTTCGCCCGATATGGCGGGGAGGAATTTGTGGCGGTGTTCCTGGGTGAGCAGGGGGCCTCGGCCTTTGAGTTCATGAAGACTGTACGCCAGTCGGTGGAGGATCTGCACATCCCCCATAATTCGCCTGTGAGCCCGTGGGTGACCATCAGCGTGGGCGGTGTCACCCTGACGCCCAGACGGGGAGATAAGCTGGCAGATAACCTGAAGCTGGCGGATACCATGCTGTATGAGGCCAAGCGGGCAGGCCGGAACCAGGTGGTGTGGTCCAACCAGGAGCGGGAGCAGTGGCAGGAGAAATGAGCTTTACCGATAGAAAACGTCTCAGAGCGGCTTAGATCGCGGCTTTGAGGCGTTTTATCTTTTCAATAGAGGGTACCTGTGATAAACTATCAGCAGGACAGGAGACATTTTATGCACAAAAAGGACAAAGGGTGACCATATGTACATCGCAGATCTGCACATCCATTCCCGGTATTCCCGGGCTACGAGCAAAGATTGTGTCCCAAGCTATCTGGAGCTGTGGGCCAGGAAGAAGGGGATCGATCTTATAGGGACCGGGGACTTTACCCATCCGGCCTGGCGAAAGGAGCTGGCCCAGGAGCTGGAGCCGGCGGAGGACGGGTTATACCGCTTAAAGGGGGAGTACCGCATAAAGGACCGGGCGCCGATGGGAGATGGCTTTCCCCGGTTCGTGGTCTCCGGCGAGATCAGCTCGATCTATAAGAAGAACGGACGGGTCCGCAAGGTCCATAACCTGATCCTGCTGCCGGGACTGGAGGAAGCAGAGCGGCTGGCGGGAAAGCTGGAGGCGATCGGGAACATCCATTCGGACGGAAGGCCGATCTTGGGGATCGACAGCCGGGATCTTCTGGAGATCACCCTGGAGACCTGTCCACGGGCGATCTTTGTGCCGGCGCATATCTGGACCCCACATTTTTCTATGTTCGGGGCTTTTTCCGGTTTTGATACGGTGGAGGAGTGCTTTGAGGATCTGACACCCCATATCCGGGCCTTTGAGACGGGGCTTTCCTCGGATCCGCCCATGAACTGGCGTCTGTCCGCTCTGGACCGTTTCCAGATGCTGTCCCACTCGGATGCCCATTCTCCGGGGAAGCTGGGCCGGGAGGCGGACCTTTTGGCGATCGACATGTCCTATGACGGCTTATACGGCGCGATCCAGGAGGGGCGAGGGCTGGCGGGGACCATCGAATTTTTCCCGGAGGAAGGGAAATACCATTACGACGGGCACCGCAAATGCCATCTGTGCCTGAGCCCCCTTGAGGCGGAGGGATATAAAGGGATATGCCCGGTGTGCGGCAAAAAGCTGACCCTGGGCGTATCCCACCGGGTGGAGCAGCTGGCGGACCGGGAGGAAGGCTTCATCCGCCCGGGAGCGGCGCCCTTCGAGAGCCTGGTGCCCCTGCCGGAGGTGATCGGAGCGTCCATGGGCCTTGGCGCGGCCAGCATGAAGGTGCAGAGGCAGTATGAGTCCATGCTGGAAAAGCTGGGGACCGAGTTTATGATCCTCCGTGAACTGCCGATCAAAGAGATCAGCGACTGTGCCGGCTATCGGATCGGAGAAGGGATCCGGCGGCTCAGAGAGGGGAAGGTACGGCGTTTCCCAGGGTTTGACGGAGAATATGGCACGATCTGTCTCTTCACCCCTTCAGAGCTGGAGGAGCTGGAGGGGCAGATGAGCCTTTTTCCTATGGGCGGGATCGGTGCGGCCGGTCCTGAAGGAGGAGCAAAGGTAGCAGGAGAGCAGCAGACAGGGGATGGGGTCGATGGGGCCGTCCCGGAAGGAACGGCTGCCAGAGCAGACGGGATATGGGACCCGGCGCAGGAGAGCGGCTTGATGCAGGCAGCGGCTGCAGTGCTAAGTCCGGATATGGCACCGGACATAGCATCGGACATGGCGCGAAAGGCGGCCAAGGCGAAAGGTGCGGCCGCGACGAGAGCAGCAGCTACAAGGATGGACCGGACAAAAGCCATGGCAGGAGCAGCCCCTGCGCTGGATAAGGAGCAGCTTAAGGCGGTCCGTGCCGTCGCGCCCCGGATCGCCGTGATCGCCGGGCCCGGAACGGGGAAGACCAGGACATTGGTGGCGCGCATCCTCTACCTTTTACAGGAGCGGAGGGTCAAGCCGTCGGATATCATGGCCGTCACCTTCACCCGAAAGGCGGCCCAGGAGATGGCGGTCCGGCTCAAGGAGCAGCTGGGGAAAAAGGGGCAGGCCCAAAAGGTCCGGATCGGCACCTTCCACGGGCTCTGCTATGATCAGCTCAGAGCCTTGGGGGAGGACTTTTGCCTGGCCGGTGAGGATACAGCTATGGAGCTGGTCCGGGAGGCCGCAGAGGCGCTTAGCATCAAGAAAAGCCCTAGGAGCCTGCGCCAGATGATCTCCAGAAGAAAGGTCCGGTGTGACGGGACGGGCGGTGAGGCTTTTCGGGAAGAGGACCCGGCGCCGGTGAACGATATGGAAGGAGCAGAAGAGGCTGGAGAGACAGGATGGCATATGATCGACCAGGCAGTGGCGGAGTATCAAAAACGCCTTGCAGGCCTGAACGCCCTGGATCTGGACGACCTTCTGGTCCGGGCTGCAGAGCGGGCTGAGCGGGGAGATGTGCCGCCGGTCCCCTATCTCCTGGTGGATGAGTTCCAGGACATCAGCCCCCTGCAGTACCGTCTGATCCAGGCGTGGAGCCGGGGCGGCAGAGAGGTGTTCATCATCGGGGATCCGGACCAGGCCATCTACGGCTTTCGGGGAGCGGACCCGGAAAGCTTCCGGCGTTTTTGCCGGGAGGGGGAGACCGAGACGATCCGCCTGCAGAAGAACTATCGGTCCACGCCCCAGATCCTGACCGTATCCGCGGCACTCATGGAGGCGGCCGGGGGAAAGGATGAGGCCGAAGGAAGGGAGGAGGCCCAGGAAAGGGAGCTTTCCAGGATACCTATGGGTGTAGGAGAGCGCCAGATGTTCTGGAGGCCAGGGATCAGCCTGGAGCCTGTCCGGAGCCCCGGCCTCTCGGTCCGTCTGGTGCAGGCTCCAGGCGAGAAGGCAGAAGCCATCTTCGTGGCCAAGGAGATCCGGCGGATGATCGGCGGGATCGATATGCTGGATGCCCAGGAGAGCAGCATAGCTATAAGCGAAGGGGACCCGAGGAGCTTTGCAGATATCGCCGTCCTCTATCGCACCCACCGCCAGGCGGCGCTTTTGGAGGAATGTTTTCAAAAGGAAGGGATCCCCTATCTGGTAACCGGGCGCGAGAGCTTTTTGGAGGAGGATAAGGTACGGGGCAGCCTGGGATTTTTCAGGAGCCTGCTGGATGCCGGCGACGTCCTGTCCAGGAGGCTGTGCCTAAAGCTTTTGTGGGGCGTGAACGAGGCAGAGGCTCCAGGATGCCCCTACGGCCAGCTGGCGGAAAACTATCGGGAGCGATGCCGCCGGGGGGACCCCTCTAAGCTGTGGGCGCTCTGGCAGAAGGATATGGGACTCCTGGAGGATCCGGCTATGGAGAAGCTGGGGTCTATGGCCCTGTTCTATAAGAGTATGGAGGAGATGCTCCGGGATCTGGCCTTTGGGAAGGAGAGCGACCTTAAGCGGTGCGGCGGGAAACGCTATACAGCGGACACGGTGACCCTGATGACCATGCACGCCGCCAAAGGGCTGGAATTTCCGGCGGTCTTCCTGTACGGCCTCCGGGAGGGGACTATCCCCCCAGGCTATGGGCCGGACCAGGGGAATCGGATCGACATGGAGGAGGAAAGACGGCTCCTGTATGTGGCCATGACCAGGGCGAAGGAGGAGCTGGTCTTGACAGTCTCCGGGGAGCCTTCAGTATTTATAAAGCAGCTGCCGGAGGGGCTTTTGTTAAAGGAGCAGGCAAGACCGGCCCCCAAGGAGACGGATGGCGGTCATCAGATGAGTCTGTTCGAGCTGTGGCCCTCGACCCTTTAGGGGATCTGGCGGGTCCCTGTCCACGCCGTGGATAAAGGGCAGGACGGTCAAAGGATGACGGGCGCATGGAGGGATACGAGGTATATATGGAAGAACTGGGTAGTATGAGCGGGCAGAGCGGCATGGAGGCTCTAGACAGCACAGGGACGGGCGGAAAGGGGCAGGCAAAGACCCCATACAGCAGGAGGGGACCGGCAGGGAAGCTGTGGCTGGCGGCGATCGTGCTGGCGGCAGCGGCCGTTACCACAGTGTCCGGGGGACTGCTGCTCTTTAAGGGCCGGCCTGCAGGCGAGACGGCCTACAGGACCTATACCTACCATATCGCGATCATCGCGGACGAGACCGACACCTCCTTCTGGGCCGATGTCTATCGCGGCGCGGTGGAGGCGGGGGCCGCCCACGGAGCCTATGTGGAACAGATCGGAGAGGGTTTGGAGGATAAGTTCTCCATGGAAGATTCGATCAATATGGCGATCTATGAACATGTGGACGGGATCCTCTTAAAGCCCTCTGACGAGAAGACCACTCAGGAGATGATCGACAAGGCCTGCAGCCACCAGATCCCGGTCATCACCATGCAGAAGGATGTGCCGGATTCCAAGCGCCAGGGCTTCGTGGGGATCAATGACTATTTTCTCGGACAGGAGTATGGGAAGCGGGTCCTGAAGATCGCGGACGAGGATACCCATCTGGTGACCGTACTGTTCCCTGGGGCCAGCTTTAATGCCACCAGCCAGTACTGGTTTAAGTCCGGGCTCAAGAACACCGTGCAGGGGGGGATATCTGGTTCGACCTCCGTGTCATACGGGATGATAAAGGGCTTAACAATGCAGAGGATGTGATCCATGAGATCGCGGTGGGCGATGTGGTGCAGCCGGATGTGATCATCTGCCTGGATGAGGTGCTCACCCAGTCCACGGCGCAGCTCCTCAAAGAGCTGGGGGTATCAGAGAAGATCCGGGTGATCGGCAGCTATATCTCAGAGGATATCATAAGAGGGATCCAGGAGGGGGACATTGACTCCACGATCACGATCGACCCGGAAGCCATGGGACGGATGAGCATCGAGGCCCTCATGACCTACAAGACCTATCATATGGTCAGCTATTATACAGAAGTCGGCACAAAGCTGGTGGATCATGCATCAGTGGCAGCCTACAGGAGGGAGGGTACGGATGGAGAAGGAGGCGGCACGGAAACGGAAAAGGGCTTTTGACCAGTCCCTGCGCATCAAGCTGATCCTGCCGGTCATGTTCACCATGGCGGTCTCCCTTGGCGTGAACCTCCTCCTGTTCAGCCGGATCAACCGCACAGTAGAGAACATGGACCAGGTGTATATCACCAATATCCGCCTTGGCGAGCTGGAGGGACTCCTGACGGAGATGGAGGACAGCCTGTATCAATATCTGAACATCCGCAGCCAGGATGGGTTCCAGGCATTTGCCTGGGCCAGGGAACAGTTTGAGGTGATGATCGAGGAGGTAGACGACCGGATCATCCGGCCAGACAGATGGAGAGGAACATCCGCATCCTGGCCTTTTCCTACCTGGAGCTGGCAGATGCCGCCATTGCAAAGAAGCAGGACCATGATGTGGCCGCTTATAAAGCGCACTATGAGGAGATACAGGATGTCTATACCTATCTGCTGGCCGCGCTGCGGGGGCTGGATACCCTGCGCTTTAAGACCAATTCCGAGAATTATGATCTGCTGTACCAGTATCTGCGAGAGCCGGGAGGCACTCACCGGCGAGCCGATCCGGATCGGGGCGATCTATGCCCTGAGCGGCAATAACGCGGCGATCGGCACCAATATCCTCCGTGGGACGGATCTGGCGGCGGAGGATATCAACCAGGCGGGCGGGGTGGACGGGCGGCCGGTCCAGATCGTCCGGGGCGACACCCAGGGGGATCCCCAGGTGGCCAGGCAGGTGGCGGAGCGTCTGATCACAGAGGAGAAGGTCCACGCGATCGTGGGCTGCCACCAGAGTACCCTGACGGAGATCGTGGCGGAGGTGTGTGAGCAGTACAAGGTCCCTATGATCACGGCGATCTCCACCGTGGACAGCATCTCTACCCATGACCGTTCCTATTTTTTCCGGCTGTGCCCCATGAACTCGCTGTATCTGGAAAATATGTTCATGTATCTGCGAGATCAGGCGGAGCAGACCGGTAAGACGGTAAAGACCATCGCGGTCTTTGCCGATAACAGCATGATCGGGCAGGAGGCGATCCGCTGCGCCCATATCTATGCCCCTCGCTATGGCATGGAGATCGTCAAGGAGATCCAGTACGGTCAGGGCGCGGCGGATCTGACGGAAGAGATCCGGGAGCTGGCGGCAGTGGATGCGGACGCGGTGCTGGCCGAGAGCTATATCTCGGATGCGATCTTGCTGATGAAGACCATGGAGGAGCAGGGCTACCGGCCACCGATCCTGATCGCTAAGGCCAACGGCTTTGCCGACCCCAGCTTTATCCCGGCCACCGGGGACAGCTCTAACGGTCTGACCTCTGTGGTGGAGTGGAACCCGGATCTGACCAAGGGGCAGGAGATCAACAGGCGGTTCAAAGAGATCTTCGGCATGGACATGAACGGACATTCCGCGGAGTCCTACACGGCGGTCTGGACCCTAAAGACGGCTTTTGAGCAGGCGGGGAGCGACAAGGGAGAGGCGGTGAGGGACGCCCTGGCCGCCCTGGATATCCAGGGCGCCTTCCCGGGC
>CAJUFE010000083.1 GCA_910585635.1 uncultured Lachnospiraceae bacterium | reverse complement strand
GCGGTGACTGGAGTTCAGACGTGTGCTCTTCCGATCTAGGATAGCTGCCGGACAGGAGTTGGTACAGCACTTGCATTTCTGCGCCGATCGCATCCAAAGTCGCAGTTGCGGCCCTCTCAACATGAGGGGTCGTTGTAAACAAGATCGCTTTGTCCACTCCGGCATCATCCATTTTCTTGATCTGCATGGATGTGGGGAGCATAACGTGTTGGTGACTGTCTACGATCATGGTATTCATTCCTTTCTTTGCTCTTATATGACAAGATCAAGCATATCACAGGCAGGAAGGGTGAACAAGAACGCACTTTTTTGATATGTAGTGTCTTTTTTGATACTGCATTATGGAGGAAAACTTATGGCAAGATCGATCGCTGTTACGGAACAATGCCCAATGGAGATCGGCCTCAATGTGTTAAGCGGGAAGTGGAAACTGAAAATTTTGTGGCAGATCTCAAAAGGGGCGGTGCGGTACGAGATCATTTCGTTCTCTTGCAAATTTTACAGCAAAAGCGGCTCCGATCCCGCTTGTAGTACCTGTAATTAAAACAGTGTCCACTTCGCCTTCTCCTTTGCGTTGGGATAAACGCACATCACCTTGGATACTTCCCCATCGGATACAAGCCTGATACAGTCGGTATTGTTGATCTTTGAAATCTTTTCGATATGCTCAAAGTCAAATAGGCAGATCATGGTCTTTATCAAAAATGTGTGCGTGACGATAAGGATGTTGCTCAAAGGATCCTTTACTGATGTGCCCGGATATATCCAGCCTTAACTTTATCGATCGTTTTCCCACCAATACCAAAATTCTTATCAGGTACTTCTTTGATCGTGGTAACAAAAAACTCCTGCGGTACGTTCATGATCTCGGAAGATACTTCCGTCAACCGCTTTATCAGTTCCTCTTTTTGAGCGTCTGATAAATTCCCGCTCTCAACCGTGATATAGGGCATATGATCTCTCCTTTTCATTTCATTTTGTTGCATTTATAGCAGGAACAGGATCTGTGTTATACATGGCCTCCATGATCAAACATTTTCCATTCCTCAGCATACGTTAGGTCTTGGTGCAGCGGCTCTTTCAAGATCTTTTCGTAAAATGCTGCTTTACTTTGTGTCAAAGTCAATGCCTTTTGTAGATTGGCTATCTGACCCATGATAGTTTCTATATGTTCTTGGACCATCTCATAACGCTGTTCAAGCGTCTTTCCGCCTTGTATCAATAAAGAAACATATTTCTTGATAGACTGGATCGGGATATTAGCCATGCGCATACATTGGATCATCCGGATCCATTCAATATCTTCATCTGTGTATTGTCTATACCTTTGGTCATTTCTTTTTACTGGCGGCAATAAACGTTCTTTTTCATAATATCTTAACGCTGCGGTAGAAAGGCCAGTGATCTTTGCAGCTTCTTTTGCTGGATACATTTCAGATCCTCCATCCACTTTGTAGGATAAACTATGAAGCGCACTTCAAAGCAAGAGGGATCATACCATAAAACAAAATTTTTTTGAACTTTCTTAAAAACAGCACCAGGAGGATAGCCCCCCTGGCGCTGTTAGGCAGTTTACAGGCTTTCGTAGGAAACCAGCTCGCTCATCGGGATCCGTGTTTGGCTGTGCCGTTCTGGGTCAGCAAAGTTTTCCCCGGCATAGCCGATCGCCAGGATATTGACTGGCTCCAGATCGGCGGGGAGGCCGAACTCCCGGCGCAGAACATCCGGCTTGAAGTAGCATACCCATACGCTGCCCAGGCCCAGCTCCGTGGCCTGGAGCATCATGTGGTCGGTCAGGATGGAAGCATCAATGTCCCCGGTCTGCTTTTGGTCAAAGGGCCGCACCCACGCCTTATTGTGGTCGGCGCAGACAATGATCGCCAGGGGCGCACCGTAGATATTGGCGGCTTTGCCGATCTTCGCCAGCCCGTCCTCGCTCTGAACGGCGATCAGGTGAACCGGCTGGAGGTTGGCGGCGGTGGGGGCCACATGAGCGGCCTCCAAAATTTTCTCCAGCTTCGATCGCCGTGTTGTAACGCCGGGGCATAATAAATGGGCATAGCTGCCATTGGGTGGCTATGCCCGTTTTAAGCTTCCTTTTTCCCGCTTTATGAGTGCAGAAAAGTTAATAAGCGGGATAAGCAGGATCCCTTTGAAGTGCGCTGAATATAAGGGATAGACATAGGCAAGTCCTCCTATCCAATTTCAGGACCACATAGCTTGTTCATCTCTAAATTTCGGGACCGGCCCGTCCTGATACGGGTCATAGCGATGCTCATTACAGCCAAACTCCTGCAAGAAGCAGATCGTATCATCCGCCGTCCATTTCACAAGGGTCATGCCGTCAAAGGAGTCCACTTTGCCATCGTTCATTGTATCCTTAAAATACCACATGGCGATGGTCTGATCCTCCTTGTGGAAATACTGTTTGATGTCCCACTGGAGGACAGTTCCCCGTGTATTCCATTCCTCAAACCAATGCTTCACTTTGGCAGCGCCACGATACTGCGGCCCCCAGCTTTCGATGTAAAGGACATCAGCAGAAAATATGTCCTCTATGCCCAGGTCTTTCTTTTGCAGCCACATATCAAACCATAGTCGGATGATCTTCTCTCGCTTATCCATAGTGTCCTCCTATACCCGCTGCCAGAGCAGCATATTATTTTCAAACAGGCCGTTCAGCCTGCCGGTATCTTTCAGCCACGCCAGATAGGAGCGGACGGTGCTGCCCACCAGGACATATTGCTCAAAGTCCATGGTCAGCCCGTAGTCGGTAAACAGCCGTTGCAGGATGGCCTCAAAGCAGAGAGGCCCCTGGCAGATGTCGGTGATCTTGTCCGCGATCTCCAGCACCTTGTCGATGTTGTACTGTGCCAGGCCAGCTATATCTTCGGAGGCAGCGGCGTGGGCCGGGACGAATACCTTTGCCTGCAAGGACTTCACCATTTCCAGCGTGTTCAGGTAAGCGGCAACATCATAGATAAAGCCGATCTGATACTTGTCCAGCGTTTCCCGGCTGGACAGGCAATCCGCCAGATAGACCACATCATCAGGTGTCCGAAAGCCCACCATATCAAAGAAATGTCCCGGCAGGGGGATGATCGCAAAGCCCTGCGGCAGACATTCCTTCGTCAATTCCTGGGCGTCGCTCTCCTGGGCCATGAGGAATTTGTGCCGCAGCTCCTTGCACGGATAGCCGCCGTACAAAAAGGACGGCTCCAGGACAGGATAGCGGGTAAAGGCGCGGTCGATCCCCGGCGCATAGATCATACACCCGGTCTGGCCCTGCAGATACCGGTTCCCGCCGATGTGGTCAGCGTTGGAGTGGGTGTTGTAGATGGCGGTGAGCCGCCATCCGTTGGCGTCTAAAAGCTGCCGGACTTTACGGCCCGCGTCCTTATCGTTGCCGCTGTCGATCAGGCAGACGTCCTGCCCGTCCAACCGCACCAGCCCGATCTTCGCCGGACTTTGGATGTAATAGCTCCGCTGCGAAGCTTGTATCAGTTCGTACATGATCAACGTCCTCCTTAATGGCATGGATAGAATATGGTGTTGTAGACCTGGCACTTGTCCCCGGTCACGTTCTGATAGGCGTGGGGGATGTCGGCCCGAAAACGGATGGCCTGCCTCTCGCCGACCTCCACCGGCCTGTCTCCCAGGACAAGCCGCAGCGTCCCCCGCAGGACAAAGATGTGTTCCTCCACACCATCGACATGCTTGTCCGAAAAGTGGCGGCAGTCCGGGTCAAACTCAATGTAGAATGTCTCCACGCCATGACCTGCCGGGTCATAGGTGAACAGTGGGTATGCCCTCATCTTGCCGCCGTCCCCCAAGATCACGTTTGCCTCGTCCGGGCCGGTAACGGTATATTCCGTCTGCGGTCCTTCTAGGAACGCGGACAGCGGTGTCTTCAGCCCCGTGGCGATCTTCCAGAGGGTCGTTACTGTGGGGACAGACTGGCCGCGTTCGATCTGGCCCAACATGGGCTTGCTCACACCTGTCAGCACCGCAGTATCGTCCAGGGAAAGCGTGCGGGCCATGCGGATGCTTTTCAGTTTCTCGCCGATCTTTAGATCCATCGATCCCATTTTATATCCACTCCGTATGTTTTAATAAATAATGATCTATTATAGCATATGAGACGGGTAAATGGAAGTCCAAAGTAACAGTTCAGGGTATCTGAACTGTTACAGTCCGGATGAAAAGTTTCTCTCCGGGAATGGGATCGACCTTTTCATCCCCTCCTATTTGTGGTATGATCGTCCTGTAGATCTGACAGGAAGAGTAAGGAGGAGGGGAAGGATGCTGACGATATCCAGGGATAAGGTGATCGATATCTTAAAGGGGGGAGTGGAGCCTGCCGCCTATTGTGACAGCGGCGACAAGGTGATCTTTGCCACCAGGGATTGCTACGATGACGATCTGATCACGGAGGAGACGCCGAACGGGGTGAAAGAGGGCGGGATGGCGAACCCGGCTACCGGTCCATTGTATGTAAATGGAGCCATGCCCGGGGATGTGCTGAAGGTGGAGATCTTGGAGATCTGGCTGCGGGGGGACGGGGTCATGCGCACGTCGCCCACGGCGGGGGCGTTCCACCATCTCTATAAGGAGCGCACCGCCAGACGGTTTTATCTGGGGAAAAATGAGGAGACCGGGAGAGAGGGCTTCTGGTTCGACGACCGGCTGTGGCTGGACTGTGATGCCATGATCGGCGTGATCGGGACCGCGCCGGAGGGGGAGGAGGGCGTCCCCACGGACACGCCGGGAGCTCACGGCGGCAACATGGACTGCAATAGGATCACCGCCGGCTCCACCCTCTATCTCCCGGTCCATGTGCCTGGGGCGCTGCTGGCCCTGGGGGATCTCCACGCCCGGATGGGGGATGGAGAGGTGATGATCTGCGGCCTGGAGACGGCAGGCCTGGTGACGGTGCAGGTGACGGTCCTGGAGGCGGATGAGGACGAGCGGGTCTCCATGATGAAGGGAGCACTGCCCCTCCTGCTGGGAGCGGACCGGACGAGAGGCGATGAGCAGGACAGCAAGGGCAGGGAGCAGGACAGCAGGGGCGGAGAGCAGGACAGCGATATAGGCGACAAAGAGGGCAGGAGTAAAGAAAAGGGCAGAGAGCTGATGACGATCCAGTCGGCGCCTACCCTGGATGAAGCCGCTCTCCTGGCCGCGCAGCGGATGCGGCAGCTGGTGGCGGGGCTGACAGGCTTAAACGATGTGGATTCCGGGATGCTGATGTCCCTTGTGAGCGACCTGGCGGTCTGCCAGATCGTGGATCCGCTCCAGACGGTGCGGTGCGCGTTCCCCATGGGGGTGCTAAAGCAGTATGGGGTCACGCTGCCATAGGATGGAGCGCTGCCTGCAGAGAGAAAAGATGCTCTGCCAGGCCTATGAAGGTCTGCAGGGAAAGGAGCAGCATCATGTTAGATATTTTTTATGGAAAAATGCCGGGAGCAGTCTTTAATACTTCTGTCTATTTTAAAAATGTATATGAGGATAGCTGGATCACGGATCCATTTTCAAAGGAGATGATCCTGGATGTGGACAGGTCTGTGGTCTTAGGCGGCGGGGTCATTGACAGCCCGGTCCTTGGCAAGATAGGGCCCAACAGCCTTTCAGGAGGGGTAAAGACCCTGATCTTGATCAAAAATGAGCCCCAGACGATCTTTAATGCTTCCACATGTGGGGATGACTGTGCGAAATGGATCTTGAAGATCGCAGAGCTCCAGGATGTCACGATCAACCTCCGTCATCTGATGGATTTTGGAAATGGGCGGTTCAACATCCATATCTTAAATACGGATCAGATCGTCCACAGTATGAAAGAATTAGTCCCGATTGCAGGGTTATATGTATAGAGGAGGATAAGGTGAGGGGAACCTATAGGATCATAGTACAGAATAAACGGATCCGTTATGACTTTGCGATCCGGAGAAATCTCACGGTCATCCAGGGGAACAGCGCCACAGGTAAGACCACATTGATCGACATGATCCGGGAACATTATGAAAATGGTCCGGCAAGTGGTGTGGGACTGCGCTCGGACAAAGAATGTACCGTCCTCTCCGGGAGAAATTGGGAGGCCGATCTTTCTGCCATGCAGGACAGCATCGTTTTTATCGATGAAGGGAACGGATTTGTTTTTTCAGACCGGTTTGCGGCGGTCATCCAGGATACGGATAATTACTATGTGATCGTTACAAGAGAAGCGATCCCCTCCCTGCCTTATAGCATCGAGGAGATCTATGGTATCCGGGATTCTGGGAAGTATGGTACATTAAAACAGACCTACAATGAATTTTTTCATCTGTATCAGGCAGAGGGGTATCAAAAGATCGATACGCCGAAAAGGATCATCACGGAAGACTCGAATGCAGGGCATCAGTTTTTCAAAGCGATCGCGGATGGAGCGGCATTTGGCGCTGAGATGGAAAAAATGACCCGGCTGTTAGCCGGGCATGGAGGTCTGGCCTTGTATCTGCCTGAATCCTTTGAATGGCTGCTGTTAAGGTCCGGGATCCTGGAGGATGATGAGGTCAAAAAGATCCTTGCAGCACCTGGCGCCTATATCGATAGCCAGGAGTATTTTAGCTGGGAACGTTTTTTTACCGCACTATTGATCAAAAAGACGGATAAGTCGTATTTAAAGTATACAAAAAGGACATTAAATGCTGCTTATCTAAATGAAAAGATACGGGATAAGATCATAGCTGTGATCGGAAGAACATGAAATTTAAGATAGCTTTTCCCACGAGATCCTTTTATAATGATAATAGACCTAAGCGTGGATCTGTTGTGGATATACAGACATAAAAAACAGACATAAAATATAAAAGCAGGCTGCGGGCTAAAGACCTTGCGCAGTGGTGAGCAGGGGCCTTCCCTTAAGCGCGCAGACCGGAAATGGAGGAGTAAGATGAACAGTAAGACCCCAGAACTGGCATGGCTGGAGGATCCCCAGGTTTTTGCGGTCAACCGGTCCGATGCCCATTCCGACCATCATTTTTTCGCAGGCAGCAAGACGGACCTGCGCCAGTGCCTGAACGGCACCTGGAGCTTTGCCTATGCCCCGTCACCGGCTGAGCGGCGGGCCGACTTTTATCGGGAGGACTACGATCTCTCCGGGTTCGAGGAGATCGAAGTCCCGGGGCATATCCAGCTGCAGGGCTATGACAAGCGGCATTATATCAACACCATGTACCCCTGGGACGGGCACAGTGAGCTGCGGCCGCCCCATATCGACTGGGGCAACGACCCGGTGGCCAGCTATGTGCGCCTGTTCGACCTGGCGGAGGAGCTGGAGGAGAGGCGGGTGTTCCTGTCCTTCCAGGGCGTGGAGACAGCCTTCTATGTATGGCTCAATGGGCATTTCGTGGGCTACAGCGAGGACAGCTTTACCCCCTCGGAGTTTGAGGTGACACCGTTCATAAAGGAGACCGACAACCGTCTGGCGGTGGAGGTCTACAAGCGCAGCAGCGCCAGCTGGATCGAGGACCAGGATTTCTTCCGCTTCTCCGGCATCTTCCGGGATGTATATCTGTACGGGATCCCCGATATCCATATCCGGGATCTGTCCGTGGAGGCGGGAACGGAAAATGCCTATCGGGACGGGACGCTCAGCATCCAGATGGAGCTGATGGACGGCGATCCGGCAGCAGCGATGGCACCAGGGACGGAGGCTGGGGCAGGAGCCGGGCAGGAGATGGCGGCGGACCGCGCAGAGGACCATGCAGAGGCCTGGACAGACTGGACGGGCTTTTCTGTGAATGCTGTGCTCAAGGACCAGGAGGGCCAGGTGGTCTGGCAGCAGGAGAAGATCCAGATCTATGGATGTCCGCAAGATATGGACGCGGCTTCTGACACCGGAGCTTCGACAGCGGCCAACTGTGCCGGAGCATCAGCTGCTGTTAACGGGACCGGAGCATCAGCCGCAGCTGATCGTGCCGGATCTGCGGCCGCCAGGGCTGTGGCGACGGCAAGGATCCCCGCGGTCCGCCTCTGGTCCGCCGAGGATCCCTACCTCTATACCCTCACCCTGACCGTCTGTGACGGGGACGGAGAGGTGGTCGAGACGGTCCCCCAGGCTGTGGGCTTTCGGACCTTTGAGCTGAAGGACAAGATCATGTACTTAAATGGGGAGCGCCTGATCTTCCGGGGCGTGAACCGCCATGAGTTCAATGTGCGCCGGGGCCGCGCCGTCACCAAGGAGGATATGCTGTGGGATATCCGTTTCATGAAGCAGCACAATATCAACGCGGTCCGCACCTGCCATTATCCAAACCAGACTTTGTGGTATGAGCTGTGCGACCAGTACGGGATCTACCTGATCGACGAGACCAACTTAGAGAGCCACGGCTCCTGGCAGAAGATGGGGGCCTGCGAGCCTTCCTGGAACGTGCCGGGGAGCCTGCCGGAATGGAAGGCCTGTGTGCTGGACCGGGCTCAGTCCATGCTGGAGCGGGATAAGAACCATCCCTCCATCTTGATCTGGTCCTGCGGCAATGAATCTTATGCCGGGGAGGATATCCTGGCTATGAGCCGGTACTTTAAAGAGAAGGATCCTTCCCGCCTGGTCCATTACGAAGGGGTGTTCTGGAACCGGGATTTCGATGAGATCAGCGATATGGAGAGCCGGATGTACGCCAAGCCCGATGAGATCGTGGAGTATCTGGAAAATGATCCTCAGAAGCCCTTTGTCCTCTGTGAATACACCCATGCCATGGGCAATTCCCTGGGCGGTATGTGCCATTACACGGAGCTGGAGGACCGTTATCCCTTATACCAGGGCGGCTTTATCTGGGATTATGTGGACCAGGCCTTGGTGCGGGAGGACATAGACGGGAAAGAGGTGCTGGGCTACGGCGGCGATTTCACCGACCGGCCCACCGACTATAATTTCTGCGGCAACGGCATCGTCTATGGCACCAGAGAGGCCTCGCCCAAGGCCCAGGAGGTGAAGTACCTTTATCAGGAGCTGACCCTGGAGCCGGAGCCGGATGAGGGGATCGTGCGGATCCGCAACAAGGCATTGTTCACCGATACCTCCCGCTACAGCTTCATCTACCGGCTCCTAAAAGAAGGCGAGCTGGTGGGCTCCGCCACCTTTTTGGCGGTGGTGGCGCCGGGAGAGACCAAGGAGATCTCCCTTCGGGAAGCGGTGGCCCAGGAATTTTACGTGCGGGAGCACGACTACCAAAAAGGCCAGCCCGGCGAATATGCCCACCAGGTGTCTGCGGTCTTAAAGGAAGAGACGGTCTGGGCGGAAAAGGGCTTTGAGGTGGCCTTCGGGGAGAAGGTGGTGCAGGTGGCGGCTGCTGTCCCAGGGATGGCAGGATCTGTGGGCGTTCCATCGGGTGCTGCCGGGATGGCGGGAGCCGTTGCGTCAGATGCCCAAAAGATGGCAGCAGCTGCAGGACAAGGGCTGGGCGGCCAGGCAGGTGTGTCCCAGGAAAGCGCCGGTCAGGCTCCCGGGCAGAGGACAGCCGGCCCGAAGGGGAGCGCCCCCTTCCGCGTCGTCCACGGCGACGTGAACCTGGGCGTCCACGGGGAGGGCTTCTCGGTCCTGTTCTCCAAGGTGGACGGCGGGATCGTCTCCCTGTGCTATGACGGGCGGGAGTGGATCACCAGGCCGCCTATGCCCACCTACTGGCGGGCCACCACGGATAATGACCGGGGCAATAAGTTCAGTGTGGAGAGCGCCATGTGGCTGGCGGCGGATCAGTACGTCCGGTACGACAACACCCAGATCCAGATCACAGAGGGGCCGGAGCAGGTGACCGTCACCTACACCTACGGCCTGCCGGTGGTCCCGGCTACAAAAACCCAGGTGACCTACACCGTCATGCCGGACGGGAGGATCTGGGTGAAGGCCCATTATGAAGGGAAGAAGGGCCTGCCAGAGCTTCCGCTCTTTGGCATGCGGTGGAAGATGGACCACAGCGTGGACCAGTTCACCTACTATGGGTACGGTCCGGAGGAGAATTACAGCGACCGGGCCTGCGGGGCCAGGCTGGGCATCTTTGCCGGGACGCCGGAGACCAACCTCTCCCATTATCTGAAGCCCCAGGAATGCGGCGGCCGGACGGGCGTGCGCTGGCTCCAGCTGATGGATACCAACGGCTGCAAGCTGAAGATCACAGCCGCAAAGGAGCCATTCTCCATGAACGTGCTGCCCTATACGGCACAGGAGCTGGAGAACGCCATGCATATGGAAGAGCTCCCCACCCCCAGCCATTACACCGTGGTCAGCATCCTGGGCGCTCAGCGGGGCGTGGGCGGCGACGACAGCTGGGGCGCGCCGGTGCATCCTGCGTACTGTATCAGCGCGGAAGAGGATATCGATGTGGTGTTTGTGATCGAGAAGGCGTGAGAGCGGTAGCGGTGCTGGTCATTTGAACGCTTGCGGTATGATATAAAACGGGAGGCCCTTTTTCGAAGTATGGGGCCTCTCGTTTTTTGAAAGGGCGGGAATGCGTACAAAAGAAGATCTATATGGAGCTGGGTAGCTGGGATACAGCGACCTCGGCTCTTTTTCGTTTCATAGGAAAGAGCACCCACCAGGTCATAGTACCCGCTCCTCCACCAGTGTGATCAGTTGGTACAATAGGGCGGAGATGACGCATAATACCACGATCGAGGTGACGACAAGGGTCATCTGAAAGAAGTGGGAGTACAGAAGGATATGATCCCATATCCTTCGGATCCTTATTGAAGGAGCCGCCTTTTTCTGTTATAGTTATGGATGAGAGAAAGCTTGCCCAGGGAGCTGTCCTATCAAAAAGAGAAGGGATAGCAAGGGGGATAGACTGTGCGTGTCCGTCAAAGAGGGGCGAGATGGCAAAGAGGTGGAGCAGGCAGGAGGATAGAGCATGGCGAGGACAGTAGGGATCGGGCTGCAGAGCTTTGAAAAGATCAGGGAGAAAGGCCTATTCTACATCGATAAGACAAAGTTCATAAAAGAGTGGTGGGAGAGCGGGGATGATGTGACGTTGATCACCCGTCCCAGGCGCTTTGGGAAGACATTGACCATGAGCATGACCGAGCAGTTCTTTTCCACCAGCTACGCAGGGAGAGAGGATCTGTTCGAGGGCCTTGGGATCTGGGAAGATGAGAGCTACAGAAAGATCCAAGGGACTTATCCGGTGCTTTTCATCAGCTTTGCGGATGTCAAAGAGAAGGTGTATCCGCAGGTACGGAAAAAATTGTGCCGGATCATCCGGGAACTTTATGACCAGTATGATTTCCTGCTTGAAGGGGATCTGCTGAATGAAAATGAAAAGCGGGATTTTCGGGATATTTCCGCAGATATGGAAGATTATGTGGCTTCCGGATCCATAAAGGCGTTGGCCAAGCATCTCTTCCACTATTACGGGAAAAAGGTGATCATCCTGCTGGATGAATACGACACGCCGATGCAGGAGGCCTATGTTAATGGGTACTGGGACGAGATGGTCTCCTTTATCAGAAGCTTGTTTAATGCTACCTTTAAGAGTGATCCGTACCTGGAAAGGGCGGTCATGACAGGGATCACGAGAGTGAGTAAGGAGTCGATCTTTTCCGACTTGAACAATCTCAAAGTAGTGACGACGACCTCCGACGAATATGCGGACTGCTTTGGGTTCACGGAAGGAGAGGTCTTTGCCGCGTTGGATGAGTTTGGGATGTCTGGGAAGAAGGAGGAAGTAAAGGAATGGTATGACGGTTTTACCTTTGGAGGACGGGGAGATATCTACAATCCATGGTCGATCCTGCATTATCTGGACACGGGGAAGCTGGGGAACTACTGGGTAAACTCCAGCTCCAACAGCCTGATCGGGAAGCTGATCCAGGAAGGGAGCCCGGAGATCAAGATGACGATGGAGGAGCTGCTGGATGGGCGGTCCTTCCATACCACCTTTGACGAGCAGATCGTGTTCAGCCAGCTGGGGAAAGGGGATGACGCGGTAT
>CAJUFE010000082.1 GCA_910585635.1 uncultured Lachnospiraceae bacterium | reverse complement strand
CTTTGGGCTGATGGACGGGATCCGGCTCATGAAGCTGATCGACAGCATCTGAGATGGGTGAGGATCAAAGGAAAGGGGCTGCAGTGCGGGGAGGGATCCTCTGGCTGCAGCCTTTTATCGATGGGAGGAGCAGATCATCAGGGCCAAAACGGCCACAGCAAGAGATGGGAGAGGGCTATCTGCGATACGAGGAGGAGAGAGATGGACGGAAAGATCATGGATGAGCTCATAGGAGCGGTAAAGGATAGGATGGGGGCCGGGTATACCGTGGAGGCCCAAGAGATAGAAAAGGACAATGGAGTGGAGCATCCGGCAGTGGCCATCACCGGGCCTGCCGGGATGGTATCATCAGTGGTATATATCGATGGGATGGAGGCCGATATCAGGGCCGGTGCCATCGATATCCAGGATGCGGCAGGGCGGATCGTCCAGGCCCATCAGGACAGCGGCTATGATGAGGTCGCGGATACCATACAGCACCTGGATAAGGAGTACATCCTCCAGAACGTCATCTGCCAGATGGTCTGGAGGGAAAAGTACGTCCATCGTCTCCAGGATATGCCCCACGAGGATGTGCTGGATCTGTCGGTCATCTACCGGGTGTACTTGGGCGGGGGCGGCGATGTGGCTGTCAGCATAGCGGTCACGTATCCGTTCTGCAGGACGTACGGGATCGATGGAGGGGAGCTGCGCCGCTGTGCGGAAAGGAACACAGAGGGGAAGGGGTCCCTCACAAGGTCGGTAGCCTCCATCCTGGCTGAGGCCATCGGCATACCGGAGATGGAGGATGGCCCCATACCGCCGCTATGGGTACTGTGTACCCAGACAGGATCCTACGGAGCCTCCGTTCTGCTCTATAAGGAGCCGTTCGATCGGCTGGCGGAGCGGTATGGGAGCGACCTGTATGTGATCCCGTCCAGTATCCACGAGGTGCTGGCTGTGCCTACAAGGGGCCTGGAGCCGGAGGAACGTGCCGGTCCAAGTCTGGATGATAACGGGGTGACAGCGGCAAGGGATAGTATATCCGGAGATGGGGTGTATGTCCTGTACGGGTACTGGGATACCTTGGAAGAGAAGGATGCTATGGTCATAAGGGTCTCCCTGGAGCCGGAGACGGTCATGGAGGAGCTGGACCGGATAGCGGCTGGCAGGGCCAGCGCCTATATAGAGTTGTATGGCGATCTGCGAGAAGAGCGAGGGGAGGGATACTACGAGGTCATGGACGCCAGCTGCAGATACGCAAGGTTCTATATAAAGGAGATGCAGGTAGAGCATGATGATCCAGACAGTACTGGAACAGATATCGATCTATCATGAAGACCAAGATCAGGGTGGCCTTGCAAGAGTACGGCAAGTATGTTATGCTCATTTTAGAGAAAGCATAAGACACGGGCAGAGTACAGGAGAGGAGATACTTTGGGAGCAAAAGATATCGTGACAAAGGATTACGTAAAGGATGTGCAGGTCTTCGCTGACGCATTTAACTATCTGCTATTTGAAGGCGAGCCGGTGATCGACCCGTCAAAGCTCCACGAGATGGATACCACGGAGATCGGGATGCCTTATGGGGAAGGGAAGGCGAGGGCTCCGGTACAGAAGTTCCGCGATAGCCTGAGCTATCTGACCGCCATGGAGGACGGGAACGCGGCATATCTTTTATTAGGGATAGAGGCACAGTCAGGGGTCCATCACGCGATGGCCGTGAGGAACATGGTCTATGATGCCCTGCAGTACGCGTCGCAGGTGGAAAAGGCAGCGAGATCTCATCGCGACGCGGCAAAAAAGGATGGAGAGCATGATGCAGGGACGGTGAGCAGAGGAAAGGCAGATGTCCGGGTAGGGGCGGATGAGTACCTGAGCGGTTTCCACAAGGGGGACCGCCTGCTGCCGGTGATCACGTTGGTGCTCCTGTTCAGCCCGGAAACGTGGGATGCCCCCATGAGCATCCACGAGATGTTGTCGGTAAAGGATCCGAAACTCCTGGCCTTTGTCCCGGACTATCGGATCAACCTGATCGCCCCAGCCCAGATCGAGGCGGGGGATATGGACCGGTTCAAGAGCAGCCTGCGGGAGGTGCTGCTCTATATAAGATATTCTAAGGACGAAGAGAAGCTGCAGGAGCTGTTGGCCACAGATCCGCACTTTAGGGCATTGGACAGGAGAGCGGCGGTGGTGATCAACACGGTCACAAATTCCAAGTTAGTGTTTGATGAGAAGGAGGGGACAGTAGATATGTGCCAGGCGATAGCAGAGATGCGGGAGAAAGAACGGCGGGAAGGACGACAGGAAGGTAGCCAAGAGGAAAAAAAGGAGATAGCATCACGCATGTTGAGAGCGGGGAGGTTGTCTATAGAAGAGATCGCGGAATATGTAGGCCTTAGTATCGCGATAGTAAAGGGATTGGCAGTGAGATAAAGTGAGAGCTCAAAATGGGGGCGGTTTAGTTAGCACAGTCACAGATCCCAAGTTAGTTAAATGAGAAGGAGAGAACGGTAGATATGTGTCAGGCAGTAGCAGAGATGCGGGAGATAGAAAGGCAGGAAGGACGACAGGAGGCAGATCGCCGGACAGCTCGGAATATGTTAAAAAGAGGTGAGCCACTGGAGACGATCGCGGAGGTCTTAGAACTCCCGGTAGAGACGATCAAAGCATGGGAAGAAGAGGCTTGTGCGACGGTATAACGTCAAAAGCCAAAGGTGAGCACAGATCATAGTGTGCTCATCATAGAGGATGCCTGTATCCGGCCCACTTACATAGCGTAGATGGGCTGGATCCTTCGCTTAAAAGTCTGGATCCATGGGCTTTTACAAGAACTTGGGGAAGGTCGCAGAGCATCAGGCTGGGGAAGTTTTTGTTATGCGAGTAGGTCCGCGATATCGATAGTTAGGTCCGGGTAGCTACAGGATGGTATGGATCGGTCCAAGAGCAGCCTGCGGGAAGTGCTACTCTATATCAAGTATCCTAAAGGTAAAAAGAAGCTGCAGGGGCTGTTGGACACAGACGGGGATCAGAAAGCATTTCCTATCAGACAGAGCTTATCACAGCGCTCCTTCCAGATGAGAGGTGATGATCAGGAAATGTCAGTAGATGGGGATCTTGGGGGATCATACAGTTGGCATGAGCTGATAAGATCTGATATAAAACTTATAATGTGAAGGCGCAAAGGAGAGCATAGTAGACCTTGCGCCTTTTTGTGTCCAGATGGAGGGGGATGGGTAATGGCATCCAGATTAGAACAGTAGGAAAGATTGAAAAGATGCTTGCAGCTTATGTGTATGGATGATAAGATATAAAAAATAGTGATCTTACTGTCTGGTATGTATTTGTCAAGAAACGAACATTGATCTGTATGAGAAAGGGTGGGGTACTTTTTATGAGAGAAATGACTTTCGGAGAACTTTTTAGGAGTTTGTATGACTATAGAGTGGGGAGCAAAGAAATCTTGGATGGTAAAAAAGTTGATGAAGAGAAAAAGGAAGATGATAAAGAGAAAAAGAATAATTGGGTAAAATATCATAAAAGAAAATTTGATAAAAAAGTGGAAGAAATAGGACTAGAGCCGTTTATAAAAGCTATCGATATAAAAATTAGTGCAACAAAAAGGTTTATTAGAAAGGATGAGGACGCCGTTTGGGAGATTTTGAATGTTAAAAAAAAGGATATGAAAAATCTTTCAGAAGAAAAACGGCTGTGGCAATGGCTATTAATAGTAGAAACCATGGGGCGGTGGAAAAATTGGTACTGTATGAGTGATGAAGAATATGAAGATTTCTTGATAGAAAAAGAAGTACATATTTTTGGATGCCCTAGCTTAATAGATGATAGGGAGCGAATGCTTGAGAAAGTACAGCCGTGTATCGATGAAAGAAAAGCTTTTTTTCAGGAGATCGGATTGGAAAACATTGACGTGCGAGAGAAAAAAGTAAAGGAAATAGATGAAATATGGAAAGAAGTAAAAGAAAGGCTAGCCCAGTTCTATCAGTTGGAGGAGTATATGAAAGGAGAGTTGGATCAGAAGTTTTTGGACATTGTTGCTGTAGTTGGCTTAAATAACATCCATTGCCATGGGATCGATCTACTTGGATCCTTTAGTAAAGATGATGATGGGAAAGATAGATACATAGAGAATATATTAGAAGATATATCAGATGAGACAGAAAGCGGAGAAGATCTACATGATAAATGGGAAAAAGCCAATACAAGCTTTAGGTGTTATTACAGAGAGCAAAGACCCTCGTTGAGCAGAGAACTTGCAGATAGGATTGAAAAGATCACAAATAAAGTTAAGACCTTATCTCTAAGATCAGGCGGTTCTTTTAAATCTATCGTCAATGAAAAAAAGGATCGAGAGATTATTTTACTAGAGAAGCTATTAAACCTATTATCCTGTGTCGATGATCTGAAAGTGGCATCACAGAAACATCTTGAAGAGATACGTAAGGAAATCTTACAGTGTGAAAAAGATGTGATAGAAGAGCTAAAAGCACAATACCTGCAATATACAGGGAAGACAGAATTTAAAGAGAAGATCGATATAAGAAGGTTATTGCTTGAAAGAAGACCGCGGATATTATCAGAAAAGCAATTCAGACTCCACATGCGATAAAGACAATCCCGAAAGACATTTTTATAGTCTTCGGGATTTCCTTTATTTTACAGAAAAAATTGCGGATTTGATAAAAATGTGATTTTCACCCTTGATTTTCAGGAATGTCTCATGTGTCTTTTAAAAATGTATATTTATGTATAATTATGTATAAAATTAAAAATATTATGTATATATCAAGCATAAAAGAATTTTTATAAAAAAATTTTTACCCATTTGAAGGAAAAGGCAGATAGGATAAACTAAAAAGCGAAAGGAGGTACAACAAAAGGCCCAGAGGCCAGGAACCTGTCGAGGACTAGAGATAGTCGTCAAAGACCTGGAAATGAAAGGAGTAGAAATGAAGATGAAATACTTAGACATGGCACCATATGAGCAAGGAGAAAACGGATACATGCTGGATGGCGAAGAGGTGACGAACTTTAAGATCGGTTATGAGGGGAGCATCCTGGACATAGGGACAGAGCAATACAGTTATAGGATCGGTATAGAGATCGACGGGGATCAGCCGGTCCCGTTAGAGATCCCGGCAAAGAACATCAACAGGAGAACATGGCTCTCGCAGATACCGAAAGCGGTATGGTTTGCAGACCAGGAGAAATTCCTCAAGATCTTCCGAAAGGCATTGGTCCGGGAAGCCGGTGCGAAGAGGCCGATCCGATATGATACAGACAGGACAGGCTTTTGCACCGTTGAAGGGAAGCTGGTGTTCGCCTTCTCCAATGGGGCGATCACAGGGGAGGGTTTCGATAAGAGCATCCGGTCAAAAATGTCCGGGTATGACTTTAGCGGGGATCTGGAAAGGACAACAAAGGAACTGCCAGAACTGTTGGACTGTCTGAGCCAGAACATAAAGGTGCTGTACCCGGTGTTCTGTACGAACCTGCTGGCGGCGTCCTGCCAGTTCTTCGACCGACACGGTATCGATCTGGCATTGACCTTATGGCTCCAAGGTAATTCGGGCTCAGGAAAGACAACACTGGCAAAAACATTAGGGGCGTTCATTGGAAAGGATCACCGGGGACGTAAGATCATATCGTCTACAGAGCAGACCGGGAACGTCCGGGACAGTTTGGCGGCGGGGACAGGGCTGACGTTTATCTATGATGATGTGAAGACAGAGAAGACCCAGAGGCAGAGGGAGAAGAGGAATGCTTCCACTGATATCGTGATAAGGAGTGTCTACCAACATGAATGTACAGAAGGGCGGGCAGGTAAAGCGGCGAAATACGTGGCGACCTGTGCGATCATAACGGGTGAGTATATGGAAACGACCGAGTCCCAAAATGCCAGGCTCATGTTCCTGGACATGTCGGAGTTCATCCAGGATCCCGATGATAGAAAGGCGCTGACGAGGCTCCAGGAGCATCCGGAGTGGGTGGCAGATGTAGTGGGAGGTTTCATCCAGTGGCTCATCAGCAAGGATAGCGGAGATGGAGCATGGGTGGCTCAGGTCAAAGGGATCGAAAGGGATCTGAGGAAACAGAGCTGGAGTTATGAGGCTTATCCGAACGGTCAGCGCCTAAAGGACAGTCAGTCCAGGATGTTGCTCGTAACGAGACTTTTTAGAGATTTTATCTTAGAAAGAACATCCCAAGATCCAGAGGAGATCCTTGAAGAAATGTGCGACTCGATCTTTACGCTGACGTCAGATACATTTGCGATGCTAGGTGGTGTAAAGGCGGTCGCGTTGATGATCATGGAGGAGATCGTTGGAGAGGCGGTGGAGCAGGAGGAAGTCCGGGAAGCGGACTACATAAATACGTACTATGATGCAGAAATGGCATGGGAGCAAGACCAATTTTACTATCTCTATGACGAAGATACACAGACAGGGGATGTGTTCCTCTATATCCCCGAAGTGGAAAGGAGCTTTGAGTATAAGGATCATTACGGAGAGCCCCAGCAGGAATCTTCCTTACTGATCATCCGTAGAGAAGGATTGGAGCGGCGTCTTAGAGAGAAAATGGAACGATATATCGAAGAGGGGTCTCTATCGAGGAATGTTGCGAACAAGATCGATATCCCATTATTAGGGAAAATGGGGATGATACTGGTGAGAGACAGGACCGACGGGACCGCTAGGTACGACAGGGAGTATCCCATGTTGTCCTATACGAGAAAGCGCCCTTTTAAAAAATATATCTCAAATAGGGATGGTGTATATGAATGCGGGGAATGGAAAGCTAGTATGATCCAATGTGCGCTGGAACATCCGGTGTTTCAAAGGATAGTCAAAGGCGGATCGGTCAAAAAGAGATCACCAGAGTTCGGGATCAGACCAGGAGGGGACCGGGATGATAGGCTGGAGCTGCGGAGACGTTTCCATCAGGGAAAGTTCCGATTAAATATGTAAATGGTGGATATCGCGGCTTTCAGGCATACAGAAACGGCCTATCTACACAAAAAATCTTTTAAAAAAAGGAAAGGGGTGAGAAGATGAGGGTCTATGTGCATATCCTAAAAGATCAATGGACGTCTCAAGTCGATCGTCTTCTATCGGCATAAACCTCCATGTAGTAGATATAAGGCAGGCCGTCCGGCATATCATGAAAGAAAGGCCATTGATATGCCGGACAAAGCGAAAGAAAGGGAGATAGCGCAAATGAGGAGAAATGATCAGGAAAAAGCGATCTTGAGTCAGATCGCAGGCTTATTGACAAGAGAAGCTTTCATAACCCCGGACGAACAGCTCCGCTTTCTGACACTGTTAGATAAGGAGGCGTAAGGATGGCATCAGCCAGGGCGGTGATCTACTGCAGGTGCAGCACGGAAGAAGAGAGCCAGGTGGATGCGCTACATAACCAGGTGGTCGAGAGTGAAGTCTGTGTACGGGAACAGGGATGGTCCCTTGTAGACCGATATGTGGAATCGAAAAGCGGTACGACGACAAAGGGGAGGACAGAATATAACCGTCTGTTCGAGGACCTGCTCCTGGACAGATTTGATATCATCGTGATCAAGAGCCAGGACCGTTTGATGCGGAATGTGAAGGACTGGTATCTATTCCTGGACCGGATGCTGACCCATGGTAAACGTCTGTTCATGTATATAGAGCGCAAATTTTATTCGGCGGACGATGCGTTGATCACAGGGATCAAGGCCATATTGGCAGAAGAGTACAGCCGTGAGCTGAGCAAGAAGATCAATAATGCCCACCGCAACCGGCAGAAGAATGGTAAAAGTGCCATGTTGACTTCCAGGGTATTTGGTTTCCAGAAATGTCCGGATGGCTCTATCGTGGTGGTAGAAGAAGAAGCCGAGATCATAAAAAAGATCTATAGCTATTGTGCGGCTGGGTATGGCAGCCGCACGATCGCGAACATCCTGTTGAGCCAGGGTTGTCGGAAGCGGACAGGAAATGCCCTGAGCAGCAGTTTTATCGTAAGGATGATCCGCAATCCTCTTTATAAGGGAACGATGGTGATGAACCGTCTCCATTTCGATTTTGAGACAAAGAAGACGATCAAGAACCCGAAAGATCAATGGATCTGCAAAGAGGGTATGGTCCCGGCGATCGTCAGTGGAGAACTGTGGGAACGAGCAAATGCGGCGATGACAGAACGGGCAAAGCGTCTTTCCAGGGATGGGTGCTACAGGAAAGGGAGCAGCACAGGGAAGTACGATCTGTCTGGAAAGATCGTATGCGGTCAATGTGGACGTCCTTATTATAGGACATGGAGGAGAGGGTATGCGGACAGAGAGAAGATCGTGATCGAATGGAAATGCAGCACTTATCTGGAAAAAGGCAGAGCAGAACATGGAAGATCGGATAAACTCAGGAAAACCCCGAAGACGTTCAAAGAAGGGTGTGATAATGTCCATCTGGAAGAAAACGTTCTCTTTTCTTTATTAGAACAGGTGAGTTGTCGATATTTTGACTTTAAGGAGCAGGACAAGAAAGGGATCATCGATCATGCGATCAGCCTGCTGCAGAAGGCATTGGAAGAAAAAAGATCCAACGATGGGCTGGAAAGGATCGAGGAGGCAGAGAAGAAGTTCAGCCACCAGAAGGAGCTGCTGTTGGATAAGCTGCTGGAAGGTGTCATCTCGGACCAGGATTACCGAAAGAAGAATGCTGATCTGGAAGCGGGATTGGAAGTGCTCCAGGAGCAGAAAGCTGCAGAAAAACAAAAGGAGTGGGAGATCAAAGATCTGGAGCAGAGGATAGAGGAGATCAAGGCCCGTCTTTTAAAAGGAGGCGTGGAGCGGGCCTCTGTATCCCAGATGCTCCAGGATATCCAGAAGATCGTTGTGCATGAATGGCATATAGAGATCTGTTTTGACCCGCTGCGGGTCATAGGGCTTTCGCGCGGGAATGAGGCAGTGGATCATCTGGGGGAGCAGATAGAAAAGGACTTCACCCTGTCGATCGACTATCCCTTTTCACCGAAGACAGAAAAGGGGAGATGTCTGGACAGGGAAAGGATCGTGGAGATCATGCGAGCGGTACCTGATACAACAGCCAGACAGATAGCGGCCCAGATGGGACGCTCCCTTATATCCGTACAGAGCAGGATAAGGGAGCTCAGGAAGGAGGGGAGGATCCGATTCAATGGGAAGGGGGGGCATGGGACCTGGGAAGTATCGGATCCTTGAGGATCAGCGCTTAAAAGCCTGCCCGGCCATCCATGTAGCTTTTATCATGCGAGCAGGTCCGCGATATTGACGGTCAGATCCGGATAGATACAGGATGGGATGTCATCATCGAACACATATACACCAGAGTTTTCATCATATCCAAAGTCAAAAATATTGACGGTCCGTTTAAAAGGATTGATGATCCAGTATTCCCGGACCCCGGCTGTGCGGTATTTAAAGAGCTTGACCCCATAATCCACCCGTCTTGTGCTGGGGGAGGTGACTTCGATGACCAGATCTGGCGCACCGTGGCAGCCCTGGGCATCTAATCGTTCTCTGTCGCATATGACGGAGATATCCGGCTCTACATAATTTCGGTCATCCGCATCCAAAAATACGGCGAAAGGAGCGACAAAGACCTCACAGGAGCCATGCTTTTTCTGGATGTAGACATTTATGGCAGAAGAGAGCCGGGTGACGATCCTCTGATGGAGCACATTGGGCGGAGCCATAGCATAGACCTGCCCGTCGATCAATTCTGCTCGCTGCCCCTCGGGCAAGGAATAGATATAGTCGATGGTGTACGTTTGCTTTTGCGGCAATGGCATAGCAGCTCCTCCTTCCTTCAGACAATGCTTTCTGCAGCGTCTCTGGCTCATTTTACTAGAGGATAGCATGTAAATAGTGGACAGTCAATATCAAAACATGCAGAGCGCCAGTAGTCCATCGGTCAGGATGGTATGTATCAGCCAGGGCAGCTGATCATCTCAGGCGCGGCATGGAAAGGGAAAGCCATGGATGACGATAGTGGATCATATCAGTATGTCCTCACAGCTAAAGGTCTGGGATCCATAGGTGATCAGATACCCCAGCCCTGCCCGGCTGGATAGGAATTCCCCGATGATCACGCCCACCAGGCAGAGGCCGATATTGACCTTCATGCTGCTGACGATCATGGGTACCGAGGAGGGCAGCAGCACCTTGGTCAGCACATCCCATTTGGTCCCGCCTAAGGAGTAGATCAGCTTGACCTTATCCGGGTCGGTCTGGGAAAAGCCGGTGTGGAGGGTCAGGATGGAGCCGAACAGAGCCACGGAAACGGCGGCTACCACGATCGTCTTCATATCATTTCCCAGCCACACGATCAGGAGGGGTGCCATGGCGGATTTGGGTAGGCTGTTGAGCATCACCAGGTAGGGCTCTAAGACCTCCGATAGGGCACGGCAGGCCCACAGGAGCAGGGCAGAGGCCAGACTGATCCCGATCACCAGGAAGAAGGAGATGACCGTCTCCAGCAGGGTGATCCCGGTGTGGATGAATAAACTGCCGTCCCTCGCCATGGAACAGAAATAGCAAAAGATCGCGGTGGGGCTGCTGAAGATGAAGCTGTCGATCCAAAAAAACTGCGCGGCCAGCTCCCAGAGGGCCAAAAGGAGGACCAGGAGCATGGCGCGGGCGATCAGCACCTGGCGTTTGTGGAGCAGCTGGGCCACCAGGAAATCGCGCTGGGCGGGAGAGATATCTATGGCCATGTCCAGGGACGCGGCCTGGAGGGTGGGGTCTGTTCCTGTGCGGGCAGCGGCCTGGAGGGTGAGGCTTGTTCCTGTGTGGGCAGTGGCCTGGAGGGTGGGGGCTGTTCCTGTATGGGCAGCGGCCTGTATGGCCGGTCTGGCTTGTGCGGGGTCTGCAGCCTGAGAGATGGGTCTTGTCTGGATGTGGGGGCTAGTTTGGATATGCGATCCGGCTGCCGGCTGGTGTTCAGTCTGTGGGTCCAAGCGCTGCATCATCTGTTTTCAACTCCTTCCATAATAGATTGAAATAATAGGAAAATTCCGGGGCGTTCCGCCGTTCCATGGAGCTCATCACATGGCGGGAGCCGGCATCGCTATACTGGGCTGTATCGGCTCTGCCATAGGTGGATGTGGAGGCTGTGTCTCCATCACTGGCCGTGTGCGCCCCTCCAGGTCCTCTATCACTGGCCGCGTGCGCCCCTCCAGATCCTCCATCACTGGCCGCGTGCGCCCCTTCAGATCCTCCGCCACTGGCCGCGTGTGCGCCGCCAGATCCTCCAGGACCGGATGGGGATGAGAAGGAAAGGTCCAGGATCCTTTTCACCCGGGCGGGGCGGGCGGAGAGGATGACGATCCGGTCCGCCACGCTGATGGCCTCAGACAGGTCATGGGTGACCAGGATGGCGGTCTTTTTCGTTTCCCGGATGATCGAGCTGATATCGTCACAGACGGAGAGCCGGGTCTGGTAGTCCAGGGCGGAGAAGGGCTCGTCGAGCAAGAGCAGGTCCGGTTCCAGGGCAAGAGTACGGATCAGGGCCGCCCGCTGGCGCATGCCTCCGGAGAGCTGGGAAGGCCGTTTGTCCTTGAAATCCTCCAGGCCATAGGTCTTTAACATCTGCTCTAGGCGGGAAAGGTTTTGAGGATCTAACTGCCTGCGGATCTCCAGACCTAAAGAAACATTCGATAAGATCGTGCGCCATTCAAAGAGATGGTCCTTCTGGAGCATGTAGCCGATGGTATCCCTGGCCTGCTCCAAGGGCTTTCCGTCCAGAAGGATATCCCCCTCATCCGGTCT
Source organism: uncultured Lachnospiraceae bacterium (assembly GCA_910585635.1). Lineage (GTDB taxonomy): Bacteria > Bacillota > Clostridia > Lachnospirales > Lachnospiraceae > Caccovicinus. The sequence continues at coordinate 338 of CAJUFE010000082.1, read as the reverse complement.
GGCTAGTCCACAGAGCAGGGAAAGGAGAGTGGATTTCCCGCACCCGGAAGGTCCCACGATCGCGATATAGCTGCCTGCATCGGCAGTGAAGGATATAGCAGAAAGGGCCGGCGTTTCTCCCTCCATGGAGTGGTAGGAGTAGCTGACCCTTTTTAGTTCGAGCTTTGGTACCATAAAGGCCTCTTTTATATCTGGTCTTATCCTATGATATGTGGGGGGCTGGGGAGGGGTTACTGAGGAGGATGAAAAGCCGCAGACTGCGGGATCGATCTGATAAACAAAAAGGCTTTATCGCTTAAGAACTTTTTTCGTGGATTTTCCCCATCTGCGAAAGGCAG
>CAJUFE010000081.1 GCA_910585635.1 uncultured Lachnospiraceae bacterium | reverse complement strand
TACGTAAACATACCGCTCATGCGTACATGGGGGATAGATATGGATACATTGGACTCACAGGCCCGGGAAAACGCTAAAAAAGACGGATACACGATCCGGGATATAGGAGAGTTTATAGGGGCAGCCCCATCGACAGAGATGTATGTGATGACCAACAGATATGGTCGCTATGGCGCGGCAGGGATGCTGGACGAGGCCATGCTCGCCCAGTTTGCGGACACAAAAGGGGCGGATATCTACATCTTACCCTCATGCGTACATGAACTGATACTGCTGCCGACAACATGGATAGATGATAGACAGGAGCTGGATGAGATAGTCAAGGATGTAAACGCATGTGTGGTGGGGCCAGAGGATAGGCTGGCCGACCACGCATACCGCTACGAAAGATCCGGTGATATCCGGATGATATGAGAGACACCCCCAAAAGGGGGTGCGGGGATAAACAGGTGCGGTAGGGGCCGCACCTATATCCAGCCCTAAAATAGGGTGTATCTACTATACCACCCAAGGGCTGGACAAGTCAAGGGAACGGAAAAAAAAGCCAGCAGATCCCTTTTACCGCTTGTTAAGGATATTAAAGTTAGGGGACACAGCCATGTATGACAAGATAACCTACGACATGGGATGGGTGGTACAGGTAGAGAAACATTATCCAGGAAACTACGGTGCCCCAGGGATGGCAAGAGCACCAAAGAAGAAACGCACACCCGAAGACATAGCCAGACAGAACGAACGGAACAAAGTAAAGAGGGTCCAGCGCCTGATCATCATGAATTTCAAGGAGGGTGACTGGCACCTGACCCTCACATACAGAAAAGACGCAAGACCAGCCACAGAGGAAGAGGCAAAGAAGTGTATCGGGGATCTCCTTGGAGGGATGAGGAGAGCATACAAAAAAGCCGGATACCCCTTCAAGTACATATGTGCCACAGAAAAAGGGAAGCGGGGAGCCTACCACTACCACCTGATCATAGAAGACATCGCAGCCCCAGACCTGAACACAAAAGAGATGGTCATGAAGTTCTGGCCCCACGGCATGAGGAACTTCTCCCCTTTATACAAAGACGGGGAGTTTGAAGACCTGGCCGAGTACCTGACAAAAAAAGAGACAAAAGAAGGGAAAGGCCACAGCTACACCCACAGCCGCAACCTGATCATGCCAAAACCGAAAAGGGAGAAGATCCACCAAAAGACCTGGCGAAAAGACCCAATACCAAAAAAAGGATACTACATTGTCAAGGATTCCGTCATAAACGGCATAAACCCAGTGACTGGATATCCCTATCAGCATTACACGATGAGATGTACATCAGAGGAGGATACGCATGGACGCATATACACAGGAACGATTAGAGGAGGCCCTCAGTAAAGCATACAACTACGAGAGCCGGGCCGGGTGGAAGGCGGAGGGATTGAGCACGTCTTATATCGGGACAGTGGAGAGACAGGAGCGCCTCTATGATCTCCATGTCGATACCAGAGGCAGCTACTGGTACAAAGTCAGGATCAGGACAGAGCGCGGGATAGTCTCGGAAGAAGAGGCGATATTTGGGAAAAAGATAAAGAGATATAGGAAGGGGTGACGGATATGGGTATATCGACAGCACCATGCAAGTTCTGCGGACAGCTGGTCAAGATCCAGGACATGCCCACAGGAGAGGGAGCGGCAGAAGCCGCCACGATGGCCTGTGAGTGTCAGGAGGCGGTATCGTACCGCAGAGAAAAAAAGAGGCGGGAGAGGACCCTGGACAATGTACGGGCACTATTTGGGAAGGGAGAGGACAGTGACGGGGCTGTCCAGATCCTCTTGGCGGCAGCGGAAGGGGTACTGGATGGGGAGATCACAAAGATCGCCCTGACCCTATACGATGGGACAAAGGCATCTATATCCCAGACATCAAAAGGAGATATAAACGTCGAGCGCACAGAGACCGTAAAAAGGAGGCTGACAGGGTGAGACCGAGAGTGGACATATTCATCGAGACCACGTATAAAGGCCCCGCCAGAAAAGACGGCGCAGGGATGTGGGTCGCAGAATACAGGAAAAAGAACGGCGATCCCGTCACCCGCGAAGGCAAGATTTATCTAAATGACAGCACAGAGAACCAGGTGACCCTGCTGCTGATAGCGGCGGCGATGAGCATACTCGTAAAACCCTGCTCCGTCCGAGTATTTACTCGGTGCGAGCATGTTTTGAACGCCATAAAAAATGGCTGGCCAGGACAGTGGGAAAAGGCCGGCTGGATTAACGCCAAAGGCCGGCCAGTGGGAAACGCCAGGGAGTGGCAGCAGGTGATAGCCGCCCTGAAAAAACACGAATACGCATTCCAGACCGGCCCCCATGGCTACCAGGAGGTCATGCTCTGGGATCTGAGCAAGGAGGCATAGCGGATGGCAAAGAGCATCATACAAGATGAAAAGGAGTGTTACATCTGCAGGATGGAGGCAGAGGAGAAAGGATACTATGGAGGGCTGGGACAGACGGGCCTTCACAAGCATCATTTTATATACGGCAGGTTCGGCGCATTCCGAAAAAAAGCAGAGAGGTTTGGGCTTTGGGCGTACGTATGCGCAGAAAGGCACCACGAACACGGCCCGGAGGCCCCGCACAACAACCCGGAAGTCGACCTCACACTAAAGAGGATCGCCCAGGAGGAATTTGAAAAGAGATATGGCCACGAAAGATGGATGCAGGAGTTCGGGAAGAACTACCTGTAAAAAACAGGAAAGGCAGCAGGATGCAAAAAAGGAGACACAGATGGACGGACAGATCCACATGTTTGACCTGACCATGCCTGAGATATCCATAGACAAGCCCATACGCCTGATAGAGCTGTTCGCCGGTATCGGCAGCCAGGCCATGGCCCTCCGGGACCTAGGCGCGGATTTCGAGCATTACAGGGTGGTCGAGTTTGATAAGTTCGCTATCGCAAGTTACAACGCCATCCATGGCACGGACTTCCCAGCCACGGATATAGAGAGCTTAAAAGGTGCAGATCTCGGCATCGTGGAAAAAGACAGGTATTCCTACATACTGACCTATTCATTCCCATGCCAGGACCTGTCCCCAGCCGGAAAAATGAGGGGCATGAAAAAGGGGAGCGGCACACGCTCCGGGTTATTATGGGAAGTGGAACGGTTACTGGATGGGACAGACCAGCTCCCAGACATCCTCCTCATGGAGAATGTCCCGCAGGTGATAGGCAAAAAGAATATAGACGACTTCAATGCATGGCGGGGATACCTGTCTGCCAAAGGCTATACAAACTATACACAGATACTCAACACCAGGGACTACGGCATCCCGCAGAACAGGAAGAGGTGCTTCATGGTATCCATATTAGGGGCATACAGTTATCACTTCCCAAGCCCGGTGCCGTTATATGACTGTATAGACGATCACTGCGAAGATGATGTGGATGAGAGTTATCATATCGACACGGAAGGGACCAGGAAGCTGATAGAGGGATACATAGATGGGGAAGATCGGTAACATCTACGGGCACAGCGGCGGGAACTTCGCCGGGAATGTATACGACAAGAAAGGGACCGCCCCCGCATTGAGGGCGCACTCCGGAGGGAACACAGAGCCGATGATCATAGAACGTAAAGTTATAGGAGGCGTCTACTGCGGCGCCAGCGAAAGGTTCCGGCGCGGTGTACTCAAAGGTATATCAAGGACGATAAAAGCGGAAAAACACGATGTGGGCATACTCGAAAGGGACCTGCACATGGACTGTGACCAGACCGTCCACGAGCAAAACGGGATATACCGCACGGTCGCGGCTGGCGGTGGGACAACGGTCATTGAAGGACTTTGGATACGGAGATTGACAGAGAGGGAATGCTGGCGGCTGATGGGCTTTTCGGATGAGGACTTTGAAAAGGCAGCAGGAGTATGTTCAAAGACGCAGTTATACAAGCAGGCCGGGAACTCCATCGTCAAAAACTGTCTGGCGGGCATATTCAGCCAGCTGGGGATAAAAGGTGTGCCAAGATGGGATGATGGGTTAAAAGACAGGTATATGGATAAGCAATGCAGGGAAAGGCAGCAGGACACAGGAGGAGTAGGTGATGGGGACATTTGAGATAGAGTACGCGACATTCCGCCGCGTGAGGATAGAGGCAGGGTCCATAGAAGAGGCGCGGGATAAGGCAGCAGTCATGGACGATGAAACGATAGAGAGGTTTAGTGACTTTGAAGGATACGATATATGGGATGGTCCAAAAGAGGCAGTGGTGGACAAAACATGAACAGGAATAAAAAGGGCGTCATGCCAACGATCACAAGAGCGACATATAAGAGTGTCAAAAAATTCGACAGGCAGCAGTTTGAAAAGTTCTGTATGGACCTGTATAAGTTTGGCTATGAGGACGGCAGGGAGAGCGTACCAGGCGTTGACCTCACAATGGTCTATGAGGCGATCGCAGGGATCAGAGGTATAGGGCAAAAGAAACTAGGAGAGATAAAGGCGCGGATCGAGCCGCTCTTTAGGGAGGAGCAGGGATGAGACAGAAAAGGAGAGTGTTCATGGATACGTGCGTTGTAGCCATCTTGATAAACATCGTCTGGCAGATACTGGAGATGATATTTTACGGGAAGGTACAGCCGCGGATCGTCGACGATGTGATCTGGATGATACTCTTCAGGTACATATATCTGTCCAAAAAGAGAAAGGAAGAATTATATAGGATCACGGAAAAGCCGTTTATGATACCCTGTCTGCCACGCATGAGGGATAAAAGGGATGTCAGGCTGTGAAGATTGCGTATGCCGGAAATGCCTGTACTGGTGGTCGTTAAGATGCCCCTATGGCAGGTGTTACGATGACCATCGTGCAAAAACAGATCCATACGACGCGGCGCACCCAGATGAGCCGTCACGGACAACGTGGAGCCACTGGGAGGCACAGCAGGCGTACTGGTGCCGGGGCGGCATATCTTACCCCGTAAGCCATTGTGGGCGTTTTGTAGAGTACAGGGGGCAGCAGGTGAGGGAATGCCTAGAAGCTCCAGTGTCAGTATTCCAGGATGGGTATATCCAGTGCACCTTGGTGGATACGGTAGGATGCCAGAGGTGCTATAAAAGTTTTATGGCCAGGATGGAGGATGGATGATGTTTACAACAGAATACGTAACGATACCGCTGACACAGCGGATGAAAGAGGATAGGGAGGAATGTGACATGCTGGAAGGGACTGGGAAAGGAAAAGACTGTGCAGGATGCAGCCTGTACGCTGGCGCCAGGTTCGGATGCATGGGAATGTATCCGTGGCACAGGGCAGAGGCAGCAGGATGAAAGGGGGCAAGGATGAAGATAGTCGAGCGTTATATCTGTGAAACGTGTGGGACTGAGTACACTGATAAAGAAAGATGTGCTAAATGTGAGGATTGGCATATCGGACCCGTCAGGATCAGAGGGGCAGCATACGTCCCTTACGGACAGGATACGTATGGGTATCCAATGAGTGTAAAGATCGAAATGGAGGATGGAAAGACCATCAAGTACGAAAGGTAAGACAGGAAGGAGCAAAAAGAGGATGGATGAAAGAACGTTGGAATATGCAAGAAGACAATTACAGGACTTGAGGGATCCGGCACTCATGGACACGATACATGATGAAAAGGAAGGAGATGGGGAGATGGAAGTTTTAAAGAAATGCCCGTTCTGCGGTGGGACCGCAATTTTTAAGGTGAGAAGATCCGGGAGTGCCCATCACGACACTTGTATCGGGTTCGCGATCGGATGCAAGGAATGTGGTGTAGAAATACCGAAGACTTATGAGGTCAAGGTTACCCTGACAGCCGAAGGCGAGATACAGCTAACAGTAGATGGACGGGAGGCAGCGATCGCAGAATGGAACAGGAGGGATGGGAGGTGACAAACTTAGAATGGATCAAGAACATGGACACAGAACAGATGGCAAAGGATATCCTCAGCCCATGTAGCCATTATGAGTGCAGGGAGTGTAGGCTAAATGATGCCTGCATGGACAGGGAAAAAGCAACGGAATGGCTCAAAAAAGAGTATGAGGAAGGCGAAGGATGACAAATGGAGAAGGGGAAAGTAAATGAGATTGGTCGACGCAGATGTAGAAAATGAAAGGTTATTGGATTTTATCGCACAGAATGATATTGGGATACAGTATGCTATCGAGCATAAAGATATGACGATACTTGAAGATATATTTTTCGATTATTTTGACGGACAGGCGATCGCGTACGATGTGGATAGGGTAGTGGGACAGTTAGAGGAACACACCAGAGGATCCAGCAATATTGACTATAACAGGGCGATAATCGAGGCTATCGAAAACGTAAGATCCGGAGGCATCTGAAGGAGTGGAGGAGGCAGCAGGAGGCGGCTGGCAGAAGAGGCAGACGGATGATCTACATGAACAAGGATTGTATGGAAGGGATGGCGGGATATCCAGACGGGTATTTCGACCTGGCAGTCGTCGACCCTCCATACTTCTCAGGCCCTGAAAAAAGAAAGTTTTATGGCCGGAAGATAAGTCCCATCGGGGTACAGCGGCACTATGAGCCATCCCCAGAATGGGAAGTCCCAGGCAAGGATTATTTCGATGAGCTCATGCGGGTATCAAAACACCAGATCATATGGGGCTGCAACTACTTTGACTATCCCTTCGGCCCTGGCCGCATCATATGGGATAAATGTAATGGCGGCAGCAGTTTTTCAGACTGTGAGATAGCCTATTGTAGCCTGCACGATTCAGTCCGGCTGTTCCGGTACATGTGGAATGGCATGATGCAGGGGAAGGATATCCATAACGGCCATGTGCAGCAGGGCGATAAACGGTTGAATGAAAAACGTATCCATCCAACGCAGAAACCGGTCAACCTATACCGCTGGATAATACAGAGATACATAAAGCCTGGCTGGAAGATACTGGACACACATGTGGGCAGTGCCAGCAGCCTGATAGCATACCATGGAGCAGGGCTACATTTTGTAGGGTTTGAAAAGGATGAGCATATGTACCAGAGATCTATGGAGCGTTATAAGACGGAGACGGCGCAGATGAGCATATACGACATTGGAGGTAAAGGATAAATGCCAGATAAATGGCTAAAGTGGGAAAATGGAAGGGAATGGGGCGAGATACAGTGCCCTATGCTGGGAAATGAGTATGTGATGACATATTATCCAGAAGGCGTACCCTGCTACTATTCATACACAGCACCATTTGTCAGTGATGGAGATATCTGTTATTACAGATATGATCATGATGAAGGATGTTGGGATGCGGACACTCTTTTTTGTATGGGAGAGTACAGAGAGGGGACAGTGATCAGTTTTGGATAAGCTAAAGATTGGGAGGAAAGATAGATGAGCAATGACTTGATCAGTAGGAGAGCGGTTATTGATGGCATAATAGAGTTGTTAAAAAGCCCGTATGCAAACGACCCGAGTTTGGGGATGGAGCGTAGGGACGCGATGAAAACAGTCGGGGATCTATGTGTGAGGAGCTTGCCCACCTCCTATGATGTGGACAAGGCTGCGGAGCGATTAGAAAAAAAGATACTAGAGATAAAAGACCAACTCATGCACACATCGGATGAGGATATGGCGGTCAGGCTCAGATGCAAGATGCATGGACTGGATGAGGCATTAGAGATCGTAAGAGCAGGGATAGAGGGGTGAGGATGGATGATAGGGATCACGATAGAGAACATGGATGAATATTCTCGGGAGATACGCAAGACGCGAGCACGGGATATAAGGGACAACTGCAAAGCAACTGGAAACTGTGACACCTGCAGGGACAAGGAACGTGGCCAGCCCTGCCCATACACAGGGAACCCGGTCAACTGGAGGGCGTAGGAGGAAAAAGATCAGGATATGCCAAAGTTGAGTAAGAAAGATATGGAGGAACTGAGGGAACATTGTTCCTTAGGTTGTGATTACAGTGGTACAAAGGAAATTGTCTCAGAGCTTGTATATGAAACGTTAGAAGCTATGGGCAGGATCGGGATGGGAACGGACTTGAGAAGTGCTGACGAGATTGGATTGACTGATGGTAAGGAATTCACGACCCTTGATGATTTTGTATACATATTCTGGGAAAAGGCAGCTGCGAGTATATTGAATGTCGTAGAAACACAGTAAGGCGCAGCGTCCAGGAGCCAGGCAGTAGGGAAAGAGAAAGGATGTATACTGTTATGCCGCCAAGATGCGATAGGTGCGGGTTATGCCATATGGGGTGGTGGTGCGCTGATGGGATCGATAGTTTCAGCGGTAGGCCAACCGGAAAGCGTATAGAAGGAGCAAAAATGAGATATAGATGCATAAAAGAAATGTATATCTCAACATGCGATGGCGATGGATCTGGGATTCCAAACAAATATGGTATTGTGATGGTAGGGGAGCATATGGGAGAGGAGGCAGGATAGATGCAGATTGTTTTAAGAGATGATACCAAAAGTATAGCATCAAGGACAGTGTTTTCGTATCGGGAGGTCTATGCACTGTCTATGTTTGAGAGATCTGACTGTATAGAGGCGATATTGCAGATGATAGCAGTTTCTGGTATGGGGGTCGGGATGTATCTCCTGCAAAAGGGAGTGCCACAGAAAACGGTATATAGGTTGCTGCATGAGGAGGCGCAATATGTGAGGGAGGATGATGCCGATGGGGACAGTGGATAACGAAGAAAAGAAAAAGTTCCTGCGGGGATATCGTGATTCAGTCCGCCGGATAAAGCGGATAGGAGCGGAGATCGATGAACTGCGTACTATGCGGATGGGCACGTCTGCAGGCAACGGCGGCGGAAGATGCAAAGGCCGGAAATGTGATCTGTCCGGTTACGCCGCGTCCCTGGACAGGCTTGAAAGGGACTTGGAAGAGGAACGGAAGGGACGGGTGCGGGTCTATGAGCGGATCACAGAGGCCATAAACGGCCTGGAAGATACGAAGGAGCAGGATGTGTTATTTTACCGCTACATAAAGGGGATGACCTGGTGGGAGATAGCCGAAAAGATGTTATATTCCGAGAGATGGGTCTACATGGCCCACGGGAGAGCGTTGACACATTTAGAACTCCCAAAAGAGTGCATAGAATTGCAGTCTTAAATGTGGTAATATGGCATTGTGGAAAAAACGGCAAGGGAAACATTTAGTGTATCTTCCTGTTACGCACAAACTTGAACGAGACCATTATTTATACTCCCGGAAAACGTCCTACTGATATGTGGGGCGTTTTTTGGTACAAAACGACCACCTAAGATGATGCCCCCAAATATATCATCTGGAGGTGGTCATGTATGGATAGTTTCATCAGCTGGATAGGCGGGAAGAAAGCCCTGCGTAAAAAGATATCAGCGCAGTTCCCGCCTAGCTACGACAGGTATATAGAGGTATTCGGCGGTGCAGGATGGATGTTATTTGCAGAAGAGCGCAAGGTGGATCTGGAGGTCTACAACGATATAGACGGGGACCTGGTCAATCTGTTCAAGTGTGTAAAGCATCATCCCGATGCACTGCAAAAAGAGCTTGAGTGGGTACACGCCTCACGGGAACTGTTTTTTGACGCAAGGCAGGATATACAGGGCCTGACAGATATCCAACGCGCCGCCAGGTTTTATATCCTGATCAAATGTTCATTCGGTACGGACCTGCATTCTTTCGGGGCACGTAAGAGGGATATGGAGAAGGCTGTGCGTTACTTGGAGGATGTATCACACAGGCTGAGGGATGTAGTAGTGGAACACATGGACTTTGAGCGGCTGTTAAAGGTATACGATAGGCCGGATGCACTGTTCTATCTGGATCCGCCATACTTCAATGCTGAGAAATATTATGCAGCTGGGTTCGGGACGGAGGACCACATGCGTCTGCGTGATGCGCTGGACAGGATAAAGGGAAAGTTCATCCTGTCATACAACGACTGCGATGAGGCGCGGGAGTTATATAAAGACTTTAACATCATTGAGACTGACAGGCACGATAACCTTGCCGCAGGCGTGAGCAGGAGACGTTATCATGAACTGATCATAAAAAACTACTAGACAAACGTGCGTTCGATCGGTATGATGGTCACGGGGTATCATCATAGGTGTTTTTGCATAAGGCTGGACAGCATTGGCTGTCTGGCCTTTTGTGCGCAAGTTGAGCAAAAAGGTACTTTGCGTGCGCAAATAACTGATGCGGGTCTTCGAGCGCAGCATTTTCCTAGGTCCACATAAAAAATAAATGCGGTTACCGTTACCGATTTTTTGGCGTCTGAGGAGGTGAGGATATGGGTGGAACGGTTGAAAATACAGGCTTTTCGGCGAAGGTCACGGATATAGATAAGGTCACAGTATCGGTAACCGTCCTGAGTGATATCTTCGGCGTCACGGACAGCCGGGTCCGGCAGATGGCGCGGGAAGGCATCGTCGAGCGGGCGGCAAAAGGGCGTTATAACCTGAAGGATTCCCTGAAGAACTATATCCTGGCCCTCAAAGTCGCAGGTGAAGGGTCGGGCATCGCTGACTTGGACAGCGACATCAACATCGATGAGGAGAAGGCGATCCACGAGAGGGTGAAGCGCCACATCTCTGAGCTGAAGCTGAAGACTATGAAAGGGGAGCTGCACAAGGCTGCGGATGTGAAAGAGGTCATGACGGATATGCTGGCCGCATTCCGGACCCGGACTCTGGCCATCCCCTCAAAGATAGCCCCGGCATTAGAGGACAGGGACGCCAACTATATCAAGGAGCGTCTGCTGGCAGAATGCACAGAGGCCCTGTCAGAGCTGAAGGATTACGATCCGCAGATGTTCTACCCGGATGAATATGTAGGGGGTGTGGATGATGAGTGACCAAAAGGAGACCCATGCCATACACAAGACGCTCCGGCTGTTCCGGGATATCGCCGGGACGGTCGCCCCGCCCCCGGTCCTCACCGTCAGCCAGTGGGCGGACCTGTACCGGCGGCTGTCCGCAGAATCCGCAGCAGAGCCGGGCCAGTGGGACACGGACCGCGCCCCCTACCAGCGGGGGATCATGGACGCGGTGAACGACCCGGCCTGTGAGGATGTGGTGATCATGAGCAGCGCCCAGGTCGGCAAGACGGAACTGATCCTGAACATCATCGGTTATTACATCGCCCACGACCCCGCCCCGATGCTGGTCGTACAGCCCACCATCGAGATGGGCCAGACCTTCTCAAAGGACAGGCTGGCTCCCATGATCAGGGACACACCCGCCCTGTCAGATAAAGTCCGGGATGTGAAGTCCAGGACTTCCGGCAACACCATCCTGCACAAGGCTTTCCCTGGAGGCCGCGTGACGATCGCGGGGGCGAACTCGGCGGCATCCCTGGCCAGCCGTCCTGTGCGGATCGTGCTGATGGATGAGGTGGATAGATACCCGCCCAGCGCCGGGTCCGAGGGCAACCCCATCAAGCTGGCCGAAAAAAGGACCACGGCCTTCTGGAACCGGAAGAAGATAAAGGTATCCACGCCCGTCTTGGAGGCTACGAGCCAGATATACAAGGAATGGCTGTCGGGGACGATGGAGGAGTGGAATGTTGCCTGTCCCATCTGTGGGAAGTACCAGCCATACGAGTGGGGACGGATACGGTTTTCGGATGCCACGATGAAATGCAAGCACTGCGAGGAGCATATAGGGGAAGCACGGTGGAAACAGAGCCCCGGGAAGTACGTGGCAGAACATCCAGAACGCCATAAAAAACGCTCTTTCCATCTGAACGAACTAGCATCCCCCTGGAAGCACTGGCCGGATATCATCGAGGAATGGAAAGAGGCCAACAGGGAATATAAGGAGTACGGGGATACGACCAAGCTACAGACGTTCATCAATACCACTCTGGGTGAGCCCTGGAAAGAACCTGGCAAGAGTGCCGACAGCGATGATATCCTGGCACGCCGCGAAGAGTACGGCGCGGAAATCCCCGATGGCGTCCTGGTGCTGACCGCCGCCGCGGATGTGCAGGATGACCGCCTGGAAGCCGAGGTCGTCGGATGGGGGCAAGGCTATGAATCCTGGGGGATCGTATATACGAAACTATATGGGGACCCGAGGGAACATGAGGTATGGGACAGGCTGGAGGCATTCCTGGGTAGGGAGATGTATTTCAGGTCTGGCGCGGGCCTGCTGATCGCCCGCACATGCCTGGATACCGGCTATCTCGCGACACAGTGCTATAAATGGATCGGCGAGATGGAAAAGAAAGGCGGGCGGGTCTGCGGCGTCAAAGGCATGGGCGGCGAGGGAATCCCGCTGATACACGGTTTTTCCAGGAAGAACATCTATAGTGTGCCGCTGTTCACCCTGGGCGTGGATTCCGGAAAAGACCTGGTGATGGCCAGGCTGAACGTAAAGGAGCCCGGCCCAAACTATTGCCATTTCCCCATCGGCCGTGAGCGTGGATACGATGAGGCCTACGTCAAAGGGCTCAACAGCGAGCAGAAAGTGGTGAAGATGAAGGACGGCCGGGCAACATACAAGTGGGAGCCGAAAACGGCAGGCATCCGGAACGAACCACTGGACCTGCGGAACTACAACACAGCAGCCATAGAGAGCCTGCGTCCAGATTTTGATGTGCTGGAGGCCAAGGTCCAGGCGGGGGTCAATTACATGAAAAAGAGACCGGCAAAGGCCGGGGCCAGGAAGAGGTCCGGGGTCGTGAGCCGGGGTGTCCAGATATGAAAGGAGCCGGTATGACCAAGGTAAAAAAGGAAAAGCTGGAACGGTACAGGAAGAGGCTGGACATGTACTATGCGGCGGAAGAGGCCGTCCTGCTGGGCCAGGAGTACCGCATCGGGACGAGGAGCCTGAAACGGGCCGACCTGGCCGCGATCCGGGCGGCGATCGATGAGCTGGAGGCAGAGATAGGGGACCTGGAGGCAGCAGGAGGGAAGAGGTTTGCCGGACGGATCCTGCCCAGGGACATCTAAAGGAGGGGCTATGGGATTATTAGACAAGATGATCGAGACGGTCAGCCCGCAGATGGCGTTAAAACGCGAGGCATCCCGGATGAAGCTGCGGCTGGCCCGTTCGTTTACGGATTCAGGTTATGACGAATCCGGCGCGTCCCGCACGAAGAACTCCATGAAGGGCTGGTTGGCCAGGAGCCTGACGCCCCAGGAGGATATCGACCGGAACCTGCCCACACTGCGGCAACGTTCCAGGAGCCTTTATATGTCCGCACCCCTGGCAGTATCTGCAATCAAGACCAACCGGACAAATGTGGTCGGGGAAGGGCTGCGGTTGAAGAGTTCGATCGATGCGGACTTCTTGGGGCTGTCACCGGAGGCGGCGGCCCAGTGGCAGCGCACCGCAGAGAGGGAGTTTACGCTCTGGGCGACATCGAAACACTGCGATGCCACCCGCGTGAACAATTTTTATGAGATCCAGCAGACGGCGTGCCTGTCCTGGCTGATGAACGGCGATGCCTGTGTGCTCTTAGGATACGAAAAGCCATGCCGGGACATGCCATACGGCCTGCGGCTGCACCTGATCGAATCCGACCGGGTGTCCACGCCAGACAGCGGGGGGCACAATGTGAACTTGTATGCGACAAACCCGGATAATGGGAACCGGATATTTAACGGGGTGGAAGTGGACAGGGGGAACCGTGTGGTAGCCTACCATATATGTTCCGCGTATCCCGGCAGCACCCTCTATGCCCGGAAGGAGTGGAAACGGATCAAGGCGTTCGGGAGCCGCACGGGGACACCAAATGTCCTGATGATCTACGAGACAGAACGGGCGGAGCAGTACCGGGGCGTCCCGTACCTGGCCCCGGTCATCGAGAGCCTGAAACAGCTGACCAGGTACAGTGAGGCGGAGATGATGGCTGCTGTGATCAACGGCTTCTTCACGGTGTTCATCACGTCCGATAGGGAGACCTCCGAGTTCGGTTTCATGGGTGTGGTCGCAGATGAGGACAGGGTATCGGAAGATCGGAAGAGCACACGTCTGAACTCCAGTCACCGCTCATTATCTCGTA
>CAJUFE010000080.1 GCA_910585635.1 uncultured Lachnospiraceae bacterium | reverse complement strand
AGGTCCGCTCCGGGAGGGACCTGTCACAACGTCACCGCGCTCTCGCTCCGAGAAAAACGCAGCGGTACTAGGGCGTGTGAAAGACCCCGCCCAAGGACCGGCGTTTTTCTAGGGGTTCCTTTTGTGACAGGACCCTCCCTCCGCTACTTTAGCTGGCGTTTTCTTGCATAATGTGATAAACTGGGAGTAGCCTGAGACCTTCGCCAGGTCCCGCTGACAGGGATCTGGCGGATGGGAGGGCTTTAGACCGGTGGATATGGGGGAAAAGGCCAGATGCTGAAAAAGATAAAAAGTGAGACATTGTACCAACAGGTAGTGGACCAGCTGATGTCGCAGATCGAACAGGGTGTCTACAAGGTAGGGGAACTCCTCCCCAGCGAAAAGGAACTGATCGAGCTGACCGGCGTCAGCCGGGTCACTGTCCGGCAGGCTCTGCGTATCTTAAGCGAGGCAGGCTATATCGAGACGCTGCAGGGAAAGGGCAGCCGGGTGGTCTTAGATCACATCCCTGTGGCAAAGGATCATACGGAGGCGGATATGCGCAGCTTCCAGGTCCACCGGATGAACTTTGAGACCTCGAACCAGGTCCGCCTGCTGTTGGAACCGGAGATCGCCCGGCTGGCAGCGCAGGTGGCCACGGAGGAGGATATCGGCTACATGCGCCGCAGCCTGGAATCGGCGGATGAGGACGCGATCCGGCGGAAGGAGGATTTCCACCGGATGGTGATCCGGAGTGTGAAGATCCCCTATCTCCTGGACGTATACGATGACATGCGGCGGCTGGAGCGGCGGGACGCATGGTTCCAGGAAGACTTTCCAGCACAGCGCAGGGAGATCTCCGAGAAGCTGGATGGGCAGCACCGGAAGATCTTTGACGCGATCAGCCGCCATGACGGGGAATTCGCCTACTTCTACATGAAGGAACACCAGACCTATATCCTGAGGATCTATCGGGCTTATTTTGACGGGCTGGATGAGCGGTATTTTCGGAAAGGGTCATGAAGCTGTTACGATCCCGTTATCGTTCACAGGTATATCCCGTCATATGTTGACAAAAAGGGCGGACATCTGTATAGTAAAGACTAGATCATTTATATCAAGAAAGGTGTGCATATCATGAAGATCGGCATACAGGAGCTTTTGCTCGTCTTTATCGTTGCTCTGATCGTCCTGGGACCGGACAAGCTGCCGGTGTATGCACGGAGATTGGGGGAGGGGTTGCGGGAATTCCGCAGATTTTCTTCTGATGCCACCAAGGATATCCGTGAGAGCATCGTGGAGCCTTTAGAGGAGGCGCAGCGCCCCTTAAAGGAGGCGTTGGAACCGATCACCGATCTGCAAAAGGAGATCAAGGGTGAGGTGGCCCAGATCCAACAGTCGATCTCGGATATCGGCCGTCCATCCAAAAAGGAGACGGTGGCTGCAGCAGAAAAGACCGATGACGCGGGTACAGACCGGCTGGGATCTGTGGAGGCAGACAATCCCCAGGTCGTCCAGGCGGATAGCGCGGAGACGGACAGCGCCCAGACCGTTGAGCTGGATCGCGCAGAGACGGACAGCGCCCAGACCGCCAGGTCGGATACCGCAGCGGTGGACAGCTTACAGGCCGCCGGGTCAGACCGTGCAGAGGCGGAGGCTCCCCAGACTGTCGGGCAGACGATCTAGGGATCGGACGCAAAAGCGTTGCTTGCAGAGAGCAGACGCTCATCTTATCTTAAATCATCATAAGCAGGAGGATCGATCATGAAAATCGGAACCCAGGAATTACTTATCGTCTTAGCGATCGCCATACTGATCTTTGGCCCTACGCAGATCCCCAAGCTGAGCAAGATCCTCGGCAAGAGCATCAAGAACTTCCGGTCAGGCATGTCTTCTGACGACGAGGAAGAGAAGGATACCACTGAGGCGTGATGAAAAAGCAAAAGAACAAAGAGAAACGCCCGCAGGGAGAGGACCGGCAGTTCATGACCCTGACCGGACATCTGAAGGAGCTGCGCGACCGGTTGGTGATCTGCGTCATCTGCCTGATCGTCACCTCCCTTGCGGGCCTGCATTTTGCTCCCGATCTGGTGGAGCTGCTCACCGATATCGGAAGGACATACGGGTACAGCTATGTGTTCCTGGCCCCTCAGGAGCTGCTGATGCAGTATTTTTCCATCGCACTCCTGACAGGCGTGTGCCTCACGGTCCCGATGATCCTCTACCACATCTGGGCTTTTGTCCATCCCGGATTGAAAAAGAACGAGGATATCCTTTTTTTAGCAGCCATCATCTCCGGGCTGCTCTGTTTTATCATCGGGATCCTTTTTGCCTATACGATCATGCTCCCCTTTATGCTCCATTTCCTGATCGGCATCAGTGTGGGGAGTCAGATCACCGCTTCGATCAGTGTCCAGAACTACATCTCCTTCCTGCTGACGATCTTTATGATCTTCGGCATCGTGTTTGAGCTCCCGGTGGTATCGGTCCTGCTGACCCAGATGGGGCTCTTAAAAGTGGAGTGGATGCGGAAAGGACGGAGGGTCCTCATCGTGGTGATCTTCTTAGTCGCGGCTCTGATCACCCCGCCGGATATCGTATCCCAGATCATGGTGGCGATCCCCATGGTGGGGCTCTATGAGCTGAGCATCATCATTTGTTCGGTCCTGATGAAGTTCCGGAAGAAAAAGGCCGATGAGGAAGATAGCTGAAAACGTATATAACGTACGTTTCGATCCCCTACATCGGATCAACCATCTGGCCAGACAGATCCCGCGACGAAAAGATGGGGCTGCCGCAAAACGGCCGATCCATGTGCCATATGGTGCTGATACGCTTATCAGCAGTACCCTATACGGCAGGATCGTCGCCTTTTGCGACAGCCCTCTGACATTTTTTATGCCACTTTAATCCATTTTATTTCTTACATGCCTTTATATACCGTTCTATCCGGCTCTTGTCTTCCTATATGATCGCTCCTCTCCCACTCCTCTCTTATTATGGATGCCTTTCTATGGCTCCTCTCCTATATGGATGCTCTTTTATGGCCGCTCCTCTTCTATAATAGCGGTCTTCCTACGGCCGCTAAGCGCTCACATCGATATTTCCCCCGGCTGCCTGCGCCGCGCTAAGTATCTCCCCGGAGCTCCCATAGGTGGCATCCTGCACACTGTCAACACCCCCAGGGGAGGTCTGTCCGGCGGTCTGCGCCAGTTCCTTTCCCTCCTCGCTGATCTCCACCTGATCTGCATCGACGCCTCCGGTCTTTCCGGCTCCGGTCTCGGTCTTTTGGGCCTGCCCGTTCTTTTCGGCCTGCTCCTGCCGCTCGGCCCGTCTGGCCTCGATCAGCTTTTCCTGCTGCTCCTCTTTCTCCTTCTTTGCTTCCTTGGCATCCAGTTCCATGCCCTTGCTGGTCTTCTCGCTGTAGGCATCCGCCTGGTCCACCACTCCGGCCGCATAGCCCAGGGCCCGCTGCATCTTATCCACGTCGCCCTTGCGCTCTGCCTCCTTTGCCACGTTCATGGGTGTGGACAGCATGTTCACGCTGGTGCTGGCTCCCGCCAGACCCTCCATCGTCTTCACGTTCATGACCATGTAGTCGCCTCCTTTTCCTTTTGCCTTTTTACGTCTTTTTTATGACAGGATCTCTGCCGCGGACAACCGATAGCGATCGGAAGCGGACGCCCTAACGTCCCTGCTTTCCGCGGTCAAAGCCTTTCATCTATAGCTATCGGCTACAGAAAAAGGAGATTTAGGACGATGACGCACACGGTCCTTCTGCTGTCATGTGCGGGCTATGGATCCTACGGATCTGTCCCACAGCATACCCGATGCGCTAATGAGATCAGCACCTTCCAATGGCTAACGTCTATCGCCGCATGGGCAGCAGGACCGACAGGGTAAAGACCCCGTCCTCCACCTCCACATGGACCGTTCCGTCATAAGCATCGGCCACCGCCTGCACATTGGAGAGGCCCAGCCCGTGGAGTCCCGGCTCCTCCTTCCGGCTCCTCCACGTCTCCCGGATATCGGCAAGGTCCGTGCTGTTCTGCACCTCCAGAAAGAGGCATCTCTTGACGGCTCCCACATATACCCGGATGAAGGGCTCCTTGCCGGAGCCTTTAGCGGACTCTTTGCTGTTCCCTTCTGCCGCCTCCATTTTCTGCAGCCTGACGCAGGCCTCTACGGCATTATCCAGGGTGTTCCCCACGATGATGCACAAGTCCATGTCCTGGATGGGGCAGTCTGACGGCAGTCTGGCATCACACTGCCAGCCGATCCCCTGGGCCGCAGCCTGCCGCCTTTTGTGATAAAGGAGTGCGTCCAGCACCAGGCTCCCGGTGGCCTCCTCCCCTGTCTCCACGCTCCCGGCCTTAGTCAGCTCCCGCAGATACCGCCCCGCCTGTTCCCACTGCCGCTCCTGCACCAGGTTCTCCAGCGCCAGCAGATGGTTTTTCATATCATGCCGCAGCCGCTCCATCTGCCCGTACTGCTCTTCCATCATCTGATAATACTGCACCTGGGACCGATACTGCTCCCTCTCCCGCTCTTCCCGGCAGATCCTGTCCATCCCGAAGACAAAGCTTCCCGCCACGGCCATCTCCAGCCCGGTGAACAGGCACATGGCGCTGTGGCTGAGGAGCTGTTCCTCATACAGCTCATAGCCGCCCCAGCTGTGGAATACGATCCCATTGCTGGCCGCCTGATCCACCAGATCGGTCAGCAGGACGATGATGGCCAAGGGGACGGTGAGCATGAGATACCAGCTCTTCTTTTTATCCGCAAAGACCGAGGCCAAAGGACCCGACAGCCAGAAAATGCCCATGATCCCCGCCGCACAGGTCAGGCACTGGACCGCCCCTTCCGTCCACAGGTCCATGCCGTCTGCCATCCCCCAGGATCTGCTCACCGCCTGCCAGAAACTACCCGCCGCCTGCCAGAGACCGCTCGCGCCTAAACAGGCCGCGAGCAGTCCCACACAGCAGAAAAAGGACTCGCTAAAGTCCCACAGGAGCTTGGTCATCACCTCCAGCAGGGCCGCCGCCAGCAGCTTCTTCTCTGTCTGTGCCCGGAACAGGGCCATGACCAGACCCACGCGCAGCACATGGCCGCACAGGGCATAGAAGAAATAGGGGAGGCCGCCCCTCTCCGATAGCAGGGCCATGGATCCCTGGACGCAAAAAAGGAGCACGCCAAAGGCCCTCCCCTCCTGCGGCCTTCCCTGCAGATGCCTGGTCAAAAAACGGGAGGCGCACCAGACATATCCCAGGCAGCAGCTGATGTGCAGGAGCAGATCCGCACCGCCCTCCGCCATGCTCATGATCTCCCACCGCCCTTCCTTACAAGATGTACTCCATCCTTTTTCATGATATCCTCACTCTCTCCCCTATAAGCTGTATACTCTCGCGGCTCTCTTGCATACGCCCTCTATGATCCTTCCTCATACGATCCCCCCGTTCTCCCGCATGTACGCCAGGATCGCCTGGCAGAAATCCTCATATCGACGCTTGGCGATCACGATCCGCTCCCCATTGTCCAGGACCGCCTCCTGGCGGTCGTACATGTCCACATGCTTTAAGTTCACCAGATAACTCTTATGGCACCGGAAAAATCCTTTTCCCTTTAGCTGCTCCTCCAGAGCCCCGATCTTTTCATAATAGGTAAAGCATCCGTCCTCCCCGTGGGCCTCCACCTGCCTGCCCCGAATCTCAAAGTACAGGATATGATCCAAAAAAAGCTTCCGCTTCTTCCGCTCCCGGCTCACCAGGATATGGTCCTGGGACGCGCCGCTCTCCTTCTGGGCGGCCCGCCGCAGGACATTTTTCAGCTTTTCATCCTCCACCGGCTTCACCAGATAATGGAAGGCTTCCACATCGTAGGCGTCGAACACATACCTGCGGCTGGAGGTCAGAAAGACCAGCAGCTTGTCAAAGGACTGTTCCCTGCACCGCCTGGCCGTCTCCATGCCATCCATCCCATCCATGAGGATATCCAGGAAGATCAGATCGAACCGGTCCAGGGCATCCAACAGCGCGCTCCCGCTGCTGAAATGCTCGATGCTGCAGGGGATCTGCAGCTCCTCTGTGAGAGCACGTATCCTAGCCGCTATGTGCAGGCATTCTAAAAGTTCATCATCGCAGACCGCGATCGAAAGCATAGCTCTACCTTCTTTCATAAAACAAGGATAAAGAATATGTTTATTATATCGACAAAAACGGGGAGGATATCCTATCCTTGTCATGAACGGACATAAAAAGGGCATAAAAAACTTCCCGCAGACATTTTTCACTGCTCTCTCTGGGCTGCCTCTGGGACTGCCTCCAGAGCCGCCTCTGGAATCGCCTCTGAGACTGTCTCTGGGGCTGCTTCTAGAGGCTGTCGCAAAATGCATCGGCCATACCATATCCTATACTGACATTGCTGTCATCCGCACAGGATATCGTATAAGTCGGCTATTTTGCGACAGCCCCCTTCCGGATGACCGGCGGAGCCAAAATGGGGATACATCGGAGCAGAAATGGGGATACTCTCGAACAGGGGGCATCGCCCGCCAGGATCCGATACCCTGTGGCATCTGTTTTTGGGCATATGAAGATCTTGCCCAGCGCCTGGCTCATCACCTGCGGGATAGGGATCCCGCCCGATGCCTAGCTCGTTGCCGCATGGAAAAAGGAAAGGAGAAGAAAAAATGATGGATGGGTCTGATACGATCAAGCTGCTGCGAGAATGTGATGCCGGGATCAAGATGGGTGTGGCATCGATCGATGACGTCCTGGACCATGTACACGATAGCAAGCTCCGCCAGCGTCTTACAGAATGTAAAAATGCACACGATGGGCTAAAGGAAGAGATCCAGACCCTCCTGGATCAGTATCAAGATGAAGGGAAGGGGCCCGACCCTA
Organism: uncultured Lachnospiraceae bacterium; assembly: GCA_910585635.1. Taxonomy (GTDB): domain Bacteria; phylum Bacillota; class Clostridia; order Lachnospirales; family Lachnospiraceae; genus Caccovicinus. The sequence goes on along the minus strand of CAJUFE010000080.1, from coordinate 7,267 downwards.
TGGCCAAGGGCATGTCCTGGATCAAGACCAATATGAAGCTGGCTATGGACGGGTCCGACAGCGCCATCGCCGACCTGATGACAGACAGCTGCAACATGGGAGTCAAATCCCTCAACCGCTATCTGAACCAGTATAAAGCCGCCGACGCGAAGGCAAAGGACCTGGCCAGGCGGCTGATCGGGCTGGAGGAAGGGCTGGCTGTGGATATCCGCTGTTATCTGTGAAGCTTTAGTTCAGCAGGAAGATCATAAAGTTCAGATAGCCCGCAAAGGTCACCCACAGTAGATACGAGAGCATCAGATATCCAGCCGGTCTGGATATCTGATAAAACAGAACGGTGGTCTTTAGGATCAGCAGCCATAGCGCCACCAGCCAGACAAAGGCCAGGCCGTACCGCCCCAGGTCAAAAAAGATGATCGACCAAAAAAAGTTAAAGAACAGCTGGAGGCCATATACCACCCATGCGGCATCCTTTGGCCCCCCTTCTCTGGACGTGGCCACCAGATAGGACGCGATCCCCATCAGGATGTACAGGATCGTCCAGACCACCGGGAACAGCCACCCCGGCGGAGCCAGAGCCGGCTTCGCCACCGACGCGAAGGTCTCCATACTATTTTTTGTCAAGAGCGCCGACAGACTACCGACAGCCAGCGGTATGCTGATGCAAGTGATCAGGTTTTTCCATTGGATCTTCAAAGATATCACCCTCTACTATGGTTATGAGCAGAGCGGCGTTTTTATTCCCTTCTGCGCGGTCCTCCTCGCATCCTCGAGATCTAGCATCAGGTGGCTCGTATCACAGAGACACTTCCTACGGGGCTATAGAGCGTTTGCTACTCCCGCTTGGAAAATATCCCAGCAGGCAATACCGGCTTTCGATAAACATGCCTTTAAGCCTTTGTCAGATGTTACTACCGTCATATCTCGGCCGGCTTCTATGGCGCTTTGTGCAGTTGCCGCGATCATCGCATCCATTGAGGCAAAATTATATACCAACGCATGGAGGATCAAGTTTTCTGCCATTTGGATCGTATGGTCATCAAAGGGCAGGATATCTACTGTAAATAAAGAAGAGGTCCCTGCTTCCGTTTCTTTTATCAGCCTCTGCCAGCCATTGACCCTCTTCCGGTCCCAACGCGCCCTCGGTTTGATGTACCACTGGTTCTGGCAGGATGCCCCTGCCGCAGAAAGGGAACGTGTACACCGCTGAAAGCCACCGCTGCTTCCCCTGGCGTATTTCCCAAGGACCGATATGATCTCCACTTTTGTGATCGTAGAGATGAAAAGGTCGCTGTTGAGAAGCGTATGGATCTCGGGCGAAAAGACCGTACCGTCCTTCTGCTGCTCTCTCGATCTTTTTAGCAGTTCATAATAAGCATTTGTATCTAGCAGATATCCTTTTTGCATCTTTACGTTTTCTCCTTAGTATCTTTAAACGACGCTTATATCGTTCTCTCAATGATCGGGAAACTCCCTGAACAACATATCGATCGTGTCGCCATCAATGGGAGCCAATTTTTTTTCTATCGCTGCTACCAGCTCGTCAAGATCTGCTCCCGGGCCTTTATTGATATACCCATCGATACCGATGTTCGTCAATCGCTTGATATCAGCAAAGTCACTATAATTCGTATACACGATAACAGAGATAAATGGGTTTTCCTTGCGGATATCGCTCAAAACCTCCTCCCCGGAGAGCCCTGGCAATTTCAGATCCAAAAGGATCAGATCGTACTCTCTTTCCCGAAATAACTCCAGACCCTCGCCACCATTGCTGGCAATATCCGCCCAGATCCCATCCATCTCTAACGCTTCCTTTACAGCGGCGGCCGTTGCGCGTTCATCTTCAATGATCAATATCCGACTCATCTTGATCCCCCTCCCTTTTGCTGTTGGATCTTCATTATAAATCTGGTACCCGACCGAAAGCTTTTATCGATCTGGATCGTGCCATTAAATATCTTGAGGATATTCCAAACAATATATAAGCCGAGACCTTCTCCGCCGTTTCCCGATGTAAGATCTTTTGTCGAAAAGAAGGGTTCAAATACCTTCTGGCGATCTTCTTCAGGGATCCCCGGCCCATTGTCGGCAAATAAAATAGTGAGGACACCATCTGTAGATCCGGTGATATCGATCGTGATATGTCCGTTTTTTTCAATAGCCTGCATCGCGTTTAGAGCCAGGTTATAAAATACCTGAGAAAACTGTACCTGGTCACCCGACAAGGTAAGATCCGCTGGTCCATCGATCTGATAGATGATGTTCTGTCCGTACATCCTGGTCTTCAGATCATCAAACACTTTTTCGGCACATGTCCTGATGCTGAACTCACCCGTCTCGTCTTTTGGTGAAACAATCGGACCAAATCGTGACAATAGTGTTCCGATGCGATCCGTCTGACGTAAGATATCCGTCAGCACAATCTGCAAAGCTTCTGATGTATCAAGACCTCTCTGTATTTTTTTTTGATAAAGCTGTACCGCATAGCGGATATTCGTGATTGGCTGCCCTAATTCATGAGAAAACCCCTTGAGAAGGTCGCGCAGGGCGATCATCTGACGATTGTGTTCCTTTTCAGAGACCAGTTCCTTCATCCGCTGCCTGAGAGCTTGCTCCGATTCCATTTGTTCTTCGTTGCGATAAATAGGCAATCTGGTCCGACCTTTTCTCCTCTGCTCGAGTCCAATAGCTCTCTCTTTCTCTAGATACTGGATATGCTCATAAATACCTTGCGCGTCCTCGAACCGATCCAGACTCAGATAAAAATTATATAGCGTACGTGCGATAGGGATGCTGCTTGTAGCACTATTATCGCGCATCCGTCTCAGTGTTTTTTCCAGCCCTTCATCATCATCCTTTGCTCGGAAATAATATACCAACTCATACTGGAGATTGAAATCCGATGTATCAATAAACCCTTCATCAATATCCAGCTCCTTTTCCGCAAAAGCGTAATCTTCCTTTTTTCGACAGATCCTCAGCATTGCTGTGAGGATAAGCCTATTTTGATAAGGCTTTTGGGTTTTCTCAATCATAGCCAACGCCAAATCATATTTTTCACATTTTTCCAATCGATAGATCAGTAGCGTATCGATTTTTTTGCTTTTGGAACTATTTTTTTTATCCAGCTTCAGCTTGGCAAGTGCTTCTATCTTAGTGATATCTTGTGCTGCTTCCCATTCGTCAATCTTGCTTTTGATACAATCAAGGTTATCGTCGTTATCTGCCTGATCTGCCAAACGGAGAAATGCATGATCTACAACGAGTTGGCTACCTAAAAAAATCTGCAGGTTCTTCCTTAACTCTTCGGACAAACTTGCACTGTTCAATAATCTTTTGATATCATCCAGAAAGGCACTCATAACTTCTTTAGGCGCATTTTTTTCCAAATTTCGGTAAGCTGTCACAAAAATCGAGAATTTCTCTGGTCGCAACAGCACCAACATTTTTAAGTATGCTCTAGCAGCCTGAGAAAATCGCTTGTATTGCCGACAGATATCTCCTTCTAATTTGGGGAAAAAACTATTGTCTGGAAACTGCGATATCGCCTGCTGGCACAGTGCAATCGCTTCATCCGGTCGATCAGATGTTCGAAATTCGGTTATTTTATCTGCCAAACGTCTTTGTTCCTCATACATATCATACATATAGGCTTCCTTTCCTAAAGTACCGGATCTATCTGTAATCTATCATACCATGCTTTTCCTGTTATTATCTGACATAATCTTATTGGCGTCTCTGCCTACAGGATATCCAGTATAGTTTTTACTATTTTACCATATCCATACAAATTTTTCTAGCTACTTTTTTAGCAAACTAAAAAATCTGTTCTTCTGACGATGGCATTTTCTAATCCCTTATGCTATACTATACGACAAAAAACAGACCTTCCATCTGGTCCTCGTTAAAAAAGGAGGTATGTGGAGTGTCTGCTAAACCTTCATGCGCCCGGCAACAGGACGTTCAACGTAAAGGAGAAGACCATGGATATCACGATCAGAGATGCCGTTTTAGAAGATGCCCCGCGGATCCTGGAGATCTATGCCTACTATGTGCGGGAGACCGCGATCACATTTGAATATGAGGTCCCTTCCTTATCAGACTTCCAGGCCAGGATAGCGAGGACCAAGAGCCGCTACCCCTATCTGGTGATCGAAAAGGACAAGGTCGTCCAGGGCTACGCCTACGCCGGTCCTTTTAAGGAGCGGGCGGCTTATGACTGGTCCTGCGAGATGACGATCTACCTGGACCACACCGCCCAGAAATGCGGCTTAGGGCGAAAGCTCTACGAGGCCCTGAGCGGGCGGCTGCGGCAGATGGGGATCTTGAACCTGTATGCCTGCATCGGCTGCCCGGAGACAGCGGAGGATGCTTATCTCAACTGGAACAGCGCGGACTTCCATGCCCATCTGGGGTTTGTGAAGGCGGGGGAGTTCCATCGATGCGGGTACAAATTCGGTCGTTGGTACAACATGATCTGGATGGAGAAGATGATCGGGGAGCATCAGCCGGAGCAGGCGCCGGTGCGCTTCCTCTCTGCAATATGAGATCCTTCCTGTAAAACCCCATGAACATCACCGTGGTGATCGCTGCCGAAAGGATATCGGATACCGGTTCCGCCAGAAAAACGGCGAAGACGCCAGGACCGTCCTGTACCAGCCCGGCCACGGGAGCCGCGAGCATCGCGCAGAGCCCATCCCCCTTCAGCATCCAGGGAAGGAGATACAGCAGGGGGATCAGCAGGATGATCTTTCTGTTGACGGCCATCAGTAGGGATACCTTTGCCTGCCCTAATGCCATAAAGGATTGCTGGCAGGCCATCTGCGCGCCGAAGATGATCGTGCCGGACAGATAGATCCGCAGAGCCCAGGAAGCAAAGGATAGGGTGTCCTTGTCCCGGGTAAATACGCCTGCAAAGACCTGCGGGAAGAGCATCATGACCGCCCCTGTGGAGAGGGCGGAGAGTACGCACAGGGCAAATACCAGCTTGAACGTCCTGCGCACTCTTTCATAGTCCCTGGCTCCATAATTATAGCTCAAGATCGGCTGCGCCCCCTGGCACAGGCCCGATAACGGCAGGAAGATAAACTGCCACAGGCTGGTGAGGATGGACATGGTAGCCACCGCCACGGTCCCTCCGTAGCGGATCAGCTGACTGTTAAACGCGATCTGCAGCAGACCGTCTGTGCTGTACATGACAAATGGCGATACCCCTAATGCCATGATCGAGAGACAGACCTTACGATCCAGCCGGAAATATCTTTTTCGGATCTTTAACACACTTTGTCTGCCGAACAGGAACTTCAATACCCAAAAAGCCGATATCCCCTGGGAGATGACCGTGGCCAGCGCCGCCCCTGAGACCCCCATATCCAAGACAAATATGAAGAGGGGATCCAGGATGATATTGGCTGCCGCGCCGATCAAAACGGTCATCATCCCCTTTTTGGCAAAGCCCTGTGTATTGATGTACGCGTTCATGCCTAATGTCAGCTGGATCGATATGGTGCCCAGGATATAGATCGACAGATAGGCATCGGCATTGGCGATGGTCTCCTTTGCGGCCCCGAAAAGGAACAGCAAAGGCCTTTTAAAAAGCAGTATAGAGACCGTCAGGACCAGACTGCAGAGGATGAGCATCACATAGCTGTTGGTCATGATCTTTTCTGCCCCATCCTCATCCTGCTGGCCCATCCTGATCGCGCATAGCGGCGCTCCGCCCACGCCAAAGAGCTGGGTAAAGGCTGTGATCATCGTCACCACCGGCAAGGTGATGGACAAGGCGGCCATGGCCGCCGTCCCGTCTTGCATCTGGCCGATATAGATCCGGTCCACCATGTTATACAGCACATTGACCAGCTGTGCCACGATGGAAGGGATCGCTAACGACGCCAACAGCTTTGGCAGCTTTTCATACCCTAACCTGTTCTTCTCCATGTCCAGATCATCCTTTCTCCCATTTCGCTCGTCCTATGAGATAGCTGATACCCATGGCAGCAGCCGATAACAGATAGGTGGCGAGATACCCAAAGCTGGTGGATACATATCCCCAGATCATGGACCCCGCTCCTGTACCCAGATCGCCCAACAGCATCCAAGTGGTATTGGCCACGCCTTTTCGGTGCTCATCTGCATGATCCAGCACATGGACCTGCGTTAACTGGACCACAAAGGTGATCCCGATCCCCAGCAGGACAGACGCAAGGAGCATAAGGATGAACGAGTCCATAAAGGCGATCATCACGGCTGAGACCACACTGGCCCCGATCCCCAGATAGATCGTGCTGACGATCCCCAGCACCTTCGCGACCCTTCCGGCCAGGAGCCTGGCCAGGATGGCTGTCAGCGTATTGACCGTAAAGAACAGGCTGATATCCGCTATCCCTTTTTCCATACCATAAGGCGTTACAAAATTTGTGATAGAACTATAGCCAAAATACATGAACATATAGATCACGGACGGAAGGATCGCGGACACCTCGACGATCTGCTTGATATCCATCTTTTCTTTCAAGGTAAACCTGGCCTTTTGCGGTACATAGCGGTCTGTGATGCACATCGCCAGCCCTACCGCGAAAAGGGCTGTGACCGTGGTCAGCATAAACAGTGTGTCCGCGCCGTATCGTTTATAGACCCATAACCCTAATGTGGGGGCAAAGGCAACAGGCAGAGAGCTGCATATCCCAAATATCCCCAAGGCATCTGACAGATCTTCTCCGGAAACATTGTCCGATACCACCGTAGGCGGGACCGGAAAGAAGATCCCCTGTGAGATCCCATTACATATCCTTAAGATGAACAGACCTGTAAGATCCTTGACCAGATAGTAAGCAAATGTGTTCACTGTGAACAAGATAGAACCTAACAGCAAGGTCTTCTTTCGGCCCCACTCATCGATCAGGGATCCAAACAGAGCCCGTGTCACGATGGTCGCTATGGTCAGGCCGGCCATCATCGATCCGGTCATAGCGTTTGTCCCGCCGATATCCAGGATATAGACCGGGAATACGATATTGAACACTTGATGGGAAAATCCGGCAAAACTAGCGATCAGACAAGCGCAGATCAGATCCTTTTTTAAAAACGCTCTCATAAACGTCCTCCCCTTTCCTCGGATCCATTATAGCCCATGTCTTATCAGATAGCAAATATTTATAAATTATATATATCTATTCCTTTTTAACATAGATCCTGCTATACTGGATACTGACGGTTGATTGAAATTCTAAATGCAACATTGAAGTTGTAAATGCACATTGACAGT
>CAJUFE010000079.1 GCA_910585635.1 uncultured Lachnospiraceae bacterium | reverse complement strand
AGCCTTTGCGAAATATCAGAACATCGAAAAGCTGACCCGCGAAATCCTGATTGAACTGGTAGACCATATCAAGGTTTACGAAAACGGCAATATCAGCGTTCATTTTAAGTTTGCGGACGAGTTCCGCCGGATTGCCGAGTACATTGAAATCAACACCACTGACACCGCCGAGGCGGGCTGACCCCCGCCAAAGCACAAAATCCCTTTGGCAGTGTGTTTTCCTAATAAAACGCAATCAAAGGAAGAATGTTATGAAACTTATGAAACGGAAACTGTATAAGCACAGCCGCTTTTTAGCGATGCTCCTGTGCCTGGTGCTGTGTGCGGGCATGCTGCCGGTCAATGCGCTGGCGGCAGATGGAGAGGAAGCCACTCCTGTCTCGGCCGAAGGAACGGCTGAGGGCAATGGCGATGTGGGTGGCAACGTGGGCGGCCACATGGATGTGGGCGCGGGTACTGACACAGGTATGGATGCAGGCGCAGGCACGGATACAGACACAGGTACTGACACGGATACGGATGCAGGCACGGATATGAGCGCAGGCACGGATACAGACACAGGCGCAGCTACGGATACAGGCACAGACGCTGACACGGATACGGATGCAGGCACGGATACAGGCACAGACGCAGGCACGGATGTGAGCGCAGGCGCAGACACGGATACAGACACAGGCACAGGCACGGATGTGAGCGCAGGCGGCGCAGACACGGATACAGGCACAGACACAGGCACGGATACGGAGACAGGTGCAGGCACGGATACAGGCGCGGGCGCAGACACGGATACAGATACAGGCGCAGACACGGATACGGAGACAGGTACAGGCGCGGATACGGATGCGAGTGCAGGCACGGACGTGGATGCAGGTGCTGACATGGATGCGGATGCTGACGCGGATCCAACGGAACCGTCGGATCCGTCTACTCCGGCAGCCCCATCTGCTCCTGCAGACCTTGCGGCTCCGGCAGCCCCTGCTATCGATGAGACGCCCGATGCGGTGAAGGCATTCCTGGATGCGGTAAACAGGATCCCTGAGATCACAGCGGATGATCTGGAAGAGGCAGGAGCTCTCGTCAATGCGGCGATCGATGCATACGAAAGGTTGATCGATGAAGGTCTGACCGAGTTTGCCGGTGTGGAAGAGGGCTATAACAAAGCAGTGGCGTCATTCCAGGCCGTAGTCGATGCCATGGGATCGACTTCTACTACATTTGAGATCCAGGAGATCCCTGGGACTGATTTTGAACTTGTCAATAAGCATGGCGTTACGATCGATCCAAGTGGTAACGACTCCTATGGGAGTATAGGCACTAATGGCAACCTGACTAATGATGGCGGAACGATCACAAAAAAAGTAGGTGACGATGGTTTCTTTCTGCGTTTGCCTACAAATGCCATTGTAGGTCAGTATTGTGGGCATGTAGTTGCGCAGTATACCCCGGATAACTATGCTGAGATCACCACGAAACTTGGAGAGAGCGGCATTATCGGCGGCATAGGTTATGATGTAGAGGAGAAATTTGACAACGACGATCCCTATCCCTGTATGAAGACCACTTTTAGCGCGATAAAGCCTGGTATCACCACGGTGGAGATTGAATATTACGTCAATTACCACGTGCAGCACGAGTCAGGCTATTGCAGCTGCGGACGGTATACAACGATCCCCAGCGATCATACCTGGCATAAATATAAGGACACCTTTACGGTCAAGTCTACCGCAGATTATCATCTTAACTATGATGCGAACGGGGGCACGGATGCGCCTTCCGGGACTAGCAAGCTAGGTATTGCGGATACTACCGCAGAGATCACAGTCGGTTCCGGAGAACCCAGCCGTGAAGGTTACAAGTTCCTTGGCTGGTCAACGGATCCCAACGCAACAAACGCAGATATAAGCTCCGGTGCAAGCCTTACCCTTGATTGGGAGATTGATGCGAAGACCCCAAAAGGCGATGAGGTCAACCGTACGCTTTATGCTGTATGGGAAAAGATTGACGATGAAGGCGATGATGATGCTGACGCCGACGCGGATGCTGACGCGGATGCGGATGCTGACGCTGACGCTGACGCGGATGCCGACGCGGATGCGGATGCTGACGCTGACGCGGATGCCGATGCCGACGCGGATGCGGATGCTGACGCTGACGCGGATGCCGATGCTGACGCGGATGCCGACGCGGATGCTGACGCCGACGCTGACGCTGATGCGGATGCTGACGCTGACGCTGACGCGGATGCTGACGCGGATGCGGATGCGGATGCTGACGCTGACGCGGATGCGGATGCTGACGCGGATGCTGACGCCGACGCGGATGCGGATGCTGACGCTGACGCTGATGCGGATGCGGATGCTGACGCTGACGCGGATGCCGATGCCGACGCGGATGCTGACGCAGATGCGGATGCCGACGCAGATGCGGATGCTGACGCCGACGCAGATGCGGATGCCGACACGGACACAGATGTACCGACACCCACACCTACACCCGATGACGGTGGAACGACTATTGAACCTACTCCTGTACCCAGCACCACTACGTCTACGACCAGTGGAGGCCGCAGCCACCGCAGCCGGGGCAGTGACAGTGTAACGACTACCATTTCTACTACTTCCGCACCTGTAGGGATCGACGATCCCGTCGTGCCTCTGGCAGAGGCTGCGATCCCTGAGGAGCCGGTCCCGCTGATCGGACTTGCGGATGAGGAAGTACCCTTGGCGAACGTACCCAAGACCGGTGACGGTCCACGCCTGTGGGCGATCGAGGCCATGATCTCCAGTGCATGGCTGGCCTTACTGGCTTTGGGAGACAGGAAACGCAAGACGGACGCCTGATGATCCATCATACGGCGCGGCCCGGCTGACCGGGCCGCGTTGTTCTATTAAAGAAGAACTGGAACGGAGGAGATGCCATGAGCAAACAAAAAAAGAGATCCGGAAGGCGGGGGCTATTGCTGCTCCTCTGTGCCGCGGCCGTACTCCTGATCGTGGCGGCTGTCCGATCTGGCGCGAGGACGGCGGCTAATGTGTCGGCCTGTCGGGAAAAGCTGGCCCTGCTGGAGGACCGTGCCCTGACAGAGGAGACGGAGGAGGCGATCGGGAAGGATCCTGCCGGAGGACAAGCCGGATACGCGGTGTTCTTCTCCGTCTGCAACACGGCGGAGCGAGCCAGCGTCTTTTGCGGGACGGGGACGGGCCTCCATGCCGCCTGGGACGCCGCCAGTAAAAAGCTGCTGGAGTTCCTGGCAGACAGTGATTATGATCCGGTGTGGCTCAAGGCGGATGTGGTGTGTGCCTCCGACGTCCTCCAGGAGGAGGAGCTGGCGCAGGCGGTCCTGGCCTCCCGCCATGAGTTTTACCGCCTTGGAGTGGCCTTTGACCGGCGATTTGAGACCGCCCTGCTGGAGGCGGAGCTGAACGGCGCGAAGATCTACGATTATGACAGCGGCGGGATCGACCTGGAGTATCTGGACCTGTACCTGGAAAAGGCGGGCCGGAGCCCCTTAGAAGAGCTGCCTGAGAGCTATACCGTCTTCCGGTGTAAGGGCTGGTCCTGCGACGAGGACAACAGGGTCTATGAGCTGAGCACGGACAGCTTGGACTATGGCCGGCGGATGGAGACGGTGGACGCCGACCGTGCGCGGGAGCTGATCTTAAGTGCCTCTGCTTTCCTGGAGGCACAGATCAAGGAGGACGGCTCCTTTGTATACGGGATATATCCCCGCTTCGACAATGAGATCGAAAATTACAATATCGTCCGCCACGCCAGCACCCTGTGGTCCTTGATCTGCCGCTACCGCCTGCTCCCCGATGACCGGCTGGCGGAGGAGATCCGGCGGACTATCGGCTTCATGCTGGACCATGTGATCTACGACCAAAAGGGGCGGGCCTACCTCTATGAGGAAAAAGCGGACGAGGTCAAGCTGGGCGGCTGCGGCGTGGCGGTGGTGGCTCTGACGGAGTATATGGACGTGTTCCAGGATGCGCGGTATCAAGAGGTCTGCTGTGCTCTGGGCGAGGGTATCCTCTCCATGCTGGATGTGGACACCGGCAGATACTACCACGTCCTCAACGGCGATTTCTCCCGAAAAGAAGAGTACCGCACAGTCTACTACGATGGGGAGGCTACCTTTGCCCTCTGCCGTCTGTACAGCCTGACCGGCGATCAGGTGTGGCTGGATGCTGCCGAGAGCGCGGTGGCGCATTTCATCGAGGCGGATCACACGCAGTTCAAGGACCATTGGGTCGCTTACAGCATGAATGAGATCACCAGGCATATCAGCGATAACAAGGCGTATTACGCGTTCGCCCTGGCTAACGCCCAGAACAACCTGCAGGCGATCCGGGACCGGGACACCACCTACCATACCTATCTGGAGCTGCTGATGGCGACCTTTGAGGTCTATGACCGGATGATCCAGAACGGGATCTGGGTGGAGGGCTTCGATCTGCAGGCGCTCCTGGATACGATCGCTGTCCGGGCCAACCGTCAGCTGAACGGGTATTTTTACCCGGAGTACGCCATGTATATGAAGAACCCCCGGCGGATCCTGGGTACCTTCATGGTACGGCACGACGGATACCGCGTCCGCATCGATGATGTACAGCATAATATCGGCGGATATTACCTCTACGCGAAGGACTATGAGCAGTTAGTGCGCTATGGGATGCCGACGGACAGGGGGGCACAGAAGGAGGCACCACCCCTTTTGACAGAGGATACAGGCAGTCTTGGCAAGGTGGGGACTGGCCATATGCCAAGAGCCACGGCAGATCCGGGACCTGCGTCTCTCTGGACGCGGAGAAGATGAGCATAGGGGAGAACGCTATGAAAGGGAAAGAAAAGAGAACGCTTTTGATGATCCTCCTGGCAGCCATATCCCTGTCCTGCGGGGCGATGGCGATCCGCCAGCAGCTCCAATACCGAAAGATCCTTGCTGACGGCGAAGAGGCGGCGCAGATCGCCGGTCTGCAGGGCCAGAGCGCGGAGGGCCGGCAGACCGCCGCCCCTCTGCCGTCTTCTTACGCAGGGACAGAAGGGGCGGCTTCCCTTCTGCCGTCTTCTTACGCAGGGACAGAAGGGTCGGCTTCCCCTCTGCCGTCTCCTTACGCAGGGACAGAAGGGTCGGCTTCCCTTCTGCCGTCTCCTTATGCAGGGACAGAAGGGCCGGCTTCCCTTCTGCCGTCTCCTTACGCAGGGACAGAAGGGCCAGCTTCCCTTCTGCCGTCTCCTTATGCAGGGACAGAAAGGCCGGTCTCCCTCCTGCCATTTCCCTATGCGAGGGCAGGGGGACTGGTCTCCCCTCTGCCGGCCCATCCCGCAGAGGCAGGGCAGGCGCCCCCGTCGGAGGCTCTTCCAGAGGAGGCCGCTGATCTGGCAGATATTGACCTGGGAGCCCTGCGAGCTGTCAATGAGGATGTGGCAGGCTGGATCGAGATCCCCGGCACGGAGCTGTCCTATCCCCTGATGCAGGGGACGGACAACCAGTTTTATCTCTCCTACAACTGGAAAGGAGAGGCCAGCAGAGGCGGGTCCGTCTTCCTGGAAGCCACCTCCAGTCCAGAGCTGACCGATCTCCATACCATCGTCTACGGCCACCGGATGCGCAACGGCTCGATGTTCGCCACGCTGAAATACTATAAGACCCTGGACTTCTGGCAGGAGCACCCACGGGTGTATATCGTGCTGGATGACGGCGTGTACCGCTATGATATCTTCGCCGCCCGCGAGGCTGCCGTAGGAGGCCCTGTCTACCGACTGGACCTGGAGGAGCGGGGGCTGGGAGAGGCGTTCATCCAGGACTGCATCGACGGCTCTGTCATTGACACCGGCATCTTGCCCGATACCGGGGACCGGCTGCTGACCCTCTCCACCTGCACCGGTACCGGCTACGCTACCCGCTGGGTGGTCCACGCCGTCCTGGCCCAGGTGTACTAGCCAGGCTCGTCTTTGGTCCCTGCCAGAGCGTGCCTAAAGATCCATCCCTGATCTGCACGCTCCGCAAACGGTGACGTGCATCTGCCAGAAAGCGGTCTTTGAGCAGGTGCTGGCGCGCATCCACCGTTACGTTACGATATCAGACCACGAAAGAGCAGCCCTGTCTCACATCCTCTTGTCAGACAGGGCTGTTCGTGCTGCATCGATCATCAGGCTTTTCGGACCGCCCCCATCGGCATCATACGTCCGACGAGCAGAACACCACGATCCGGTCCGGTGTGGTCTGAGCGGGGATGCTGCGGGTGGTGGCGCCATAAAGGACCAAAAGGAGCTTTCCGGAGAGGGCGCCGCCAAAGGGCTGACCGTTGGGAAGGGTCATCCAGGTGCGGTTAGAAAGGTTTAAGCGGAGAGAATCGTCTTCATTGGTCAGCTGACCGCTCATGGGGGATTGGGTGAAGACGTCTAAGGTGGCATAGGTGCCGCAGGGGGTGTGGACGGCCGCGGCTGCCCGGTACCTGGGTGGATAGATCAGGGGGACCGGGCTGTCTAAGGGATAGAAAAAGGTCACCTGGTCGCCTACCATCAGAGGCTGATCGTCCAGCACAAAGGTGGAGTCGTCCAACGCCATCTGGATCGTACCCTGGTCGTAGCTGGCAAAGGTGTAGAGCAGGCCGCAGCCGATCTGGCGTGGGTCGGTGTCCAGCCAGTCGATCTGGGTGATCGTGCCTGAGGTCGGGGTATATCGAGACATAGAGAACCTCCAAAGTGTATTCTGGTATTGATATATGCAAAATGGGGCGAAGGTGTGCATGACAGCGGCTGCCACTTCTCATAGGTTGGTCAGGGGCGGACATAGATCCGGTTGCAGATCCTTTTCTTTGTGTGTATAATCGTAAGCAGATGGGACAGCCGGAGGATCGGATGGCGCGATAGCCGGGCGGCCAGCCGGTCAGCCAGCCAGTCGGTCAGACAGCCAAAGGTCAGGGCTGTGGGCCGGTGGTCCCGAAAAAGGGATATGAGGAGGACAAGGAAGATGGGCAAGACGTGTTTATGTATCGATGTAGGCGGCAGTTCGATCAAATACGGAAAGATCGGGGAGGACCGAAAGATCTTCGACTATGGGAAGGTCCCCACACCCTATGATGGAGTGGAGGTGTATCTGGACTGCTTAGAGGAGATCTTTCGGAAGTTTGAGGGCCAGGTAGAGGGGATCAGCATGTCCGTGCCGGGGATCATCGACAGCGGGAACGGGATCTGTGTCACGGCGGGGAACTTACGGTACGCGGACGGCCTGCATCTGGTGGAGGAGCTTGAAAAACGAGTGGAGGTCCCGGTGGCGATCATGAACGACGCTAAGTGCGCGGCCCTGGCCGAGGCGGCCTGGGGAGCCCTCTCCGACTGTAAGGACGGCGTGGTCCTGGTGCTGGGGACCGGGATCGGCGGCGCCCTGATCAAGGACGGCCAGATCCATATGGGGAACCATTTCGCGGCAGGGGAGTTCAGCTTTATCACCATGACGGAAAATGTGGATGACATGGCCAACGCCTGGGCCAGTGTCAACGGGAACCCCAGGCTGGTGGAGATGGCGGCCAGGCTGAAGGGCATGGAGAAGGAAGAGGTGGATGGGGAGCTGATCTTCAAATGGCTGGAGGAAGGCGATAAGGACATCGAAAAGCTCCTGGATGAGTTCACCAGAGTAGTAGCCCGGATGATCATGAACCTCCAGTTCATCTATGATCCGGAGCGTTTTGCCATCGGCGGCGGGATCAGCCGTCAGCCTAAGCTGATCGAGTACATCCAGAGGAACCTGGATTATCTCTATGCCGTCTACCCCCACTATTTCCCCAAGGCCTAGGTGACAGTGTGCCAGTATTTCAACGAGGCGAACCTGATCGGAGCCTACGGGAATTTTGTCAGGAGGAAGAGCTGAGGCCTTGGTATGACCAGCCCTATAGACGGTCATGCCGGGAAGGCGGCCAGGGCCTGTGTGGCAAAGCTGTAGCATAGCTGACAGGATTGTGTGAGGGAGCGCGGCGAGGAACTGCGGCAGGACTGATGAGGGGCGGCAGGGAGTCATAGTGGCAGGGAGGTGCCGCGGCAAGTAGATCAAGCCCTCGTTGGGCCGTTATAGATGTAGACATAAAAGTGGTCATAAGTGATGATGGCAAGGATAGTAGCTATAAAAATGGCTAGAGGCCCAGGTGGCCGGATGTACAGATGCAAGGTCAGCGAAAAGAGAAGGGGGGAGAGACCAGGTGGACAGCAGGCGGTTCGAACGGCTTTTTTTCGGCACGGCGATCTTGGGCCTTTTGGCCGTCGCGGTCCCCACCGTGGTGATCGACCCCTTCTTCCATTACCATGGCCCTCTGCCGGGGCTGGCCTATGAGCTAAAGAATGAGCGGTATCAGAATGACGGGATCCTCCGCTATTTTTCCTATGACGCGGTCATGATCGGGACCTCGATGATGGCCAATTTTAAGACTACAGAGATGGATGGGCTCTTTGGTGTGGACTCGGTGAAGGTCTCCTATTTTGGCGGGAACTATAAGGAGATCGGGGATGCCCTTAAGGTGGCTCTCAAGGCAAACCCGGATATCCGCATGGTGCTGATGACTACAGATCTAAGTGCGCTGATCCAGGACAAGGATGCGTCTTACTATGGCAATGCAGGTGATGCCAGCTATGTCTATCCCACCTTTATGATCGATGGGGACCCTTTTACGGATGTATACTATATCTTGAACAAGACGATCCTCCTGGAGGATACCTTAGGCACGGTCCGGTACACCCGGGCCGGGGGAGAGACCACCTCCTTTGACGACTATTCTTTTTGGGAGGAGGGTCAGGTCTTCGGACGGGAGGCCGTGCTGGCCACCTACGAACGGCCGCCCCGGTCGGAGCTTTCATTTAGGATGTCTGAGGAGGACAAGGAGCTGGTGCGGGGGAATGTGCGGCAGAATGTGGCGGACATCGCCCGAGCCTATCCGTCCGTGGACTTCTACGTCTTTATCCCGCCTTACAGCATCTGCTACTGGGATGTACAGCACCAGAACGGGATCGCAGAGCGGGATATCGACGGGATGGAGGTGGAGATCGAAGAGCTGGTGGGGATCCATAACATCCGGCTCTTCGCCTTTGGGGACCGGCAGGATATCGTGTGCGATCTGGACAACTACAAGGACCAGGCCCATTACAGCGCGGCGGTGAACTCGGAGCTCTTGCGGTGCATGGCAGCGGGAGAGGGGCGGCTGACAAAGGACAACTATCAAGACTATATCAGGCGGATCCGGGAGCTGTATATGGGGTATGACTATGACCGTATCTATGTGAGGCCAGACATACAAGGATCAAGTGGGCTATAGCTTGCGCCAGGCATACGAAAGTGGTAGTATAAAAAATGAAAGTGAGTTTAAGGAGGTGCTGGAGCATGTGTTATCTGATCGCGAAAAAATTTGGTGATATAGGATGTGTGGCTTTACAGACCTCACATGGACAACACTTGGCGGACTTTAAGAAAAGATTGGTAAGGGTTGTTGGGTATGATCGTATCCAGCTGGTGACGATCAGCCGCCCATCCGCCTATGGAGAATATGAGCCATATCGTTTTTTAGAGACCGAGCAGGAGTTTGAAGAGGCGGTAAGGCACATGTAAGGCGCATATAAGGCGCGATAGGCAGGAGGACAGAGAGATGAGGGCAGGCTGTGTTATTTAATTCGTATTACTTTATGCTGTATTTTTTGCCGCTGGTCTTGGCCGGATACTATCTGTGCCGCCATTTCGGCTGGTATAGAGGGGGCCTTTTGGAGCTGACGGCGGCCTCTTTTTTCTTTTATGCCTATGATCATGTAAGGTATCTGCCGGTGCTGGTGGTCAGCATCCTGGTAAACTGGACGCTGACCTGTCTGATCCACAGAGAGCGGCGAAGGAAGAGGGAAGACGGCGGAGGGATGAGCGGTCTTGCAGGCGGCAAAGGGCCGGAGCAGAGGTGTGACCGTGCGAAAGGAGAAGGTCAGGACACGGACGGAGCCAGGGAAGAAGGAGAAGGCCTGGACATGGACGGAGCTAGGGAAGAAGGAGAAGGCCTGGATACGGACAGGACCAGGGAAGAAGGAGAAGGCCTGGACACGGACGGAGCCAGGGAAGAAGGAGAAGGCCTGGGCAAGGACAGAGCCAGGAAAGGCCGATGGATCCTGGTCCTGGGCATCCTGCTGAACATCGGCTCGATCTTCTATTTCAAGTACGCTTATTTTTTTGCGGAAAATTGCAATAGGCTGCTGGGGACCTCCCTTCCTTTAAAGGCTGTGCCCCTTCCGTTGGGTATCAGCTTTTTTACCTTTCAGCAGATCTCCTACCTGGTGGACTCCTACCGGGGGGAGACTGAGGGCTACCGGTTCATCGAGTATGCGGCATTTGTGTCCTTCTTCCCCCAGCTGGTGGCCGGGCCGATCGTGCTGCATGACGAGCTGATCGGGCAGTTTAGGAAGATGGGGGCAGATCACGACCGCTTTGCCGCAGGCTGCTACATATTTGCCATGGGCCTCTTTAAAAAGGTGATGATCGCCGATACCTTCGGGCGGGCGGTGGCCTGGGGCTGGAGCGGACTTGCGGATCTGTCCTGGCTGGAGATGGTCTGTGTGATGCTGTCCTATACCTTCCAGATCTACTTTGATTTCAGCGGCTACTGTGACATGGCGATCGGGCTGGGGAAGCTGTTCGGACTGGATCTGCCGGTGAATTTTGCGTCTCCCTATAAGGCGGTCTCTGTGGTGGATTTTTGGAAAAGATGGCATATGACCCTGACCCGCTTTCTGCGGAACTATGTGTATTTCCCTCTGGGCGGGAGCCGGAAGGGCAGATGGCGCACCTACGGGAACATCCTGCTGGTCTTTCTGGTCAGCGGGATCTGGCATGGAGCTAACTGGACCTTTATCCTGTGGGGCCTGATCCATGGCCTGGCCCAGGTGATCGAGCGGATGTTTGCTGGAAAAGGCCTGCCGCCGGTCAGGCGGCCTGCGTCCGTGTCCGGAGATGTCCTGGACCCGCGCCAGACCCTTCTGTGTGACGGTGTGTCTGTGGGGACAGCAGGTAGGACGGTGCGCCGGATACCGGGTGCATGGGGGCGCAGGAAGAGGAGACGCAGGATGAAGGAACGCCATCAAAGGAGCGGCATGGATCTGGGGGTGATGGGACTGGCAGCCAGATGCCGCCACGTCTTCCGCTGGGCCTGCACCTTTATCTTCGTGGACCTGATGTGGCTGCTGTTCCGGGCTGACAGTGTAGGACAGGCTTTTTTCCTATATAAAAGACTCCTTAGGGCAGATTCCTTTACTCTGTCTAAGGAGCTGACGGATGGGTTCATCCTGCCGGAGGTGGAGGCCATCCTGCAGGTCTTAAGGTCGCTGGTCTTGAACGTCTTCGGGCAGGATGGGCAGGCGGCCCGGCTTGTGGGAGCCTTGTGGGGGCAGAGGGGCCTGGTCTGCATGTGGGTCTTTTTGCTGGGGGCCTTCGTCCTCTGCCTGGGCTTTCCCCATCTCCACGAGAAGGACTTTAAGCCCACGGCGGCGAAGGCCGTGGGCTCGGCGCTGCTGCTGGTGTGGGCGGTGGTGTCCTTTGCGGGGGTGTCCACATTCCTGTATTTTAATTTCTGACCTGTTTTATAGGTGGGGCAGGGGGGCCGCGGCGGGAGGGTCCTCTATGCGACATATCTATGCCATAAGCCCCTTGGTCTGGGCGTAAGAAGTAACGGAAGGAGAAGAGGAAGGATCCGGCCCATCAGATCGATCCGGATCACCTCTTCTTTTTTTGCGCCCTCCAGGCCGCCCGCCGCTCTTTCTTCTGCTGCTTCTTTTTGATCCCGGAAGGGGACAGGAACCGTTCGTCATTGAACACCCATATGTGCAGGATGACCGTGATAAAAAGGATGAAGATCACGGTCATCTGTCCCCAGAAGCCGATCCACGAGCCCTTGGACAGGATAAAACAGCCCAGGGTATCGGCGGCGAAGAGCCATTTTTCTACACGGAAGACTTTCTCCCGAACGTAATCCCGTTCGTCCATCTTACTCCCCATGAACATCAGGAAATCCTTTCCCATAAATAAGTCGATCGTCTCCGCCAGGCCTAAGCAGGCGGCGAAAAAGAAGAGCATATCCATATCGTACTCCTTTCTGACCGGGGTTCACCGGAACCGCGTCTGCAAAAAACCGAAAAACTCATCTGCGATCGATCCCGGACAGGAGGTCTTCAGCATAGCCAGGTAAAGCTTTAGGCGGATCGTGGGGATCAGGGGCAGGATACGGAACCGGTCGTTCGTTAGCTGCCTGGCCACAGGAGCGGTGACGATGGCGATCCCGAAGCCGCTCGCTACCATCTGGACACAGCTTTCTGTGCTGCTGCATTCTCCGCACAAAAGGGGTGGTTCCCCGTCGTGGGACAGGGCGCTCACCAGCAGGGAATGGGCGTAGAGGTCGTCTGTGGGGAGGATGAGCTTTTCCTTTTTTAAGGCCTCGCTGTCGATGGCGCTGCGGTCATACAGGGGGTGGCCCTTGGGGACGACCGCCACGAATGG
Organism: uncultured Lachnospiraceae bacterium; assembly: GCA_910585635.1. GTDB lineage: Bacteria > Bacillota > Clostridia > Lachnospirales > Lachnospiraceae > Caccovicinus. The sequence continues at coordinate 3,240 of CAJUFE010000079.1, read as the reverse complement.
CTCCTCGTCCAGCTGGGCATACTGGAGATCGCCGGAACGGAGGGTGGCTTCACTGGCGCTTAAAAAAGCCACGTCGATCTCCTGGGTCATCAAAAGCTCCGTCAGACGGCTGCTCCGGTCCATCACCAGGCGGATCTGGATCTTCGGGTAGAGCTTCTGGAAATCCATGACCATCTGGGGGAGCCCCAGGTAGCCGGCATTGGTAAAAGCGCCGATGGTCAGGCTGCCCTTTAAAAAGGATGAGTAGGACTGCATCAGGCTCTGTAAGTGGTCCAGCTCATTTAAGATCCGTTTCGAATACAGGACCAGGTCATGGCCGGCTTCGGTCAGCTTCAGCTCATGGTGCATACGGATGAAGATCGGCGTACCCAGCTCCTCCTCCAGCGCTTTGATCTGATTCGATAGAGAGGGCTGGGTGAGGAACAATTTCTTCGCCGCCCCCGAAAAGCTGCCGTTCTCCGCCACGCTGATCACGTAGCGCAACTGATTATTGGTCATGATGGTCATCTCCTAAAGGTCAATATGCCTATAGCTTCAAGCTATGAGCACTTCCAGATATAACTATTGTACAAAACAGGTCGCTATCTATTATACTATAAACAAGTAAAAAAGTCGAGGTCATCAAAGTCGAGGAGGTGGGACATGGCAGGAGGAGCAGGAGACACGGCAGGAGTAAGAACGCGGTCCATGCCCGTATCAGGTCCAGATGGACAGCAGGCCGCAGACAGGGGCAGAAGGGATGCGGATGAGGTATCCAGAGCCTGGGAGAAGGAAGCGGAGCTGATCCATTACTCTTCCTGGCTGGTCCCGGCGGCAGAGGCATCGGAGGAGGGACGGTGGGTCACCCATGCCTGCTTTTTCAATTGTGGGAACCGGTGTGTCAACCGTTCTTACGTGGTGGACGGAAAAGTGCTCCGCCAGAAGACCGACGACCTCCACCCGGATACCCCGGACTATCCCCAGCAGCGGGGCTGTGCCAGAGGGCGGGCCCTGCGGCAGCTGATCTTTGGGGCGGACCGGTTGAAATACCCTTTAAAAAGGAAGCATTGGGCGCCGGGGGGCGGCGATAAGGAGCTGCGGGGCCGGGATGAGTGGGAGAGGGTCTCCTGGGACGAGGCCCTGGATATGATCGCGAAGGAGACCACCAGGATCAAGGAGGCCTACGGGAACCGGGCGATCCTGGCCACCGGGTTTGAACAGCGGGGGGTCATCCCCGGTCTCTACTATGGGGAGGCGCTGAACGCCTACGGCGGCTGCACCACCACCTGGGGGCAGGCCTCTCAGGGAGCGGTCCCGGTGGTGGCTAATATGATGAAAGGCGAATGGACCGGGGGACGGCTAGATTCCAGCGATCGCTTCGAGATACGCAATGCCAGGCTGATCCTCCTGTGGGCTTGCGATCCCGCCTGGAGCGCCCCGGGCAATCCCACCTGGCACTACGCCCAGGCCAAGGAGCGGGGGGCTAAGATCATCGTGGTGGATACCTGGTACAGCCCCACGGCCCAGGCTCTGGCCGATGAGTGGGTCCCGGTGCGGCCCGGCACCGATACGGCCCTCCTTCTGGGGCTGGCTTATGTGATGATCGAAGAGGGCCTGCAGGACCAGGCTTTCCTGGATACCTACTGTATCGGTTTTGACGCGGACCACATGCCCGAAGGGGCGGATCCGAAGGAAAATTTCAAGGACTATGTGCTGGGGACCTATGACAAGATTCCCAAGACCCCGAGATGGGCAGCGAAGATCTGCGGCACCGCCCCGGAGCAGATCAGGCGCCTGGCCCGTCAGATGGCCACGGCAAAGCCTATGAGCATGAAGGCCAGCTTCGCGCCGGCCAGGACCTATGAGGGCGCCCGGTTCGCCCAGGCCTTCTACACGGTAGGCTGGATGACCGGGAACGTGGGCCGGTCAGGCGCGGAGGTCTCCATCGGCACCGGCGCGGGGAATTTGATCTTTGGCGGGCCGCCTTTGGTCTACCCCGGGGACAGGAAGCTGGTCCTGCCGGAGAATGGGGTCTGTGAACAGCCCAGAGGCGGCGGCAGCCTGGGAGCGGGCAAGTACGATCCAAAGAAGTTTTACGGGATCGCCATGTCCGAGGTGTGGAAGGCGGTGGTGGAAGGGGAGCATACCCATTTCCTGGACGGCAGGCGCCCGATCGACATCCACATGATCTGGAAGATCGGCTGCGGGGCCAGGATGAACCAGAACCCGGACTTTAACATGGCCGTGAAGGCCTTCCGCAAGGTGGACTTTGTGGTGTCCAGCGATCTGCAGATGACGCCGGACTGCCAGTATTCGGATATCGTCCTTCCGGCCTCCTCCTTCTGGGAGCGGTTCGGCGGGGTGCTGATCCAGACTAACCGGGAGCTTTTGATCTATTCCTCCCAGGTGGTCCCGCCTCTGTTCGAATGCCGCCATGACAGCTGGATACAGGCCCAGCTTTGCAGGCGCTGGGGCTTAGACCCTAAGCTGGCCCAGCCCTTATCCGATGAGGAGATCGCCTTTAATGAGCTGTACGGCGCGCGGGTGATCAGGGAGGACGGCAGCGGCTATGATCCCCTGATCGGCTTTACAGAGGCCGATATACAGGAGTTTGGCGTGGAGGCAGAGCCACAAAAAGGGCGTGTCCCCTGGCGCGAGTTCAAAAAGACCGGGGTCTACCAGGTCAAGCGGCATCCAGGCGATCTGTTCGGCTATGTCCAGGACACGGACTATATCCGAGATCCGGCGGGGCATCCGCTCCCCACAAAGAGCGGGAGGTTTGAGATCTACTGCGAGGAGCTGGTCCGCCGTTACAGGGAATTCGGCCTGACAGATATCCATGGGACCGCCCGGTATGTCCCACAGCCGGAAGGGTTCGAAGGGACCTTTTCCGACTTCGAAAAAGGCGAGTATCCCTTCCAGCTGGTGAGCATCCACCACCCGCGCCGGGCCCACCAGGGTTTTGACCAGGTAAAGGTGTTGAGGGAGCTGTTCCCGGCAGAGGCTTTGATGAACGAAGGGGACGGCAGAAAGCTGGGTTTAGAGCATGGCGATACGGTGATGATCGCCAGTCGGCATGGCAAGGTGTGCAGGCGGATCGGCCTGTCGCCTCTGGTGATGCCAGGCGTCCTCCTGCTGGGCCAGGGGGGCTGGACCAGCTTCAACAAAAGCGGCATCGATCTGGGAGGGAACCCGAACGTGCTCACAGGCTGGTGTTAGTATATAAGTGTGGACAGGAAAAGTTGAACAATCTATACTATC
>CAJUFE010000078.1 GCA_910585635.1 uncultured Lachnospiraceae bacterium | reverse complement strand
GCGCCGGCGTTCCTCAAGGGGTTCCTTTTATGACAGGACCCTCCCTGCGCTACTTAAGTCGGCTGATCTTATGGTATATCTTCTCATCATTAGCTTTAAGTCTGGAAAAGCCGAGACATTCTGTACTCACACCATCCGATAACGTAGCGGTGGGAGGGGGGTAGCATGTAACGGGACCCTAGCGGAACGTCGGCGCTTAGCGAGGTCTTTCACGAGCTTAGCGTCCGCTACGTTCCGGTCGGAGCGAGAGCGCGTCCCATTACATGCTACCCCCCTCCCGCCGCGGACCATTGGCCCACCTGTGATAAGTGACCAGCTGGCACTATCTATGGGGATAGGGAGGCGTAGGGGAACCTCCAGGTGCCGTCGGGCATGTGGACTGCGCCATCAAGGTCTTCTGCCTGGTACCAGGTATCCTGGTAGTGGGCGATGGGGATGGCGGCGGCCTCTTCCAGGATGATCTGTTCGGCTTTGTGGAGAGCCTGGTAGTAGGTCTGGCGGTCTTTAACGGTCTTGGCGGCTTGGATGGCGGCGTCCACCTGGGGGTTGGTGTAATGGCTGTCGTTCAAGGGATGATCGGTGGTGAACTGCTCTAAAAAGGGCAGGGGATCGTCGGTGTCCATCAGCCAGCTGGCGCGGGCGATCATGAAGTCGCCGCTGTGCCGGGAGGGGGTGAAGTACTGCCAGGTGATCTTGCGGATCGTAAGCTGTACACCTAATCTGGCCCAGGTGCTCTGCATGGCCTGGGCTATGGCGATGTGGCAGCCGGAGTCATTGGTCAGGAGCTGGATGGCCGGGAGGCCGCTGCCGTTTGGGTAACCCGCTTGGGACAGGAGCGCTCTGGCGGTCTCCCAAGTCTCTCCGGCAGGGTCCGGCCGCTCTGTCTGAGTGGTTTGATCGGTCTGATCGGCCCCGCCTGACCGCTCCGCTGGCCCCACTGCTCCAGACCCATTAAGTGATGTCCGGTCTTTTGAGACCGCAGCAGATGGGTCTGTATACTTTGGGGTCTGTGTTCTGGATAAAAAGTGGGGGAAAGCGTAGTCATCCTGTGCATTTTGGCAAAAGGAGCTCCCGGTGGGGCCGTCGGCGTCGGAGATGCCTGGGCCGATCAGGGAATAGGCTGGGAGGGCGTTCCCTTCCATAGCGGTATCGGCGATGGCCTCACGGTCCAGGACCATGGACAGGGCGGCTCGGACTTTTGGGTCCTGGAAGGGCTCCAGGCGCTGGTTGAACAGGAGGTAGTAGGTACCGGCTTTCGGGGCTTGTCCCTTTTTCAGTGGGATACGTCCCTGCCCCTCTGGACTTTTGCTTTTGGATCCTTTTCCACCGGCAAGCTCTTCCAGGTAAGGCTCGGTATCGAAAGGATCGCACAGCATCAGCTGGAGCTGACCGGCTAAAAGCTGTTCCCGGAGCTGTTCCTGGAGCGCTTCCTGATCGTGGTCTCCTGCTAGAAGGACGGTGAGGGAACGTAAGGAGACCTTTGCCTGGTCGCGGTAGTGTGGGTTCTTGACGAAGCGGATATACTCCCCTTCCACCCAGCGATCCAGCTCCAAGGGGCCGTTTCCCGCAAGGGTGTCTACCGACAAGGACCAGTCTGCGTCTCCTACTTTTGCAAGAGCTTCTACAGAGGATGCTTTTACCGGGCTTAAGGCTGGGTGGGCGCAGGATCGGATAAAGTTCAAACGGGGCTCTGCCAGGGTAACGACGAAGGTCTGATCATCTTTTGCGGAGACCCCCAGCCCACGGCCGCCTTTTTCTGCCGCTTCCGGGAAGCCGGCCACGATGCCTAAGAGGTCTTCTGCATAGGGAGAGGCCGTGCGATGGTCTGCCAGCCGCTTCCAGGCATAGACAAAGTCGGAGGCGGTCAGCGGGGATCCGTCGGACCATCGCAGATCCTCCCACAGATGGAAGGTGTAGGTAAGGCCATCTGCTGAGACTTCATAGGACTGGGCCTGCCCGGGAAGGAGACGGCCATCCTGGTCCTGGATGAGCAAGGGCTCGTATTGGTGCAGGATCAGAGTCTTCTCCAGCTCATGGATCCCCTGGACCGGGTCCATGGAATAAAGATCGCTGCCCAGCCAGACTGTCAGATCTGAGTCCGCGCCTTTTGTCCTGCCAGCGCCCGAGGCTGCGCGGCCTGGACTATCTGTCCCCACAGCCGAACGGTCTGCTCCCGCAGCCGGATCGTCTTCCTCTGGATCCGGCACTTGTCCCTCTCCTTTAGACACTTCCGGGAAACCGGCGGGGGAGAGGGGCTCCTGGCCGCTCCTCTGCTGAGCTCCTGCGTCCAGATCGTCGGATAGGGGAGCCGTATCTGGCGCCTGTGCTGTATCTGATACCTGCACCATATCCGGCACCTGCGCCCCGTCCTCTCTCGGCAACGGCGCACGTCCGGCGCATCCGACAGCGATCCATACAAAACAGAGCAGAAAAAACAAACATTTCTTCTTATAAGAAAGCATAGGCTCTGCCTCCTTTACGTACAGGTTTCTGTATGTATATTGTATCCTCCTGGAACACATTCGTCAACACAGCTGGACATCAAAACAAAAACCAAACAGCAAAAACGGAACGTCAAGACGGCGCAGCCCTAAAGCTGCGCCGTCCTTTTATCGACAGTCTGTCCGTTATCCCGGCTGTGGGCCGGTAGGTCTCCATCAGTTCTTGCTGGTATAATTAAAGAAGAAGTATCCCAGTGGCGTATAGTACATGCCGCTGATATCGTCAGCCAGCATGTTGGGCTGGGTATAGAAGTAGATCGGAGCCAGGACATTGTCCTCCTTGATCAGGATGTCCTCTGCCGCATGGAAGGCCTTCATACGCTCTTCCGGTACGGAGGTCGCCTTTGCCGCGTCGATCTGGGCATCATAATCCGGGTTGGAGTACTGGGCGTCGTTGTTGCCGCCGTCGGTATACCACATATCCAGGAAGGTACAGGGATCGTTATAGTCTGCGATCCAGCCGTTGCGGGCGATCTGGTAGTGGCCCTGCTTCCTGTTCTCCAGGAACACGTTCCAGTCCTGGTTGTTCAGGGTCACGGTCACGCCCAGCTGCTCCTGCCACATATTCTGCAGGGCCTCGCCGATCTTCTTGTGGTTGTCCGCGGTATTGTAGAGATACTCAACGGTGGGGAAGCCTTCGCCATCCGGATAGCCGGCCTCGGCTAACAGGGCGCGGGCCTCTTCACAGTTCTTCTCGTAATCTGCATCCTCCACACTGTAATACTCGCCGCCTACGGTACGGAAATCGTCATGACCAGGGCCTGCGGCATCGTTCACGCCGGCAGGAACAAAACCGGTGGCCGGGACCTCGCCTGCCTGGGAGACATTGTCCACGATATAGTTGCGGTCGATGACCAGGGAGAAGGCCTTGCGGATCCTCGGATCAGAGAAGATCTCGTCCTCGGTGTTGAAGCAGACATAGTAGGTACCCAGGTAATCGAAGATATCCAGCTCACCAGAAGCTAAGTAGTTGGGCAGCTCGTCCATGGGGAAGTTCTCGATGAAATCCAGCTCACCGCTCTTATAAGCGGCCAGCATAGCGTTCTCGTCATCCAACAGGGTGAACTTGATCGTATCCGGGCCCAGGTTGTCATAGTCGTAATAGTTCTCGTTCTTCTCGGTCAGGATATAAGCATTGTGGGACCACTCCTTCATCTTGTAGGGGCCATTGCCCACATAAGAAGCTACATCGTAGGTCCACTCCTCGTTGCCCTCCACCATATCCTGGCGCACCGGGAAGGTAGCCGGGAATGCGGCGATCTCCTCAAAATAGGGGCAGTCATAGGTCAATACGACCTCCAGGGTCTTGTCGTCGATCGCGGTGATCCCTAAGGTATCCGGATCGGCCGTGCTGGCCGCCACTTCCGCATAGCCCTTGACCATGTCGATCATATAGCAGTAATCCGCCGCGGTCTCCGGGGTCGCCAGACGCTTCCAGCTGTACTCAAAATCCCCTGCGGTCACGTCCTTGCCGTCGGACCACTTGATGCCGTCCCTGAGCTTGAAGGTATAGGTGACTGTACCGTCCTCGTTTTCTACCTTCTCATAGGATTCCGCCTGGCCGGGAGCCAAGATCGCATTGCCATTGCCGTCGTCCACCCACTTGGTCAGACCCTCGAACATATGGTTGATCATGATCGCGCCGTCCACAGCAGAGTTCAGCGCCGGGTCGATCGACTGGGGCTCGGAAGCTAAGCAGACCGCCAGATCGAAGCTGCCGTCTGTGCTCTCCGCCGCTGCTGCAGTGGTCTCACCCTCTGGCGCCGCTGTGGTCTCACCACCCTCGGCTGCTGCGGTGGTCTCCACAGGCGCTGCCGCTGTGGTCTCTGTGCTGCCGCCGCCACCGCAGGCCGCTAAGGAAAGGGCCATGGTGGAAGCCAGAGCCAGAGACAGGAACTTCTTTGTCTTTCTCATAATACTGTACATCCTCCTTTTTTGTAACTGCTCAGTATCATCACAGTTTTTTATTTATAGCATAAAGTCATAGACTTGATACCCGATCGTTGTAAGAGCAGCGGGGATATGGCGACGGGTCAACCTCCTGACCGTCACAGCCGCAGGCAGCCTCCTGACCAGCACAACACTGGACCGCCTCCACCGCTCCCCTACTCATCCAAGAGATGGCAGGCCGCCCAATGTCCGGGCTCATGCTCTTTAAACTTAGGCGTAGCCTGGCTGCATATCTCCTTTGCGTAAGGACAGCGGGTGTGGAACCGGCAGCCGCTGGGCGGGTTCATGGGGCTGGGGATATCGCCTTCCAGCATGATCCGCTGCTTGGTCCGGCTGAGCTTAGGATCCGGGACCGGCACCGCGGACAGTAAGGTCTTCGTATAGGGGTGGATCGGATGGCGGTTCAGCTCATAGCTCTCCCCCAGCTCCACCAAAGAACCCAGATACATGACCCCGATCCGGTTGGAGATATGGCGCACCACCGATAAGTCGTGAGCGATGAACAGATAGGTCAGCCCCAGCTCCGCCTGCATATCCTCCAGCATGTTCACCACCTGGGACTGGATCGACACATCCAGAGCGGAGATCGGCTCGTCGCAGACGATGAACTCCGGCTTTACGGCCAGGGCCCGGGCGATGCCCACACGCTGCTGCTGGCCGCCGGAAAACTCATGGGGATAACGGTTGGCATGCTCTGTATTTAATCCTACTCTGCGGAGCAGGTCCTTGATCATATCGGAGCGGTCCGCCTTGCCGGAGGCCAGCTTGTGGATATCGATCGCCTCGCCGATGATCTCCCCCACGGTCATACGGGGGTCTAGGGAGGCCGATGGATCCTGGAAGATGATCTGCATCTTCCGGCGGTAGGGGAGCATATTGACCGCGTTCGCCTTTCCTAAAGGCTGGCCGTCCTCCCCCAGGGGGTTCTCATAGATCGGCTTGCCATCATAGAGGATCGAGCCGCCTGTAGGCTCATATAATCGGAGGATCGTCCTGCCCAGAGTGGTCTTCCCGCAGCCGGACTCCCCCACCAGACCTAAGGTCTCCCCTTTATTGATGAACAGGGAGACATCCTGGACCGCCTGGACGCCCGGACCCTTCACCCCTTTGATCGGGAAATATTTACGTAAGTCTTTGATCTCAAGGAGTCTCTTCTCTTCCTTCGCCATCTTAAGCCTCCTCCTTGTCCATCTGCTCCGCCACTCGCAGCCAGCAGGCCGAACGGTGGTCCTTGCCTACCTCCACATAAGGGGGCATCTTCTTCAAGCAGATCTTCATACATTGCTCGCACCGGGGCGCAAAGGGACAGCCCTCCGGCGGGTTCAGCATATCCACCGGCGTCCCCTGGATCGGGATCAGCCGCTCATAATCCTGGGCGTCCACACGGGGCATGGAGCGCAAAAGCCCTATGGTATAGGGATGGGCAGGTGTGTAGAAGATATCGTCCACCGGCCCCTGCTCCACCATCTTCCCGGCATACATGACCGACACCTTATCGCAGATATCCGCCACCACGCCTAGGTTGTGGGTGATAAAGATGATGCCCATCTTGGTCTTTTTCTGCAGATCCTTCATCAGCTCCAGGATCTGGGCCTGGATCGTCACATCCAGGGCTGTGGTGGGCTCATCGGCGATCAAAAGCTGGGGATGGCAGATCAGTCCCATGGCGATCATGACCCTCTGGCGCATGCCGCCGGAAAATTCATGTGGGTACTGCTTCATCCGCTTCTCTACATTGTTGATGCCCACCATCTCCATCATCTCCATGGCCCGCTTTTTCGCGTCCTCGTTGGAGATCGTCTTATCATGGGCCTTTAAGGCCTCCATCAGCTGGTTGCCGATGGTATAGACTGGGTTTAAGCAGGTCATGGGGTTCTGGAAGATCATCGCCACTTTATTCCCGCGGAACTGGGTCATCTCCGCCTTGGAGAGGGCCAGCACATCGGTACCCTCAAAGGTGATGGAACCGCCGATCACCTTGCCGGGGGACTGTAAAAGGCCCATGATGGCGTATGCCTCCTGGCTCTTGCCGGAGCCGGATTCTCCCACCACGCCCATCACTTCGCCGTAGTTTAAGTCATAACTGATCCCGCCGACCGCTTTGACCTCGCCGGCCGGTGTAAAGAAGGAAACTCGAAGATCCTTCACTTCCAATAATTTCTTATCTTCCTGTTGCGCAGACATCTTACCGGTCCCTCCTTTCTATTTTTTCAGCTTGGGATCTAGGGCATCCCGCAGGCCGTCGCCAAAAAGGTTGAAGGCCAGGATCATGACGCTCAAGATCAGAGACGGGACGATCAGGCGGTACGTATAGGTGTACATCCCGCTCAGCGCATCGGTGGCCATGGATCCAAGGCTGGGCAGGGGGGCCGATACGCCTACGCCCAGATAGGATAAGAAGGATTCCAGGAAGATCGCCGATGGGATCTGCAGACAGGTGGTGACCACGATCTGCCCGATACAGTTAGGGATCAGATGCTGGCGGATGATCCGTCCGCCGGAAGCGCCCAGAGCCCTGGCCGCCGTCACATACTCCTGCTGCTTTAACTGGAGGACCTGTCCGCGGATGATCCGGCTCATGGTGACCCAATAGAGCACGCCAAAGGCGATGAACATGGAGATCAGGTTCGGGCCCAGGATATTGACAAAGGCTTTTAGGGGACTACTCCCCCCCGAATTTACATATTCTGTAAGGATTGGTTTTAACGCTGTGGCGATCAAGAGCACCACCAGCATCTCCGGCACCGAATAGATCAGCTCCACGATCCGCTGCATCACGGCATCCACACGCCCGCCGCAATAGCCGGAGACCGCGCCGTAGGTCGCGCCGATCACCAGGACCAGCAGCGCCGCACAGATCCCTACAGACATGGACACCCGTGCCCCGTACATGACACGGACCATGATATCGCGGCCGTACATATCCGTACCGAACACATGGGGGAACACATGCTCCCCGGCCGCCTTCCTCTCCAGCTCGCCGACCGAATAGCCGAACAGGTGCCGCTTGATGCCCAGCTCCTGGCGGATCTTCTCCGGATCGGCATCCTCGGAGGCCTCCGCATTGTTAGCCGCCACCTTGGCCTGGGCCTTGATCACCGCCTCGTCCTTCTTGGTGAACTTCTCGCCCTTTGCCTCGGCCTCAGCCTTCGCCTTGGCGATCATCTCGTCCACATCCATGGTCTCGGACTGGGTCCGGGCAGCGATCTCCGCATCCAGCCGTTTTTGGTCTTCTAATGTATAATGATAGGGGTAAAGGTTCTCTGCTCCTTTATTGAACTGCTCATAGCCATAGGGGACCAGATAGGGTCCCACAAAGGCGAACAAGAACAAACAGATGATCACACCCAGCGCCACCATGGCCACCACGTTCTTCCGCAGACGACGCCACGCATCCTTCCAGTAGGAGGTGCTCTGCCGCTCCTGGATGAAATCATCCTTCTCCTGCTCAGAGGCTGGTGTAAAGTCTTCCTCAGACAGGTCCTGCAATAAAGCCTCGATATCCGGCTGTAGGGTCACCGGAAAGCGTTCCATCTTCTTATCCTCTGCCATCTTACGCTCAATCTCCTTTCGTCAGGTTGATCCTTGGGTCTGCCAACTTATAAAGGAGATCCACCACCACGTTCATCAGGATGATCAAGGTGGCAAGGAAGATCGTAGTGCCCATGATCACCGGGTAATCCCTGTTCTGGATGGACTGCACAAAATAGCGCCCAAGCCCTGGGATCGAGAACACGCTCTCCACCACGAAACCGCCGCAGAGGGTGAACGCCACCTGGGGCCCCAGATAGGTGATGACAGGGATCAGCGCATTGCGCAGGGCATGCTTAAAGATGATCTTGTTATTTTTAAGCCCTTTGGCCCGGGCCGTCTTGATATATTCCTGGTTCAGGGCATCCAGCATGGCCGAACGGGTCTGACGGGCTGTATAGCACATGGGATAAAAGCCCAGAGAAAAGCAGGGGAGCACATAAGAGCGCCATCCAAGGGCCGGATCGAAGATCGTAGGGAAAAATTTAAGAGAGGCCAGGCCGCCTGCCAGGGTGACCAAAAGAACAGAAGCCACCACAAAGCTGGGCATGGAGATCCCCAGGGTACAGATCACCCGCAGGATGCTGTCCGTCAGCTTGCCTCGTTTAAATGCCGCCAGACAGCCTAAGGGGACCCCCACCAGGACCGCCCAGGACAGCGCGATCGCGCCTACCTTGGCCGATACCGGGAACATCTCCCCGATGATGCTGGTCACGGCACGGTTTTTCTGCATTTTCAGCGATACGCCCAGATCGCCTTTGGCCAGATTGCCCAGATATTTCATCAGCTGGACATAGACCGGCTTATCCATCCCGTACTTTTCATTTAAAGCCGCAAGGGTGGCAGCTGACGGCGATTTCTCACTGAGCCAGGGGCTGCCTGGCACAGCGTTCATCAACAGGAAGGTGAGACAGGTCACTAAAAAGATCGTGACTACCGCCATCCCTATCCGCTTTGCAAAGTATTTGCCCATATCATCACATCCTACTCTTTTTTTTCGGCTCCCTCGAAAAGGGGCCTCCTCCTCTGGCCCTGTCCGCCCACATGGGGGCAGAGCTGTCGCCAGACGACATTATTGATTTTACACTTTACTACATTGCTTGTCAACATTTTGTGGTACAGATTTCTGCATGATCCTACATACAGAAATCTCACTGCTGGCGGTTTTTCTGCATAGCCAGACACAAAAAAGACCATAGATCTGTCAAAGCTGACAAATTTATGGCCTTTTTCTTGTATCTTCCGCCCAGGGAAGGGCATCCTGGTACATCATCGCGCCGATCCCCCACCGCCCCACAGTACCCTCGGCATCAGTCTCCCAGCACGTTCATGATGCGCACAGGGGTCCGATAATACATATCGGAGGTGATGATCCCGGTCCGCTCGTTAGAGGCGTGGACGACCTGACCGTCCCCGATATAGATCGCCACATGGTTGACCCCGCCGCCGTTGCTGTAAAAGACCAGGTCGCCGGGACGGGCCTCTTCTGCGGAGACCGCCTGCCCCTGGGTGGACTGGGAGGCGGCGGTACGGTTTAGATAAACGCCGGCCGTATTGCCTAAGACGTACCGGGTAAACCCGGAGCAGTCCACGCCGGTATTGGGATCATTGCCGCCATAGACATAGCGGTTGCCCACGTACTGGAGGGCATTGCCCACGATATCCCGCCTTAAAGCTTCCCGCTGGGCGATCTGGGCGGCCTCGGCCTCCTTCTGCTCGGTGATGAGGTTCTGATAGCTTTCATACTGCCCCGTCTTTTCTGCCAGGCTGTCCTGCAGGTAGCTGAGTTCGGACTGGATCGCCTGGAAATCTGCCGCGTTCTCCGCCAGTTCCACGGGGAGGCCCACAGAAGCGATCTGCACAGTCCCGCCTGCCGCTCCGGCGATCTGGGATGCCGTGCGCACGGCCGACTGCGGATCCGCCATATCGGAGGCCAGCGCCCCTTCTGCCAGACCTGGGCCATCTCCAACGGCTGCCTCAGCTCCTGTCCCGAAAGCGCCGCCATCCGGTGCTAGACCGGCAGACCCGTCGAGAGCTAGACCGGTCTGGCCTGCTGATGCCGCCTGACCAGCCTGGTCTATCCCTTGACCGGCCGTCCACTGATCGGTCAGTCCGGTGTCCTGGCCCACGGGGGCTGCGGCCGGATCTGCTGCCGCCAGCTGGGTATCAGCCTGACCGGCCGCTCCTACGCCAGTCCCCTCTCCGGCCTGGCGCTCCTCCTCATCGGCCTCATCTGCCCCGGCCTGTGCCGGTCCATCCGGCTGATCCTCGCCGGCATCCGCCCCGTCCGCCTCGCCCTGTCCGTCGCCCTCATCTGCTCCCAGCATCTGCTGGAGGCCCAGCTCTTCGCGGATCTGGGCCTCCCGCTCTACCAGCTCCTCTAATTCCTTCAAGGTATCCCGGGTCCGCTGCTCCAGCTTTACGATCTCCTGCTCCTGGACTTCCCTGGCCAGGCGGAGCGTCTCATTCTCCTCTTCCGCCTGCTTTTTCTGGGCGGCTAACAGCTCCCATTCCTTTTCCAGCTGGGCCTTCTCCTCCCGCACCTGTTCCAGCTGGAGACGGGAACCGGCAAAAAAGAGGGTGGCCCCGGTCAGGGACAGCAAGAACAGGAAAAACAAAAGGAAGGTCCATACCGGTGTCTTAAAATGGATCGGCTTTTTCTGGGAGTGCGGGAGCAGCATGACCGTATAATCCAGCGAAAGCTTTTCTTGTTTGAACTTTTTCCATGTCATGGATCAGAACCATCTCCTTTTCCCGTCAAACTCCATGCGCCCGGCAGCGGACGCACCACCACACATGAACGTCTGGCGGACGCATTTGACATGAACGTCTGGCGGGCGCATTTGGCATCCCTGGATGCATGCCGTCTATCCGGCGGCAACACTGCATAGTAAGCGTCAGATCAAGACTCCTCCGAGCCAGCATCGGCTTTCATCGATGACGGATGCTCCTTATTTTTCTTCATCCCTTCATTTTTATCTTTGGCCGATCCCTTGGCGTTTACGGGCTCCTGTGCTCCCTCCGCCTTTTTCCCATTTTCGGATAGGGCAGTCTTGTCCGGACCCTTCTTAGCGTCCGGGTCCTCCTTCACATCCATGGTACACTGTCCCTTAAAGGAAGCGCCCTCGTCGATCACTAAGGTCTTGGTAAAGATATCACCCAGGACACGGCCTGTCTCGGTGAGCTGGATACGCTCCTGCGCCCGGAGATTGCCGTACACAGTCCCGGCCACTAAGATCTCCACCGCATCGATATCTCCTCGCACAAGACCGTGCTCCCCGATGATGACCGAACTTTCGGACATGATCTTCCCTTCCAAAAGACCATCGATCCTGGTGGACTCCGCAGCTGTGAGCAGACCCTCGATCTTTGAATTCCCGCCTATGATCGTATTGATCATCCCTATCGTGTCTCCCTTTCTCTTCGTACCGAACATGATCCTCACTCTCCCTGTATCTGCTAAAGATTTAACTAAGATCCCAGCGCCCCCTCTGTCGTAACAGTTCAGACAACGTCCGAACTGTTACCCTCTGTCAGCTTTCCGCACAAAACGTGACTGCAAAAGGGCGCTCCCAGACAGTCACGTTCATCATAAGGGTCCCGGCAGGATGCCGGTGGTACTCCATCGATCGTTATGTATCCCCTGCACATGCAGGGAACAGAGGGGCCAACAGAGCCATCTTACGTGGCTCTCTTTGCTGCGGATCCGTGTTATTTATATATAGTAATACTTTTCGAACAAAAAAACAATATTGTTTAACAAATTTGTAACATTTTTCTCATGGCACTGAGAAAAGCTCCTGCACGGTCCGTCTGTCCATGCTGTGGTTGTAGACCATGTACCCATAGTCCCGCACCAGAACATGATAAGGATCGTCTCCACTTTCGGCCTGCTCCCAGCTGTGATAGCTGCCGTCCCGGCCGTAGACGCCGATCGGATGCACCACGGGCAGTTCCTGGGACATCCTGAGCAGGAACTGGTTATAGGGCGGCATGGCCAGACCTGCCAGGTCCAGCACATAGGAGGAGAGATAGACAGCTCCCAGCTTTCCCATATCTACAGAAGGCTGCTCATAATTGGTCCAGATCACGAAGGGCGTCTGGTACCACATCAGCCGCTCTGCATCCGGGACCTCAAAGCTGGGACGGCCTGCGATCTCATCGTAGAACGCATCCTCCAGACCAGGCTGGTGGTCCCCGAACATGACGATCATCGTAGGCTCCGGATAGTCCTTAAAATAGGCGATCAGTTCCTCGAAGGCCTCGTCAGACTTTTTCATCAGGGACAGGTACTGATCGGCCTTAGGATACCGGCCCGCCAAGGGACCAGTCAGACGGACCTCCTGGGGGAAATTATCAAACGCTTCCTCATAGCCCCCATGGTTCTGCATGGTGACCGTGAACAGGAAGAGACGGTCCTCCGGTTTTTCTTTATTTTCCACCGCGTCGATCACCTTCCAATAGCAGCCCCGGTCGCTGACATAGTTGCGCAGCAGCTCGCTGCCGGTGGCTTCGAAGGCTTCCCATGCTAAAAACTCGTCGAACCCCATATTCCGATAGCAGGTGTCCCGGTTCCAGTTACTCCCCGGAAAGGGATGGATAGCGACAGAACGATACCCCTGATCCTTCAGCGTGCTGACCAGGGAGCGGACACCGGGCTGCACATAAAACTGGTAGGCGATCACATTCGCCGGCAGCAGCGCCATAGAATCCCCCACAAGGAACTCAAATTCCGTATTGCTGGTCATGGCGCCGAAGACCGGCACACATAAGCTGCCCCGCACCGTGTTCTCTGTCAAGCTGTCCAGGAAGGGGAAATAGGGCTGATCGGTGGTGAAGTCCCCGGCCACCTTAAGATCTGCAAGGCTCTCGTTCATGATGCAGATCAGGTTCACGGGCTGGCTTCCCCTCTCCTGTCCTGCACGCCCTCCTTCTATACTTCCTTCCTCTCCGGACGCAGGCGGTCCCTCCGCCTCATCCATCTCCTTTATGATCTGGCTGCAGAGCTGGCGGAGCCTGGCCAGCGAATAGCCGGAGGGGCTTTTTTTCACCATATACCGGAGGGAGACCGCAGTGGACAGGATATAACCTGTCCGGTCATAGGTATCCGCCAGCTCCCACATATTGATCTCTAACCCCATGGCAGGGATGAGGGTCAGAAAAAAGTACAGGACAAAGGCCAGGATCCCTCCGCTCCCGCCTAAGGCCAAAAGGAGGCGGTGCTTCCAGCCCCTTACCTGCACCGGGAACAGCCAGCACAGCACATTCCATAAAAACAGGGCGATCCCGGCGATCCCCATCTGGATCGACGGGGTGAACACATAATGTCCGGCTACGGTCATCGCTGTCCGAAAAGCCAGCACATCCCACAGCATGATCGGCACGCCCCGAAAGGACATCACAAAGGTCTCCGCAAGGGAGACGATGAACAAAAAGAAGGACACCACCGGGATAGCGGCCCTTGTGGTCCCACAGAGCAAGAACAATGCTACATAGAACACCGCCATCCAGAGGATATTGAGGGATGCCAGCTGAAGGGGGATATTCGGGAGATTTCCCGTGACATATCCAAAAAGGACATAGGAAAAGGCCGGGGTCAGGAAAAAGAGCAGAAGGCCCAGGCCTTTCCCGATAGGGATCGGATATCTTTTTATGCGCTCACTTGGCACGGCTTTTTTCGGTACAGCTTCTCTCAGCACTGGCAGCCTCCTTCTTTTTGTACAGATGGACAGGGCGGCTGTTCTGTGCTGATATCCTGCTGATGGTCCGCAAGCCCTTCTGGTCAAGATCCGACGATCGGGTCATTTCGATCGACGATGTATCTGCGTAAGATCTATAGGTATCTTAACATAAAGGGTTCCACGTTTCCAGCCATTTAAACAGAAAAAAATATCCTTTAAGCAAAGGCACATCAAAGGCACATAGCCTCTGCTCTCCCGATCCCCTCCCTGCAGGCTCAGCAATTCCCCACAAATACATCCTCCAGATCCTGTCTGGCCACATCAGCCAGCCGGTACACGGTCTCTGCCTCTGTAGCCTCCCGGTCCAGCATCCGGTAGCGCGGGAAAAAGCGGGTCACATGGAGGGTGATCTTCGCGTCCAGGGAAGCGATCCAGCGGGCCTCTTCGGCCATCTCTGTCATGCTGTCATTTTCGCCCGGCACGATCAGGGTGGTCAGTTCTACATGGCAGTCCTTGACCGCCCGGGTGATAAAGCGCTTGACCGTCTCCAGATCGCCTCCCAGCCTCCTATAATAAGACTCCCGGAAGCCCTTTAAGTCGATGTTCATGGCATCGATAAAGGGAAGGAGCTCCTCCAGCACGTCTAAGGAGGCGGTCCCATTGGTGACCAGGATGTTATCCATCCCATTGTCTTTCACCAGCCTGGCCGTATCCCGCACATATTCCCAGCCCACCAGCGGTTCATTGTAGGTATAGGCCACACCGATATTCCCCAGGGGTCTACACTCCAGCGCTTTAGCGGCCAGCACCTGTGGCGGGACGGCGGCAACGCCGACCTGGTCCGCCTCCTCTGCTGAAAGCATGGAGATCTCATGGTTCTGGCAGAAGGGACACCGCAGGTTGCACCCAAAGCTCCCGACCGACAAGACCATGCGCCCAGGCTTGAACCGCTTTAAAGGCTTTTTCTCGATGGGATCCAAGGCCATAGCCGTCAGATGGCCATAGTTCTCGCACAGGATCTCCCCATCGACATTTTTCCTGGCTCTGCAGAGGCCCCTCTGCCCTGGCGCCAGATGGCAATGGTGCATGCACACGGTACAGATCGCTCCCATATCGTCCTCCCTGTCCTCTTTTTTTCTCGTCCTTTTCTCGTCTTTCCCTCGTCTTTCCCTCGTCTTTTCCTTGTCCTTTTCTCGTCTTTTCCTCGTCCTTTTCCTCGACCTCGTTTTCCTCTGGTCGCGGCCGTACGCTTCAAGGGACCAGGAACGTCCCCAGCTCCTCTTCTGTACCGCAGAACACATCCATATCGATATACCGCTCATCCCCCTGATACCCATCCAGCACCGCGGTGTCCGTGTACTGCCAGAACACCCATGGATGCTTTCCGTCCAGGTCCGGCGGGTAGTAGACATTCCGGATCCACAGGGGATAGTCATCAAAGCTCCCGGCGATATATCGGTCATAGAAGGGGTAGGTGGTATAGATGACCGGTCGGATCTGGTAGTGGGCCTCCAGGAGCTGCAGCAGTCCGGTCAGCTCTGCGACCACCGCGTCTTTATCTGGGGGATGCGCCCTTTTATCTCCATAATACTCCACATCCACCACCGGCGCCAGCTTCCCGGACAGATCGCCCACAGTCCGGATATAAAGCTCCGCCTGGGTCTGGGCGCTGCTGTCAAAACTGAAAAAATGATAGGCCCCTGTCAGCAGCTCGGTCTGCCCCGCCTGGTCCCAGTTCCGGGAAAACTGCTGGTCCACATAGCGGCTCCCCTCTGTGGCCTTGATATAGGCGAACCGGATATCCTGCCCACTGAGGACCTCCCAGTCGATCTCTCCCTGATAATGGGACACATCCACCCCATGGACCGGATATCGGCCGGCGAAAAGAGGGGTTATGCGGATAACCTTTGTCAGGACCAGCAGTCCCGTTATAAGAAGGAAGGCCACGGTGAGCCCTCCAGATACGAGGAGCCGTCTACGCCGCCCTGTGATCCTTGTCATGACAACCACCTCCATCCCCTGTCCCGGCTTGAACACCCGGTCGTCCCGTATCATCGGTGATATCATTATAGCATCGATCCGTGGCTTTGTCGATCGAGCAAAGGGGCGGCTCTTTCGCGACATATCGCAAGGGAGCCGCTCCGGGAGGGGCATGTCACAACAGGACGCGCTCTCGCTCCGCTAGGGTCCTTTATGTGACATGCCCCTCCCTCCGCTACTTTAGTTGGCGGATCTTTTAGTATGCTGCCCGCAACTACCTAGCATCCGGAGGCCCGGATCCCCCTAAGTGGACCCTTGCGGGACGCCGGTCCTTGGGCGCGGTCTTTTCGCGCCCTAGTACCGCTGCGTACCGCATGGTGGATCTATGTCAATACTTTGGACAAAAAAAGTCGAAAGATTATGCTGCTT
>CAJUFE010000077.1 GCA_910585635.1 uncultured Lachnospiraceae bacterium | reverse complement strand
ACATTTTAGAGCAGACTGCCGTAGGCTTAGGGAAGCTGATCGGTGAGGGCCAGATAACGGCGGTGGAGGCGGTGGAGGCCTCCCTGGCCCAGATCCGGGCGGCAGAGAGCGATATCAATGCGTTTGTGACCATCGATGAAGAGGGGGCTATAGAGCGGGCGCGCAAGGTCCAGGAGGCGATCCGCTCAGGCAGCCTTAAGGGTCCTTTGGCCGGCGTGCCGGTGGCGGTCAAGGATAACCTGTGTACCAAGGGACTGCGGACCACCTGCAGCTCCAAGATTTTATATAACTTTGTGCCCACGTATACGGCGGAGGCCGTCCTGCAGCTGGAGAAGGCGGGGGCGGTCATCATAGGAAAGACCAACATGGATGAATTTGCCATGGGGAGCACCACGGAGACGTCTGCATTCGGGGCCACAAAGAACCCCTGGGATCTGGAGCATGTCCCCGGCGGCTCCTCCGGCGGCTCCTGTGCGGCGGTGGCGGCGGATGCCTGCTTTTATGCCCTGGGCTCCGATACAGGCGGGTCGATCCGCCAGCCCAGCTCCTTCTGCGGGGTCACCGGGCTGAAGCCCACCTATGGCACCGTATCCCGCTACGGGCTGATCGCCTACGGCTCCTCCTTAGATCAGATCGGCCCCATCGCTAAGGATGTGACCGACTGTGCCACGATCCTGGAGACGATCGCCTCCTATGACCCTAAGGATTCCACCTCTATGCGGCGGGAGGACGGGGACTTTACCAGCGCCCTGGTGGATGACGTGAAGGGGATGCGGATCGGGATCCCCAGGGATTATCTGGGCAGCGGCCTGGATGGAGAGGTGAAGGCCGCCATCTTAGGCGCGGCGAAGGTGCTGGAGGAAAAGGGCGCTCTGGTGGAGGAGTTCGACTTAAGCCTGGTGGAGTATGCGATCCCGGCCTACTATGTGATCGCCTCCGCAGAGGCCAGCTCGAACCTCTCCCGGTTTGACGGTGTGAAGTACGGGTATCGGGCAGAGGACTATGAGGGACTCCACGCCATGTATAAGAAGAGCCGTTCCCAGGGTTTCGGCCCGGAGGTGAAGCGGCGGATCATGCTGGGGTC
This sequence comes from uncultured Lachnospiraceae bacterium, assembly GCA_910585635.1. GTDB lineage: Bacteria > Bacillota > Clostridia > Lachnospirales > Lachnospiraceae > Caccovicinus. The sequence goes on along the minus strand of CAJUFE010000077.1, from coordinate 15,136 downwards.
CTTTGTCCTGAGCTCCGGTTATTATGACGCCTACTATCTGAAGGCCCTGCGGACCAAGGCGCTGATCAAGGCTGCCTTTGATCAGGCCTTTGCAAGCTACGATGTGATCCTGGCTCCGGCCTCGCCCACCACAGCCCCCAGGCTGGGCGCTTCCTTGAGCGACCCGCTGAAGATGTACCTGGGCGATATCTATACGATCTCCGTGAACTTAGCCGGTCTCCCGGGCCTTGTGGTCCCCTGCGGGCTGGACGCGAAGGGCCTGCCGATCGGCCTGCAGCTGATCGGGGACCGATATGGAGAGAAGGCGCTGATCCGGGCCGGGTTCGCCTTCGAGCAGAGCCGGACCTACCAGAGACCGGCCCTGGCAAGGGAGTGGGCGCAGCGCGGCGCGGACCAGAGGAGAAAGGAGGGCGGGCAGCATGTCTAGATCCTATGAGACGGTCATCGGTCTGGAGGTCCATGTGGAGCTGGCCACCAAGACCAAGATCTTTTGCGGCTGCTCCACCCAGTTCGGCGGAGCGCCTAATACCCACACCTGCCCGGTGTGCATGGGGATGCCGGGTTCCCTGCCGGTCTTAAATAAGCAGGTGGTGGAGCACGCCCTGGCTGTAGGGCTGGCCACAAACTGTCAGATCAACCAGTACTGCAAGTTCGATCGGAAAAATTATTTTTACCCGGACAACCCCCAGAACTATCAGATCTCCCAGCTCTATCTGCCGATCTGCCATGACGGCTATGTGGAGATCGAGACCGAGGCCGGGAAGAAAAAGATCCGTATCCACGAGATCCACATGGAGGAGGATGCCGGGAAGCTGGTCCACGACGAGTGGGAGGACTGTTCCCTGGTCGACTATAACCGGAGCGGGGTCCCGCTGATCGAGATCGTGTCTGAGCCGGATATGCGCAGCGCTCAGGAGGCGGTGGCTTACCTGGAGAAGCTGCGGATGACCATCCAGTATCTAGGGGCGTCAGACTGCAAGCTCCAGGAGGGCTCCATGCGGGCAGATGTGAACCTGTCGGTCCGGGAAGCCGGGACGGAGGCGCTGGGGACCAGGACAGAGATGAAGAACTTAAATTCCTTCCGGGCGATCATCCGGGCCATCGAGGGCGAGCGGCAGCGGCAGATCGATATCCTGGAGAGCGGGGAGAAGGTCATCCAGGAGACAAGACGCTGGGATGACGCCAAAGGCACATCCCGGGCCATGCGGTCTAAGGAGGATGCCCAGGACTACCGGTATTTCCCGGACCCGGACCTGGTGCCGGTGCAGATCTCAGACGGGTGGATCAGGCGGGTCCGCGACGCCCAGCCGGAGATGCAGGAGGAGAAGGTGGCCCGCTATCAGGCGGAGTTCGGCCTTCCGGAGTATGACGCGAAGCTCCTCACCGGCTCCAAGCATCTGGCCGACTTATTTGAGGCCGCCACGGCTCTCTGCAACAGGCCGAAGGAGGTATCCAACTGGCTGATGGTGGAGGGGATGCGCCTGGTAAAGGAGCAGGAGCAGGATGTGGACCAGCTGTCCTTTTCGCCGGAGAACCTGGCTAAGCTGATCCGGCTGGTGGAGGACAAGGTGATCAACCGCACAGTGGCGAAAGCCCTGTTCGAGGAGATCGTACGGACAGATATGGACCCGGAAAGAGCCGTGGAGGAGCGCGGCCTTAAGGTGGTCAACGACGAAGGCGCATTGCGAAAGGCTGTAGAAGAGGTCATCGCCGCCAACCCGCAGTCTGTACAGGACTTTAAGAACGGGAAGGGGAAGGCCGCCGGGTTCCTGGTGGGACAGACCATGCGGGCTATGAAGGGAAAGGCGGATCCGCGGATGGTGGAGCAGCTGGTGCGCCGGCTGTTATCGGAGGCGTGAGAGCAGAGGACAGAGCGGGCCGCATGGAGGTTAGGAAAGGAGAAGCACATGAAACCATATGCAGAAATGACGAAGGAGGAGCTGAGCTCCTTGAAAAAGCAGCTCAGCGTTAGATATAAAGAGTATCAGAGCAAGGGCCTGAGCCTGAACATGGCCAGAGGGAAGCCCTGTACGGAGCAGCTGGACCTGTCCATGGGGATGATGGACGTACTTGGCGGCGGCGAGGACCTGACCTGTGAGGACGGCACAGACTGTCGGAATTACGGCGTGCTGGACGGCATCCGGGAAGCCAGAGAGCTGATCGGGGACATGATGGAAAACCCGGTGGACAGCATCATCATCTACGGCAATTCCAGCTTAAACGTGATGTATGATACGGTCTCCCGTTCCATGACCCACGGCGTGATGGGGAATACGCCCTGGTGCAAGCTGGATAAGGTGAAGTTTTTATGCCCGGTGCCGGGCTATGACCGCCACTTCGCGATCACGGAGTATTTCGGCATCGAGATGGTCAACGTCCCCATGACCCCCACCGGCCCGGATATGGACATGGTGGAGGAGCTGGTGAGCCATGACGAGGCCATCAAGGGGATCTGGTGCGTCCCCAAATATTCGAACCCCCAGGGGATCTCTTACTCAGATGAGACGGTCCGCCGCTTTGCCAGGTTAAAGCCTGCGGCAAAGGATTTCCGGATCTATTGGGATAACGCCTATGGGGTCCACCATCTATATGACATGGATCAGGACCATCTGATCGAGATCCTGGCCGAGTGCAAGCGGGCAGGGAACCCGGATCTGGTGTATAAATTTGCCTCCACCTCCAAGATCAGCTTCCCAGGCTCCGGCCTGGCGGCATTGGCCACCTCTCCTAATAATATGGAAGATATCAAGCAGCAGCTGAAGATCCAGACGATCGGCCACGATAAGGTGAACCAGCTGCGGCACGTACGCTTTTTCGGCGGTATACACGGGATGATGGAGCATATGAAGCTCCACGCGGATATCCTGCGCCCGAAATTTGAGATGGTGATCGACACCCTGGAAAATGAGCTGGGCGGTTTAGGGATCGGCAGCTGGACCAAGCCAAAGGGCGGCTATTTCATCTCCTTTGATTCCCTGGACGGCTGTGCCAAGGCGATCGTGGCCAAGGCGAAAAAGGCCGGTGTGATCATGACCGGGGCGGGTGCCACCTATCCTTACGGGAAGGACCCCCATGACAGCAATATCCGGATCGCCCCCACCTATCCGTCTCTGGAGGATCTGCGGACCGCGATGGAGATCTTCACCCTCTGTGTCAAGCTGGTATCCATCGACAGGATGCTGGGGTAGGGCGGCTATGCAAAAAGGGATGAAAGGATCCGGCAAGGGCGCTAGGAAAAGCCGGACACAAAGCCAAATACAAAGCTGGGTACAGAGCCGGGCGCAAAGCCAAGTGGAAAACCGGACACAAAGCCAGGTACAAAGCCGGGTGGAAGGCCGGACGCAGAGCCAGATGCGAGGCCGGATAAAAGGATGCGGACTGTCGGTGCTCTTGACAGCCGCGCTCCTCTTAGGGGGCTGCGGGCGGCCTCAGCTCCCGCCCTCCCAGACCGCTGGAAGCTCCGACCAGACCCAGACCACGCCGCCCCAGACCGGGAACGGCTCCGGTCTGGGTCCGGTGCGGCTGCCCCAAGACCCAATCTCCGATACCGCGTTCCTGCTGGACACCTTTGTGGTCATCACGATCTACGACAGCCAGGACCAGGCGCTTTTAGAGGGGAGCTTAGAGCTGTGCCGGAGATATGAGGAACAGCTCAGCCGGACGATCGCCACCAGCGAGATCGCCAGGCTCAACAACAGGAGCGCCGGGACCGAAAGGATGGCCGTATCCGACTCCACTGCCCGGCTGATCGAAGAGGGGCTGGCCTATTCCCGGTTATCCGGCGGCGCCTTTGACATCACGATCGAGCCGGTCAGCTCTATGTGGGATTTCACCAGCGGAGAAAAGGAGCTGCCGGACCCGGACCGTCTGGCACGGGCCGTGGAGACCGTAGGGTATGAAAACCTCTCGGTAGAAGGGGAGGAGATCTGTTTTGCTTCGCCGGATACCAGGATCGAGCTGGGCGCCATCGCCAAAGGCTACATCGCCGACAAGATCAAGGACTATCTCCTGGAGCAGGGCGTAAAGAGCGCTCTCATCAACCTGGGGGGCAATGTTCTGTGCATCGGCGAAAAGCCTGACGGCCTCCCCTTTAAGGTGGGGCTGCAAAAGCCCTTCAAGGACCGGAACGAGACGATCGCGGTCTTAAACATCCGAGATCGGTCGGTGGTCACCTCCGGCGTCTACGAGCGGTGCTTTGAAAAGGACGGGGTCAACTATCATCATATCCTGGACCCAAAGACCGGCTACCCCTATGACAATGGCCTGCTGAGCGTGACCATCGTCTCCCCACGGTCCGTAGACGGGGACGGGCTGAGCACAGCCTGCTTCTCCCTGGGGCTTAAGGAGGGGATCGCCCTTTTAGACACCATGCCGGAGGTCTGCGGTTATTTTATCACCGAGGACTATAAGGTGCATTACTCGGAGGGGGCTAAGGAGCTGCTGCAGCCCTAGCGGTACCACCTTTACTTTTGGGAAAGTCTATACTACAATAGAGAAAGTTGGCCTGAGTAAGCTTGTCAAACACATTTCGGAGGAGAGCAATGCTGCAGAAGATTTACCGGAAGATCGTCAATTATGAGACTATGAGTTACCTGATCTGCGGGGTCTTGACCACGGTGGTGGACTGGGTGGTCTTTTGGGTGCTGTATGAGCGCTGTCAGATGGATCATAAGGTATCCACAGCGGTATCCTTTATGGCGGCAGTGCTCTTTGCCTATGTGGTCAATAAGCTGATCGTGTTCCGGAACTTCCAGTTTAAGCCGGCCTATCTGTGGAAGGAATGGTGGTCTTTTTTTGCGGCGAGGGTGTTTTCCTTTGTGGTGGTCATGGTGCTGATGATCCTGCTGGTGGATATGCTGGGCTGGAAGACCCTGCGCCTGGCCGGGCTCGAGATCGGGGTATACCTGGCCAAAGGCGTGACGACGGTGGTCAATCTGGTCATGAACTATGTCTTTAGCAAGTTCTGGATATTCAAGGACCGCTAAAGAGGTTTACTGCGGACGGTGCGGCCGCGGGCAGGAGATGGTGAGGAGATGGGGCATGGAACTGCAGGATATTGGAAGGATCTCGCAGGAGCTTGAAGAGGCGGTGCTTAAGCTGCAGGGCCGGGAGGAGAAGAGGATGGCGTCGGTTTTAGGAGCAGGAGGAGAAGTGGACGGACAGGTCGGGGAGCAAAGGCAGCTGCCGGGGACGAGTCCCCTGCAAAGGCAGACAGCACGGTCTGGGGTCGGCAGTCCAGGAGCAGCAGGACAGCCGAAGGCCGGCCGCTCTGCTGCCAGGATCGAGCGGTCAGAAAGGCCGGAGGAAAGCTGGCGCTCCGCCGCCAGGATCGAGCGGTCAGAAGGGCCGGAGGAAAGCTGGCGCTCTGCTGCCTCGATGGAGCAGTCAGATGGACCGGAGGAAAGCTGGCGCTCTGCCGCCTCGATGGAGCGGTCAGAAGGGCCGGAGGAAAGCGCCCGCTCTGCCTGCGGGGACGGGCCGTCAGCAAGAAGGCTCAAAAGGCGGCCTGGGCGCTTTGCAGGCTCCTCTTGGAACGGGAACGGACGGGAGCGGAGCAGTCTGATCACGCCCAGGGACGGTGTGATCGCGGCTTTCCTGGTCCCGGTGCTGGTGATGATCGTGATCTTTATCCAGCGGGGGATCTTTCCTTTTGGCGAGGACAGCTTCCTGCGGACGGATATGTACCACCAGTATGCCCCGTTCTTTTCCGAGTTCCAGTATAAGCTGACCCATGGGGGCAGCCTGCTCTACAGCTGGGATGTGGGGATGGGGATCAATTTTGCCGCCCTCTACGCCTACTATCTGGCCAGCCCCTTTAACTGGCTGCTGATCCTGTGCCCCAAGTCCCTGGTCATCGAGTTCATGACCTACATGATCGTATTGAAGATCGGGCTGTGCGGTCTGACCATGGACTACTATCTGCGGCGGCATTTCCATACGGACCGCTTTGGGACGGCGTTCTTCGCGATCTTATATGCCTTGTCCGGCTACATGGCGGCCTACAGCTGGAACATCATGTGGCTGGACTGCATCTTTTTGTTCCCGCTGATCATGCTGGGGCTGGAGCGGCTGGTCCGTGAGGGGCGGTGGGGCCTTTACTGCATCAGCCTGGGCCTGTCCATCTTATCCAATTACTATATCTCCATCATGATCTGCATCTTCATGGTGATCTATTTTGGCGCGCAGCTGATCATAGAGGGCTGGCGCGGGTTTAGGGCGCTGTTTACCGTTATGGGGCAGTTCTCCCTGGCTTCTCTTGCCGCAGGCGGACTTGCGGCCTTTGTCCTCCTTCCGGAGGTCCTGGCCCTGCAGTCTACCGCCTCGGGGAGCTCCACCTTCCCCAAGACCTTCACCTCCTACTTTTCGATCCTGGAGATGCTGGCCAGACACATCGGGAACGTGGAGGTGGAGATCGGATTGGATCACTGGCCCAACATCTACTGCGGTGTGGCGGTCCTCCTCTTTTTCCTGCTCTATCTGGCCTGCAGGCGGGTCCCGGTACGGGAAAAGGCGGTGTACTGCGGTCTGCTGCTCATTTTTTACTTAAGCTTTTCCGTCAATGTCCTGAATTTCCTCTGGCATGGCTTCCACTATCCCAACAGCCTTCCCTGCAGGCAGTCCTTCATCTATATCCTGCTGCTGCTGACCATGTGCTGTCATGCCTACCTGTATCTGGACCAGATCCCCTGGAAGCACATGGCCATCGCCTTCTGGGGAGCGGCGGTCTTCGTCCTTTTGGCTGAGCATCTGGTGACGGAAAAGGATTTTCATTTTATCGTATTTTATGTGGCGATCCTCTTTCTGGCCCTGTATGCCGGCCTCCTCTATCTGTATGTCCGGGGGAGGAGCCGGGATATGCTGACGCTTTTGGCATTAGGGCTCATCTCCCTGGAGGCGGCGGTCAATACGGCGGTGACCAGTGTGACCACCACCAGCCGGACCAGCTATACCCGGGACAATGCAGACGTGCGGACATTGGTGGAGGACTACATCCCCCAGGATACCTTTTACCGGGTGGAGAAGGTGACGAGAAAGACGAAGAACGACGGGGCCTGGATGAACTTCCCGTCGGTATCCCTGTTCTCCTCGGTGGCTAATGCCGATCTTTCCAAGCTGTTCAAGCAGCTGGGCTGCGAGAGCTCCACCAATGCTTACAGCATCACTGGCAGCACACCGTTAGTGGATTCTCTGTTCTCGGTCCGATACGGGCTGTACTCGGCGCTCCCCGACGGACGCCCGCTCCTGTCCTATGTAGGGGAGTCGGGGGACACCTACCTGTATGAGAACCTCTACACCCTTCCGCTGGGCTTTATGCTCCCTGCCGGCTTTGAGGAGGGCTTTGCCCCGGATGCCGGGACGCCGGATCAGGTGCAGAACAGGATCTGTGAGCTGACGGGCTGCGCTCCGGTGCTGGCCGATGCCTGGGGCGATGTGAACGGACAGACTTTCCGCTTTACACCAGAACAGGACGGGGAGTATTATGTCTATGTGATCAATAAGGATATCGACGAGGTGACGGCGGAGCTGCCGGATCGGACGGAGAAGTTCGATCATGTGAGCCGCGGCTTTTTCCTGGAGCTGGGCTGGTGCCTGGCCGGGCAGGAGATCCAGGTCACCTGCAGCGGGGATCTGATCATGGATGCCAGAGCTTACCGGTTTGAAGAGGATGCGCTGGGCCAGGTCTATGATGCCCTTATAGGCGGCGGGATGGAGGTGACCCGGTGGGAGGATACGGTGATCGAGGGAAATGTCCAGGCCGCGGAGGCCGGGACATTGTTCACCAGCATCCCCTATGATAAGGGCTGGAAGGTCACGGTGGACGGGCAGGAGAGGAAGGGCCGGAAGGTGCTGGATGCGTTCTTCGGTCTCGACCTGCCTGCCGGGAGCCATGAGATCCGCCTGGAATACCACCCGCCGGGACTAAAGGCCGGGGCGGCGGTCAGCGCGATCAGCCTGCTGTTCGTGGGCCTTGCGGCCTGGCTTGGCAGAGGCGGGGCCCGGGATGTGGATGAGATGGAAGACGGCGGGGGAGACGACGAGGACGGGAAAGCCACGGGGCTTATCTGAAAGGTGTAGATCGGTAAGGCCTTGGAGACATGGATCGTCTGTTTACCGGGGACCTTCAGAGTCTCAGAGGAAGGCCCGGCCACAAGTGAGATAGAGACACAGAGACGGGCATAGACACAGGTCTGTGAGCCGGAGATAGGAGCTCGCCCCTGTGGGTTGAAAGGAGATAGAGAGATGAAACTTTGGGGAGGACGTTTTACAAAGGAGACCGACCAGCTGGTACACGCGTTCAATGAGTCCTTATCCTTTGACCAGCGTTTTTACCGGCAGGATATCCGGGGCAGCATCGCCCATGTGACCATGCTGGCTGAACAGCAGATCGTGAGCCGTGAGGACGGAGAGAAGATCATAGAGGGACTGGAGCAGATCCTGGCGGATATCGAGGAGGGGAGCCTCTCGATCGGGCCTGGGGCAGAGGATATCCATTCTTTTGTGGAAGAAGAGCTGACAAAGCGGATCGGGGAAGCTGGCAAGCGTCTCCACACTGGGCGCAGCCGGAACGATCAGGTGGCTCTGGATATGAAGCTCTACACCAGGGACCAGGTGAAGGAGATGGACCATCTGCTCTATGGGCTTTTGGAGGAACTTTTAAAGATCATGGAGGAGAACCTGGACACCTATATGCCGGGGTTCACCCATATGCAGAAGGCCCAGCCGATCACCCTGGCCCACCATGTAGGAGCGTATTTTGAGATGTTCTCCAGGGACAGGAGCCGCCTGAGAGATCTGTATGAGCGGATGAACTACTGTCCATTAGGCGCGGGTGCGCTGGCGGGGACCACCTATCCTCTGGACCGGGAGCAGACGGCCAGCCTGCTGGATTTCTATGGGCCCACCTTAAATTCCATGGATTCCGTGTCGGACAGGGATTACCTGCTGGAGCTTTTGAGCGCCATGTCCATCATCTCCATGCATCTGAGCCGGTTCTGCGAGGAGGTGATCGTCTGGAACACCGATGAGTACCGGTTCGTGGAGCTGGACGACGCCTACTCCACCGGGAGCAGCATCATGCCCCAGAAGAAGAACCCGGATATCGCCGAGCTGATCCGCGGGAAGACGGGACGGGTCTACGGCACGCTGATCGCGTTGCTGACCACCATGAAGGGCCTTCCCCTGGCCTATAATAAGGACATGCAGGAGGACAAGGAGCTGGCCTTTGACGCCATGGACACAGTGAAGAGCTGTATCCTGCTGTTCACGAAGATGATCGCCTCCATGACCTTTAGGAAGGACCGGATGGAGGACAGCGCCCGCCATGGCTTTACCAACGCCACGGATGCGGCAGATTATCTGGTCAAGCACGGCGTGCCCTTCAGGGATGCCCATGGGATCGTGGGGGAGCTGGTGCTCTACTGCCTGGATAAGAAGATCGCGCTGGATGAGTTGACCCTGGAGGAGTTCAAGGCGATCAGCCCGGTGTTCGAGGAGGACGTGTACGAGGCCATCAGCATGAAGAACTGCGTGGCAAAGCGGGTCTGCATCGGGGCGCCCGGCAGAAAGGCTATGGAGCAGGTGGTCGAGGTCTATAGGAGGCAGCTTAAGGAGCGGAAAGGGCTGTGAGGTGGCCGTTGGTCAACAAGGGGGCCGCGGCGGGAGTAGTGACCTGTTTTTGGCGCTATGCTGGCTGGGATAGAGTGTGTGCGGTGTAGAGTGTAAAGAAGAGTTTCGATGTAAGTAAAGATGATGTAGAAAAAGAGGATAGAAAAGTGCCGGAAAAGAGAAAGAGGGATCGATCATGACAAGTGCGTTGACAAGAGAGGAAGCCTTAGAGCTCCTGCGAAAGTATAATAAGGAGCCGTTCCACATCCTCCACGGACTGACGGTGGAGGGTGTGATGCGGTGGTACGCGAAGGAGCTGGGGTTTGGCGATGAGGAGGAGTACTGGGGGATCGTGGGACTGCTCCATGATATCGATTTTGAACAGTGGCCAGAGGAGCACTGTAAGAAAGCGCCGGAGCTTTTAAAGGAGGCGGGCGTGGGGGAGGATATGATCCGCTCCATCTGCAGCCACGGCTATGGGATCTGCAGTGATATCTGCCCGGAGCATGAGATGGAGAAGGTGCTGTTCGCGGCGGATGAGCTGACGGGGCTGATCGGCGCGGCGGCCCGGATGCGCCCCTCCAAGAGCGTGATGGATATGGAGGTCTCCAGCTTGAAGAAGAAGTTTAAGGATAAGCGGTTCGCGGCGGGCTGCTCCCGGGATGTGATAAAGGACGGGAGCCAGCGGCTGGGCTGGGAGCTGGACGCGCTTTTCGCGAAGACCATCGAGGCTATGCGCTCCTGCGAAGAACGGGTGGCACAGGAGATGGAGAGCACATCATAGATCACTATGAGGCCTCCTGCTCACGAAAGCCATAGATCATGCAAGGTGCAATAAAGTGTCCTATATTTTCTGGGAAAAATGACTATGGAAATCTTGCTATATCTGGTATATGATTGATTTAAGGGGGGATAATACTAGAAAAGCTCGTTAGGAGGTGCGAGGGCATATGCGGACTTTTCCGGTTATGTTAAGAAAAACAGAAGATGTTTTGAATTTTGTGAATATCGTGAGTGCATATGATTATGATGTGGATCTAAAGAGCGGAAGTGTGATCATCGATGCGAAGTCCCTGATGGGAACCATTTATATGACTGGAAAGAAGACATTAGAGTTAGTGGTCCATTCCACCGAATGTGATAGTCTGGTCCAGAGATTGGCAGAATATATCTGCGCATGAAAAGCGCAAGATCAGATGTTTTTGAGGTGACGACAGCATCCCCCCTTCCATAAGAGGAGATACCCTCGCTGCCTGTCTGTTTAAAAGAACATACGAGATGAAAGGACCCGGAGGCTGATGATAGAGCCTTCGGGTCCTTCTGGTATGACGGGCAGTCCGGTATGTGGCCTCCCTTGAAAACGTGGTGATGGTGCTTTCCGGCATGAGCAGCATGGAGCAGATCATTCTTTCACGGGAACCATGGGAATGGGGAACCAGAACTACCGTCTGGTGGATCTGGATGAGTAAAGGGATCGTCTAGGGTTCCGGCGGTTTATCTTGTATCTGGGATCTACCGCGGGGCCGTAAAAACGAAATTATCATGGAAGTGTCCGGAGATCTGTGCTATACTGACAGTAGTGTCATTTCATACTGGAGAGCAGAGGGAGATCAGAATGAAAAAGTTTGATGTAAAAAGTTTTGCGGCAGGGGTTGTGTTTGGTACAGTGGGGATTAGTACGGCATTTGCGGCTGGAGGGATCCAGTCGGCGATCGTAAGTGATGTGAAGGTCACGTTAAACGGGGCGGCGCTGCCTCTTGCCAAGCCCCTGATCTAGGTGACAATGGAGAACGAGCAGAACAGCAGTCTGTACATGCCGGTGGATGGATCGTTTGAAAACCTGGGCTATGCAGCCCGCTATGACAGTGCAGAGAATGCGGTCGATCTGATACCCTGCAGGAGCGGCTCCCATGAAGTAGCGGGGGAGGTCGTCTCCCAAGGAAATGTGGTTTTGGATCTGGTCAACCATGCCGGTCAGACCAACATAGCCAGATCCGGCTCTTTCTATGCAGAAGACCAACAGACCTTGGTCCTCTCTATCACCTCAGACATCAAAGGAGGGTCCGCGGATCTATTCTTATTTGATCCCAATGGCGGAGAGCAGCGGATCACCATCGGCGCCGCCGATGTGGTGAAGGAGATCCCTCTGAGAAAAGGGATCTGGCAGTATAATTGCTCCGGTATGTTCAAAGACGGCGGGGATATAAAGATCGTGGGGACCGTGAAAGCGGCGGTCTCCCGGTAGAAAAAGAGCTTTGGAGAGATCATAGAGGATACCCGGAAGGGAGCAGCAGTGATGCAGGAGAGGCTGCGGCAGAGTGAAAAGGCAAGTGTATGACAGGATTTTGGAAAAGGCGGTCAGAGATGGCTGTCTTTTTATTTCCGCGAGCGATGGATCAAGTGCCGTGCTTGCACGAGCATTTGGCGAGGGCCTGCCCCGCCTTATCGGGCGATATAACACCATTTGCATCCTGAGCATCAGAAAAGATCGAACAAGATCCAATACCTTTCCAGATGATCAAAACAAAGATCCTATATGCAAAAGGCAGGCGGATAGATATAATTTGATGGATCGCAATGAAAACACCGATCTGCCAGAGCAGCGCTTTTGAACAGGAGCATGGGGAGGAACTGGCTAAAATATTTGAGAACAAAATGCCGAGGTATTGTTATACAAGGGTAGCGAACCCAACCGTAACGGCCTTTGAAGACAGAATGACAAAATTGGAAGGAGGCATCACATCGGTTGTCTTTGCATCAGGAATGGCCGCGATCTTCAATTCCTTTTTTCAGATGTGCAATAGATATCACAGAGTCGATAACTGGACTAATACCTCATACACATAAGACTCTGTTTTATTTTTTTCAGAGATGGCTGATTTTTGCAGGGAAGAGATCACTTCGTCACACCAGTCGGTACCGGGGATAAAGTGATATACAGACAGATGGGGATTGCCCGTGATCGTTTTAGCAAGAGTTTCGGCAGGGCTTTTAAAATAAAATTTTAAAAAATGATCGGGGAAAATAAAGCTGTTATAGTGGCAGTTTCCTTTTGGCATAACAAGATGGATGATGTTCTTGTTTATGAATATAGCTTCGCCAGCCTGGAGCATCACTTCCGTTTCCAGAGTTTTTATTTCAATGCTTCCGCTTAAAAGCAAAATGAATTGTAGAGTGATATGATCATAACTAAAAAGTGAAAAGACGTCAAGACGCCATGTGGGGCTGAAAGATAAAATACCATGTCCGAATATGGCGAGATTTCAAATGGGGATTGAAATATAATGAGTGTTAGCGAGAAGGATGAGCTTGCTCATCCGGCGAGCGGCGGATGCCGGCCATGGATCACAGATCCATGACATAATGAGTGTTAATAAATGATCACGGGTAGGAGATGTGGATATGAAAGAAACGGACAGCTCCCTGTATACGGCGTTTAAAGCAAAGGATACAAGATTTGACGGAAGGTTTTTTGTTGGGATATCATCTACCAAAATCTATTGCCGCCCGGTTTGCTGGGCAAAGCAGGCCAAAGAGGAAAACTGTACCTTTTTTTCTTCCGCCGCCGAGGCAGAGGCAGCAGGTTATCGTCCCTGCCTTTTATGCAGACCGGAGCTTGCTCCTGGAAATTCGATCGTAGACGCCACGTCTATACTTGCACATAAAGCTGCCAGGCTTATGGAAGAGAACTGTGGGACCGGACAAAATTTAGAAGAACTTGCCGCAAGATTAGGATGTACGGACAGACATCTGCGGCGTGTGTTTATGGATGAGTACCATGTGACGCCGATACAGTTCCTGCAGACATGCCGTTTACTGTTGGCAAAAAATTTATTGACAGATACTAATTTATCAGTGCTGGATGTTGCGATGGCTGCGGGATTTGGAAGTCTGCGGCGGTTAAATGATCTATTTAAAAAACAGTATCATTTATCGCCCACGGATCTGCGAAAAAATATAGCAAAAGGAAAGGGGCAGACAAGTGAGATAACCGTTTCTCTTGGGTATCACCCTCCTTACCGCTGGGAGGAGATCCTGGAGTTTCTTTCCCAGCGTGCGATCCCAGGGGTGGAGCTTGTAAAAGATGGAGCCTATATGCGGACGGTCCGTATAAAAGGCAGGGAGGAAAAAACCTTCTGCGGCTTTATCAGCGTTAAGGATCATCCGAAAAAGAACGTCCTTGTGGTATCGCTCAGTGATACGCTTCTTCCGGTATTGCCCCAGGTACTGGCAAGGGTAAAGCGGCTGTTTGATCTATACTGCGAGCCGAATGTAGTGTATGAGGCTTTACAGACAATGAATGAGATCCGTCCGGGTAGTTGTATTCCCGGGATCCGTGTGCCTGGATGTTTTGGATCCTTTGAGATGGCGGTGAGGGCTGTTTTGGGACAGCAGATCACCGTGAAGGCGGCTGGCATGCTGGCGGGAAAGATAGCAAAGACCTATGGCAGTCCGATCGAAACAGGAAAAGAGGGACTGACACATACATTCCCAACAGCAGAAGATATCCTTGCTCTGCCGGATCCGATCGAGGAACGTCTGGGAGTTTTGGGAGTGATCGCTTCCCGGTCAAGAAGTATTTTAGCACTGGCGGAAAAGTTAGTAAGCGGGGAGATCGTATTGGACGGCAGCGCCGACCCGGAGCAGGAAATGAAAAAACTGGTGGAGATTAAAGGAATTGGGGATTGGACGGCGAAATACATTGCCATGAGGACTCTTGGCTGGCCGGATGCCTTTTTGGAGACAGATATTGGGATCAGGCACGCATTTCCTGATCCTACGCCAAAGGAACTTCTTGCATTGTCTGAAAAATGGCGTCCCTGGCGCAGCTATGCAACCATGAACCTGTGGAATAGTCTGTAAAGGAATTGGAAGGAGAAAGGATATCATGCAATATATAACAACTTATCGATCCCCATTGGGAGAGATCCTTCTTGCGGCTGACGAGATCGGCCTTACCGGGCTTTGGTTTGATGGAGAAAAATTTTATGCGGACAGTCTTGACCCGGAGCATGAGGAAAGAAACGTCCCTGTTTTTGAGGTTGTAAAAAAGTGGCTGGACATTTATTTTTCCGTCCGTGAACCGGATTTTATGCCTCCTGTCCATATGATCGGTTCCGAATTCAGGCAGCAGGTCTGGAAGCTTCTGCGGGAGATCCCCTATGGAGAGACCATTACCTATGGCGGGCTGGCAAAACGGCTTGCCAGGGAAAGAGGGCTGGAACGAATGTCAGCTCAGGCGGTAGGAGGAGCGGTAGGACATAATGAAATTTCCATTATTGTGCCGTGCCATCGTGTGGTGGGTTCTGATGGGAGTTTAACGGGATATGCGGGAGGCATAGATAAAAAGGAACGGCTGCTCATACTGGAGGGTGTGAACATGGAGCATTTCTATGTCCCAATCAGAGGAACCGCATTATAAGGCAGAAAAGAAAGAGGCGGGATATGCTGTATACGATGTACTACGATTCTCCGATCGGCAGGCTTTTGCTTGCGGAGAGGGAGGGAGCGCTTGTAGGCGTCTGGATGG
>CAJUFE010000076.1 GCA_910585635.1 uncultured Lachnospiraceae bacterium | reverse complement strand
TCTCCACAAATACCTGGGTGCGGACGTCCAGCACCTTGAGATCCGGCTTTTCCAGAACGATCCGCAATACCAGTTCTTGTAGAGTGTAAAAAACAATCCCGCAGTGTAGAGCGTGAAATCGCAGCGGCACTTGATAGAAAATTGCAGAGCATAGGTGCTCAAAAGGGGATCTTAATATCCACAGCAGGCTTTCAAAGCGGGGCAGTCAAGTTTGCTGAAAAACATGGTATTGCTTTGTGGCAGGTGTGCAATAACTACATACGAGGATATTCCAATGCTGCCGGCCCCGAGCGCTCTGAAGTAAGAAAGTTTCAAATGCTGGTGGAGCAGTACCTTCCAAAAATATGTCCTCCGATGTCAAAGGCGAGATTTATGAAGGCCTGGTTCCGAAAAATGTCCATTTTGCCGCATCCTTCGGAACTTTGCCCGTACAGAAGTCTTTCCTTTGAAATAAGACAGCGCAGATCTACCTGGTGAGATCCGGGACCATCCGTATTTTTCCTCTGATCTTAAGCCGCCTTAGGGCGATCCACCCTAAAAAAGTGCGGGATATCGTCACCTCATCTTTTCCCGAAAGATCCCCAACAGATAGCGGAAGCTCTCCAGCTTAAATCCCACCGATAACAGCAGATAGACCGCCCCCCCGGCCGCCACCTGCCCGGCCAGGCCCAGGACCCCTCTGGGGAGGACGGTCCCCAAAAGATAGACCAGGACCCCCATCAGCCCGGAGACTGCCAGGGCCGGCAGGATGTCCCGCCAGAGCTGGCGGACCTGGTAGCCTAAGAGCTTCTGGTTGGGCCATGCGTTGATGAAGGTACAGACAAAATCTCCCATAGCCTTCCAGGCGATAAAGGCCAGGGCCCCACAGCGGATGCTCAAGGCTAGGATGACCACCCCCACGGCTTTTTTCAGGATCTCCAGCTTTAAGAACACGTCGCTCCGCCCCATGGCGTTCAGAGCCTGGAGGTTGGCGATGTCCATAGGCCACACCGCATAGGCCAGACAGGAGATCTGGAGGAAGGGGACGCAGGCCATCCATTTTTCGCCAAGCAACGTCCACACCAGGTTATCCCCTGCCGCCGCCAGACCGGCCATCATGGGAAGGACCAGGTAGACGCTGGTCTTGATCGACCGCCTCAGCATCCGCACCACCTCGTCAGGGTGGGTCTGGTGGGCGGACAGGGCCGGGAGCATCACCGCCTGGATCGCCGTGCCTAAGTTGGTCACGATCAGCTTGGGGAACTGCTCGCCCCGGCTGTAGATCCCCATGGTCCGCTCGTCGTAGATCTTCCCCACCACCAGCCCGTACAGGTTCATGAACACCGTGTCGATCAGGGAAGCGCACAGCAGCTTCCAGCCAAAACGGAACATGGTCCCCACCCGCTCCACGGCAAAAAGGATCCTTGGCCGCCAGGGGATCACCACGAACAGGACCAGGGTCAACGCCAGGTAGTAGCAGAGCTGCTGTCCCACAAGCGCCCACACGCCCAGGCCCGCGCTGGCCATAAAGATCCCGATCCCGCCGGAGGCCACCGCCGCCAAGACCGTGGCGATGCACAGGCCTTTAAAACGCATCTGCCGGGCCACAAAGGCGTTCTGCACACAGATCGCCGCGCCTGGGAACAACACCAGAGAGAGCACCCGCACCACCTGGGTCATGGAAGGGTTATCGTAAAAGGCCGCGATAAGAGGCGCACAGAAGAACAGCACCCCGTAGATCGATACCGCCGCTGCCAGGTTCACATAAAATACCGAAGAATAGTCCCGTTCATCGACCTGCTGCTTCTGGACCAGGGCCGTGCCGAAGCCGTTCTGCACGATCACGTTGGCGATCGTGACGAAGATCAGCACGATATTGATGATCCCGTACTCGTCCGGCGACAGGAGCCTGGCCAGAATGATCGAGATCACAAATTGGATCCCCTGGGACCCGCCATTTTCCATCACCTTCCAGAACAGGCCGCCCAGCACCTGCTCCTTTGTCCCTCTCTCCTCCATAGCTCTGCTCGTTTCCTTTCTCTTGTTGGGGTCTTTTACCTTCTTTTCATCCTGTGACCGTCCTGTAATGTTCCCGTGATCATTCCTTTTTACACAGTCCTTTTTCACCGGGTCCCTTTTCACTGGTCAGACAGGCGGCGCTCAATGCGTGTCCGCGGATCGCTTTCCGTCAGCTGTGCGTCGCGATCTGTGAGCTGCATTGACCGGATGAGGGCCAGACCTCTCGCGAAGCGGGGCCTGCAGATGGCAGGATGGTGCTCCAAACACACTCTAGGACCGCTCCTCTCCATACACCAGCCTGCGCAGCCTCCGGTAAGGCCCGGGCGCCAGCAGCTCGAACCAGATGAAGAGCCGGGTCCGCAGGGGCAGCTCCTTGAAGAAGGGGCGGTAACCTGGCAGCAACGCTTCCCGGTAGCTCTTTGTATTGACCAGGGTCAGGAAGTCCATCCGGCGGCAGGCCCGCTCGATCGCCTGGTCATACTGCCCGCCGGTCTCTTTGGAAAAGCCCCGGTACATCACCTTCATGGCATTGTGGTGGTCGATCAGGTTCTTTTTTAGGTCCCCCTGCTTCATCTGCGTGCTCCAGGACACGGACACGCCCTGCCGGTAAGCAGACATCTCCCGGTCCATGTAATAGGCCCATCCCTTGGCCGCCAGATGGATCTGGATCGAGATATCCCCTACCGGGCTAACATAATAATAGTCCTGGAGGTCTCGGGTGTAGGCCGTCCGGAACAGCAGAGAGGCCGTAGGGTAGTTCGAAGGCTTATCGATCACCTTTTCCGGCGCGATCACCCGGTCCCCTCTATAGGGCCGGATCTTCAGGGACTGGATCGACCGCTCCGGCGTCTCGATCCGGGCGGCATGGAAGCACATGGAGCATCCCGGGTGGGCCTCCATGTAGTCCACCTGGAGCTGCAGCTTCTTTTTGTCCGTCCAGTAGTCATCGCCGTCGCACATGGCGATATACTTGCCCTTCGCCCGCGGATAATTAAAATAGCCCTCCACATTATACTTGCCCTGAGAATATTGGTTCTCTGTCTGATAATAAGGCTTGATCAGATCCGGATACTTCTCTTCATAGTCCCGGATGATCGCTTGGGTACGGTCTGTAGAAGCGTCGTCATAGACCAAGATCTCAAAGGGAAAATCCGTTTCCTGCATCAGGAAGCTGTCCAGAGCTCTGGCGATATAGGCCTCGTGGTTGAAGGAGACACAGCTTATGCTGACCAGGGGTGCTCCCACCGGTCGCTCCCGCTCCGTTTGCCCTGATGCCATTTCCCTTTGTCCTGGCGCCTGTTCTCTTTGTTCTGGTGCCTGTTCTCTTTGTCCTGGCGCCTTTTCCTTTTGTTCTGGTGCCTGTTCCCTTTGTTTCGGCGCCTTTTCTCTTTGTCCTGGCGCCTTTTTACTTTGTCCTAGCGCCCTTCCCCTGCGGTCTGGGATCTCCTGCCTTATCCTGCACCCTTTCAAGCCAGCGTTCTCTTTTATGTCTGCTCTCTTATCCATGTCTGCTTTCTCCACGTTCCCTCTTTTCTCCTGGCACTTTGTCCTCTTCCCATCACCTGCTTTTCCCTCTCGGTCCGCTTTCTTTTTCATGCAGATCTTCTCCCCGATCCCTGCCATCAGTCCTTCATACTCCCTGCGCCCTGTCATCTGTCCTTCATGCTCCCTGCGCCCTGTCATCTGTCCTTCATGCTCCCTGCGCCCTGCTCTTCCTTCCCGCTCCGCCTGTTGGGATAAAAAGGCCTGCCTCTGCCGCCCATACAGCCCCAGGCACAGCCAGTGGTACAGGCGGCACAGACCATGTCCCAGCAAAAAGGCCGCCACCTTATTTTTCAGACCGGAAGGCTCCATCCGCTCTAACAGCGCCTTGAACTGGCTCCGGCCCGCCAGCTCTACGATCTCCTCATAGCATTCCTCGGCGGTCTTCGCGGTCCGGGAATAGCTGTGTCCGGCAAAGCCGCAGATGTGGAACAGCATCTCATCGTCCATAGCCCGGCGGACCTCATCAGGTGCGTCCGCTGCCTTTAACAGCCCCTCCACGGCCTCCAGCAAAAGAAAACAGCTCTCCACCCCTTCCGGGTGATAGCGGCTGATCTGGCTGGCCCCCTGGGCCTTCTGCCAATAATACAGATAGCTGCCGGGGATGCAGGCCACCCGGCGGCAGTAGGTGAGATAGCGCGCACAGAACCAGATATCCTCATTGATCGAGATGCCCTCCGGATACCACAGGCCGTTCTCCCGGATCACCGGGACCGAATACAACTTATTGCTCTGGGTCCGGAGCATCAGGTTGCGGTACAGAGGCAGGAGAAGGTCTGCCACAAAGGCAGACAGGCTGCCGCTCCAGAGGAGACGGCCTTCCCCGGTCCGTCCCCATCGCACCCTGTCCGCCTCTTCTCCCCGCAGTCCCCTCATCTGCTGCTTTCTTATCCACAGTTCCTTCGCCTGCCGCTTTCTTGTCCACCCTACTCTCGGCTGCCGCTCTCTAGTCCCCTTCTTTTTCGCCCACAGTCCCCTCGTCTGCCATTCTCCCGCTCCCAGACGCTCCTCCTTTTGTCCGTCCAGGGAAAGGATATCCATAGAAGACCTTTCGCAGCCTAATGCGTGGCGCTCCGGCGGCGTACCGTCTGCGTACACCCGCTCAAAGCCGCAGACCGCCACCTGGGCGTCCCCTTCCTTCACGGCGGCCAAAAGGTCCCGCACCATGTCCGGATGGATGTAGTCATCCCCGTCGATCAACAGCAGCCACTGCCCGGTCATGGCCGCCATCCCCGCGTTCCGGGCGCTTGCCACGCCGCCGTTCTCCTTGTGGATCACCTGGATCCGGGGATCCTTTTCGGCCTCCTTTTGGCATATCTTTAAGGAGTCGTCCTGGGAGCCGTCATCCACCAGGATGATCTCCAGATAGGGATAGCTCTGCTGCTGCAGGGAAGTGATACAGCGCTCCAGGTACTCTTCCCCGTTATAGACTGGGACTACGATGGAGACCAAGTCCTTATCATATCCACATGGCATGATGCTCTTCTCCTTTTCTCAGCGTGACCGTTCAGATACCCTGAACAGTCCCTTAGCTTTCTTATTATGGAGTCCCGCCACCGAACAGGCGGTACATCCAGGGATGCCAAAGTGCGCTCCTATCTGTCTACTGCCATAGGATCCGTTTTTATCCCTCTGGCGGCCTACTTGATACACTCCGCTGACCATCTGATGAGCTGCCAGCCGGTCATAGGAAACACCATCAGCTGACCACGACATCCTCCAGCCTAAAAGGCATCACCTTTTTCAGCTCCTCCAGTGAGGTCTCCACCTGATATCCGATCTTCCCGCCGCTGAAGAAGATGGTGTCAAAGCCCTCGGCCGAGGTATGGATCACCGTCGGAAAAAGCTTTTTCATCCCGATCGGGGAACAGCCGCCATGGACATATCCCGTCAGGCCCAGCAGGTCTTTGGCCTTGAGCATATGGATGCTCTTCGCTCCCACGGCTTTGGCGGCTTTCTTCAGATCCAGCTCCTTTTCCACCGGGACCAGGAACACATAGTGGGCATCCCCGCTCCCCTCTGTCACCAGAGTCTTGAACACCCGGGCCGGATCCTGCCCCAGGACATCCGCCACCTCCATGCCGCTGATCACGCCTGTGTCCACATAGCAGTAGCTCTTATAGGAGACCTTTTTCTGGTCCAATACCCGCATGACGTTTGTCTTTTCGATATTTTTCTTCATCTATCTATAGCTGCCTTTCTGATCGGTATGGGTCAAAAGCCCCCGGCCCATACATCAACTAAGCTCGGATACATCAACTGATGCATCAACCAGACGGATATACGTCAACTGATGCACCGATCCTCATCGGCTCTTTCAGCCACAAACAAGTCTTTACGTTCCAATATACGCGCGATCTCCTTCCACACCGCCGCGCACCAGATCTCCGCCCGCACCACCTGGAAAAAGGCCTTCACGGCCAGCTCCTGCCATCTGCTGATCTTCAGATAATTTTTGTAATAATACAACGCACTGGCATTGCGCAGCTGCTGCCGCTGCCACATATCCCCGTAGGTCTTCGAGATGCTCTGGGAATGCTGATGGAGGTACTGGTCTGTAAGGAGCAGCGCGGTCCCATAGCCCTTCGCCCGCAGACGGAAGCCCAGGATCGCCTCCTCGTTATACAAGAATACCCTTTCATCATAGCCGCCGCAGGCCAAAAACTTCTTTCCGTCCACCATCACCAGGGAGCCGTGGACCGCGTCCACATAGACCGCCCGCTTCCCCTGGAGATAGGTCTTTCTGTACTCTAAAAACGGCTTGAACAGCCGTCTGCACACCGGGCCGCTCCTGGCTAAGTCTCCCCACAGCCCTAAGAGGGGCCAGCCATTTGGCTGCTCTCCATAAACCGCATCCTGCATCCGGGTCGAGACCGCTCCCAGCTCCGGATGTCGGTCCAAAAGCCGGGAGAGCCTGGCCACAGTCCGCTCTGAGAACGCCACATCCGGATTGGCCACCAGCACATGATCCATCCCCAGCTCCTGGCAGGAATACCGGATACCCAGGTTATTCCCCGCGCCGTAACCGCCGTTCTTCCCTGCCGCCAATACCACGATCCGCCGCCGTCCTTCTGCCTTCTGCGGCTCTTCTGTCCGGTCCGGCTTTTGGAGCGATCCGCTGCCCATATCCCCGATGCGTCCGCCGCCTGATCCTCCGACGCACTCTCCAGCGTTTTTCCCGTCCGGCTCTGGAGGAGCACTTTTTTCAGCCCCTTCGCCCGTCAACTCCTTAGCCAACGCCCGCAGCCGTCCCTCCGATCCGTCCGTAGAGCCGTTATCCACTACCACCACCCCGTCCAGACTGCGGTAGCGGAAGATCTGCCGCACCAGCTTTTCTGTGGTATCTGCGTCGTTGTAGTTGACGATCACACAGCTGACCCTTTTCTTCCTGTCCATCTTCTCCTCCCTCTGCCCTGCCTCTCCTCCAGCGCGCTCCCCATCTCCTGATCCCGATCAGCGTAAGACTCCATGGCCCGGCAGCGATGCAGCACCACATCGAAAGGGCCGGCTGGCACAGAGCCTGCCCTTTATGACGCGGCATCAGCCGGAGCAGGCTTTCTATCGCCCTTCTGCCGCCCTTCCACCATCTTCATCCCAAACCGCCCGCTGACCCACCAGCGGATGGGCGGGCAGAGCCAGGTCAGATAGTCCATCACATGATAGGCGAAGAGATACAGCCGCTGGCCTTTCCCGTCCTTTTCCTTAGGAGTCCCCCGCCAGGGCGTCAGGAAGAGATACTGTTCATAAGCCCTCCGAAAGTGGCTCAGGTTCCCCGCCCTCCAGGGCCGCTCATCCCCCGCGAAATGGAGGATCGCGGGATGATGCTTCGCCCGGGTGAAGACCTTCTTAGGCACAGCCCGGTAAGCAGGGGACTGCCTGACCAGATCCCAGTAATGGAAATACCGGTAATTTGTAAAGAAGTTATACCGCGGGGAAAGCACTTTGATCTGCCCTTTAAATGCCCCGTTCAAAGTATCCTGATCGCAGGCAAAGGCCTTCCCGCCCAGGTTGCCGTAAAATGCCACCAGCTGTCCTTCCGCCCCCTGGGCCCTCCAGCGGGCCAGATCGATCAACAGCACGCCGGAATTAAAATACGGATCCTCCTTTCCCAGACCGATGGAGGCCTTCACCGCAGGGTAGATCGTAGGCTCCATCACCGCGCCGAAGAGCCGCCCTTTCAGATCCGTCTGCCACAGCTTCTTTAAGGAGGCCAGCACCACCGTATCACAGTCCAGATACAGCACCCGCTCCACATCCGCAGGCAGCGCGGTCCCCACGAAGAGCCGCCCCATGGCGCTGATATCAAAGCCGCCGGTATCCACCTCATAAGAAAACCGTTCCTTCAAGTCGCCCATGGGGATAAAGATCAGCTCCCGCTGGAAACCGTCCGCCACCTGCTCCAGCCGCTGCCGGCTCTCCTGACCGATCCCCATGTCCAGCACAAAGACCCGTATCCGCTCCGCCACCTGATCATGGTCAAAGAGCGAGAACATCGATACCGCCAGATGCCTGGCATACCGCTCATTAGACGCATATACTATATCCATACCGCTCACCCCTTCCTGGGCTCCTGCCGCTCCATCCTGCACACTCCGCAGTTTTGTCAAGTCCAAGGGACACACCTGGCCGCACAGGACCGCCCCCGGTCACACGCCCAGCTCCTTCCTGGCCGCCTCCATGGCCGCCCGGATCACCTTGTCCATATCATAATATTGATAGGCCCCCAGCCGTCCGCCGAACAGCACCTTCTCCTCCTGCTCTGCCAGCTGGGCGTATCTCTGATACAAGGCCTGGTTCTTCTCGTCATTGACCGGATAATAAGGCTCCATGCCTTCCTCCCAGGCCACCGGATATTCCCTGGTGATCACCGTCTTCGGCTGGGTCCCGAACTGGAAATGCTTATGCTCGATCACCCGGGTATAGGGCGTCTCCCGGTCGGTGTAGTTCACCACCGCCACGCCCTGGTAGTTCTCCTCGTCCAAAAGCTCTGTCTCAAAACGCAGGCTGCGGTACTCCAGCTTGCCGAACCGGTACTGGAAATAGGCGTCGATCATCCCGCTGTAGACGACCCGTTCCCCAAGGCTGTCATAATAGGCCTTTTTCTCCAGATAATCCACGCCCATCTCCACATCACAGCCCTCGAACAGCTTCTCCACGATCACATTATAGCTGCCGATCGGGATCCCCTGGTACAGGTCATTAAAATAATTATTGTCATAGGTGTAGCGCACCGGGAGCCGCTTGATGATAAAGGCGGGCAGGTCCTTACAATCACGCCCCCACTGCTTCTCCGTGTAGCCCTTCACCAGCTTCTCATAGATATCCCGCCCCACCAGGCGGATCGCCTGCTCCTCTAAGTTCTTCGGCTCCCCCACGATCCCGGCCCGCTGCTCCTCGATCTTCGCCTTGGCCTGGGCCGGGGTGGAGATCTGCCACATCTTGCTGAAGGTGTTCATGTTAAAGGGCATGTTATACATCTCTCCATGGTAGTTGGCCACCGGACTGTTGGTATAGCGGTTGAACTCCGCCAGGCTGTTCACAAAGTCCCAGACCTCCCGGTCGCTGGTGTGGAAGATATGGGCCCCGTAGCGGTGGACATCGATCCCCTCGATCTCTGCACAGTACACATTCCCTCCCAGATGCTCCCGCTTCTCCACCACCAGGCAGCGCTTCCCCGCCTGCCGGGCCAGATACGCAAATGTCCCGTTATATAAGCCGGCCCCTACCAGTACAAAGTCATATTTTTTCATCCCGTTCTCCTGCTTTCTTTTCTGTATTTATGGATACTACCCATTTTACTATATTTCCCCGAAGCTTTCAACGGATACAATGGGGACTTTTCGGCCGTCCCTTTTAAGGGTTACGGTTCACTCCCACGCCAGGGAGTCCTATCGTATAGAGATGTTGCAAGGGGTCCGCTCCGGGAGGGGCATGTCACAACAGGACGCGCTCTCGTTCCGCTAGGGTCCTTTATGTGACATGCCCCTCCCTCCGCTACTTTATGGCTGTTCTTTGGTCATATGTCTTACCAGCCACTTAGCATCCGGAGGCCCGGATGGGTGACCGACAATGCACCTGCACCTATCCAACAGCTGACGTGGGTGTGAAAAGTAACTTTTAAGGACAAAAAGACAGCAGCTGTCTTTCCTCCTCCAGCTGCTGCCTTCTACTCTCCTATCCTGCTACATTACATCTCTATGGCGCTACAAATCCATACGCCCATGGTCCCATGTATACGCGCGGTCAATAGAACAACCGGTTCACCGCGCTGAAGATCCCCCGGATCGAAGCCCGGGTGATATTGGAGCTGATGCCGACCCCATAGGTGGTCCGACCGGTAGCCACATCCAACACATGGATATAGGAGGCTGCCTGCGCCCCGGAACCGGAGCTTAAAGCATGCTCGGAATAATCCATCACGCGGATCTGGATGCCCAGCTCGTCCTCTAAGCCTCTCTGCACCGCATCGATCGGTCCGTTGCCCACGCCCTCGAAATACTTCTCGATCCCATGGGCGGTATAGGTGACCTTGGCCAATGTGGCGAACTCCCCATTGCCCGTATCTGCGTCGGTGATCCGGCACTTCCTAAAATGCATGGGCTCCTTCCGGTTCAGATACTCCTTCCGGAACTCCTCCATGATCTGCTCCGGAGCCACCTCGCCCTGCTTCTCGGAGATCTTCTGGATCACATCGGCAAATTCCTTGTGCATGCCCTTGGGCAGGCGGAAGCCGTAGAAGGTATCCATGACAAAGGCTACGCCGCCCTTGCCGGACTGGCTGTTGATCCGGACCACCGGCTCGTACTGACGGCCGATATCCGCAGGATCGATCGGCAGGTAGGGCACCTCCCAATACTGTCCGTTCCTCTCCTTGAGCGCCTGCATCCCCTTGTTGATCGCATCCTGATGGGAGCCGGAAAATGCGGTGAACACCAGCTTCCCGGCATAAGGATGACGGGGATGGATATCCATCTTGGTACAGCGCTCGTAGACCTCTGCCACCTCGCGCACATTTTCTAAGTTCAGCTTTGGATCGATCCCCTGGGAGAACATATTGTAGGCCAGGGTGGTGATATCCACATTCCCGGTCCGCTCGCCGTTCCCGAAGAGCGTCCCTTCCACCCGGTCCGCCCCGGCCAGCAGCGCCAGCTCGGTGGCTGCGATCCCGGTCCCCCGGTCATTGTGGGGATGGACGCTCAGGATGATGCTCTCTCGGTCCTCAAAATGGGTATCCATCCACTGGATCTGATCCGCATACACATTGGGCGTGTTCATCTCCACCGTGGAGGGCAGATTGATGATGATCTTCTTATCCTTACTGGCTCCCCAGGTCTTCTGGACCGCCGTACAGATATCCAGGGCAAAATCCAGCTCTGTGCCGGTAAAGCTCTCCGGGGAATATTCCAAAAGGATCTCCCCTTCATGGTCCGCCGCGTATTTCTGGACCAGCTTGGTCCCGATCACCGCGATCTCCTTGATCTCCTCCATATCCTTATGGAAGACCACATCCCGCTGTAAGGTGGATGTGGAATTATAGATGTGGACGATCGCCTTAGGTATGCCCTTTAAGGCCTCAAAGGTCCTCTTGATCAGATGCTCCCGGCACTGCACCAACACCTGGACCACCACATCGTCGGGGATCAGCTTCCGGTCCACCAGCTGGCGCAGGAAATCAAATTCGATCTGGGATGCTGCCGGAAAGCCCACTTCGATCTCCTTAAAGCCCAGCTTCACCAAAAGGTTGAACATCTCCACCTTTTCTTCCACCACCATGGGCTCCACCAGGGCCTGGTTGCCGTCCCGTAGGTCCACGCTGCACCATACCGGCGCCTCCATGATCTCTTTATCCGGCCAGGTCCTCTCCGGAAAGTCCACTACAGGTACTCGCTTATATCTCTGATAGTTTAACATGATCTATCCCTCCATCTGGTCTTCAAAAGCCAGCAGTCTGGCTGTCTCTTTGTGTCGTTCTCGGGTCCTGTGACCCCTCTTTTTCTGTCCTTTTCCTCTGCTCAGCCCTCACAGGCCATGCAGTCGATAGATCACGCCATAACGTTTAACAATGAACAACGTGGCTGACACAGGTCTAACCCCATCTTTCATCATCCCTTTCTCTTAAGATAACGCCCGCCCCAGGCCTGAGCCGTCCGGACGTTATCTTGGATTATACCATAAGGCACTTTTCATGGCAACTTTTTTATCACTAGTCCGCGAAACGGTACTTTTCGCTGTTGCTCTTCACAGGTTTGCCAACAAATCCGCTCCGGGAGGGACCTGTCTGGGCGTCACCGCGCTCTCGCTCCATGAGGAACGTAGCGGACGCTAAGCTCGAAAAGACCTCGCTAAGCGCCGACGTTCCTCAAGGGGTTCCTTTTGTGCCAGGACCCTCCCTGCGCTACTTTATTGGCGTGGTTGTGAAAAGTAACGCAAAATATCGCTATGCAAAATGGTCCTTTTCGCTATCACCATCCAAAGATCGTCACGCGAAATGCCCCTGCTCACCCATGACCGCGATCACCTGGTCCACACATTTCTCACAGGTCTCAAGGGAGGAGGCCTCCACCATGACCCGCACTACCGGCTCTGTGCCGGACTGGCGCAGGAGGATCCGCCCGTCGTCTCCCAGGGCGGCGGCTACCTTTTCCACCTCGGCCTGGACCGCCGGATCATCCTTGGCCGCCTTCTTATCCTTTACACGGACGTTCTTCAGCACCTGGGGATAGATCTCCACCTCGGAAGCCAGCTTCTCTAAGGTCTGCTTCTTCTCCAGGATCACCTCCATCACCTTCAAGGAGGTCAGGATGCCGTCCCCGGTGGTGGCATGTTTGCTGAAGATGATGTGGCCGGACTGCTCGCCGCCCAGGCCGTGCCCGTTGTTGGACATGTTCTCGTACACATATTTATCGCCTACCGCAGTCTTCTCATAGGCGATCTTCTCCCGGTCAAAGGCCTTGTACAGACCGAAGTTGGACATCACTGTGGTGACCACTGTATCGTGGGGAAGGGTCCCCTGCTCCTTCATGTATTTCCCGCAGATGTACATGATCACATCGCCGTCCACCAGGTTGCCCTTCGCATCCACCGCCAGGCACCGGTCCGCGTCCCCGTCATAGGCAAAGCCCACGTCGCAGCCCTGCTCCACCACAAATTCCTGGAGATGCTGGATATGGGTGGAACCGCAGTCTAGGTTGATGTTCAGGCCGTTGGGATCATTATTGATCACATGGGTCTCCGCACCCAGGGCGTCGAACACGTTCTTTGCGATCGCGGAGGCGCTGCCGTTGGAGCAGTCTAAGGCCACCTTCATGTTCTTAAAGGAACGGGTGGCGATGGCGATCAGATACCCGATATAACGGTTCCGACCGGCAGAAAAGTCCGTGGTCCGCCCGATCTTATCCCGCTTCGCCAGAGGGATCTGGCCCATCTCGCCGTCCAGATACGCCTCGATCTTATCGATCACACTCTCCTCCAGCTTCTCCCCATTGCCGTTGATCACCTTGATCCCGTTGTCATAGTACGGGTTGTGGCTGGCGGAGATCATGATCCCACAGTCAAAGCCCTCGGTGCGCACCACATAGGACACGCTGGGGGTGGTGGTCACATGGAGCAGGTACACGTCCGCGCCGGAGGCGGTCAGCCCCGCTACCAGGGAGTACTCGAACATATAGCTACTCCGCCTGGTATCCTTTCCGATCACCACCCGGCACCGGGTGTCTTCCTTTTTCTGTCCGTAATACCAGCCCAGAAAACGGCCCACCTGGTACGCATGCTCCACTGTCAGATCCACATTGGCCTCCCCGCGGAAACCGTCAGTCCCAAAATATCTTCCCATCCTCTTTCCTTCCTTTCTCCAGCCGCGCCGCCAGCCCTGTGCCCTGGCGCAGTCTTCCTCTATCATGATATGTTCCATACCCTCGTTCGTTGTGCCTTTCCCTGGCCCGATCCTGCGGGTCTTGCGCTTTCCCCTGGCCCGACCCGCGCCTGCGGGGCTTGCACTTTTTGACCGCGCGCTTCTAAACGAAGGCTTTTGCTCAACCAGCCCTTACGCCGTCTCCTGCAGCCGGCTCAGCTTCGCCGCCTGATCGGCGGTGATCAACGCGTCCAAAAGCTCCTGGATGTTCCCGTTCATGATCGAGTCGATCTTATATAAGGTCAGCTTGATCCGGTGATCCGTCACCCGCCCTTGGGGGAAATTGTAGGTGCGGATCTTCTCTGAACGGTCCCCGGTGCCGATCTGGCTGCGGCGCTCGTCCGCCTCCGCATTCTGGCGTTTCTCCAGCTCCAGGTCATAGAGTTTGGAGCGGAGCAGACGGAAGGCCTTTTCCTTATTCTGCAGCTGGGATTTCTCCGTCTGGCTGTAGATCACGATCCCGGTGGGCATGTGGGTCAGGCGGACCGCAGAGTCGGTGGTATTGACACACTGGCCCCCATTTCCCGAAGCCCGCATCACGTCGATCCGGATATCCTTCTCATCGATCACCACATCGAACTCCTCTGCCTCCGGCATCACCGCCACGGTGGCGGTGGAGGTGTGGATCCTGCCGCCAGATTCTGTCTCCGGCACCCGCTGGACCCGGTGGACGCCGCTCTCGTATTTCATCTTTGAATAAGCGCCCTTGCCGGTGATCATGGCCACCACTTCCTTAAAGCCCCCGATCCCGTTCTCGTTGACGCTGACCAGCTCCACCTTCCAGCGCTGGCTGTCCGCATAGTTCACATACATGCGATACAGCTCTGCCGCGAACAATGCCGCCTCATCCCCGCCTGCGCCAGCCCGGATCTCCAGGATGATATTCTTATCATCGTTAGGGTCCTTGGGCAGCAGCAGCACCTTCAAGGAATACTCCAGCTCCTCGATCCGCTTCTTCGCCTCGGCCAGCTCCTCCTTCGCCAGCTCTCGCAGCTCCTCATCGCTCTCCTCCTCCAGCATGAGGCGGCTGTCTTCCATATCCTGCTTTGTCTTTTTATAAGCCTTATAGGCCTCCACGATGGGGGTCAGATCCGCCTGCTCCTTCATCAGCCGCTGGAAACGCTTCGCATCCTCCGTCACGCCCGGGCTGGCAAGCTCGTTCATCAGCTCCTCAAAGTGGATCAATATATCCTCTAACCGATCAAACATGGGTACCTCCTTTATCTATCCCCACTGGCGATGCCCTCCGATCGCCCTCTCTGTCCTGATGGCAAGCCTCTTCCTCACGCCAAGGTTCCCTCTTCTAAGGACATGCCCCCGCTTTCCGGGAGCCCAGGACCCGCTTTCTGGCACTTGGGCCATGTTCCCCGTCATAAAGCGCTTTCACCCAGCCACCGTGCTGCCGCCACCCGGTCATTCCCGGCTGCATCCTTTACAACACGCAGTTCCGTAAATCCGGCCCGTTCCAAGATCTGACACACCGCAGCGCCCTGGTCATAGCCGATCTCCAGATAAACTGCCGCCCCTTTGTCCAGATACGCCCCGCTCTCGGACGCGATCCGCCGGTAAAAGGCCAGACCGTCCTCGCTGCCGTCCAAGGCCATCCGCGGCTCATGGTCCTTCACCTCCGGCTCTAGGCCTTCGATCACCTGGGTGGGGATATAAGGCGGGTTCGCCGTGAGGATATCGAAAACATCCCGACCTGGCGCAAAGGGCGAGAACAGGTCCCCTTCCAGCAGCTCTACCGGACAGGCCCGCCTGCCGGGCTGCTGCCGCCGCTCCGCCTGTTCTTGCCGCCCGGTCTGCTCCCGCCGCTCTGCCTGCTCCTGCCGCCCGGTCTGCTCCCGCTGCTCTGCCTGTTCTTGCCGTCCGGTCTGCTCCCACCGCTCAGCCTGTTCTTGCCGCCCGGTCTGCTCCCGCCGCTCTGCCTGCTCCTGCCACACGGTCTGCTCCCGCCACTCAGCCTGCTCCTGCTGCAATAGCTGTCCGCGATTCCTAGCCGCCACCTTGAGCGCCTTCGGCGACAGGTCCACGCCCACCACCTTCCCATAGCGCCCCAAGAGCGCCAGGCTGATCGCGATACAGCCGGAACCGGTACAAAGGTCCAATACTGCCTCCCCGTCGCCTGGATGCTCCTTTAAGACCAGCTCCACCAGGGCCTCCGTATCCTGCCGTGGCACCAGCACATGGCGGTCCACAAAAAAGGTGAGCCCCATGAACGCCTGGGTCCCTAAGATCTGCTGGAGGGGGATCCGCCGCATCCGCATCTGGATCATCTGGCGGTAGCGTTCTGCCATCTCCAAGATCCGCTCATCCTCCGGCAGCTCTCTACAGCGGTCCATCAAAAAATGGACCGGATCTGTCCGAAAGGCTTCCAGCAGCAGATACTTGGCGTCCAGCTCCGGCTCTGGGACCTTCGCCCCTTCCAAAAGCCTCCGTCCGCCGGTCAAAAGGCTCTGCAGCGTCTGCTTCATCCCTGTTTCTCCTCCCAGCCCGGGAAGTTCTCCGTCAGGTAGCTCTTCCAGTCAAAGACGGCCTCCACCGCACGGATCGCCACCAAGATCATGGAGTCGTCCGGCTCCTTCGTGGTCAGCCCCTGCATCCACATGCCCGGGCGGCTGAGGGCATCCACCAGCTTGTTATCGCTGCGCCCGGCCAGCCGCAGGAATTCATAGGAGACCCCGGCGATCACCGGGATCAGCAGGATGCGGCTCAGGATCCCCAGCCATACCGTATGCACCCGGATCACCATAAAGAACAGGATGCTGATCACCATCACGATCAGCAGAAAGCTGGTGCCGCAGCGTTTATGCTCCTTGGAGCTGGCCCGCACGTTCTCCACGTTCAGCGCCAGCCCGTGCTCGATGCAGTTGATGCATTTATGCTCCGCTCCGTGGTACATGAAGGTGCGCCGGATATCCTCCATCCTGGAGATCACCTTGATATAGGCGATAAAGATCCCGATCCGCAGGACGCCTTCCAGGATCGCCATCACGGTATCGGAAAGGATAAAGCGGCGGAAAATGTTCGCCAGGAGCAGGGGCAGCACCATGAAGATCCCGATCGCCATGACCACAGAAAAGACCATGACCAGGCTCATGAGCGCCGTTTCCACCTTCTCCCCGAACACCTTATCCAGCCAGAGCTCCAGCTTTCCCGGCTCACTCTCCTCGTCATCTTCAAAAAAACCAGCCGACCAGGTCAGGGTCCGCATCCCTAAGATCATGGAATCTGCAAAGCTGAAGATCCCCCGGACGAAGGGCAGGGAAAAAAGCTTGACCTTTTCCGTTAAGCTCACATAGGTATCCTTCATCACTTCGATCTCTCCGTCCGGCCTGCGGACCGCCGTGGCATAGTCATCCTTGTTCTTCATCATGATCCCTTCGATGACCGCCTGCCCGCCGATGCCTGAATATCTCATCAAAACCTCCTTGTCAGGTAAAAAAAGCGTCCTCTTCCTATGCTGTGTACGCAGCAAAAGAGCACGCTTTATCTACATCCCTTATGATCGCTCTACTGAGCCTTGATGCCATACTTCCGGTTGAACTTATCGATACGTCCGCGAGCCGCCGCAGCCTTCTGCTGACCCGTGTAGAACGGATGGCACTTGGAGCAGACCTCCACATGGATATCCTTCTTGGTAGAACCGGTCACAAATTCATTCCCACAGTTGCAGACAACCTTTGCCTGATAATAATTTGGATGGATCCCTTCCCTCATCTTCTTCACCTCTTCTGCTATTTTTGCGGTTTCCGACCGCGTTGGAACGAAGATCACCTTCGTTCAGATAGACAACAGGGTCAGTATAGCATAGGAAGTGGGAAAATGCAATGGTTTTTTCGCAGGTTGGCCAAGGGTTGCCAAAGGTCCGCTCCGGGAGGGACCTGGCACAACGTCACCGCGCTCTCGCTCCGAGAAAAACGCAGCGGTACTAGGCTCGTGA
>CAJUFE010000075.1 GCA_910585635.1 uncultured Lachnospiraceae bacterium | reverse complement strand
TTCTTCTCGGAGCGAGAGCGCGGTGACGTTGTGACAGGTCCCTCCCGGAGCGGACTTTTTGCCATAACAATGCCGGATCCCCCACAAAAACTGTTGACAAGTCCCCATGAAAAAATTATAATGATGAAAGCTTTATGTGATACACCGTTTTAACGCGGCAAATCCATAAAGGCAAAATAGAGGAGGTAACGATTATGAAAAGAGTAGTGAGTCTTGGCTTAGCAGTAGCCATGGCCGGTTCTCTGGCAGCGTGCGGCGGCAGTCCTTCAGGGACCGCTGAGACGACCGCAGCGGCGGTAGATACCACTGCGGCGGCAGAGCAGGGAGCAGGAGCAGAGGATGGAGGAGAGACCCAGGCGGCAGAGCCTTCCGCAGAGGGCGGCAGCTATAAGATCGGCGTGATCGGACCGCTGACCGGCGACGCGGCAGCCTATGGTCTGGCCGTACAGCACGGCGCTGAGATCGCGGCAGAGGAGATCAATGCGGCAGGCGGCATCAACGGCGCGATGATCGAGATCCAGGCCCAGGATGACGAGGCCGATCCCGAGAAGAGCGTGAACGCATACAATACCTTGAAGGACTGGGGCATGCAGATGCTGGTGGGTACCACCACATCCGGCGCTTGTATCGCGGTGGCGGCAGAGACCATGAACGACAATATGTTCCAGATCACCCCCTCCGGTTCTGCGGTAGAGTGTGTGGCGAACCCCAACGCTTTCCGTGTGTGCTTCTCCGATCCAGATCAGGGTACGGCATCCGCACAGTACATCGGCGAGAACAAGATGGCTACCAAGGTGGCGATCATCTATGACAGCTCCAGCGTCTATTCGGACGGTATCCGTGAGACCTTCGTGGCAGAGGCTCCCGCACAGGGGATCGAGATCGTAGCCAGCGAAGCCTTCACCGCAGACAGCAAGACCGATTTTTCCGTCCAGCTGGATAAGGCAAAGGAGGCAGGCGCTGAGCTTGTGTTCCTGCCCATCTATTATCAGGAGGCTTCCATCATCTTAAAGCAGGCTGCCGATAAAGAGTTCAGCCCCATCTTCTTTGGCGTGGACGGTATGGACGGCATCCTGTCCGTAAAGAATTTTGATACCTCTCTGGCAGAGGGCGTTATGCTCCTGACCCCCTTCGCGGCTGACGCGGAGGATGCGAAGGACTTCACCAGCAAGTATGAAGCGGCTTACGGCGAGATCCCGAACCAGTTCGCGGCCGATTCCTATGATGCGGTCTATGCGGTGGCTGAAGCTGCTAAGACAGCCGGCATCACACCGGATATGGATGCTTCCGCGATCTGTGACGCCATGGTCCCGGCGATGACCCAGATCACGATCGACGGTCTGACCGGCACAGGCACCACCTGGAACGAGGCAGGCGAGCCCAACAAGGATCCGAAGGCTGTGAAGATCGTAGGCGGAAAGTACGAGATGCAGTAAGCAGCGGCAGCCGATATCGGGTCATGCCCACGAGCTGAACATCACATCGAGCCCAACAGAGGGTTGTCCCTGCGACAGCCCTCTGTTTTCAAAATATCCGGCAAAGGGCGTGGGAGCGTCCACACGCCGGACCGTAAAAGTTGACCGGCATGCAAAAGAGGTGTGTTTATGAGTTTCCTATCTTATTTGATCAATGGGATCAGCCTTGGGAGTATCTATGCGATCATCGCCCTTGGATATACCATGGTGTACGGGATCGCGAAAATGCTGAACTTTGCCCACGGGGATATCATCATGGTGGGCGGCTTTACCACGTTCACTGTGGTCAGCACGATGGGCGGGGACCCCATCGTGGGTGTACTGGCGGCGGTGGCTGTATGTACGATATTGGGCGTGACCATTGAGCGGGTCGCTTATAAGCCTCTTCGCGGCGCCTCACCTTTAGCGGTCCTGATCACGGCAATCGGTGTCAGCTATCTGCTGCAGAACGTAGCCCTCCTGATCTTCGGGTCCAATTCCAAGCAGTTCACCTCCGTTGTGGAGGTGCCGGCTTTAAAGCTGGCAGAGGGACAGCTGTCGATCTCCGGGGTCACCATCGTCACGATCGTCTCCTGTATCGTGATCATGATCGCCCTGACCACCTTCATCAACAGGACGAAGATGGGGCAGGCTATGCTGGCCGTGTCCGAGGATAAGGGGGCGGCTACCCTGATGGGGATCGATGTGAACAGGACGATCGCGGTGACCTTCGCCATCGGCTCCGCATTAGCGGCGATCGCCGGCGTCCTTTTGTGCTCGGCCTATCCGTCCCTGACCCCCTATACCGGCTCCATGCCCGGCATCAAGGCTTTCGTGGCGGCTGTCTTCGGCGGCATCGGTTCCATACCGGGGGCTATGATCGGCGGGATCGTCCTGGGCGTGATCGAGAACCTTTCGAAGGCTTACATCTCTTCCCAGCTTTCGGACGCGATCGTATTTTCAGTATTGATCATCGTACTCCTGGTACGTCCCACAGGGATCTTAGGCAAGAAGATCCACGAGAAAGTGTAGGTGCGGAAGATGAAAAGCTTAAAGAAAAAGACCACATTACAAAATCTCCTCACATATGCGATCGTGATCGCCTTTTGGGTGTTCATCCAGCTCTGGAGCATGGCCGGTCAGATGACCAGCCTGCTGAACGGTCTTCTGGTCCCGATCTGCACCTATGTGATCTTAGCGGTCTCCCTGAACCTGACGGTAGGCATCTTAGGCGAGCTGAGCCTGGGCCATGCCGGGTTCATGTGCGTGGGCGCTTTTTCCGGCGCTTTCTTTACGAAAGCCATGGCGGATGTGATCCCCAGTGTGGGGCTGCGCTTTACCTTCGCCCTTTTTGTGGGGGCGGCAGCGGCGGCAGTCTTCGGCATCCTGATCGGGATCCCGGTGCTCCGGCTGAAGGGGGATTATCTGGCGATCGTCACCCTGGCCTTCGGTGAGATCATCAAGAACCTGATCAATGTGTTCTATGTAGGAAAGGACAGCCGGGGGATCCATTTTTCTATGAAGGATGTGGCTTCCTTAGGGTTGGAGGCAGACGGAGAGGTGATCATCAAGGGCGCGCAGGGCATCACCGGCACGCCTAAGGCCGCCACCTTTACCATCGGGATCATCCTGGTGCTGATCGCCTTGTTCATCATCCTGAACCTGATCGGTTCCAGGACCGGGCGGGCGATCATGGCGATCCGCGATAACCGGATCGCGGCGGAATCCGTGGGCATCAACATCACCAAGTACAAGCTCTTAGCCTTTACGATCTCCGCCTCCATCGCCGGCGTGGCCGGGGTCCTCTATGCCCACAACCTATCCAGTCTGGCGGCCACCACAAAGAACTTCGGCTATAACATGTCCATCATGATCTTAGTGTTCGTGGTGCTGGGCGGTATCGGGAACATCCGCGGCTCCATCATCGCGGCGGTGATCCTGACGGCGCTGCCGGAGCTCCTGAGGGGCCTTAACAATTACCGGATGCTGATCTACGCGATCGTCCTGATCGCCATGATGCTCTTTAACTCTGCGCCCAAGGCAGTGGAGCTGCGGGAGCGTTTCCTGGAAAACTTCAAGAAGAAAGATAAAAAGGAGGCGGCTTAGATGGCGACGATGCTGGAAGTAAAGAGTTTGAGCATCTCTTTTGGGGGCTTAAAAGCGGTGGACGATTTCCATGTGGACATCGAGAGCGGGCAGCTCTATGGGCTGATCGGGCCTAACGGCGCCGGAAAGACCACCGTCTTCAACCTGTTGACCGGCGTATATAAGCCGGATGCCGGCAGCATCCTCCTGGATGGGGTGAACATCACCGGTAAGAGGACGATCGACATCAACCAGGCCGGTGTGGCCAGGACCTTCCAGAACATCCGTCTGTTCAAGGATATGTCCGTTTTAGATAATGTAAAGGTAGGGCTCCATAACCATCATCCCTATTCCACTCTGGAGGGGATCCTGCGGGCTCCCCGCTTTTTCAAGGTGGAGAAGGAGATGGATGAGCGGGCCATGGAGCTCCTTAAGGTCTTCGATCTGGATAAAGAGGCGGACTATAAAGCCTCCAACCTTCCTTATGGGAAACAGAGGAAGCTGGAGATCGCCAGGGCCCTGGCCACGGAGCCCAAGCTCCTTTTGCTGGATGAGCCGGCAGCCGGGATGAACCCTAACGAGACGAAGGAGCTGATGGATACCATCCGCTTTGTGCGGGAGCATTTCGGCCTGATGATCCTGCTGATCGAGCATGACATGAAGCTGGTATCCGGGATCTGTGAGAGGCTGACCGTCTTAAACTTCGGCCAGGTGCTGACCGAGGGCGATACATCGGACGTGCTGAACGATCCCCAGGTGATCAAAGCATACCTTGGCGAATGACAGAGGAGGAGAGAGATGGCATTACTGGAAGTAACAGGCCTGGAGGTGTATTACGGCGTGATCCAGGCGATCAAGGGGATCTCCTTTTCTGTGGAGCAGGGGGAGATCATCGCGCTGATCGGCGCTAACGGCGCCGGAAAGACCACCACGCTCCAGACCATCACCGGGCTCATCCCCTCTAAGGCGGGGAAGATCCTCTATGATGGGAAGGACATCACCAAGCTGCCGGGCCATAAGCTGGTCCCCATGGGGATCGCCCATGTGCCGGAGGGACGCCGGGTCTTTGCCCAGCTGTCGGTCCTGCAGAACTTAAAGCTGGGCGCCTATACCCGGAAGGATAAGCAGGAGCTGGAGGAGACCTTGAAGGTGATCTACGGCCGCTTCCCTAGGCTGGAGGAAAGGAAGGACCAGCTGGCCGGCACCCTTTCCGGCGGCGAACAGCAGATGCTGGCCATGGGCCGGGCGCTGATGAGCCACCCCAAGCTGATCCTCATGGACGAGCCCTCTATGGGCCTTTCCCCGATCTATGTCAATGAGATCTTTGACATCATCCAGAAGATCAACGGGGACGGCACCACAGTCCTTTTGGTGGAGCAGAACGCGAAGAAAGCCCTTTCTATCGCAAACCGGGCCTACGTGCTGGAGACCGGCAACATCGTCCTGTCCGGCGACGCCAGGGAGCTGATGGACGACGAGTCGGTGAAGAAGGCGTACCTGAGCGAGTGAAAGACATCCAAGGTGGACCTCCATGCGCCCGGCAGCGGACGCGCCACCACACAGAAAAGGCTGGCGGGCGCACTTGGCATATCTAGATCCAGGCTGCTTGGTCGGCGGCAGGACATTCAAAGTAAAGAGCTCGCATGAAAGGATACCTCCTTGCATATATTGGTATCAGCATAGCAAGGGGGTATTTTTATGGCCGATTTTCATGTATACAGGGATATGGAAGCCCGGACCAAGGGCGAGATCTATCTGGGTGTGGTGGGGCCTGTCCGGACGGGAAAATCCACCTTTATCAAGCGGTTCATGGAGCTTTTGGTGCTGCCCTTCATGGAGGATGAGAACAGCCGGAACTTAAGCCGGGATGAGCTCCCCCAGAGCGCCGCCGGAAAGACGGTGATGACCACGGAGCCTAAGTTCATCCCCAAGGACGCGGCCCAGGTCCAGCTGGGGGACGGGATCTCGGTGAAGGTGCGGCTGATCGACTGCGTGGGCTTTATGGTGGACGGGGCGGCGGGCCACATCGAAAATGACGCGGAGCGGATGGTGAAGACCCCATGGTCCGAGACGGAGATCCCCTTCACCAAGGCGGCGGAGATCGGCACGCGGAAGGTGATCACGGACCATTCCACCATCGGGGTGGTGGTGACCTGTGACGGCTCCTTCGGGGACCTGAAGCGGCCAAACTACATAGCGGCGGAGCAGACCGCCATCGATGAGCTTAAAGCTCTCCACAAGCCCTTTATCGTGCTCTTGAACTCCGTGCGGCCTTATTCCGATGAGACCACGGCACTGGCGGAGGCCATGGAGGAGGAATATGGGGTCACGGTGATGCCGGTGAACTGTGAGCAGCTGAAGAAAGAGGACGTGTACCACATCCTGGAAAAGGTGCTGATGGAATTTCCTGTGGTGCGCCTGGACTTCTCCATCCCCAAATGGCTGGAGATCCTGCCCAGCACCCACCCGGTGAAGGCCCAGGTGGTGGAGGCGGCAAAGCAGGTGCTGAGCCGGGTGGATCAGATGAAGGACGCCGCTGGCTGCGGGGAAGGGATCCAGACAGACCATATGCGGGAGATGCGGCTGGATCAGCTGGATATGGCCAGCGGACGGGTATCCATGAACGTGGTGATGGGGGACGACTGCTACTACCAGATCCTCAGTGATTTCACCGGTCTTCCCATCGAAGGGGAGTACCAGCTGATGCAGACCCTGGAGAACTTATCCAAGATGCAGCGAGAATACGAGAAGGTGCAGGACGCGGTGAGCCAGGTGCGGCTCAAGGGCTATGGCGCCGTCACCCCGGACCGCTCGGAGATCTTGCTGGATGAGCCTCAGGTCATCCGTCACGGGAACAAATACGGTGTGAAGATCAAGGCGGAAGCGCCCTCGATCCATATGATCAAGGCCCAGATCCAGACAGAGATCGCGCCGATCGTGGGCAGCGAGCAGCAGGCCCAGGACCTGATCACCTACATCAAGGAATGTGCCAGGGAGGACCAGGACGGGATCTGGGATGCGAATATCTTCGGGAAATCCATCGAACAGATCGTAGGGGACGGGATCCACGCCAAGATCTCCCAGCTCACCGACGAGAGCCAGCTAAAGCTCCAGGACACCATGCAGAAGATCATCAATGACAGCAACGGGGGGATGATCTGCATCATCATCTGATCGTTCAGGGATCTGGCGGCAGGACTCTCACAGTAAACCTTCATGCCCCCGGCAACGGCCGCACCGCCACACAGAAAAGACCGGCGGGCGCACTTGGCATACCTGAACGCAGGCCGCCTGTCCGGCGGCTCTCACAGTAAGGACAGAAAGGAAGAGAAAACCCATGGGAAAGGTACAGATCTACACGGATGGTTCTGCCAGAGGCAACCCGGACGGACCGGGGGGCTACGGGACTATCCTGCATTTTGTAGACCAGAGAGGGGAGCTCCATGAGAAGACGCTCTCTGGGGGCTTTAAGCGGACAACCAATAACCGGATGGAGCTTTTGGCGGCGATCATGGGTCTGGAGGCTCTCACCCGTCCCTGTCAGGTCGAGCTGTATTCCGATTCGAAGTATCTGGTGGATGCTTTTAACCAGCACTGGATCGAGAACTGGGTGGCCAAGGACTGGCAGCGGGGCAGGAGCGGGCCGGTGAAGAACGTGGACCTCTGGAAGCGGCTCTTAAAAGCCAAGGAGCCACACCAGGTCACCTTCATCTGGGTAAAGGGCCATGCGGGCCATCCCCAGAATGAGCGGTGCGATAAGCTGGCCACCTCGGCGGCGGACGGGGACCGTCTGGAGGAGGATCCGGGCTGTCTATCTTAAGGAAAGTTTACAAAATATTACGTCTTCCTTTTTGCTATTCCTTTTCCCCGGACTTTGTGCTATCTTAATCTTATGAGACGAGAGCTTAAGATATGGGCGGTGATCCTGGGGATCGTCGTCACCGGGATGGGGATCACGAAGTTCACAGATGCATATGTTTCCAATAAGCGCACGCAGATGGATATGGCAGGTCTGGCCCAGCCGGGAGAGGAGGGGGCGCTGGAAGAGGCAGAAGAGGAGCCGATGGAGGCAGAAGGAGCCCTGCCTTTTTCTGCTGTGGCCGGAGCCGGTACGGCAGACAGAAGGCAGGCCGCCGCCGGGGCCGGACAGACAGCAAAGAACGGCGATGAACCCGCCATGGCGGCAGCCACAGATCCGGGACAGGAGGCCCTGCCGGGGCCGGATGGCGGGCCGGGCAGCGCAGCCGGGATGGATACCGGGGATACCGTGAGCGCCGGGCCGGATACCGCGGCCGATGATGCCGCCGGGGCAGACGGGAGCGCCAGGAAGGCCGCAGGTCTCCAAGGGAGCGATACAGCCGGGAGCGCCCCGCTCTCTGGCGTGGCGGATGCCCAGCTCCAGGATAGCCTTGCCCAGGGGATGGGAGGCGCTGCGTCGTCCCAGGCTTCCATGGGTACGCCTGCGCTCACAGCCGGGAGCCCTGGCGCCGCAGCTGAGGAAAAAGTGGAAGAAGAGGCGGTCCTGACAGAGGGAGCTGCGGATACCGCAGAGGATTACCGCGTCAAGCTGGAGGCCTATCTGTACCGTCTCCCTGAGCTGGACGCCCAGATCCAGCGGATGCGCAGCGCGGAGACAGAGAACACGGTCCAGTCCGTCAAGTCCGCGGCGAAGACAGAGCAGCGGATCTGGGAACGCGAGCTGGAGGCAGTCTATTCCCTCCTGATCTCCTCTCTGGATGAGGAGGCAGGCGACGCCCTCAGAGAGGAGCAGCAGACCTGGATCATCGAGCGGGATATCGCAGCCCAGGAAGCCTCCAGAAAGAACAGCGGCTCCATGGAAAATGTGGAGTACACCGCCTCCATAGCCGCCTCGACCCGGGAGCGGGTCTACGAGCTGGTGGACCTGTACCGATAGGTGTTTGGGCGTTCCGTATGACCGAAGGGTACCCATAAAGTAGCGGAGGGAGGGGCATGTCACATAAAGGACCCTAGCGGAACGTCGGTGCTTGGCGAGGTCTTTTCGAGCCTAGCATCCGCTACGTTCCGGTCGGAGCGAGAGCGCGTCCTGTTGTGACATGCCCCTCCCGGAGCGGCCCCCTCATGACATATCTATGCAATAAGACTCCTTGGCGTAGGAGTGGACAGTGACCGCCCCCGCTGTTTTCAGCGGGCTTTTTGACTTTTATGCTTGAAGATCCAATTTGCCTATGCTATCATAGTATGCGTATGATCATGTATCCTAGAGGAGGAGTTTTGTATGGTTAACATCTTAGCGAATTTTATATTTTATGGGATCAAAGTCATCTGTTTTGGCGCGATCGCCTATTTGGGGATCATTTTAGGGAAGAAATATCGGGACAAAAAAAGCGCGGGACAGGGCTGATGAGTTTGGAGGTAGCTTAAGGTGGAAGATTATAAGGATTTTCTAAAGTACGACCAGGCGATCGCCCGCTATAAGGGATGGCAGGAGGCTGGCCTGGATAAAGACCGCCCTTTTGGGGTGAATGAACTGCGAGAGGCGTTCCTGGCCTTTTTCGAGAGCAAGGGCCATCTGCGGATGAAGAGCTTCTCCCTGGTCCCTCATAATGATAACAGCCTGCTGCTGATCAACTCCGGTATGGCGCCTTTAAAGCCTTATTTTACCGGCCAGGAGATCCCCCCCAGGACCCGGGTGACCACCTGTCAGAAGTGTATCCGTACCGGCGATATCGAGAACATCGGCAAGACGGACCGTCACGGCACCTTTTTTGAGATGCTGGGGAACTTCTCCTTCGGGGATTACTTTAAGACGGAGGCCATCCACTGGTCCTGGGAGTTTTTGACCGGTGTGGTGAAGTTAGATCCTGAGCGGCTGTACCCCTCGATCTACCAGGAGGATGACGAGGCCTTTGCCATCTGGAATGAGCAGGTAGGGGTCCCGGCGGAGCGGATCTTCCGCTTCGGCAAGGAGGATAATTTCTGGGAGCATGGCTCCGGTCCCTGCGGCCCCTGTTCGGAGATCTACTACGACCGGGGAGAGCGGTATGGCTGCGGGAAGCCCGGCTGTACGGTGGGCTGTGAGTGCGACCGTTACATCGAGGTCTGGAACAACGTCTTTACCCAGTTCGATAATGACGGCCACGGCAACTATACGGAGCTGGAGCATAAGAACATCGATACCGGCATGGGCTTGGAGCGTCTGGCGGTGGTGATCCAGGATGATGATTCCCTGTTCACCGTGGACACCAACCGGGCTCTCCTAGAGAGGGTGTGCCAGCTGTCGGACAAGCAGTATAAGGCTGACGAGGAGACGGATGTGTCCCTGCGCATCGTCACCGACCATATCAAATCCTGTACCTTTATGATCTCCGACGGCATCATGCCCTCCAACGAGGGCCGGGGCTATGTGCTCCGCCGTCTTTTGCGCCGGGCGGCCCGTCACGGCAGGAAGCTGGGGATCGAGGGCAAGTTCCTGGCGGACTTGAGCCGTACGGTGATCGAGCTGTCCAAGGGCGGCTATCCGGAGCTGGACGAGAAGAAAGCCATGATCTTCAAGGTGCTCTCGGAGGAAGAGGACAAGTTCAACAAGACCATCGATCAGGGCATGGAGATCTTAGCGGACATGGAGCGGGAGATGGAGGCGGAGGGCGCCGCCACCCTTTCCGGCCAGAACGCGTTCAAATTATATGACACCTACGGCTTCCCTGTAGACCTGACCAGGGAGATCCTGGAGGAGAAGGGGCTCAAGGTGGATGAG
Source organism: uncultured Lachnospiraceae bacterium (assembly GCA_910585635.1). Classification (GTDB taxonomy): domain Bacteria; phylum Bacillota; class Clostridia; order Lachnospirales; family Lachnospiraceae; genus Caccovicinus. Next base: position 8,094 of record CAJUFE010000075.1, on the reverse strand, counting down.
GAGGGCTTTGCCGCCGCCATGCAGGAGCAGAAGGTGAAGGCCAAGGCCGCCCGGAAGACCACCAATTACATGGGCGCCGATGTGACCGTCTATCAGTCGATCGATCCGGCGATCACCTCCGCCTTTGTGGGCTATGACGATCTGGAACACAGGACGAAGATCTCGGTCCTGACCACAGAGGACGAGATCGTGGAGGCGCTGACCGACGGGCAGCGGGGTACGGTGATCGTGGAGGAGACCAGTCTGTATGCCACCATGGGCGGCCAGCAGGGCGATACAGGATGGATCGTAGGCGCGGAAGGGCAGTTCAAGGTGGAGGACACCATCAAGCTCCAGGGCGGCAAGATCGGCCATGTGGGCGTGATGGTCCAGGGGATGCTGCAGACCGGCCAGGAGGTCACCACGAAGGCGGACGCTGCCGGGCGTATGGCTACGGCAAAGAACCACAGCGCCACCCATCTGCTGCACAAAGCCCTCCGCACGGTCTTGGGCGACCATGTGGAGCAGGCCGGCTCCCTGGTATCTCCGGACCGTCTCCGTTTTGACTTTACCCATTTCTCCGCCATGACCCCGGAGGAGCTTAAAAAGGTAGAGGATATGGTCAATGAAGAGATCCGGGCCGCTCTCCCGGTGGTGACCCGCGTCATGGGCCTTGAGGAAGCGAAAAAGACCGGCGCCATGGCCCTTTTCGGTGAGAAGTACGGCGAGAAGGTGCGGGTGGTCTCCATGGGCGACTTCTCCACAGAGCTGTGCGGCGGCACCCATGTGGCGGATACAGGCCAGATCGCCTGCTTTAAGATCCTATCTGAGGCGGGCATCGCGGCCAATGTGCGCCGGATCGAGGCGCTGACCGCCCAGGGTCTGATGGATCATTATCAGGAGGAAGAGGCCGAGCTTTTGGAAGCGGCCAAGCTGGCCCGGACCACGCCTGCCGATCTAAAGGCGAAGATCGGGTCCATGCTGGAGGAGATCAAAGCCCTCCACGCAGAGAATGAAAAGCTGCGGGCGAAGATGGCGAAGGATTCCGTGGGAGATATCGCCGGACAGACCCGGGAGGTCAAGGGCGTGAAGCTTTTGGCGATCAAGGTGGACGGAGCCGACATGAGCGGCTTAAGGGACCTTGGCGACCAGCTGAAGGAAAAGCTGGGGGAAGGCGTGATCGTCCTGGCTTCCGTGACCGACGGGAAGGTGAACCTGATGGCTACGGCTACAGAGGGCGCTATGGCAAAGGGCGCGCACGCGGGCAACCTGATCAAGGGCATCGCCAGACTGGTAGGGGGCGGCGGCGGCGGAAGGCCGAACATGGCCCAGGCCGGAGGCAAGGACCCTGGCGGCGTAGACGGGGCTCTGGCAGAAGCGGCAAAGGTATTGGAAGGCCAGATCCGCTAAAAATGAAAAAAACATCAGTTTTTGGATGATTTTTTCTTGACGTACGCTGGATTTATGCTATAATTACAACAGTGCTAAAATATACCCACACAGTTGTGTATTTGGAGTTTTATGCACAGAGACAGTAACTGTCCGGGCGGGCGGTACAGGAAGACAGGATCTGGCCAGACAGTCACCAAATACTGGACTGGAGGGGAGGTTAGGTGAAGAGCTATGTCGAACGTGATCGTAAAAGACAACGAGAGTCTTGACAGCGCTTTACGCAGGTTCAAGAGAAACTGTGCAAAGGCTGGCATCCAGCAGGAGATCCGTAAAAGAGAGCATTACGAGAAGCCCAGCGTAAGACGCAAGAAGAAGTCTGAGGCTGCGAGAAAGCGCAAATATAACTAATGCTTAGGAACACCCCGGTCCTTTGGGACCGGGGATCTTTTTATGCGCAGGCCCCCGAAAGGGATATCACCTTTATGTTCTAGCCGCCCCCCGGCCCGCATATCTTGTGCTAAGGATGCTGCCAGGGGGATCTTACGTTGCGAAAGGGCATGGGAGAAAAAAAAGAGCAGATGATCGCCGCCTTGAAGCTTCCCATGGACGTATGCCTTGGAGAGCTGATCATATCCCTTATCGGCCGGAGGGTGGTCTATGTAGAAAATTACCGTTCGATCCTTTTCTTTACGGACGAAAGGCTGAAGATCCAGGGGAAGAGCTGTAAGCTGAACATCTTGGGTAAAGGCCTGACGGTGGAATATTATACAGAAGGGGAGATGAAGGTGAACGGACTGATCGAGAGGGTAGAGCTGGAGGGATAGAAAGGCGGTGGCGCAGGATGGAAAGGCTTCTCCATTGGCTCCAGGGCTTTATGCTGGTAAAGCTTACGGGATATTCGCCGGAACGGTTCTTGAACCTCTGCAAGGCTAATGACATCCCGGTCTGGGATCTGGCCTATCAGGACGGCGGCTATGGGTTTTACATGACCTTGGACGGGTTTCGGAGGATCCGTCCCCTTGTCAGGAAGTCTCAGGTCCGGCTGCGGATCCAGAAAAGAGTGGGACTTCCTTTTTTTTTACGGCGGAACGGGAAGCGGGTGGGCTTTGCAGCCGGTTTCGGCCTGTTCTTCCTGCTCCTTTACCTCCTGTCCCTCTTTATCTGGGATATCCAGGTAGAGGGGAACCGCAGGTATACGGATGAGACGATCGATGACCTCCTGCGTGGAAAGGGGATCGTCTGCGGGATGCTAAAAGGGGGCATAGACTGCGACCAGCTGGAGGCGGACCTAAGAGATGAGCTTCCCGAGATCACCTGGGCGGCAGCCCGGATCTCCGGAACCCGGCTTTTGATCGCGGTCAAGGAGAACGAGGTCCTTTCCCACATCCCTGAGCGGGATGAGGCGCCCTGCGATCTGGTGGCCGAAAAGCCGGGGATCGTCTGCCGGGTGGTGGTCCGACAGGGAAAAGCCCAGGTCAAGGTGGGGGATATCGTGGATACGGGCCAGGTCCTGGTCAGCGGGACCATCCCGATCCTTGATGACAGTGGCGAGGTGAAAGCGGTCCGGTATGTACATGCGGACGCAGATGTGCTGGCCTACACAGAATATCCCGTCTCCCAGAGTATCCCTAAGCTCCATCGGGTGGAGGTGGAGACCGGCAGGCGCAAGGAAGGGCTTTTTTTAAAGGCAGGTCCCCTTGTGGCGGTCTTCCTCCTGCCGGCAAAGGAGGGGGAAGAGTGGATCTACATGATGGAGGAGCGGCAGGCCAGGCTGTCCGGATCCTTCTTTTTGCCCTTCTATTGGGGGCGGATCCGAGGCAGAGAGGTGGACTATCACGAGGCTTTTTATACAAAAGAGGAGCTGGAGCAGGTATCGGAGGGGATCTATCAGGAACTTGTTAAAAATTTAAGTGAAAAGGGGGTACAAATAATCGAAAATAATGTTAAAATACTAGAGGATGGATCTGCATGCAGGCTCACAGGGACGATCCTGACCATGGAGCCTGTCACCCAGGTCCGACCTATCACAGAGCAGAAGGAGACGGAAGATATAGGATATGAGCATAATGGAGAATATGATCGACATCCCCGCTGAGCATGAGAAGAATGTGTGCGGCCAGTTTGACGTAAACTTAAAAAAGATCGAGAGGAGCCTCCATGTCACCATGGTGGACCGGGACGGCGCCTTGAAGATCATCGGCCCGGAGGAGATGGTGCAGCGAGCGAAGAGCGTGTTCAGCAACCTGATCGAGCTTTCCAGGCGGGGGAATACGATCACAGCCCAGAACGTAGATCACGCTCTTTTCTTATCCGTTACAGGAGACGATCACCAGATCGTGGAGATCGATAAAGATATCATCTGCCGTACGATCTCCGGCAGGCCGGTCAAACCAAAGACCATGGGGCAGAAGCAGTACGTGGACGCCATACGGGAGAAGATGATCGTATTCGGGATCGGACCAGCCGGGACAGGCAAGACCTATCTGGCCATGGCCATGGCGATCCAGGCTTTTAAGAACGGCGATGTGGCCAGGATCATCCTGACCCGCCCCGCGATCGAGGCCGGGGAGAAGCTGGGCTTTCTGCCCGGCGACTTACAGAGCAAGATCGATCCCTACCTGCGCCCTCTCTACGACGCCCTGTACCAGATCATGGGTGCGGAGAGCTACCTCCACAATTCCGAAAAAGGCCTGATCGAGGTGGCTCCCTTAGCCTATATGCGGGGCAGGACCTTAGATAACGCCTACATCATCCTGGACGAGGCCCAGAACACCACCCCCGCCCAGATGAAGATGTTCCTGACCCGCATCGGCTTCGGCTCCAAGGTCATCATCACCGGCGACCAGACCCAGAAGGACCTTCCCGCAGGCGCCGTAAGCGGCCTGGACACGGCCCTTAAGGTACTGAAGAAGATCGACGATATCGGCTTCTGCTACCTGACCAGCAGCGATGTGGTCCGCCACCCCCTGGTCCAGAAGATCGTACAGGCCTATGAAGACTACGAGACAAAGAGCAGCCGCACCGGAGACAGGAGGAGACGGCCAGAACACTGACTACGGGACCGGGATCAGCTCAAGACCGTCTGGGACTGAAAGAGGGCTTTTCTACATGCCCCTGCCGGAGCGGACATATAGCACAAAAGAGAGGATATGATACACGATGACGATCAATATCGACCAAGAAGCCGGCGCACCCCTGGACCTCCCCTATCAGGAGGTCATCCGGGATATCGTCCTGGCCTCCCTGGACTACGAGAAATGCCCCTATGAGGCCGAGGTGAACATCATCCTGACCGATGATATGGAGATCTGCCGCCTGAACCGGGACTACCGGCAGATCGACCGCCCTACGGATGTCCTGTCCTTCCCCATGCTGGAATTTGAGCAGCCCTCCGACTTTTCCCACGCAGAAGAGGATTATGCAGACTGCTTTAACCCGGAGACCGGGGAGCTGATGCTGGGGGATATCATCCTTTCCGTGGACAAGATCCGGGAGCAGGCAGAGAGCTACGGACATTCCCAGACCAGGGAGCTGGCCTTTTTGGTGGCCCACAGCATGCTCCACCTCTGCGGCTATGACCACATGGAGGAGGGGGAGCGGGAAGAGATGGAAGAGAGACAAAGGGAGATCCTTTTGTCAAAGGGGTACAAGAGATGAGAGTGGACAGGGGGTACATGAGATGAGGACAGACAGCGTAAAGAAGGACGAGAGCAGGAAGGTTGGGACCAAAAGGGATAAGAGCCATAGGGCCGCGGCCAAGAAGGGCGCGGTTGAGACGTGTATGGGCTTAAGAGGCATGATGGGTGCCGCGCTCCTGGCCCTCCTCCTTCTTAGCATCCTGCTCACGGGCTGCGGAAGAAAGGAAGAGGAGGCAGCCGCTACAGTGGCCCAGACAGAGTCGACGACCACGGCGCCGATCGTGATCCAACGGGAGAGTACAGAGGCCCAGACGGAGCCGGAGACTGAGGGCGAGCCGGAAGGGATCCAGCTGCTGGACCTGTCGGACCGCAAGGCAGTGGACGGGAAGGTGCGCAGCTACCTGACGGGAGGATGGGTGGATGAGGCGGTGGGCAACCGGCGTCCCGTGGCCACCATGATGAGCAATGACAAGGAATCTCTGCCCCAGTACGGCATCAACCGGGCCGGCGTGGTCTACGAGGCGAATGTGGAGGGGACCATGAACCGGTATATGGCCATCATCGAGGACTATGACGATCTGGAGCGGATCGGCTCTACCAGGAGCTGCAGGACCTATTACACCTATTTTGCCAGAGAATTTGACGCGATCTATTCCCACTACGGCCAGAGCACCTTTGCCGTGCCTTACTTAAAAAATGTGGACAATATCAATGGCATCGACGGGATCGGCGGCACGGCCTTTTACCGCTCCAGCGACCGGAAGGCTCCCCATAACGCCTATACCAGCGGGGACCGCTTGAAAAAGGCGATCGAGACCCTGGGCTACTCCACAGAGTATGATCCGGACTATCACGGGCATTATCAGTTCGCGGCAGAGACTTACGATCTGGGCGATATCCCGGAGGCGGTGGACGCTGTGCGGGTGCTCCCCGGGTATGTGATGAACCAGCCGGCCTTTGTCTATGACGAGACGGATGGGCTGTACCATCGCTATCAATACAACGATGTCCATAAAGGCGATGAAGGGCCGATCGCGGTGAAGAACCTGATCATCCAATATTGCCAGACCGGCCATTATGCCTCTACCGCCTATCTGAACATCAATGTACATACATCCGGTGAGAATGGGTATTTCTTTACCAATGGGAAAGGGATCCCGATCCTGTGGGAGAAGGACGGAGAATTTGGCGTTACCCATTACTATGGCCCGGATGGAGAGGAGATCGTCCTGAACCAGGGAAAGACCTGGGTCTGCATTGTCAGCGCTGTGGATAAGGATAAACTGGAGATCTATGGAGAATAACAGCAAAGGTCCTGGTCGGGGACCAGGTAAGAAAAAGAGCCGGGATAAGGCAAAAGGCGGGAACTTCGTGGTCCAGGGGAGCATCCTGGCGGCGGCCGGGATCATCGTGCGCCTGATCGGCCTGGTCTATCGGATCCCCCTCATCGGGATCATCGGGGACGAGGGAAATGGCTATTACACCTCGGCCTTCAGCATCTATTCCATCCTTTTGATCGTATCCTCCTACAGCCTTCCCACGGCTGTCTCCAAGATGGTGTCCATCCGGATCGCCAGGGGCCGTTACCGGAGCTCTGTGCGGATCTTAAAGGCTTCCCTGATCTATGCGGCGGTGATCGGCGGCATCGCGGCTATGGCTATATGGTTTGGGGCAGACTTTTTTGCCCAGGCCATGAAGATGCCCTATTCCAGCTATGCCCTGCGGACCCTGGCGCCCACGATCTGGGTCATGGCCTTCTTGGGCGTGCTGCGGGGCTATTTCCAGGGGACAGGGACCATGCTGCCCACAGCCGTGTCCCAGATCTTGGAGCAGGTAGTGAACGCCGCGGTCAGCATCGGAGCGGCCTGGTTCCTTTTTAAAAAGGGTATGGAGGTGGATCTGGCCCAGGGCGGGACAGCGTATGCCTATGCCTACGGGGCGGCTGGCGGGACCATCGGGACAGGAGCCGGGGCCCTGGCAGCCTTTTTGTTCTGCCTGTTCATCATGCTGGTCTACCGGAGGACCCTTAGGCGGCAGTGCCGCCGGGATACCTCCCGTGTGGTGGAGGGGTACGGCAGGCTGGCCTTGAGCCTGACCATGACCATCCTGCCGATCGTCCTTAGCAGCACGGTCTACAATATCAGCTCTGTGCTGGATAATTTCTTCTTCGGTCAGGGGATGGCCTATCTGGGTCAGGAGGAGGTGATCGCCTCTCAGTGGGGGATCTTCGGGAAATACCACACCCTGTTCATGATCCCGGTGGCGATCGCCAATGCCCTGTCCTCCTCCCTGATCCCCTCCCTGTCCAGGGCCATGGCCAGCCGGGATAAGCGGCAGGTGCTGGATAAGGTGAGCACGGCGATCCGCTTCTCCATGCTGATCGCCATACCGGCTACCGTGGGCCTGACGGTCCTTGCCGCCCCGATCGACCAGCTTTTATTTCCCAGCAAGAGCGGGGACCTGCTGGTCCAGATCACTATGGCCGGTGCCTCGGCGGTAGCCTTCTATTCCCTGTCCACGGTGACCAATGCCATCCTCCAGGGGATCGATCATATGGACACCCCGCTGCAGAACTCGGCGATCGCCCTCGCCATCCATGTGGTGGTCCTGATCTTGATGCTCTACGTGCTGGAGTGGGGGATCTACGCGGTGATCTTCTCCAACATCCTTTTCGCGCTGATCATGTGCATCCTGAACGGTCTGGCCATCCGCAAATACCTGCATTACCGTCAGGAGTGGAGAAAGACCTTCCTCCTGCCCACATTATGCGCCCTGATCATGGGCGGAGCCGCCTTCGGCGTCTCCTCCCTTATCGCCCAGATCATCCCCGCCGGCCGTCTCTGGCTGGCCCTCCAGGTGCTGGCCGCCGTGCTGGCCGCCGTGGCCGTCTACGGCGTATGCCTGCTGAAGTTTGGCGTTGTGGACGAACTGGAGCTCTACGACATGCCCGCCGGCCGCCGCCTGGTCCGCCTCGCTTACAAATTACACCTTTTTTAAGATGTATGCCGATAACGTAGCGGCGGGAGGGGGATAGCATGTAACGGGACCCTAGCGGAACGTCGGCGCTTAGCGAGGTCTTTCACGA
>CAJUFE010000074.1 GCA_910585635.1 uncultured Lachnospiraceae bacterium | reverse complement strand
ACCTGTGACCCTCTGCTTGTAAGGCAGATGCTCTCCCAGCTGAGCTAAGACCCCATGACACGTACGCTTTGGGGCTCTGCTCTCCAGCTCCCTGCCTTATCGCGACCGCTTTCACAGTATAACTCGCATTGTCGAGATCGTCAACACTTTTTTGATGTTTTTTTTCGGATCCTGGCTCCTGGCCCGACCGATCCGGCGAGCGGTGTGGGAGTGGACAGCGGCCATGCGGGAAAGGAACGCAGGAAAAACTGTAGGGAATATCTCGCTTTTTTATGATTTTGTGCTATAATAGCAACGTATATGTAATGTGGGGTTGTAGCTTAGGAGGCTTTTGATGGTTTTTTTTATAGTGAACCCATATTCGCACTATGGAGGGGGCGCGAAGATATGGATCAGATTAGAAAGAGCGCTGAAGAGGGGGAAGGTAGAGTATGAGAGCTATCTCACAGCCAGACCGGGGGACGCTAGGCGTTTTGCCCGGACGATCACGGAGGGGAGCCGGGAGCCGAAGTCGATCGTGATCGTGGGCGGAGGCGGGACTTTGAACGAGGTCCTGGATGGCCTGGCTTTTGGCGGCAAGATCACCTTAGGTTATATCGCGGCGGGCCGCAATAATGACCTTGCAAGGAGCCTTAAGCTGCCCATGACGCCGAAAGAGGGGCTGAAGCGGGTGCTGGCGTCCAGATCTTACCGTCTTTTAGATTATGGCGTGCTGACCTTGGGGAGCAGGGCGGAGCACCGCAGGTTCGCGGTCAGCGCAGGGATCGGGATGGACGCGTCCGTCTGCCGGGAGCTTTTGGATGTCCCGGTAAAGAGGCCGGTCCGCATGCTGGGCCTGGAGCAGCCGGTCTGTATCCTGGTCGGCCTAAAGAAGCTGATACGGGCAAAGCCGGTCAAGGGCTATATCATCTTAGACCGGACACGTAAGGTGGAGTTCAACCATATCTATTTTATATCGGCCCATATCCTGCCCTTTGAGGGCGGATTCCAGCTGGCTCCCCAGGCGAACGGGGATGACGGCTGCCTGTCGGTCTGTGTGGTGGATCATGTGAGCAAATGGCGGCTGTTCACCATCATGCTGTCTGCCCTCTTCCTGCGCAAACGGGGCCGCACAGGGATCCGCACCTATAAATGCCGGGAGGCCTTTATGCACGTGGACCGCCCCATGGCGTCCCATGCAGACGGGGAAGACTGCGGGGTCTGGTCAGATCTGCAGGCTCAGTGTATCGAGAAGAAGCTCCGGGTGATCGTGTAGGGGCGTGCAGAGAGGAGAGAAGAGCATATGAGGATCGGACAGGGATATGATGTACACCGGCTGGTGGAAGGCAGGAGGTTGATCCTGGGCGGGGTGGAGATCCCTTATGAAAAGGGACTTTTAGGCCATTCTGATGCGGATGTGCTGGTCCATGCCGTGATGGATGCACTCTTGGGGGCGGCAGCGCTCGGCGATATCGGGCAGCATTTTCCGGATACAGATCCCCAGTACGAAGGGATCTCCAGTATCCGTTTGCTGGAGATGGTAGGGCAGCTCTTAGACCGCCATCACTATGTGATCGAGAACATCGATGCCACGATCGTGGCCCAGAGGCCGAAGCTGGCAGCCTACCGCCCTGCCATGGCGGCCAATATCGCGGCGGCTCTGTCGCTGAAAAAAGAGCAGGTGAGCGTGAAGGCGACCACAGAGGAGGGCTTAGGGTTCACGGGGACCGGAGAAGGGATCGCATCTCAGGCGATCGTGTTATTGACAGAAGTGGCAAACTATTGTTATTATGGTGCAGAGGATGTGGGGGAGACCGTGACCGTAGGGCCGGAAGGCATGGACGATCTGTCCGGCAGTCTGCGCCTTGACAGGAGGGACTGCCAGAGTTGCCCGGGCTGCCCGGGCAGCAGCCGGAGATAGACTCCTGGGGCCGAGGATCTACGGGCTTGGTCTCTGCGGAGCCTGGTAGCTCTGCGGGCGCGGTACTCTTTGGGTGAGCCCGGCAGCTCTGCGGCTGTGGCGCTCTTTGCGGAGCCCGTCGCTCCTGTGGCCGTGCCGTCTTTGACGGTGACCGCTGGCCTTTGGGAGGGCCACCTTGCGCATCTCTGGCAGAAATATAAAGCAGCCGGTGCAAACGGCGCACCAGGCGAGCTGGCAGGAAGGGAAAGAGAAGATGAAGATCTTTAACACATTGAGCAGACAGAAAGAGAGCTTTGTGCCTTTAGAGCCCGGGAGGGTGAAGATCTATGTGTGCGGCCCTACGGTGTATAACCTGATCCATATCGGGAATGCCCGTCCCATGATCATATTTGACACGGTGCGGCGGTATCTTGAGTATAAAGGCTATGAAGTGGACTTTGTCTCGAATTTTACGGACGTGGATGATAAGATCATCAAGAAGGCCATAGAGGAGGGCGTGGACGCGGATGTGATCTCCAAGCGTTATATCGCAGAGTGCAAGAAGGATATGGCGGGCATGAACGTGCGGCCGGCCACCACCCATCCCCTGGCCACAGAAGAGATCGACGGGATGCTCGCGATGATCCAGACCTTGATCGACAAGGGCCATGCCTACGTGGCGAAGGACGGCACGGTATATTTCCGGGTCAAGTCCTTTAAGGATTACGGAAAGCTGTCCCATAAGAACCTAGACGAGCTCCAGTCCGGCTTCCGTGAGCTGAAGGTGACCGGCGAGGAGGATAAGGAGGACCCCAATGATTTCGTGCTCTGGAAGCCGAAGAAGGAGGGGGAGCCTTACTGGGAGTCCCCCTGGTGCCAGGGGCGTCCCGGATGGCATATCGAGTGTTCGGTCATGGCGAAGAAGTATCTGGGCGATCAGATCGATATCCATGCAGGCGGGGAGGACCTGATCTTCCCTCACCATGAGAATGAGATCGCCCAGAGCGAGGCGGCTAATGGAAAGCCCTTTGCCACCTATTGGATGCACAATGGTTTTTTGAACATCGATAATAAGAAGATGTCCAAGTCCCTGGGGAATTTCTTCACGGTCCGGGAGATCAGTGAACGCTACGATCTGCAGGTCCTCCGGTTCTTTATGCTCAGCGCCCATTACAGGAGCCCCTTGAACTTCAGCGCGGATCTGATGGAGGCCTCCAAGAACGGCCTGGAGAGGATCCTGACCGCTGTGGAGCGTCTGGACGGGCTGCTGGCTAAGGTATCGGGCGATACCCTCAAAGCGGGCGAGGAGGAGCAGGACGCGGCGCTAAAGGCCCTGGTGGAGAAGTTTGAAGGGGCGATGGACGACGATTTTAATACGGCAGACGCGGTCTCGGCCCTGTTCGAGATCGTCAAGCTGGCGAATACCGCTGTGACCGAGGAAAGCTCCAAGGCCCTTGCCGCCCGGCTGCGGGGGCAGATCCAGAAGCTGTGCGACTGTTTAGGGATCATCACAGAGCGCAAGGCAGAGGTGCTGGATGAAGAGATCGAGCAGATGATCGCCGCCAGGCAGCAGGCGCGGAAGGAAAAGAACTTTGCCCTTGCCGACCAGCTGCGGGGGAAGCTTTCCGCCATGGGGATCGTGCTGGAGGATACCAGAGAAGGCGTAAAATGGAAGAGGGTATGACCGAAGACCTTTTGAGCTACTATAAGAGAGCCATGAAGCTCACCGGGGCGGATGTGGACACCTACTCCCCCCTGGTGCTGGCCTACATCGGCGACGCGGTCTATGAGGTCATGGTGCGCACAAAGGTGGTGGATAAGGGGAATGTCCAGGTCAGCAAGCTCCACAAGAGCAGCTCCCATCTGGTATGCGCCCAGGCCCAGGCCCATATGAGCCATCTCCTAAAGGAGCAGCTGCGCCCACAAGAGCTGGCCGTGTTCAAGCGGGGCCGCAACGCCAAGTCGGCCACCTCTGCTAAGAACGCCTCCATCACAGACTACCGCCTTGCCACCGGCTTTGAGGCGCTGGTCGGCTGGCTGTTCTTAACGGAGCAGTTCGAACGTCTCATCGAGCTGGTGAGCCTGGGGCTGGAGCAGCTGGAGGGGGACTAGATCCGGCTGGCCGGTCAGGCAGCGGGGATGGGGCCTGGCGCCGCCCCACCGTAATATACTTTCATAGAAGGGAACGACCATGGAACAAGAAGGATCAACGATAGAGGGACGCAACGCCGTCCTGGAGGCCTTCCGCGCCGGAAAGCCGATCGACAAGCTGTTCGTATTGGACGGCTGTCATGACGGTCCGATGATGTCGATCGTCCGGGAGGCCAGAAAACAAGATACCATCATCACCTATGTGTCCAGAGAACGGCTGGACCAGATGTCCGCCACCGGGAAGCACCAGGGCGTGATCGCCCGCGGGGCCGCTTATGCCTATGGGGAGATCCAGGATATGCTGGACGCGGCCGAAAAGAAGGGGGAGCCACCCTTCCTGATCCTCTTAGACGGCATCGAGGATCCCTATAACCTGGGCGCGATCATCCGCACGGCCAATCTTGCCGGAGCCCACGGGGTCATCATCCCGAAGCGCAGGGCGGCGGGACTGACCGCTGTGGTAGCCAGGACCTCGGCCGGGGCGCTGAACCACACCCCGGTAGCCAAGGTGACGAACCTGACGGCGGCCATAGAGGATCTGAAGAAAAAGGGGCTCTGGTTCGTCTGCGCGGATATGGGCGGGACATGTATGTACGATCTGAAGCTCACCGGTCCGATCGGCATGGTGATCGGGAATGAAGGGGAGGGCGTGGGCAGACGGGTCCGGGAGGCCTGTGACATGACCGCCGCCATCCCCATGCGCGGCCAGATCGAGTCCCTGAACGCTTCCGTGGCGGCAGGGGTCTTAGCCTATGAGATCCTGCGGCAGCGCCTGCAGGCCGCGCCCTGACCGGCCTGCCCCAAAGAGCCAAAGGGGATGGCCGGCCGATGAGGTAAATGATCTGTAAGAAAAGATCAAGATTTTTTCAATGGCTCCGATCCCTTAAAATGTTATAATATGGATGATGCAAAGGACCTGTATCATCTAACATATCATAGAGAGGAAGGTAATATTATGAGAAAGTTCATGCGTTTATCTGGCAAGAAGAAAGCAGCGGCTGTGTTGGCCGCACTCTGTTTAGCCACCGCACCCATGACCGCTTACGGTATGGTCCGCACGCCGGTGGCATCTGGTTCGACCACTTACGGGAATGGGAAGGTCACGATGGACGCATCCCACACAGACCAGGGCTATGTGATGGTCAAGTACACGGGCAGCAACGGGAAGATCAAGGTGCAGGTCACCAAGCAGACCACCTACACCTATAACCTGAACGCCAGAGATGCCTATGAGGTGTTCCCGCTGACCGAGGGCAACGGCAGCTATACGATCAAGGTTTTTGAGAACATCAGCGGGAACCAGTACGCACAGGCCTTCAGCCAGACAGTCCAGGTGAACTTAGAGAACCAGTTCTCCCCATTTTTGTATCCCAACCAATATGTGAACTTTAACCAGAACAGCAATGCCGTGGCTGTGAGCGCCCAGGTGGCGGCGGGAGCGGCAGATCAGCTGGGCATCGTGACCAATGTTTTTGATTATGTGGTGACGAACCTGACCTATGATCACAATAAGGCGGCCACTGTCCAGAGCGGTTATCTGCCCAACGTGGATTCGACCCTGGCCACCAGGAACGGGATCTGCTTTGATTATGCGTCCCTGATGACCGCCATGCTGCGGGCCCAGGATATCCCCACCAAGCTGGTGGTAGGCTATACAGGGCAGCTGTACCATGCGTGGATCAGCGTCTATCTCCCGAACCAGGGATGGGTGGAGAACGTGATCTATTTTGACGGACAGAACTGGAGCCTGATGGATCCCACCTTCGCTTCCAGCGGGGGGATCGCCCTTGGCGCAGGCGACGGCTCTTATCAGGCCAAATATGCGTATTGATCGCAGGGACCCTTAAGGCCCGGGAGCTGTTGAGATAGCATAGCTGCCCGGGCGAGGGATGACAGGATAGTGAAATAGAACGGAGGATACGTTCGTGGACAATGGTTTTGACATGCAGACAGATCTGGGATCGGAAGACCTGGATATGGGATCCTTCTCCGACCTGGGAGGAGGACCGGAAAAAGGTCCGGTCGATGCAGGAGAGAAAAAGAAAGAGGCGAAAGAAAAGGACAGCAAGAGGCGGGCCGTGAACCGGTACCAGAGCCAGGAGTTATCGGCGTTCTGCCTGCAGATCGCCCTCCTATTGGAGGCCGCGGTGCCTCTGGATGAAGGCCTTTCGATCATGGCCGAGGACGCGGGGACCCAGTGGGAGAAGGATATGCTCCTCTTTATGTCGGAAGGCGTGGAGCTGGGAGATCCTTTCTTTAAGGTGCTGGAGGATACCAAGGCCTTCCCCCCCTATGTGGTCAAGATGGCCAAGCTGGGCCAGAGCACCGGTACGATGGAAGAGATGATGCTCTCGCTTTCAGAGTATTATGAAAAAGAGTTTTTCCTGATGCGCAACATCAAAAACGCGCTCACGTATCCGGTGATCATGGTGTTCATGCTGCTGGCGGTGCTTTTTGTGCTGTTCGCAAAGGTCATGCCGATCTTTGAGGATGTGTATTCCCAGCTGGGGGCTCAGATCTCTCCGGTGGCGAAGTCGGCGATCCGCTTTGGCGGCGCGTTCAGCGGGATCGCGCTGGCAGTGGGGTCCGTGGTGATGGTGGTGTGCGCAGCAGTCTGGGTCTTCACAAAGCTGGGCCATCGGATCTCCTTTGTGGAGAAGCTGATCGGCTGGGTAAAGAGAAAGAGCAAGATCGCCTTAGCGATCGCCAACCGCCGCTTCACCTCGGTCCTGGCTCTGACCCTGCACAGCGGTCTGGAGCTGGAAAAGGGGCTGGAGCTGGCGGAGGAGCTGGTGGAGAACCAGTTGGTGGAAGAGAAGATCGGTACCTGCCGCCAGATGCTGGGAGAGGGCCAGGGCTATTATGAGTCCATGAAGGCCACCGGCCTGTTCACCGGCTTCCACGTACAGATGATCAAGACAGGCAGCAGGAGCGGCCACTTAGACCGGGTGATGGAAGATATCTCCGGGGATTATGAGCAGCAGGCCGACGGCGCGATCGACGGCGTGATCTCCAGGTTCGAACCCACCATGGTGGCGGTCCTGGCCGTGGCGGTGGGGCTGGTGCTGCTCTCCGTGATGCTGCCGTTAGTGGGCGTCCTGTCCACGATCGGGTAAGGATAGTGAGAGAAAAGATGGACGGCCATCGCCGGCCCGCCAGCTATGGCGGGCGTGAGGGTGGCCGGATGAGGATGTGGATCAGATGAAGATCAAGAAGATCGATAAAAAAAACCTGAGCATCGTGGGGTTCTGCCTATCCGTCCTGCTCTTTCTGCTGGTGACGGGCGCGTTTGTCAGCGGCGCCTCCTCCTTTTCGGGGAAAGCCCGGTCAGAGGGGGACGTGACCTTGAAAAATGCGATCGCCAGGGCTACGGTCCAGTGCTATGCGATCGAGGGACGCTATCCCCCCAGCGTGGAGTATCTGGAGGAGCATTATGGGATCCAGATCGACAGGCAGCGGTATCATGTGTTCTATGAAGGGTTTGCTTCCAACATCATGCCGGACATCACCGTGCTCCCGGCAAGCCCTTCAGAATGACAGGGAAAGGTAGGGGGATCTTGCATGGCAGGAGAGGCTAAGGCGGCAAGGCCGGTCGAAAAGGGGAACATGGGCAACCACGGGCAGCTGATCAATGTGCTGTTCACCATGCTGCTGTTTTTGGTGTTCGTCCTCTGCGCATTGTTCACCGTATTGATCGGCGGGCAGGTCTATGAAAATATCAACGCGCGCTCTCAGGAGAACTTTACCGGGAGCGTGGCACTGCAGTATGTGGCCAACAAGGTGCGCCAGGGCGATCGGGAAGGCGGGGTCAATGTGATCGTTGTGGACGGGACCCCGGTCTTAGAGATCGCCAGCGATATGGGGGACTACGTTTCCTGGATCTATTACCGGGACGGGGCAGTGTGCGAACTGTTCTCCGATCCGGCAGACGGCCTTGGACTAGAGGATGGGCTGAAGATCTTGGAGTGCGAGGGCTTTGATGTGGGTCAGAGCGAGGATAAGAGGATCATACATATCGCTACGGAGGGAGAGGGCAGCGGGAGTCTGAGCCTGGCCCTGCGCAGCGGGGGAGGGATAGATGAATAGCAGAAAAGGATCGAGTTCCGGGATCTTCCTGATGGAGATGATCATGGTCTGCGGCTTTTTCCTGCTCTGCGCGGCGGTCTGCATCCGGGTGTTCATCCAGGCAGACAGCATGAGCCGTCTGGCCCGGGAGATGAACCAGGCTGTCCTGGCGGCGGAGAGCGTAGCGGACCGATGGAAGGTGGGGGCCTCAGAGAGTGAGGGACCCTCAGGAGGCGGCTGGCCGGATCAGATCAGCTGGGATCAGGATTGGGAGCTTCTGGATGTGACAGATCTGGACGGCGGGGCAAAGGCCTGGTACACGGCAGATCTTGCACGTCAGGAGGCGCCGGGGATGGTCTGCCATATGACCATCCAGGTCCGGAGAGGGGAAGATCATCCGCGCCGGAGGCAGGATGCGGAAGACCCGGAAAATATACTGTATACGTTAGAGGTGGAGCGGTATTCGCCTGCTCCTTGAAAGCCAAAGACCCCGCCGCGAGCAGCGGGGCATCAAACGTGAAGCGCCCCGTGAGGGGTATCTGACCCTCGCGGCAGTGGCCAAATGCCTGCAGGCAGCCACTTGGCTCGCTGCTCGCGGGGATAAAGTCTGCGAAGGAGGCAAGAGCGATGGCGAAGACAGAGATGAAGAGCGGAGCCAATATCGGGAGCGCGTCCCTGATCTTGATCTTTATCGTGCTCTGTTTGGGAACGTTCGGTCTGCTGTCCCTTACCAGTGCGAACAATGACTTAGAGCTGGCCAAGCGGAATGCCGCGGCGGTGTCCGGCTATTACCGGGCGGACGGGGAAGGCGAGGCGTTCCGGATGAAGGTGGATCAGGCCGCGGCAGAGGCCTTGGAGCTGGAAGAGAAGGACAGGGCGGCCTATCTTAAGGAAGCGCTGGGAGAGGCCTACCGATCGGAAGAAGACCTGGCCGAGACGGAGATCGCCATGGAGAGCGGGCAGGCCCTTTCCATAAAACTAAAGATCTTGTGGGACGGACCGGAGAGGACCCGGGTCTGCCAGTGGACGGTCTATAACCGGGAAGAATACGAGATCGACCAGGATATGCCGGTGTGGGCCGGCGAGTGATCGAGAAAATAGAGTGGCTGCAGGAGAGACGGCGGTCTGAGGGCAGCGAGAAAGGGAGGATCTTACAGATGGACATGTCACAGCTTATCAAGGAGGCCGTGGAGCAGGAGGCTTCCGATATATTCCTGATACCTGGTATGCCTTTTTCCTACAAGATCGGAGGAAAGATCGTTTACTGTGGGGATGAGAAGATATTTCCGGATGAGATGGACCGGCTGATCGGACAGATCTATGAGATCGCGGGGCATCGGGATATCGATAAGGTCGAGGAAGGCGGAGATGATGATTTCTCCTTCGCGATCAAGGGTTTGTCCCGGTTCCGGGCCAGTGTGATGCGCCAGAGGGGCTCTCTGGCCGCGATCATCCGTATCGTGCGGTTCGAGCTTCCGGATTTCCAGACCCTTAATCTGCCCAGGAATGTGATCGATATCTCGAAGATGACCAAGGGCCTGGTCCTGGTGACCGGACCTGCGGGCAGTGGAAAGAGCACCACCTTAGCCTGCATCATCGATGAGATCAATAAGACCAGGAACGCCCATGTCATCACGCTGGAGGATCCGATCGAGTATCTCCACAGGCATAATAAGAGTGTGGTCACCCAGCGGGAGGTGGGTACGGATACGGCTTCCTACATGAGCGGGCTCAGGGCTGCCTTAAGGCAGGCGCCGGATGTGATCCTGCTGGGCGAGATGCGGGATTTTGAGACGATCCGGACGGCGATGACAGCGGCGGAGACCGGGCATCTGGTGATCTCCACCCTCCATACGATCGGAGCGGCTAATACCATCGACCGGATCATCGACAGCTTCCCGCCCAATCAGCAGGCCCAGATCCGGATCCAGCTGTCCATGGTGCTCCAGGCAGTGGTCTCCCAGCAGCTGATCCCCAGGAAGGATATGCAGGGCGTGGTGCCGGCGCTGGAGATCATGTTCCTCAATAATGCGATCCGGAACATGGTCCGGGAGGCGAAGATCCATCAGATCGACGGTGTGATCGCGACCTCGGCGGACAGCGGCATGGTGACTATGGATAACAGCCTGCTGCGGCTGTATCGGGAAGGCAAGATCACCAAGGAGCATGCGGTGATGTACAGCAGCAACAGTGAGCTGATGGAGAAAAAGCTGGGCCGGATGTGAGCAGAGGCCGGATGTTCTGTTGATGAGCTGCGGCAGGCTGCAAGCTGCGGCGGGTTATCGCGGATCAGGTATAGATCGGTCATGGATCCCTTATACTAAGGATGGAACGGTGAGTACAGTCCTTAGGAAAGGAGTCTATGATGAGAGTAGATAAAAGGAAGGTGGCTTTAGTCGGCTGCGGGATGGTGGGGATGAGCTATGCCTACTGCCTCCTGAACCAGACCGTCTGTGATGAGCTGGTCCTGATCGATGTTAATGAAAAGAGAGCGATGGGCGAGGCGATGGATCTGAACCATGGTCTTGCCTTTGCTGCTTCTAATATGGAGATCTATGCGGGGACCTACGGCGACTGCCGGGATGCGGATCTGGTGGTGATCTGTGCCGGTGTGGCACAGAAGCCGGGAGAGACCAGGTTGGATCTTCTAAAACGAAATGCGGCGGTGTTCCGCTCGATCATCGAGCCGGTGACCAGGAGCGGCTTCAGCGGCATCTTCCTGGTGGCCACGAACCCGGTAGACGTGATGACCAGGATCACCTGTGAGCTTTCCGGCTTTAATTCCGGGAGGGTGCTGGGCAGCGGTACGGCGCTGGATACAGCCAGGCTGCGGTATCTTTTGGGGGAATATCTCCATGTAGATCCCAGGAACGTGCATGCGTATGTGATCGGAGAGCATGGGGACAGCGAATTTGTCCCCTGGAGCCAGGCGATGGTGGCCACCAGGCCGATCCTGGAGCTCTGCAGAGAAGGGGCCGGGGTATCGGGAGATGTGGAGACAGAGGGGATCAGCCAGGATAAGCTGCGGAAGATCGAGGAGCAGGTGCGCGGGGCAGCCTACCAGATCATCGACGCCAAACAGGCCACCTATTATGGGATCGGCATGGCCATGACTAGGATCACCAAGGCGGTCCTTGGAGATGAGAACAGTGTGCTGACCGTATCGGCCATGCTGAAGGGCGGCTATGGCCAGCGGGATGTGTTCGCCGGTGTCCCCTGTGTGATCAACGGCAGCGGGGTGCGGCGGATCCTGGAGCTCCCCTTGACAGAGGAGGAGAGGGAACGGTTCGCCGCTTCCTGCAGGACCCTCCAGGAAAGCTTTGAGGGGGTCCTGTAGGTCGGTCATCGCAGATGGCATGGCGGACTATGGCGGTCATCGCAGATGGCGTGGCGGACTATAGCGGTCATCGCAGATGGCATGGCGGGCTATAGCGATCACTGTAGATCGCATGGCGGACTATAGCGGTCACTGTAGATCGCATGGGACAGATCGTATCGGTCAGTCGTCTACCGTGACCATCCGCAGGCCATAGGAGGACCAGGTATTGCCCATGATATAGGAGGTGGTGTTCCGTCCGGCCTGGATCGTGACATTGGCTGAGGCGAGAGGGCTGGCGATCGGACTGGAGACGGTGACCGCGCCGATGAGGATGACGGAGAGCTCGCGGGGCATGGTGTAAAAGCAGGCGTTGGTCATATAGAAGGTATAGTTACCGGCCAGGCCTCTCTTGTAGGCGGTCACATCCTTAAAGCCTACGTTCCGAAAGACGGTGTCGCCATTATACAAGCTGATATCAAAGGCAGAGCCGCTGTAGCTTACATTGGCCACCCGATAACAGCCGTAGCCTGCAGGGACATTGCTGCAGGTGGTATCGGCGATCTGGAGGAGATCCAGCCCTCCTTCTTTTGCATCCACCAGGACCATGGTCACCTTCTGGCCGGCGATGAAGGGGAAGGTCTGCTGCAGGAGCAGAGCCTGCATACCGGTAGCGCGGTTTACAGAAATGGTGTGGAAGCCGTCGGCGATCCCCTGATAAGGAGAGACGTTCCCAAAGCGGGAGCCGGTGGTGTAGACGGTCCCATCGATCGAAAAGATCACGGGGAAGGTGTTGGTGGATGCGTTGATGAACCGGACCTGACCGTAGCCCAGGTTTGGATAGTTTGGAAATGTAGGAAGATCGGGTCTTGTGGGGAAGCTGTCGGGGCTGCCTGTCTCATTGCCGGGGTAGGCCGGGATACCGCCTTCCGGGGCGATCGGGGTCGTGATGCCGCCCTGGGTGGGGCTGTGCCATCCGGCAGTCTCCGGGATATCCGTGCCGCTAGTGTTGGTATAGTCATCGTTTGAGGCGGACTGAGAGGGAAAGGTGTTATTTTCAGCCATAGTAAGACCTCTTCGCTTTTTGATATAAGATATGTGCAAAGACCGAAAAGTTTCCAAGTGTACAAGGAAAAGAAAAAAGACAGCCGGGAGGATCCTGGCTGCAGAGATGGAGGGACGAAAGGATGAGCTATCTATTTGAAAAGTACAAGGCATGGAGAGAGTCCACGGCCACAGGGACCCCGGAGGAGGATCCGGACTACGGAGATAAGCGGGATTTCATGCGGTTCGCGAAGCTTAAAAAGCTGGATAATGACGATCTGGAGGAGTTGGAGATGCAGTATGATGAATATCTGATCGAGAAGGAGGAAGAGGAGATAAACGTTTAGAGCTCTGATAAGATGGGGGCGGACAAATTGGTGTGGGTCTTAAAATTTCTTGGTGCGGACTTTGAAATTTCTTGTTGACAAAACATGTATCTCATGATATTATATCTAAGGTCCGCAAGACATGAGAGATAGAGGGTCAGGCGGGTACAGAGTGCTGCTGTGGCTCAGTCGGTAGAGCGTCGCATTGGTAGTGCGGAGGTCACGGGTCCGATTCCCGTCAGCAGCTTGTGAAAAGTCCAGTGTTTACTGGACTTTTTTAGTTTCATGTTGCATCTCGTGTTGCATGATATCCTCAAAGTATCCATCGATCAGATCGTCCACCCTTTCCCTTTCCTCAGAAAATGTCTGCATATAGATCTCTTTCATCACCTTATCCGTCTTCCAACCGCCGCGTTCCTGGGCATATTTGTCCGGGACCCGTAGGAGCGCCATGACCGATGCGTTCAGATGGCGCAGATCATGGAATGTGATGTGGTCCATGCCATGTTCATCCTGCAGGTGGATCCATTTGTGGTACAATGTCTTCCCACTCATCGAGACCAAGGCGTCTCCTTCGACCTTCTCGATCAGGCTCATGATATAAGGCGGGATCCGGTGGCGCCGGTTCCTGGTAGGGTTCTTTGCCATGTCTTTACGATATGGCTCTCCTCCCACATCTACCACGACCTCCCGGATGGTCAGATAGTCACCCGAGATGGACTTAGACTTGGTCAGCCCGCGTATCTCAGACATGGAGAACGAAAGCCACATCGCTAAGAGCACTGGCAGTTCGATATCCGTTCCACGGACGATCCGCAGCACATCTCTGGCTGGCGGCAGCTCCACGCTCCTGTTAGCGGGACGTGGCAGTTCGATCGCGTCAAAGTTCAGGCGGTTCGTGTACTTGTGCAGTACAGAGGATATCAGGCCCCATTCATTCCTGAGGCGTTTTGCAGATATGGGACGCGGATGTTTCGATCTTCGGTTCGCAGGCCTCCCAGCCTCCACCCGGATGGCCTCCTGCAGGATCACCTCATCCATATCCTTGATCTTTGTCTGCATCAGGTCCTGGAAGCCGTTCCTCTGGATGCATCGGTAGTCCTGGATGGTGGTAGGGGACCGGCCCAGCATCTCCCTCGACCCTATGTACAGGTCGATGGCCTCTGTGAGCGTCATATCCCCGTATTCCTGCCGTTTTTTCAGCGTGGCCGGGGTCCGCTCTGCCTGGAACTGCGCGGCGGCTAATTCGGCTTCCTTGCGCTTCTCACGAGTGAACGACACATACACCCGTTTGTCCTTCATCTGTCCGGTCTTAGGGTCGAGGACCTTTTCCGTGTGGCTGAAGGCCAGGCATCGGTACTTCCCTGATGGTAGTTTCTTGGCTTTTGCCATGGTACATCATCCTTTCTCTAAGTTTTTATCAGATCGCCGGCCGAGGGCGTACTGACCAAGTTTAGGGTATAAAAAATACACCCCTTGCCAGGGCGCCTTTTGGATGATATACTATGTATAGGTTTGGAAGACCTGTATATCATCCTCCGGGGCATCCCTGGAAATGGTAGCGGAGCCGTCTGGTGCTGGTAACACCGGGCGGTTTTTGCAGTTTAGTGCTTTTCTATGAAACGTTTGATCTCTTGATCAAAATCGGATGTGATCTTTTGGGTTTTATTAAATTCAATGTATTCATTTTCTGCTTTTTCAGCAGCGTCTTTTTTAGAGATCATTCCTTTGTTTTTTAAAATATCATATTTACGAAAGGCTAAAAATTCATTGATACTAGCAGAGAACTCTTCCATAGTGAATGTGTTTTCGCGTTCGATCAGGTCCTCGATATAATCAAAATATCCCGTTACTGCCCGTTCTAGCCGTTTTATCTGGGTTTCGTCCAGATAATTCTTAGCAATGGTAACATCCGATTTTAGGATGCGGCCATCGGGAGCATTTTTCCATGTATTGAGCCCCATGTTTTCTTTAGTGCGGTCCGCCTTTGCGTAGATGATCTCTGCCGCGGTCTGCCCTGTTATAGCATAGTGGAATTTGTTTTGGACCATAGCATAAAAGTCATGCGTTATTTGGGAATTTTTATCGTAATCGATACTACATTCCGCAAAGATATCGGTTATCTGTTGCCAGATCCGCCGTTCACTCGCACGGATGGAGCGGACCCGTTCTAATAATTCTCTAAAATAATCTTTTCCAAAAGCTGTTTTTGCCTGTTTTAAGCGTTCATCATCAAGGGCGAATCCCTTGATCATATATTCTTTTAAAATGCTCGTTGCCCATATGCGGAAATTGGTAGCTCTTTTGGAATTTATCCGATATCCAACGGATATTATAGCATCAAGATTATAAAATGTGGTTTGTCTTTTTACGCTCCGGTTCCCTTCTTGTTGAACTATTTCCATTTTGGAAACAGTTGCTTCATAGATGAGTTCCCCTTCTGCAAAGATGTTAGCGAGATGTTTTGAGATAGCGGGAACTTCCACTTCAAAAAGTTCGGCCATAGATTTCTGGGTCAACCATATGGTCTCATCTTTGATGATGGCATTCACTGAGACATTTTCTAATGCGGAACGGTATATCAAAAATTGGAAATTATTGTCCATGATCTCCTTTCTGTCCAATGGTGTTCTGTGTTGGCACACCAGGTGGTTTTTGCGTTTGACAAATAACTCTACATGACTTATAATATGCTTAACAAGACAGCCGGGAGATAGATAGAGCCTATCCGTCCTGGCGAAGATATCTAGCTAAGTAAGCCGCCTATCCGGCCAAGGAACAGGGCGGCTTACTTATTTTTCATATCGAGGATGGCAACGATCAAAAGACCAGCGGTCAATATGATCATAAACTCTTCATATGTACTCATAAGCACCACTCCTTCCGCAAGACTCAGAACGAATGGCCGCACGCCCTCCCGGCTGTCCGGGTAAGCATATCCTATTGTCATGGTGCATGATCGTTTTTTTTCTAACGTTTATAGATCTTTCCATGCGAGATCTTCTTCTACAGTTAGCCAGTCCTTAGCCAAACTCGACTCACTTAAGAGAGGATCTATTATCTCGGCTCCATCATACAGGACGGACCTCACAAAGGCTAAGATGATATCCAATTTATCATCAGGCGCATCAGAGATCAAGGCTTCGATCAATTGTTGTTTTGACATAGTTTTTCTTTTTATAGATCTGTTCATATGGATGATGTATCAGCATCCCCGATCCGCTCGATCACAGCTAATGAGGGTTCAAACATGATGGTATAGCCATCCACTTCTATATGCTCCCCGTACTTTTCTCTATAGCAGTCCAGCGCCTCCTTAAGGAACTCTTCGGTAACGCCTAGATATTCGGCCAGCTCATAATGGTCCCGGCATCTGGCACAGTACCCTTTGATGATCCCAGACAGTCCGATCTGCTTGTCGTAGGCCCATAGCCTCCCGGCCCGTTCGATCTTCCGGTTCAAGATCTTTCCATGGTCTAAGATGTCCATGGTGTTGGTATGGTAATGCCCGATCCCTTCTGCCAGGACGCAGGCCTTCCCGGCAAGTGTAGGGATGTCCTGGCGGATGGCGACCCTACGTCCTTTGATCCGGCCATCCGCTGAGAGTAAGGGCTTTTCTTTGACAGCTAGACCGGCGGCATCGGCTTCGATCAAAAGGCCTTCATAGTCCAAGAGCATCACTCCTTTGTCAACAATAGTAGTGGATCTCACCAAAGTAAGAGATCCATTTTTCAATGATGATATCGTTATTGGCCTCGATGATCTTCATGAGCCGTCTCAGTTCTTGTGGCGGGATCTTGGAGGCGTTATCACATAAGATGGCGCGGCCGGTCTGCGTTATCCATATCTTGGTGGCGTTCGACCTGGGAGGGCCTTCTACGATATGGACATGTATCGGCTCTAAAGGATCGTTCTCATTTGACCAGAAGTATACACGATACCTGCCGATCCTAAAAATTTGAGGCATCTCTATAGCTCCCTTCCTGTGACGATTCGATGATCACATGCGCATTGTTCCTGATCAGTTTTCGGAAGAAGGCCATCTCTTCGTCTGAGAAGCCATAGATCTCTTCCCATTCATATCCTGGCAGATAGCAGGTGGCATGATGGAACCCATCTTTGGCATCCGGGGTCTCGATATATACCTTTACCCGGCCATCTGGCATCATCTCAGAATGGACGATCTCTGTATCATCGTTCAAAGTTAGGTATGGATACATCATAGTAGGAACCTCCTTGATCTATATCTTAAAAATCATCCATGATGGCATCGTCATGCTCCCGCATCTCGTCAGTGGTTTCTATATCCGTCCGGGCGTGGGCGGCGTTGCCTAGATACTCTGCTGGGGCTTCTCTTAGAGAAGGAGCTTTGCCTGATTGCAAATATTTAGGGTGTCCGGATAGGTCTGTAATATAGTCATATGCTTTTTGTTTTCCGATGTCATTGAGTTTGTGATAGTTATTTACAATATCTGTAATGCACTTATCGATGCTATTAGGATTTTTGTCTTGACTTGTACTTTTTTGGAAATCACCGTTTTCTTGCTCAACGTCCTTATCTGTAGCCCGCTTCATCTTAACCCAATCCTCAAGAGTACCTTTGTAATCGTTCGGTGGCCATATACCTTCAGCGTTTGCCAATGCTTCATAATCTTCGGGATCATCATCCCATCCCATAAGATAGGCTGGGGTGGTAAAAAGTGCTTGGGCTAAAGGCTCTAAAACTGTAGTTGGCATATTTTCGATATCCCCATTTTCGTACCTATAAATTGTGGCACGTGATTTTCCTATTTTATAGGCTAATTCTTCGGCTGTCATGTCTAGGTTAATTCGACGTTGTTTTATTCGGTTTCCTATATCCACACTAACACCTCCCAATAAAGGCATTCTAACATAAGTTTCGCAAAAATGCAACACAAAAATCTCAAATAAGCGAAAAGAGTATTGACAGTGAGATATAAAAGTGATAAGCTTTATTTGTCGCACAAGTGAGAAAGTGGGTGCCGGGATTTTGGTTGATGTGGACAAACTGCGGAAAAAGATTGCGGAAAATAAATTAAATATAGCCTCGATTGCTAATAGAATTGGAATCGATAGAGCTACCTTTTACAGAAAATTAAGCGGAAAAGGTATGAATTTTACTATAAGGGAGGCGGATATGATAGCCAAGGAACTGGGCCTTGATAAAGATGAAGCTGTCTGTATTTTTTTTGGACAGATTGTCGCAGATATGAGAAATCCAACAAAAGAAAGGAGGTGACCAATGATGATACCAAGGGTCCCGGCCCCTCCGAGGATATCGGAGCGGCCAGAGTGTAAAGATTGCAGCTTGCTGAAAGCGCTTCAGACAGAAAACAGGCAGTTGCAATGGGAATGCGATACGGTGATACAGATAATGGATCTTTTTCTGTCCACGATCGAGCTATGGGCAAAACAAAATGGTTCGATCCCATCAGGCTCCCAGTCGGAAGAAGATATCAAAAAAGAATTTTCCAATGGGAAGGACAAGATCAGAACTCTTTTTAACGACCTCATAAAAACGGGAGAGCCGGCCTTTCTCGATCGGCTTTTCAGAGCTTTGGATCTCCCGGAGCATCTCCAGCATCTCATTTAATGTGGCCTGGTCATCAGCGGGCTTTGAACGGATCAGGGTCTCCAGCTCTGTCAGGGCAGGACTGTTGTGGAATGTAAACTGGTTGCCGGATATCCCAGAACCGACCACAGAGTTTGTAAAAGTGGCATTGCTAAAATTAAAGGTCGCGTTTGGCGGGGTAGCTGTTTCTGGGGTAAGACCATCCACTACATATCGTTCACCTTTTTCAGTGAGCGAAAGATGATATGCACCGATTGAGGAAAAAGATTGAGTGAGATATCCCTCTGACTCAAGATAAGAAACATCGAACCGGCTTACATTATCGATAGGGATAGAGAGTGGAGAAGCCGTGATCTGTTCATGCTCGTAAATTTGTTTTAGAAGTTGGATCCTGGATTGTTTCATGAGATTTTCTCCTCTTTAGGTATTTCAGCATGGCAGTGCTGATAAAGGGATCATAGCATGAGGAAAGAAAAGTAACAAGATGGCGGAGGACATCTGGCGGGTGGTGTAATAACTTCTCGGAATCTCAATGAATGAGATTCTAACCGAAAATTGACAACTGA
>CAJUFE010000073.1 GCA_910585635.1 uncultured Lachnospiraceae bacterium | reverse complement strand
ATGTCTTTTATAACGGACTGACCGCCGTGCCGGAGCGTCAGGAGCTGCATCTCTCGGATGCTTTCATGGTCCCGAAAGAGGGCTATGAGTGGACCGCCCATGTATTGAACATCAATGAAGGCTTTAATGAGGAGCTGCTGGATGCGTGTCCTGCATTAAAGGGGTATGCCACGTTGGTATGGTACATACGAGAGTACCGGGAAGTAGGACGGGAGCTCCCCGATGCGGTGGACGGGGCGATCGACCAGTGTATCAGGGAAGGGTTGTTAAAGAGCTATCTGCTCAGGAAGAAAGGGGAGGTAAAGCGTATGTTGCTCACAGAATTTAACGAGGAGCGGTTCGTCAGGATCATAAAAGAGGAGGGGAGGGAAGAAGGCCGGGAAGAAGGCCGAAAAGAGGAGGGGGACCGGATCGACCAGCTCATCCTAAAGCTCACGGAAGAAAAACGCTACAGCGATCTGGAGCGTGCGGCAAAGGACCGGGCTTTTAAAGAAGAGCTGTATACCCAATACGGTCTTTGAAGGCGCTTCTTGACGTGTAGCGATCCAGAGGGGATCTGAACGGTTATACCTGCTTTTTATTAAGGGATATCGCCTTCCGAGTGTAGATACTGTGGAAGCTATGATATGCTGATCCAACGAGCGGGATATATGAACTTTTTGATCGAATGGAAAGAGCAGCAGATCATCGCCATCGATCTTCGAGGATGTGGACAACGAGCCACTGTGCGGCTTACAAAGAGCTGTACGGATATGTGGAGGGCCGGATAATGCCTGGAAAGATGGATGATGTCCGGGGAGCTGGCTACCTTGCTCTCCGGCCGCTATGTGGAGCTGAAGATACTTCCCTCTCTGCTCACCTCCCAGCCAGCACATCCCCAAGCTCCTCCTCCACGATCCCCCATATCTCATCCGCCACCGCTCTTGCCCAGCTCTGCGAGAGGCCTGCCCGCATACCCACCGCCACCACTTCCCTCCGCCCCGGATCCCGTCCGTTCCCATCCACACAAGTAGCGTGCTCGCCACCCATAGACTCGCTGTAGGTCAGGTCATACGCCGGTGTCAGCCGCCATCTGTCCTCAGCCTCATCATACAGATAAGAAAAATTCTTCGAATGGTCGTCTCGGTTATGGGCGGCCACGTTAAAACACATGCGCCGGTACATCTCTTCCAGCTGTGCATGGTCTTTGGTCAGCAGATAGGTCAGCTTCATCAGATCATGGTAATCCAGGTTCGGGATACGGTGGGAGGTCTCCAGCAGTCCGCTCACGGTCACCATGTGTACCTTTTCCCCGTTGACCCGGTCAAAACGTTTCGTTCCGAAAAAGCCATTTCCCAGCTTGGAAGGGAAAAGCCGGACTTCCGGCACAGCGATCTTGCAGGCTTTCGCGCATTGGTTATATCGATATTCTTCCAGCCCGATGGTCTTTCGATCATAGGTGGAGGGGAATTTTATGATCCAGGCTTCCCCGTCCAGTTGGATCAAGGCTTTGGGCCTGGCGCCGCCGGAGGATCCGCCCAGCTGGAACAGCAGGTCCAGATCGTCGCTGTCCTGTTCCCGCAGGATCTTCTCACATTCCATGGAAAGCCTGTCAAAGTCCAGCTGCTCCTGCGCGTCCAGATGGAACAGCTCCGGGACATATCCTAAGGCTCCCGTGCCATTGCTCCCTACGATCCCAAGGCGCTCCAAAGGCCCCACGGCTCCGGGAGAGATCTTTTTGGACAGGAGCAGGCGGTCCACTAAAAGACGTCCCCATCCATCCGGAAGGCTGTCGGCAAAGACACCGAACAGACCATCCAGAAGGTCGGACTTAGGCACAAAGACCCGATCGTTCAAGGGAAGACTGAAAGGGTTCAACGAAAACCCATCGTCCAGCCATTGCCGGTCGTACTGAAAAGCACCTTTCCCGTCTTTTGTCTTCGCGATACGCCCGACGATCCTCCCATGATAGTGGACTTCAAGACTGCCGATCTCTTTCATCGATGACCTCCTGTATGGAACGATATCCTTTTCTGGTAAATAGCTGTCCAAAAGCATCCAGCTCATCTAAAACGCTGGCGATCTTCAGAAGAGATACAAAGGAGATCTCCCCAGTCTGCTCGAACCGCTTTAGAGAAGCCAGGCTCATACCGGCCCTGGAGCTCAGTTCAGCCTGCGTGAGCCCCAGCGATCTTCGTTTCTTCTTTTCGCGTGTGGCGATATCTTTGGCGATCTCTCCAGGATACTGCAGCTGATCCAATATAGTCCGATCGAACATCATTGCCCCTTTCTGGCTTGTAAAAAGACGAATATATTGATCTTTTTGAGCATGATCAGAGATTTTGATCAAAATAATAACCTTTTATAGTATACCACAGACCGAGAGATATTGTCAGTACATTTTGGGATATTGTATCAGATGGAAGAAAATACTATATTATAGCCAAGTGGAGTGGAGCTAAGCGGACGCTAGAAAAGCTTGCGATGACGATCGGAGGATCAGGCTATTGGACCATCCATGGATCGTAAGCAAGATCGTCCGGACCCAATATGTCTGTAAATATGGCGTCAAGGCGAAGGAGGAGCTGATCGGGCATCTGAAGGACACCTGTAAGGATCCGGCCCAAGAAAAGAAGATCCGGGCGCTGCAGGATCTTTGGACCCGGTGCCGGGCTGACGCGGATAGCGAGCTTCTTAGCATGTAGCAGTCCAGAGCGGATCGGAAAGATTAGGAAGGCATGTATGCTGACTATGTCAAACTTTGCAGAAGATCAAAGAAAGATCGACATAGGATCAAAATTATTGACGGTATCCCCGATCCTATGCTATGCTTATGGCAGTATAGAACGAGGTGAAAAGTATGCTGATCCAACGAGCGGGATACTTGGATTTTTTGACTGAATGGAAAGAGCAGCAGATCATCAAGGTGATCACCGGTATCCGGCGGTGCGGGAAGTCCACCCTCCTTGAGCTGTTCCAGGAGCATCTGCTGTCCTGCGGTGTGGCCTCGGAGCAGGTCATCGCCATCAACTTCGAAGATGTGGACAACGAGCCGCTGTGCGGCTACAAAGAGCTGTACGGACATGTCAAGGATCGGATGGTGCCTGGAAAGATGGATTATATCTTCCTGGACGAGATCCAACATGTCGCCCACTTTGAGAAAGCGGTGGACAGCTTATTTCCGCGAGCAATGAGCCAAGTGCCATGCTTGCATGAGCATTTGGCGAATGCCGTGAGGGTCAAAAACCCCGTTGCTTGCAGCGGGGTTTTTGACTTATCCAGAAAAACGCCGATGTCTACATCACCGGCTCCAACGCCTACTTTATGTCTGGGGAGCTGGCTACCCTGCTCTCCGGCCGTTATGTGGAGCTGAAGATGCTCCCTCTCTCCTTTGCGGAGTATGTCAGCACCTTCCCGGATCCCATAAGTAAAGAGGAGCTGTACCGTGACTATATCTACAACAGCTCTTTTCCCTACGCCGTTGGACTGGGATCCAGAAAGCAGATCAACACCTATCTGGATGGCCTTTATAACACGGTTGTCCTTAATGACATTGTGGAGCGTCGGCACATCCAGGACCCAGCCATGCTGAAAAGCGTGATCCGGTTCCTGTTTGATAACATTGGAAATATCTGCTCGGCCAAGCGGATCGCGGATGCCATGACCAGCGCCGGGCGGAAGATCGCCAGCCGCACCGTGGAAAACTATCTGGAGGGCATCACGGACAGTCTGTTGATGTACAAGGTGGGCCGGTTCGATATCAAAGGCAAGGAGTACCTGCGGCTTTTGGATAAGTATTACCTGGCAGATATGGGCCTGCGCTACTACCTGCTGGGGACCCGCAGCGTGGATCAGGGACATATCTTGGAGAATGTGGTCTTCCTGGAGCTGCTGCGCCGGGGATATCAGGTATATATCGGGAAGGTCGGTCCCGCCGAGGTAGACTTTGTGGCCCAAGACTGTAACGGTGATATCGGATATTACCAGGTAGCGTTGACCGTGCGGCAGGAGAGGACGCTGGCGCCGTTAAACTCCATCCCGGATCATAACCCCAAGTATCTGCTGGTGATGGACAACGATCCACCGGTCTCCTATAATGGGATCCGTCAGAGGTTTGTCCTGGATTAGCTGTTGGGGAGATAAAGCGATAA
Organism: uncultured Lachnospiraceae bacterium; assembly: GCA_910585635.1. Lineage (GTDB taxonomy): Bacteria > Bacillota > Clostridia > Lachnospirales > Lachnospiraceae > Caccovicinus. The sequence goes on along the minus strand of CAJUFE010000073.1, from coordinate 14,946 downwards.
AATAAAGCGATAAAAGCAAGCTTCACGTGTGGCGATATCTTTGGCGATCTCTCCTGGATACTACAGCCGATCCAATACGGTCCGATCGAACATCTTGGCCCTTTTCTGACCTATAAAAAGATCAATATATTATCCTTTTTTAACATGATCAGAGGTTTTGGCCAAAATAATATCCTTTTATTGTATACCATAGACCATGGGATGTTGCCAGCGCATTTTGGGATATTGTATCAGATAGACGAAAATGCTATACTAGAACCAAGTGGAGGATCGACTGGCAGAGACGGTCAACGGGCAGCGATGACCAGCAAGCAACGAAAGCCAGCACACTGCGAAGACTGGCAGGGCATAAAAGTCAGCAGCCCGCAAGGGCCAGCAAGCAACGAAAGCCAGCACACCGCGAAGACTGGCAGGACATAAAAGTCAGCAGCCCGCAAGGGCCAGTAAGCAACGAGACTGTTCCGTTTATGCCCCAGATGATCGGCAAAGCGGAAAGAAAGGGAAGAGGACCAAAATGGGAAGATTAAAAGAGCTCCGACGCTATGTGGATGCTGAATTGGAGAAGATGGAGGATACGGCGGGGCGCACCGGCGCGATCGCCCATCTGTATGGGGTATCGCTGGCGGCGGTGATGATCGCGAAGAAGCGGGGGCTGGATCCGGAGATCGCGGCCATGGCGGCCATGCTCCACGACCTCCATGCCTACAAGACCGGATCCTACGACGACCACGCCCACAAAGGCGCCCAGCTGGCGAGGGAGATCCTGGACCGGCTGGAGCTGACCGATGGAGCGGAGACGGATATGATCTGTTCGGCGATCTACCATCACGATGACAAGCTGGCAAAGGACAGTCCCATGGATGAGGTCCTAAAGGACGCGGATGTCCTCCACCACTGCATGAACGACCCGTCTAAGCCGGTGAAGGAGAAGGAGCGGGCACGGTTCGATAAGCTTTGCGGCAGTGTCGGGATGGGATGAGGCTGCGGATGGATCTGTTTTATGCGTTGTCCAAAAGACGATATATAGACACGATCATGACAACGCATAGCTGAACACTTTTGGGTAACTGTCCAGGGTATCTGAACGGTTACCCTTTTAATGAAAAATGCACCGGATCGCACCCGTTTACTCTTGCAAATACAGGTATCTTATGGTAGGATGATCAGGTCATCAGTTTACGACGAGTTACAGAAGATCGATGGTCAGAGGGCAGGGATATAAGGATGAGATTTGTGAGCATCGCCAGCGGCAGCAGCGGCAACTGTATCTATATCGGTTCGGAGCGGACCCACATCCTGATCGATGGGGGGATCAGCAATAAGCGGATCGAGCAGGGGCTGAACGAGATCGGGGTGAAGGGGAGCGAGCTGGACGGCATCTTCATCACCCATGAGCATTCCGACCATATCAAAGGCCTTGGGGTGTTTGCCAGAAAGCATCCGGTCCCCATCTTCGGGACAAAGGACACATTAGAGGCGGTGGCGGAGGCGATCGTGCCCGATAAGTCGGCAGGAGCGTATCCACGGGAGCTTTTGCGCCCGGTCCTGCCGGATGTGGACGTGACCGTAGGGGAGCTTACCGTAAAGCCCTTCCGGATCGACCACGACGCGGCGGACCCGGTGGCCTACCGGGTACAGTGCGGGAGGAAGTCGGTGGCGGTGGCCACGGATATGGGGCATTTTGATCAATATATCATCGACCATCTGCTGGGTCTGGACGCCCTGCTGCTGGAATCGAACCACGACGTGCGGATGCTGGAGGCTGGTCCATATCCGTATTTTTTGAAGCGGAGGATCCTGGGGGATCATGGGCATCTGTCTAATGAGGCCTGCGGTAGGCTCTTGAGCTGTATCCTCCACGACGGGCTGAAGAAGATCTTTTTGGGCCATCTGAGCAAAGAGAATAATTATGAGGAGCTGGCCTACGAGACGGTCTGTCTGGAGATCGCCCAGGGGGATAACCCCTACGGCGCCAAGGATTTTTCGATCGCGGTGGCAGGCCGGGACAGGATGTCGGAGATCGTGACGGTCTGAGCGGACAGAGCGAGGCAGAACGCGGAAGGCAGGGCCTCCGACAGATGGTCCTGCCTTCTGGTATGCAAGATCCGTTTGCCAGATCGACGGTACGCATGCCGCCAGGCGTGTGGGGTTTTGGCATAGATCCTTGTCAGATGTGTTGAGATCTGCCGCCGGGTGCATGGAGGTCCATGTGGGAGGCAGATGAAAGCCCATGCGGGAGGCAGATGGAAGCCCATGCGGGAGGCAGGTGAAAGCCCATGTGGGAGGCAGATGAAAGCCCATGCGGGAGGCAGATGAGAGCCCATGCGGGAGGCGGATGAAAGCCCATGTGGGAGGCAGATGAAAGCCCGTGTGGGAGGCGGATGACATCGACGAGTGTGTATGGGATGGATAAAGGATAAGATAATAGGTAAAGGATCGATAAAGAAGGCGGCCGGATAGCGGCCCGTGATGAAAGGATAAGGAGCAGGAGCATGGATAAGATCATCATTACCGTAGTGGGAAAAGATACAGTAGGGATCATCGCAAAGGTATGCACCTACCTGGCGGAGACAGGCGTGAACATCCTGGACATCTCCCAGACGATCGTGCAGGACTATTTTAACATGATGATGATCGCCGATATCGCCGGTTCGACGAAGCCCTTTGAGGAGCTGTCCGGCGGGCTGGAAAAGATCGGACAGGAGATCGGTGTCAGGATTAAATGCCAGAGAGAAGAGATCTTTACCAGGATGCACCGGATATAGCGCCCAGCATTGTGTATGACATGGGATCGACATGACGGCCATCGGTATCGCGTTATGTATGTGCCGAAAAAGAGACCCTGCTTTTGGCAGTGGAAAAAGAGCCGTGTCAGCACAGGAGACAGGCGGCGGACGGACAAGGATACATGAGCAAAGTCCGGCCCTGACAGGGATACATGGGCGAAGACCAACAGATGAACGAGCGAGAGGGCAGATATGATCAATATATATGAAGTGAATGAGACGAACACCATGATCGAGCACGAGAACCTGGATGTGCGCACCATCACCATGGGCATCAGCCTGTTGGACTGCGCAGATCCCGACCTTGGCGCGGTCAATGAGAAGATCTATGAGAAGATCACCGGGATGGCAAAGGATCTGGTGGCTACAGGGCAGGCGATCGAGCGGGATTTCGGCATCCCGATCGTGAACAAGCGGATCTCGGTCACGCCGATCGCACTGGTGGGCGCGTCAGCCTGCAGGTGTCCGGAGGATTTTGTGACGATCGCCAGGACCTTGGACAAGGCAGCTAAAGAGGTGGGGGTCAATTTTATCGGCGGCTATTCCGCCCTGGTGAGCAAGGGGATGACCAGAGCAGAGAAGGACCTGATCTGCTCGATCCCCCAGGCATTGGCCCAGACCGAGCGGGTCTGCAGCTCGGTGAACGTAGGCTCTACCAAGTGCGGGCTGAACATGGACGCGGTGGAGCTGATGGGGCGGATCATCAAGGAGACCGCCGAGGCCACTAAGGAGCGGGACTCCTTTGGCTGTACGAAGCTGGTGGTCTTCTGCAATGCCCCCGATGACAACCCCTTTATGGCGGGAGCCTTCCACGGCGTCACCGAGGCGGACGGGGTGATCAATGTGGGGGTCAGCGGCCCCGGCGTGGTGAAGGTGGCTCTGGAAGGCGCCAGAGGAAAGGATTTTGAGGAGCTGTGCGAGACGATCAAAAAGACGGCCTTTAAGATCACCCGGATCGGCCAGCTGGTGGCCCAGGAGGCCTCTAAGCGTCTGGGGGTGCCTTTTGGCATCATCGACCTGTCCTTAGCGCCCACCCCGGCGGTGGGGGACAGTGTGGCGGAGATCTTGCAGGAGATCGGTCTGGAGCGGGTAGGCGCGCCGGGGACCACGGCGGCCCTGGCTATGCTGAACGACCAGGTGAAAAAGGGCGGCGTGATGGCTTCCTCCTATGTGGGGGGGCTTAGCGGGGCCTTCATCCCGGTCAGCGAGGATCAGGGGATGATCGACGCGGTGAACGCGGGGGCGCTCTCGATCGAGAAGCTGGAGGCCATGACCTGTGTCTGTTCGGTGGGACTGGATATGATCGCCATCCCGGGGGATACCCCGGCCACGTCGATCGCGGGGATCATCGCGGATGAGGCGGCGATCGGCATGGTGAACCAGAAGACCACGGCGGTCCGCCTGATCCCGGCCATCGGGAAAACGGTGGGGGATACGGTGGAGTTCGGCGGGCTTTTAGGGTTCGGGCCGATCATGCCGGTGAACCCATTTTCCTGTGAGCGTTTTGTCACAAGAGGCGGGCGCATCCCTGCGCCGATCCACAGCTTTAAAAACTAGACGGAGGGCGGGTATGAAGATATATTTGATCCGCCATGGGCGTCAATGCAGCAAGCTGTGCAATGTGGATGTGGATCTTAGCGAGGCCGGCTATCAGCAGTCGGTCCTTTTGGGGCAGCGCACGGCCCAGGAGGGGATCCAGGTGGTCTATTCCAGCGGTTTAAAAAGGGCGATCCAGACAGCCCAGATCGCCAATTATTATTGGAATGTGGAGCATTATATGTATCCGGAGCTCAAGGAGATCTCCTTTGGGGAGATGGAGGGCTTGAGCGATGCCCAGATCGCGGTGCAGTTTGCAGATTTTAAGATCGAACAGAAAAAGATGGAATATGATATCCCCTACCCCGGCGGGGAGAGCGCGGGGGATGTGGTGCGCCGGGTGATCCCGGTGTTCCGCCAGATCGCGGAGAGCGGTTATGAGAAGGTGGCGGTGGTGACCCACGGCGGCGTGATCCGCTGTATGGTGGCCCACTATATGGGGCTGGACCTTTCGAAATGGAGGACGCTGGGGACCAGGCTGGAGAATTGCAGCATCACCGAGCTGGAATGGCATCCTGCCAGCAGACAGTTTACTCTGGAGCGGTTCAATGACTACGCCCACCTTTCGGTCTATCCGGAGCTTTTGCGGGAGGCCTGGGTGGAGGAGCCGCAGGGGCCGCCGTTACAGTAGACTTTTAATAGATAGGATATAAGGATCATATGGAAGAAAAAGATAGAAGAGCGTTGGAGCAGGTCCTGGCAGATCATCTGGATGAGGAGCTGCTCCAGCTCCTGCTAAGCGATCCGAGGGATAAAGAAAAGCATCAAAAGGTCAAGGTACGTCCGCTGCTCTTAAAGGGGCAGCTTGTTTTTCAGATGGAGGAATTTATCGGGAAGCAGGTGTTCCACAAGAACCTTTCAGCCGGGGAGGCCGCTGCCGCGCTGACAGCTCTTTTGCGGGAGGATTTTGGCCGGTGTGAGATCTGGTCGGAGAAGGGCTGGGCCCAGGCGCTGGTGAGCCGGAAGGGAAAGGTCACGGTCAAAAGGAAGCCGAAGGCCCGGAGGGCAGGAGCCGGAGAGAACGCGGGGGCGGCAGGGATCCCCCGGATAGCCGGAGGAGCGCAGGGGTCAGGGCCGGAAAAGTGCAGGACGGCCCCAGATCCAGCGGTCGGAGGCGTGCAGGCGTCAGGACCGGAAAAGCGCGGGACAGCCCTAGGTCCAGCGGCCGGAGGCGAGCAGGCGTCAGGACCGGAAAAGCGCGGGACAGCCCCAGGTCCAGCGGTCGGAGGCGTGCAGGCGTCAGAGCCGGAAAAGCGCAGGACGGCCCCAGGTCCAGCGGCGGGAGGTGTGCAGGCGTCAGGGGCAGAAAAGATCAGGGCCAGATCGGCAGGAGCCATGCAGCCGGCGGGGATGCGACCGACAGGATCGCTGCAGCTGGCGGAACGGCTGGCGCACAATAGGAAAAAAACCTACATCCTGCAGGAGAGCCATCCGGTCCCCTTCCTCCGGGACCTGGGCGTGATGACGGAGACGGGCAAGGTGGTCCGGGCCAAGTATGACAAGTTCCGGCAGATCAACCGGTTCCTGGAGTTCATCGAGGATATCCTCCCCCAGCTCTCTAAAGACCGGGAAAATGTGATCATCGATTTTGGCTGCGGGAAATCCTATCTGACCTTTGCCATGTACCATTACCTGACATTGATCAAAAGCTATCCGGTCCGGGTGATCGGCCTGGACCTAAAGCAGGAGGTGATCGACCACTGCAATGCCTTAAGCCGGAAGTACGGCTTCGACCACCTGCAGTTCTATCACGGAGATATCGCCTCTTATGAGGGGGTGGACCAGGTGGATATGGTAGTGACCCTCCATGCCTGCGACACCGCCACCGACTATGCCCTGGCCAAGGCGGTAGCCTGGAAGGCCAAGGTGATCCTGTCGGTCCCCTGCTGCCAGCACGAGTGGAACAAACAGATGAAAAATGCGCTGATGGAGCCCATCCTCCGGTACGGCATCTTAAAAGAGCGGATCGCCGCGCTGTATACCGACGGCCTCCGGGCGGAGCTTTTAGAGCATGCAGGCTACCGGACCCAGGTGCTGGAGTTCATCGATATGGAGCATACTCCGAAGAACATCCTCATCCGGGCCGTGCGGCAGGGGAGGCCTAAGGACAATGAGGAAGAGATCCGGAAGCTCTTGGCATTCTGGGAGGTAGAACCTACCTTGGCGAAGCTTTTGCTGGGGGAGTGAGGCTGGGGTGCGGACCTTCTAGCCTGCACTATACCCTACCGTTCTCTCCTCCAAAACTGCTCCACCATCTCCAGCAGATCCTTCTTAGGCTGGGAGAGGTAGGAGCCTTTTTTGTACGCGGCGCACAACGTCCAGGAAGGCCGGCCGGGGAGATGGTAGAACCGGACCTTGGACGGATCGCTGATGTACATCCTGGGGACCACCGAACAGGCATAGCCATTGGACACCAGGTTTGCGATCGTCTGGTGGTTGGAGGTCTCTAGGAGGATATCGGGGATAAAGCCGGCTTCCGCGAAAAAGCGGTCCGAAAAACGCCGCAAAGTGGAGTCCTTGTAGATGAGGACAAATTTCTTTTCTTTTAAGAGCGGCAGATCGATCTCCTCGCCAGGGCAGGCCTGGACCACTGGGTCGGAGGCCGGGACCACCAGGAAGATCTCCTCCTCCTTGATCGGGAGGAAGATGTCATCGGACCGGTCCCCGGGTCCGACGGTCATGAAGGCCAGGTCGATATCACCCCGGGAGAGTAAGAGCTTTTGCCGCCGGACAGAGAGCTCTAAAGGCTCCAGCTTGATCAGGGGATAGCGTTCATAAAAGGCCGGGAATACATGGGTGAACAGCTCATAGCCCCGGACCGTGGGCAGGCCGATCTTGATCGTGCCGGTCTTATAGCCGGAAAAGTCGCTCATGACCGCGCTGAGCTCTCGTTTCATATCTAAGATCTTTCTTGCATATCCCAAAAACACGATGCCGGCTTCCGTAGGGGAAACGCCGGCTTTTGAGCGTTGAAAAAGCTTGACGCCAAATTCCTTTTCCAGGCGCAGGAGCTGCTGGTTCAAGGCAGATTGGGTCAGATAAAGGTTCATAGAAGCCTGGTTGATGCTCTCGGCCTCGGAGATCTTGACCGCGTTCTCTAGCTGGATAAAGTCCATGGAAATGCCCTCCTTCTCACCATTGGTTAGTGATCTGACAACTAATAAATAAAAATATTATTAATTTGCATTTTATGTACGATAGTATATAATAAAAACCATAAAAGCGCAAGAAAAACGACAAAACAGACAAAAATAAACACAGAGCGATCATAACAGTCCAGACAGCCTGGATGGTCACGAGGGATCGATCTTTGGAGGAGGTGGTCTTGCTTGGGAAAGATGCTGGTGGTCAGCGCCCATGGGGCGGACTGGTGTACACGCGCCGGAGGCATGATCTTGAAATATGTGGAGCTGGGCTGGGAGGTGACCGTATTTGCCCTTACCTACGGCGAGCATGGCGAATCGGGGAACTACTGGAAGGACCATCCCGGCTGTAGCCTGGAGGAGGTCAAGAGCTGCCGGGAGCAGGAGGCCAGAGCGGCAGCGGGAAAGATGGGGGTAAAGGAGATCCGCTTTTTTGATTATGGGGATTATCCCCTCTGTATGGATGAGAGCAGGGTCCGAAGGCTGACCGCCGATATCCTGGCGATCCGTCCTGACGTGATCTTGACCCATTGGCGGATCGATAAGATCAATCCGGATCACGAGATCTGTGCCAGGGCTGTGTTCCAGGCGGTGACGGCGGCAGGGATGCGGGGGGCGCTCCCGGATACGGAGCCCCATTTTATCCCGGATATCTTCCTTTTCGAGACTACGATCCCCCACCCGGAATTTAACCAGTTCGAGATCGATACCTTTGTGGACATCTCAGATGTGATGGATCGGAAGATGGAAGCGGTCAAACTGTTCAAGGCCCAGCCCCAGCTGGTGGGCTACTATGAGAAATGTGCCACAGATCGGGGCTTCCAGGCCAATGACTGGTCCAGGGGGCGCAGGCCGATCCGATATGCCGAGGGGCTGAAGCGGTACACGCCCTACCTGGGCGATCAGCTGCCGATCAGCAGGCTGGCAGAAGAGGGTCCGAAAGGAACGGGCACAAAAGAGAAGGGGACGAAAGAAAAGAGCCTGAAAGAAAAGAGCCCGAAAGAAAGGAGGCAGGAGGATGTATAGGATCCTGATCCCGGAGGATATCGCGGAAAGCGGGAAGCGATATCTGACCGACAGAGGCTATGAGCTGAAGGTGGGCGTACCCACAGACATCCCTTCCCTGAAAAAGGAGATCGCCAGGGCGGATGGGATCATCGTGCGCAATGCAAGCTATCCTAAGGAGGTATTTGAAGGGGCAGAGCGGCTGAAGGTGATCGCCCGCCATGGGATCGGCGTGGATAATATCGATGTGGCGGCCGCTAATGCCCAGGGGATCTGGGTGGTGAACGGGCCAGGCTCCAACAGCAATGCCGTGGCCGAGCACACCGTGGCCGCGATCGCCGCGCTCTTTTGCCGGCTCCACCTTACCGACCGCTATACGCGAAAGGGAGATTGGCATTATCGTCTCCAGATGGAACGCCGGGAGATGAAGGGCGCGGTGCTGGGCCTGATCGGGTTCGGGAACATCGGACGGCTGGTGGCGGAGAAGGCGGCAGCCGGGTTCGGGATGGAGGTGCTGGCCTATGATATGAGCGCGGCGGCCCGGGGCGGGATCGCCCAGGACGGAACGGTCCAGACCGGTACTGTCCGGGGTGTCTGGAGTGGAACGGTTCAAGGTGGCACTGCCCCGGGAGGGATCGCTCAGAGCAGCATTACCTTGGGAGACGTTTCCCTGGGAGGGATCGCCCAGGGCAGCATTGCCTTGGGAGATGTTTCCCCGGGAGGGATCGCCCAGAGCAGCATTGCCTTGGGAGACGTTTCTCGGAGCGACACTCCCGTGAGGATCTTAGACGATCTGGATGCGGTCCTGACACGGGCGGATGTGGTCTCACTCCACATCCCATGTACCGAGAGTACCCGAGGTCTGTTCGACTATAGCCGGTTCATGAAGATGAAGAAAGGGAGCTTTTTCATCAACTGCGCCAGAGGGGAGCTCTATGTGGAGGAAGATCTGGTCCGGGTCCTTGAGGAAGGGCATCTGGCAGGGGCGGCCCTGGACGTGTACCAGGAGGAGCCGCCGGGAGACAGCAGGCTTTTTGCTCTGGAGCAGGCGATCTGCTCCCAGCACAATGCTGGGATCTCCCGGGAGAGCAAGGAGAGGATGTCGCTGCAGGCCGCCATAGGCGTGGATCAGGTCCTGACCGGGCAGACCCCCTCATGGCCGGTAGGCCATCCGGATGGGATCTAAGGGTCGGGCGCATGGCTTAGAGATAAAAGGCAGGAGGATATCGTACCAGGGATAAGGGATTGAGGGATTGGGACCACGGTGCAGGATGTATCGGGCAGGGGATCATAGTACAAGAGGATAGACAGTACACGACACGAGATCACAGTGTAGAGGACCAAGCTACAAAAAGACCACAGCACAGAGGATATGACACAGGGAAGTACCGTGCAGAGATCATGCAGAGCATGGGACGACGGATAATGCAGTATGGGCAGTGCAGTGTGGACAAGGTAGAAAACGAGGAGGATCGACGATGAAAAAAAGGTTCAGTTTTGTTTCCATGATGACGGCGGCAGTTATATTTGGGCTCACAGCCTGCGGCGGCGCGGCTGGACAGGCCCCCCAGGGGACAACCGCCACAGGCCCCCAGAGTGGCGCGGCAGCAGGGCAGGGCGCGGCAACAGAGCAAGATGGGGCAGAGGCGCAGGGCGCGGCAGGAAGCCAGGGGACAGCGGCGGACGGCCAGGAGGCTGAAAAGGCAGGGGCAGGAGCCGCGGCGGAGGGGGCGAAAGACCAGGCTCCGGCCGGCGAGACCCTTTATAAATGGAAGCTGGGCTCAGTGGATTCCACCACGAACCCCAACTATAAGGCCTTCCAGCATCTGGGTGAGCTTTTAAATGAAAAGGCTCCAGGCCGGTGGGAGATCACAATCTACCCGGATTCCCAGCTAGGCGACGGAGGGCAGCAGGTGGAATCGGTCCAGATGGGGAACCTGGAGCTGGCCGCACCCAATTGCTCCCTGGTGGCTAACTATGTGCCGGACTATGGGGTATTTGACATGCCCTACCTGTTCGCTAACGAGGAAGAGGTGGATAAGGTGCTGGACGGCGCGATCGGGGAGGAGCTGGCGGCGAAGGCGGAGAGTGCCAATATGAAGATGCTGGGCTGGTGGGAGGTAGGCTTCCGCTGTCTGGCTAACGATAAATGTGCGGTGGACAGCCCGGCCGATGTGAAGGGCCTGCGGATCCGGGTCATGAGCAATGAACAACATCAGGCGATCTGGAGCAGCCTTGGCGCAGATCCGGTCCCCATGTCCCTTTCCGACGCCTATGTGGCGAACCAGAACGGCACCATTGACGGCCAGGAAAACCCCCTCCATTCCCTGGTGGCTAACTCCACCTATGAGGTGTGCCACTATATCGCGGTCACGAACCATGTCTACAGCCCCATGTGCATGATCATGTCCAATAAGGCCTGGGTCTCCATGACGGAGGAGGACCAGCAGATCTTCATGGGGTGCCTGAAGGAAGCGGAAGCTTACCAGAAGGAGCTGGTGCGAGAGCAGAAGGCGAAGGCGGAGCAGGAACTGAAGGACAAAGGCTGCGAGATCTCCTACCCGGATATCCAGCTGTTTGCCGACCAGGTCCAGTCAGTCTATGATGCCTATCCCCAGTTTTCCGATATGGTGGAGCGGATCCATGAGGCCGTGCGATGAGTCCGGCTATCCGGTGAGGTGTGTCCGGCGGCCGCCCATATGGCTATGAGACCGCCGGACCGCCATGGTAAGGAGCGCGAAAGGAGGTTTTTATGATCGAGAAGATCGATGGCTTTAACGCAAGGCTCCAGAAGCTAATCGAAGGGTTCCTGTGCATCGCCAGCCTCATCATGCTGGCGGTGAACCTGGCGCAGGTCATCTTTCGCTATATCTTCCATGCCAGCATCCTGTGGTCGGAGGAGCTTAGCACCTATCTGTATGTCTGGATCATCCTGTTCTCCCTGTATGCGGCGTGCAGGGAGCAGAGCGAGCTGAACATCGCCGTTTTGTCCTTTAAGGACCCGAAAAAGATGCAGGTGGTGGAGACGGTCCGGGAGCTCTTGGGTCTGACCGCCTGTCTGGCCCTGCTGGCAGGGAGCATCCAGATGATCCAGAATGCCCTGGCATTTCCCCAGAAGACCGCATCCTTAAAGATCACCACAGCGTACCTCTATCTTTGCATGCCAATCTGTTTTGGTCTGCTCTCCTGGGTAAAAGGGGTCCATATCCTCCACGGGGTCCTGGCATTGGCCACAAAAGACTCGGGCGGAGCCCAAAAGGACCTGGGATCGGCTCAAATGGGTTTGGCATTGGCTCCAAAAGACTTGGGATCGCCTCAAAAGGACACGGGAGTGTCCTCAGAGCCTCCGGCATGTTCCGAAAAGGCCCAAACGTTATCCGAAAAGTCTCTGATAAAAGAGCACGGAAAGACTCTGGCAGAAGAATACGGAAAGTCTCTGGCAAAAGAGCACAGACCGTCTCTGACAGCAGAGGACGACAAGCGTGAAGGAGGTGAGCTCTGATCATGGATATCGCAGCAGTGGTGTTGATCCTATCGGTCATCGTTTTTGCCCTTTTGGGTGTCCCTCTGGTCTGGTCTCTGGTGCTGGCCTGTGTCTGCTCGATCGCCGCTGGAGGGACCATGGAGATGCTCTCCGTCCTGGCCCAGCGGGTATTTGCCGGAGGCCTGTCCTATTCGATGCTGGCGATCTTCTTCTTTGTCCTGGCCGGTGCGATCATGCAGTACGGCGGCCTGTCGCGGCGTCTGGTGGCCTTCGCGGACAGCCTGGTGGGGCATATCAGCGGAGGGGCTTCCCTGGTGTGTGTGATGGCCTGTGCTTTTTTCGCCGCGATCTCCGGCTCGGCGGTGGCCACCACGGCGGCGATCGGCGGGATCATGTATCCCGAGCTGAAACGGCTGGGCTACCCGGAGGATTATGCGGCAGCCCTCCCGGCGGCGGCCGGCGTGCTGGGGGTCATCATCCCGCCCAGCGTCCTCTTCATCATCTACGGCAATATCACGAATGTCTCTCCGGGAAAGCTTTTGATGGCGGGGATCATCCCCGGCTTTCTGGGCGCCTTCTTCATGTGCGTCATCTGCTATGTGCTGGCTAAGCGACGGCATTATCCTAAGAACCAGGGCTTTAGGACCGGGGAGGTCTTTCGCACCTTCAAGGACGCCTTCTGGGCGCTGCTGATGCCGGCGATCATCCTGGGCGGCATCTATACCGGGATCTTTACCCCCACAGAGTCCGGGGTGGTGGCGGCAGGCTACGGGCTGTTCTGTGCCGTGTTCATCTACCGGGAGATGTCCCTGGACCTGTTCGTCCGCGTCATCAAGGAAAGCTGCAGGACCACCGGCAATGTGATGATCCTCTGCATGGCGGCAGGGGCCTTGAGCTACCTGCTGACGATCTATCAGATCCCGGCGGCTTTGAGCGCCTTTCTGATCGCCAATGTGAGTAACCGATATACCTTCATGATCGGTGTGGTGGTCCTGCTCCTCTTTCTGGGGATGTTCATGGATGTGGGCGCGTCGATCCTGATCTTAGGGCCTCTTTTGGCCCCGGTGGCTGCGGCTTTCGGGATCGATCCGGTCCAGTTCGGGCTGATCTTCGTGTTCAGCATGGCGATCGGACAGGCTACGCCGCCCTTTGGGACGGACCTGTTCGTGGTCTGCGGGTTCAGCGGCAGGCAGGTGATGGCGGTGGGGAAGCATTCCCTGGTATTCTGTATGGCGCTGGTGGCGGTCATCATCCTCTGCATGTTCGTCCCCCAGGTGGCCACGGTCCTGCCTGGGATCATGATGTGATGGCCGCGATAGGGGGGGACTGGCCGGTGATGGGTATCTCGCGGGACCAGAGGAGCGGTCGGAAAGGAGCAGTCGGCAGAGATGTGGTAAGAAGCATGCGACAGGAAGCAGCTGACAGGGAGCGGCCGGCAGGAAACATGAGGTAAGAAGCATGCGTCAGGAAGCAGCCGACAGAAAGCACGTGGAAAGAAGCAGTCAACAAGAAGTATGTGGCAGGAAGCAGTCGGCAGAAAGGAGCGCAGTATGCGGATCGAAAAAGTAGAATGTATCCCCATGGTCTATCCCATGGATCGTCCGATCTACAGCGGCACGGGCCGCTGTGACGCCAGACAGCTTTTGCTGGTGCGGATCTATACGGATACAGGCCTTGTGGGGATCGGGGAAGCTGCTCCCTACGGAGGACCAGTGTGGTCTACAAAGGCGGTGCTGGATGATGAGATCGGGCCTATGCTGATCGGGGAGGACCCGGTGAACACCGAGCGGATCTGGCATAAATGTTATTTCGCCCATTTCCAGCATGGCCGGGGCGGGATCTTCATCTCGGCCCTTTCCGGGGTGGATATCGCCCTATGGGACCTTAAAGGGAAGATCACAGATCTCCCTTTGTATCAGCTCTTAGGAGGCTTCCGGGACCAGATCTCGGTCTATGGGAGCGGCGGTTTTTATAAAGAAGGCGAGGGGATCGAGGAGCTGGTCAAGGAGGCCGAGAGCTATGCGGCCCGGGGGATGCACGGCGTGAAGATCAAAGTGGCACGGACCAATGCCCCCTTCTCGATCCGGGCCTTCACCCAGGACGCCGAGTGCAGGATGGTGACCTTGGAGGAGGATATCCAGCGGGTAGCGGCGGTGAAAAAAGCCTTGGGGAAGGACTGCCGCCTCATGGTGGACGCCAATACCAACTGGGATGCCCAGACCGCCCTGGAAGCAGGAAAGGCATTTGACAAGATCGGGGTCCATTTCCTGGAAGAGCCGGTCCGCACAGACGATCTGGAGGGGAGCGCCAGGCTGGCAGGAGAGCTGGTCACAAAGATCGCGGGCTACGAGACCGAATGCCTGGTGCCCAACTATATGCGGATGATCCGCATGGGGGCTGTGGATATCGTCCAGCCCGACTTAAGCTGGTGCGGCGGGATCACTGAGGGCTATAAGATCGCCATGCTGGCCGCGGCCCATTACATGGAATGCGCCCTCCACGTGTGGAGCTCCGGCATCCTGGTGGCGGCCAGCGCGCATGTGAGCTGCGCCATCCCCAACGGCGCGATGATGGAATACGATATGACCGAAAATGTATTCCGCGAAGAGCTGATGGTGGACCCCCTTTTGCCGGACCGGAACGGCACCATCACCCTGACCGACCAGCCGGGACTGGGGGTGGAGGTGAAGGAAGAGGTGGTCGAGCGGTATCGGGTGGATCGATAGGTTCAGAGCATACGACGATCGATAAGAGCAGGTCATACGAGGAAAGGCTGTCGCAACGCGCAGGAGCAGGGATCCTGCGATGGGTGCGGCAGCTTTTGCTGTTGTACAAAAAAAAATATAAGAAGGGATCGTGTTCCTCCCATCTCTAGGGATAACTTCTCGGAATCTTCAGCCCTTATTTCACAGGGCTTTCAGAACCTATTTTT
>CAJUFE010000072.1 GCA_910585635.1 uncultured Lachnospiraceae bacterium | reverse complement strand
AGAGGAGGGACAGAGGGCTATGTGCGAGATCATGGAGAGGATCGCGGAGGAAGAGAGGAGACAGGGGAGAAAGCAAGGAAGAAAGCAGGGGCGCAGGCAAGGGCGAAGACAGGGGCGCAGGCAAGGGAGGAGAGAAGGGCTGTTGGGATCGATCCTTGCTATCTTGGAGGATAAGGGTGGGGCCACACCTGAGCTTAAGGCCAGGATATCCAGAGAGCGTGATGAAGAGATCTTATTTCGATGGTTGAGATCGGCGGCGAAGGCGGATAGTGTGGAGCAGTTTGAGCAGATGATGTAGGATGTTTTCGTGCGGGATAGCATCTATGGTGTACGTATGGTGTGTGAGGCTGGCCAGGCGGCTCTCTGATCGGCCGCCTATCCATTCTACATTGTGTCAAACCTTAAATATCTTTTCCCGCAGGTGATCATTTTCTGATAGTGCCATTTAACTGAGCGGCGGGGACGGCAGAAAAAGAAAGATATTGTCGGATCCTGGAAACTGTGGTACGATCCCCATCCAGAGGAGGGCTGCAAGCCCATTTTTGTATAGCTGGATGTAAAGACACCTTTTTGATATGTTCAAACCATCCAAAAAGAAGGAGGTAGGATATCTTCTCTACCATGTCCGCCTGTCTCCTTCTCAAATGATACTCTTATCAAACACCATTTTCAACGCCCTCCAGGACAAGATAAAGGTCAACAGCTATGACGATCTGTGGCTCGATCTCTCGGAGCTTAGACTATGCCCCGTCACCAGTACGGGATCTGATAAGGATACCGCCCCCGGCACTCGCCAAAAGTGCAGAGGGCGGTCTTCTCTGTCCGTCCGTGTTTTAAAAAGGCTATGCTTTTGGGCGTATCCGGCGAAGAGATCACATACCCGGCTTTTTCAAAGCTTTCCCGTATCATACACAGCCCGTACGCCTCCCACGAACTTGGCCCGGGTCCGTGCGCAGACTACATGGGCTTCCCCGATCTGTTTTACGGAGATCCTGACGGGGACGGCCACGTCCTTTAAGTGCATCCCGATCAAGGTATCTCCGATGTCGATCCCGCCATGGGCCTGGACGTGCTCGACGGCCACAGGGCAGGAGAAGGCGCGGTAGGCCGCCGTGGCAAAGGAGCCCCCGGCCTTTGGCTGCGGGACCACATTGACCTCCTCGTAGCCATACCGTTCTGCCGCCTCCCGCTCTAAGATCAGTGCGCGGTTCAGGTGCTCACAGCACTGGGCGACGAGCCATACGCTCCGTTCATCCGCCGCCTGCCGTATCCCTTCTAGCACAGCAGCTGCCACCGCCGGGCTGGATGCGGTGCCGATCTTCCCGCCGCATACCTCGCTGGTGGAGCAGCCCACCACAAAAAGCTGGCCGGGTCTCAGCCCTCCGGCCGCCAGGATCTCTTTTGCCGCAGTATAGCTCTGTCCCTTCAGGTCGTCAAAAACCGCTGCGTCGATCTCGACCATCCCCATCCCTTCCTTTTTATCCATATACTCCCTTCCTTTCCGGCACATTTTGGCCTGACTCACTATGAGGCTATCATAGCATAGATCTTTTATCTCGGGAAGGGGCGGACTGGGAAATGGCAGGAGGTGAGTAACAGTTCAGATAGGTCTGCGCGGGGTCTGCCCCTTGGGCATTCACCGCGCTGACCGTACGACATCGTGCCCTTTGGGTAAAACGTGGCGGTCGCAAGCATCCGGCCGCGCAGACATTGGTGAGGGATCTTCTTGATTTACTTTGCAAGAGATGATATAATCAAATACGTTAATATGCAGGAACAGAACCTTACAGAAAGTGTGGCCGTGATATGATAGGAAGGACGAAAAAATTTTTGTTGCTCAGCCTTGTTGGGATGCTCAGCTTGTGCATCATCATCTTTGCCTGGGTTTTTTCTACTATGAGCAGGAAAAGTCGTGAGTCCATCAGCGAGATCGGCATGATCTATATGTCTGAGATGAGTAAGCAGCTGCAGCAGAAGTTCGAGGGGATCATCACACTGCGCGTATCGCAGGTGGAAGGGATCGTCCGGCGGACGCCGCCTGAGAGTGAGCCTTACGGGCAGGAGCTGTTGGACGAGCTGGCTTTGAGCGCCAGCGTCCGGAATTTTTCCTATCTTGGACTTTATGCGGAAGATGGGACCCACGAGGATGTATATGGCGGCCCCCTGGAGATCATCGATGAGGAGGAGTTTTGGCATACCCTCCGGGATGAGAAAGGCCTGGTGACCAGCGCCTTTGACGCGTCGGGGGAGAAGCTTTTGATCTTGATGGTGGATGCCGCTTATGAGATGGAGGCCGGGCGGAGCGCGGTGCTGGTGGCCGGGATCCCCATGTCCTATCTTGAGGAGGCCATGGTCCTGGAGGAGGACGACTCCATGCTGTATTCCCATGTGATCCGAAAGGACGGTTCCTTTGTGATCCGGAGCGGGGATGCATACAGAGATAATTATTTTACCCGGATGATGGAGACCTTTTCCGGATTTGACGGCAAAGAGCCGGAGCAGTATGTGGAAGAGATGAAGAAGGCGATCGAGGCAGGAGGGGTCTATTCTGAGCTGATCGCGATCGATGATACGTACCGGCATATCTATTGCTCAAAATTGGATAAGTCGGAGTGGTATCTGGTATCGGTCATGCCGGACGGCGTCCTGGATGTGGCGATCAATGCGCTGGGGAGCCAGAGGACTTCGATCATGCTGGGGGGCTGCGGGATCATCCTTCTGGGTGTGCTGATCATCTTCTTGCTGTATTTCCATATGTCCCAGCAGCAGATGAAGGCTTTGAACGAGGCCAGACAGGAGGCGATCCGTGCGAATAAGGCCAAGAGTGAATTTTTATCGAACATGAGCCATGATATCCGCACGCCGATGAACGGGATCGTGGGGATGACGGCGATCGCCCTGACCAATATCGACGATCAGGCGAGGGTACAGGACTGCCTGAAAAAGATCACCTTGTCCAGCAAGCATCTTTTAGGCTTGATCAATGATATCCTGGACATGTCTAAGATCGAGAGCGGGAAATTATCGCTGAACATGTACCTCCTCTCTCTGCGGGAGACCATGGAGAGCATCGTGAACATCGTCCAGCCCCAGATCAAGATGAAGAATCAGCATTTTGATATCTTCATCCAGAAGATCGATGCGGAAGAGGTATATTGCGACAGCGTCCGTTTGAACCAGATCTTGCTGAACCTGCTGTCTAACGCGGTCAAGTTCACGCCGGAAGAGGGCAGGATCAATGTCTATCTGGACCAGGAGCCTTCGCCGAAGGGAGAGCACTTCGTGCGATGCCATTTCCGGGTCAAGGATACAGGGATCGGGATGGACCGTGCGTTCCAGGAAAAGATCTTTGAGACCTTCTCACGGGCAGATACCTCCATGGTGCAGAAGATCGAGGGGGCTGGTCTCGGTATGGCGATCACGAAATATATCGTGGATGCTATGGGCGGCTCGATCCAGCTGGAGAGCGAAGTGGGCAAAGGCAGTGAGTTCCATGTGACCCTGGACCTGGAGCGGGCTGTGGTATCAGAAGAGGATATGTGCCTCCCGCCCTGGAAGATGCTGGTGGTGGATAATAACCAGGAGCTCTGCGACAGTGCCGTAGCGATGCTGAAGGAGATCGGTGTGCAGGCAGAGTGGGTCCTGGACGGCCCTTCAGCGGTGGAGCTGGTGGATAAACACCATAAGGCCCATGATGATTACCAGGTGGTCCTTCTGGATTGGAAGATGCCGGGGATGGATGGCCTGGAGACCACAAAGGAGATCCGGAGACGGGTGGGCGAGGCGATCCCGATCTTGATCATATCAGCCTATGACTGGAGCGATATCGAGGACGAGGCGCGGGCAGCGGGAGCTCAGGGCTTTATCTCCAAGCCGTTGTTCAAGTCCAATCTATATCTGGGCCTGAGCCGATATATCGAAGGGATCGAGGAGCCTGAAGAGCAGGAGGAGGCGAAAGAGCGGTTTGTAGGAAAGCGGATCCTCCTGGCTGAGGATAATGAGCTCAACTGGGAGATCGCCCAGGAGATCCTGACAGAAGCGGGTTTTGAGGTGGACTGGGCAGAGAATGGAAAGGTCTGTCTGGAGAAGTTCCAGGCCTCTGCGCCCGGGTACTATGACGTGATCTTGATGGATATCCGGATGCCGGTGATGAACGGCTACGAGGCAGCTCAGGCGGTCCGGGCCTTGGACAGGCCAGATGTGGATATCCCGATCATCGCGATGACCGCCGATGCGTTTTCCGAGGATATCCAGCACTGTCTTGAATGCGGCATGAACGCGCATGTGGCAAAGCCGATCGATATGGGTAAGCTGATGTTCCAGCTGCAGAAATATCTGAAGATGGATGGGGATGGGACGGAAGCGTAAGGGAACGATCAGGAAAAGAGCGATCAGGAAAAGAACGATAGAAGAGGGATAGAAAGAAGGGCTGTCGGCTGCGGTCTCCTGCATGGGAGATCGGCAGCCGACAGCCCTTTGCCATGGGAGGTCAGTCCGCGGCAGCCTTTTTTGCCCTAGACGATCAGCAGCTCCTGCTGGATCGGCCCGTAGATCCGGACCTTTTTGTCAGGTGTGATATGGACATCATATTCTAAGCGGACCCCGTATCGGTCAGTATAGAGCCCAGGTTCTACAGAGAACAGGGTGCCTGGGAGCAGACAGCGGTCGTCGTGGGTCTCGTAGTCATCCAGGTTAGCCCCTACGCCGTGGCAGGTATGGCCGATGTTGTGGCCGGTGCGGTGCATGATATAGGGGTCCAGATGCTCTTTTTGGAAGATCGATCGGATCAGAGCATCCACCTCGCAGCCATGGACCGGGATATCGGCCTCCAGCTGCTGCCTGATAAAGGCCACGGCTTGGGAACGGGCGTGAGCCACGATGTCGAACAGGCGCTGGTACTCCGGATCCACCGTCGACCCGATGTTCATGCACCAGGAAACGTCGTAGTAGATGGCATCCTCCTCCGGGAGACGTCCGGCGATATCGATGATCAGGCGGCTCCCCTCCTGGATCAGCTTGGAGCCGTGTTCCTTCGGCTCATAGCCGGGATCGCAGGCATGCTCGTCGATCCCGAAGAAGGGCGGGGAGTCCATATGGATCCTTTCTCTTGCGATAAGCTGTTCCATCTCTTTTAAGAGCATCCACTCATCGATCCGATCGCCCTGATCCAGATGGGAGCGGATCCAGGAAAAGGTCTGGTCCAGGATCCGATGGATGATCACGCCGGCCTGCTGGTGGGAGCGGATCTGCCGGTCAGTCAGGACAGCGCCGAAATGCTGCAGCAGATCGGCGGAGGAGACCAGTGTGGGGCCAAAGGAGCCAAGATACTCGGCCAGACCGGCGTCCAGTGTGCTGGCCGTCGGGACATTCCCGCCCGGCGAGTACTGGCAGGCCAGCTGCATCCCCGGCGTCAAAAGCCGGCCTAAAGCCTGGTCCAGCCCAGCCCTTCCGCGATAAAGGATCTTAGTCCCCGGCAGGTGATCCAAGAGCAGGGGCTCGATGGCAGACAAGAGCTTCACCGGGCTCCCGGAAGCCGGGATATAGTAAAATAACCGCCGTGTGCAGTGCCGGTCGGTGAGCTGCAGAAAGCTATTTGTGATGGGGTCGCGTCCGTGAAAGTCCGTGAAGAGCCATCCGTCCAGGTGGGAGTTGACCAGAAGTGCCTGGATCTTGCTGATGTCGATGATCATACCATACTCCTTATTATTGATCGATATCCTTTCGGTCGGGCCTGACTCGGCTGGTCAGTCTGTTTTGGTTGACCGGTCTGCCGCGTTCAACTGGTGATAAAAGGGGACTGTCACAAAATGAGATGCTCGGTCATTTTGCAACAGTCCCTTTATGTGTCCCTTCATCGCTGGGGGATCCGCTTATAGGCGGCTGTGATCGGCGCATATAAGAGGAGGATACCGATCACGGTGAACCCGGCATTGATCACGGTAGCGGGGATGGAGGTCAGCTCGGCGGCCAGAGCCGCGGTGAAAGAGCTGCCTAAAAGCATCAGCCCGGCCACCGACCAGGTCAGATCCACAAGGATATTGACGATCCCGTACAGCGCGGCACAGAGAACGGCGGCCAGATATTCTCTGCGCCCATCTCCGGCGGCTTTCTTCTTTAATGAAGAAAAGACGGCGCCTACGAGAAGACATTTGATGATGGTGCTGACAAAAACATCTGGGATCGAATGGATATAGCCGTTCAGCAGGTCAAAGAGCACCAGCCCCAGCACACCGGCTATGCAAGACCGTCTGCCCCCCAGGCAGATGATCGCCAGCATGACAAAGATATGCCCAAAATGCAAAAATGGCGTACCTACGGCAGCGGGCAGGGGGATGCGGAAGGACTGGATCCCTAAAAAGATGACAGCGGCAAAAAATGCTGTGGTCACGATCGAGGTGACATTGGAAGAGCCGGCTGCGGTCGTACGATCCGCAGGGCCCATCGTGTGTGCGGCAGCAGCCGATCTTTTTCCTATCATGGCAGATGACCTCTTCTTTCTTGATATGGGTGGTGGTGCGTGAGTGGCTGCGCGCCCACCAGATCTTTATGTGTGATGGTGCGCCCGCTATGGGGCGTATGAAGGTTTAGCAAGAGTATAGCATGTGCCTGGATGGCTTCATATATCCACCTTTTGATTTTTTGACCAGTCCAGATGGCGCAGGGATAACAGGCAGCAGCCCGAGACACCTGAACGGCTGCCGTGTCCGGAGATGGGATACGCCAGGATGGGGCGGTCCCTGATCTTTTTCTTGACATCTCCAGGCGTTTCCTACATACTTACTAGTACATCGCTGCATGTACATCGCGGCATTGACCTGCGCGAAAATGGGGACGCAGAGTAGCATCTTCCATTGTCGGCGCATGGAGACGTTTGCTCCGCGGTCAATGATAAGTGGGATAAGGGATACAGCAGCATAAAAAGGATGATCGAGAGGGCGGGGGACAGGAGATGGCAGGGCAGGATAGGCAGCAAAAAGTGGAATATGACCTTTTAAAGAGTATGGCGATCCTCATGGTGATCCAGATCCATATGATGGATGTGGTGGAGCTGGTCTCTGCGGGGGATCTTCGGGCTTTTCATATCCATGAGGTCGTCCGGAACCTGCTCCTGACCAGCAATGGGCTATTCTTTATGACCAGCGGCCGCTTCCTCCTGGAGGGCTATGACGGGAGGATCGGACGATCCTATTGGAAGCGTTTTGTAAAGATCGGGATCCCGGTGCTGGCCGCTTCACTTTTTTACTATGTGTATGTATACGGCTGGGGCTGGGGGGATCTAGGCCCTCATTGGAAGACCTTTATCAAGGATCTGCTCCAGAGCCATATCCAGGGCTATCTCTGGTTTGTCTATGCGCTGACCGGCTTTTACCTTGCGGTCCCCTTTTTGGCCCGGATGCTCAAGGGGATGGGGAGAGGAGAGAAGGTGGTCCTGCTATCGGTCACGATCGGCTACTTTTTTATCCAGGATCTGTATCAGATCTTCCATCTGGAGATGGCCTTTACCTCCTATCCATTTTATAGCTGGGTATTCTACTGTATCCTGGGCTACCTGATCGACAGCCTGGGGCTGACGGACAGGGAAAAGCGGTATCTGATCATAGCCGGTCTGTGTGCGTTTATGGTCACGGTCTGGGAGATCTGCTTTTGGGAGAAGGAGAACCCCTCGCTCCACGACTATTCGGTGACCATGATCTTTATGACTACAGCGGCCTACCTGGCGGTAACGGCCTATGGGAAAAGGTTTGCCGGACGTTCTGCCAGGATCATCTCCTTTATCGGGCGTCGTTCTTTCTACATCTATCTGCTGCACGGTCTGACCCAGAACATACTGGCGGGAAAGTTGGCCAGGTATCTGAACGGCAACCCGTCCGAGACACCAGGCGAAAGCTTTGGCCCAGGGCAGCCTGGCGGCCTGGTGAGCTGGGCCTGCTGGCTGGGGCTGTCCCTGCTGTCGTTTGCGATGGCACTGGGGATCGGCTGTGTGCTGGAATATGGCTATCGCCCGATCTTAGCCTGGCTGCTCAGGGCAGGCGAGGAGAAACGTGGTTATAAATAAGTGATAAAAGAGAGATGGATATAGCTATAAAAAGTGCTCGCCCGATCGGTATATCCGTACATCCGTCAGTCCGGATAGAGGGGATCGATAAGGGGAGCAGGATCGATATAGAAAGGATCGATATGGCAAGGATCGATATGGGAAAAAGGGCATGTAAAAAAACGGAGAGGAACGGGGGGAAGGAGAAAAAGGAAAAGGAAAAGGAGAAAAGGGAAAAGGGGAAAAGGAGGTGGAAAGATGGGGAAAGATGAGGAGATATCCAGAACAGCGCCTGTCCTCTATATAAGGAAGTTCATGATCTTGGAGGGGGGCACCGGCCGAGAGAAGCATCAGCTGGAGCACCGGGCCGGGCTGGAGCTTTTGAAGGATGGCCTCAGGCAGCGCTTTGGCCTGGAGATCTCGGATATCGCATCCCAGATACAGACCGGAGCAAAAGGCAAGCCTTACCTTCCCGCCTATCCTCACATCCATTTTAATATCAGCCACAGCGGGGAACTGGCAGTATGCGCCCTGGGCAGCGCCCCCTTAGGCGTAGATGTGGAAAAGATCCGTCCCATAGGTCTCCGTTCTACGAAGAGGATGCTGAGCGGTCGGGAGCGGGAGGTCTTGGAGAGCTGCCCGCCGGAACACAGAGAGGAGGTCCTTTTCCGCTTCTGGACCTTAAAAGAAAGCTATGCCAAGGCACTGGGCGTAGGGCTGGGGATGGACTTTACAAAGGTAGACTTCTCCCTGGCCATACGAGAACAGCTCCTGGAAGAAGGCTGGATCCGCGGTGGCGGACCCGGATCACGGATGGCAGGGGATGAGCTGGAAGGCGCGAGAAGGATGGTAGAGGATGAGCTGGAAGGCGCGAGAAGGATGGTAGAGGATGAGCCGGAAGGCGCGAGAAGGATGGTAGAGGATGAGCCGGAAGGCGCGAGGAGAAAAGAGGGCGGCAGACCGGCCGCCGGCGTGCTTAAAGAGGTCAGGGGGCCGGAAGGGACAGAGGGAGGAGAGTGGCGGTCCATGCAGATGGTATGGGAGGGGTATGTGATCGCCCTTTGCGGGGGTAAGACCGAGAAGGAAACTACTTGCAAAATCCCCGGACTCCTCTTATAATATAAACCGATGTGTAAAAAGCTGTGATAGGCGATAAAACTGCGACAAGGAGGAACCTATGAAAAAGGGCGTTACCTGGATGATGCTGGCTCCCGGCCTGCTCATCCTTTTGATCTGTCTGGCGCTGCCCCTCTTAAGGGTGCTCATCCCTACCTTTGTGACCGGCGACTATCCGTTCAGTGCGTACATCCAGTTCTTTCAGGATGAGTACTATCTGAAGATCTTCCTGCGGACGGTCAAGATCGCGGTCATCACCACGGCTGTCTGTATGCTGGGGGGGATCCCTACGGCATATTTTATCAGCCGGTGCGACAAACGGTTCCGGGGCCTCCTCTTGGCCGCTTCGATCTTCCCCATGATGACCAATTCCGTTATCCGCAGCTTTGCCTGGATCAATATCTTAGGGAGCAATGGCATCATCAACAAGCTCCTTTTGGCCATCGGTCTGGTGAGCAAGCCCAAAAAGCTCCTCTACACGGATCTTGCGATCATCATCGGCTCAGTCTATTTATTCCTCCCCCTGATGATCGTCACGGTGACCGGAGTGATGGAGAACATCGACGATGATATGATGGAAGCTGCCCAGAGTCTGGGGGCCAGCCGCTTTTCGGCATTTATGAAGGTCATCTTCCCCATGAGCCTGCCAGGGATCATCGTGGGCGGGATCTTGGTGTTCACCGGGACGCTGACCGCCTACACCACGCCTCAGCTCCTTGGCGGGAACAGCAACATGGTCCTGGCCACCCTGATCTACCAGCGGGCGATGTCCATGGGTGACTGGAGCGGCGCTTCGGTGGTGGCGCTGATCATGATCTTGGTGACCTTGACCGTGATCAAGGGCTTCAACGCGCTGGCGGCGAGGCTGGATAGGAGGGGTGACGCTCGATGAAGAAGAATAGATGGCTGACCGCTTATGCGGTGATCGTGTTTGCATTTTTGATGATCCCCTTGCTGATCATCACGGTGACGGCTTTCGGAGGAGGGACCGCGATCACCTTCCCGATCGATTCGGTCTCCCTGCGCTGGTTCGCGAATGTATTTACCACCAAGTCCTTTCGGAGCTCCTTCCTGACCAGCTTGGAGGTCGCGCTCTTAGCTACGCTGATCGCGCTGCTGGTGGGGATCCCGGCGGCCTATGCCCTGGCCCGTTCCGGGATGAAGGGGAAACAGCTCTTGCGGTCTGTGTTCCTGTCCCCCACCATCGTGCCGGGCATCGTGGTGGGCTTCATCCTGTACCAGTTTTTGATCCTGACTTTTCGGATCCCGGTATTTGTGAGCCTCCTGGCCGGGCATTTCATGGTGACCCTGCCCTACGTGATCCGGGTGGTGGGTTCGGCTATGGAGCAGTTCGACGTGTCGGTGGAGGAGGCGGCCTGGAGCTTGGGCTGTCCCAGGGGCAAGGCCTTTTTCAAGGTGGTCCTCCCCAATGTGACCTCCGGTATCTCCTCGGCGTTCATGCTGGCCTTTATCAATTCCTTTAACAATATCCCGGTGTCCATGTTCCTAACAGGTCCGGGGGTCAGCACCTTCCCGGCGACGCTGATGAATTATATCGAATACAGTTACGATCCCACGGTCTCGGCGGTCTCTGTGCTGCTGATGGCAGCGACCGTGGTGATCATGGTGATCGTGGATAAGACCCTGGGGGTCGCTTCCTTAGCAGGATAGGAGGAGATAGCATGGCGTTCATGACATTAGAGCAGATCGATGTGAGCTATGATAAGAAAAAGCAGATCTTAAAGGGATTGGACCTCTCGGTGGAGAAGGGCGAGCTGGTCTCACTCTTAGGACCTAGCGGCTGCGGGAAGACCACGACCCTTAGGGTGGTGGCCGGCTTTATCGAGCCTCAGAATGGGACCTTCACCCTGGACGGGGAGGATCTGACCAAGGTGCCGGTCCACAAGCGGAATTTCGGCATCGTGTTCCAGAGCTATGCCCTGTTCCCCCATCTGAGCGTATATGATAATGTGGCCTTCGGCCTTCGGACCAGGAAGATGGCGAAGGAGACGATCGACCAGAAGGTGAAGAGCATCCTGGAGGTGTGCGGCCTTAGCGAGCTGGCGGAGCGGTTCCCCAAGGAGATGTCCGGCGGCCAGCGGCAGCGTGTGGCTCTGGCCAGAGCTTTGGTGATCGAGCCGAAGCTGCTGCTCTTAGACGAGCCGCTGAGCAACCTGGACGCGAAGCTGCGCATCAGCATGCGGGTGGAGATCAAGCGGCTCCAGAAGAAGCTGGGGATCACCACCTTGTTCGTCACCCACGATCAGGAGGAGTGCTTTTCGATCTCCGACAAGGTGGCGATCATGGATCAGGGTGTGATCGAGCAGTACGACAGCCCGGAAAATATCTACAAGCGTCCGGCCACTGAGTTCGTGGCCCGGTTCATCGGATTTGAGAATTTCCTGGATCTGCGCCCCAGCCGGGGGGCGGAGCATATCTTTAAGGCCCCGGATGGCAGCAGCTTTTGCGTGGATATGGATTGGGGCGGGGAGCCATTTGTGGGGACCATCCGCCCGGATGATATCCGTCTGGCGGAGAGAGGCCAGAAGGATAATGTGCTGCCCGGTGTGGTGGGCGTGCGGACCTTCCTGGGAAAGAGCTACCAGTATGAGGTGGAGACGGCTGCGGGTGTGCTGAAGGTGAACATGGCCGCGGAGAAAGTGTTCAACGAAGGCGACGGGGTCCGGCTGTATCTGCCGGAGGACAAGCTGGTGCTGGTGCGAAAGCAGAGCGAGTAGGGGCGTGTGTTATAGAAGGGGCCGCGGCGCGAGGGGGATAGCATGTAACGGGACGCGCTCTCGCTCCGTTCGGACGCAGCGGTACTAGGCTTGTGAGGGACCTCGCCAAGGACCGGCGTCCTCTAGGGTCCCGTTACATGCTATCCCCCTCACACCGCTACTTAGTGGCTGAGCTTTTGGATGCGGACGGGTGGCCGACGGTACGCCTGTATCTGTCCAACAACTGGTGTGGGCGTGAAAAGTAACAATGGTTGTATCCTGTGGGATATCCTTGTGCTTGCTATCTTGATCTTGACATGGTTTGGAGATGGATAGGTGGCGGTGGGGAGATGATCGCAGGTTGCAGCGCCAGGGTGCAAAATGACGCATCTTGTGTGTATAGAGCCGCTATGGATGGTAAGACTGTAACCGTCCAGGGTATCTGAACGGTTGTGCAAGGCTATAGATAGCGGCGGGACAAAGAAGATGGACTCCCATGAGGATCGGGAGGAGAAGGAGACGAGCATGAGAAAAAAAGTATGGGTAAGTGTGCTCTGCGCGGCCATGGTGATGACGGCCTGCGGCGGAGCGAAGGATGCAGGTAACGGTGCGGGCGGCCAGGATGCAGGCGCGGCTACGACAGCGGCTGCGGAGCAGGGCGCAGGCGGCGCGGCGGAGGAGACGAAGGCTGAGGCCGGGGCCGATGCGGGCGAGAAGAAGACCCTGGTGTTATCGACCTATGGGCTGAGCGCGGATATCTCGGAGGAAGAGGTCTATACGCCTTTTGAGGAGAAATATAACTGCGAGATCGTGACCGATGTGGGCGGTACCAATGACCGTTATACGAAGCTGGCGGCAGACAGCCAGTCGACGATCGACGTGATCGAGCTTTCCCAGGCGATGACAGCCAAGGGCTTTGCGGAAGGTCTGTTCACGGATATCGATGTGAGCAAGCTGGAAAATGCGGCGGACCTGATCGATGTGGCGAAGGCCATGGCAGAGGACGGCCAGGGCGTGGCCTATACGATCAACAGCATCGGCATCATCTATAACCCGGCTGCAGTGGACATCGAGATCAAGAGCTATGACGATCTGTGGGATCCTTCTCTGGAAGGCATGGTAGCGATCCCGGATATCACCACCACCTTTGGCCCGGCTATGGTCTATATGGCCAGCGACCATGCAGGGGTAGATGTGGAGAGCGACCAGGGCGAGGCTGCGTTCAAGGCGCTGGCCGAGTTAAAGCCCAACCTGGTAAAATCCTATGCCAAGTCTGCGGATCTGATCAATATGTTCACCTCCGGTGAGGTGTCTGTGGCGCTGGTGGGCGATTTCGGCGTTCCCACGATCCTGGCGGCGAACCCGGATCTGGTCTACTTAAGCCCCGAGGGCGCTTATGCCAACTTTAACCTGATCAGCATCACCAAGAATTGCCAGGACTTAGATCTGGCCTATGCTTATCTGGATTATCGGATCAGCGCAGAGCTCCAGACCAAGACCGGTAAGGCATTAAATGAAGGCCCCACCAACAGCAAGGTGGTCTTCACGGAGGAAGAGGCCTCCAGCATGACCTACGGGGATGTGGCGGCCAAGGCGAAGTCCTTAGATTATGGCTTTGTCAATGGAGTTTTGGATAACTGGATCGACCAGTGGAACCGCACGATCAACAACTAGTACACTGTTGTGTTTGATCGTGATCCAGGGGATATAGCAGAACGTGCGTAACCGCTCAGGCAATGTCTGAACGGTTACGACCAATATGGATAGAAAAGCTGCCAAGCCGAAGGCGTTGACCTGCGCTGTGGCGGCTTTTTACTATAGAAAGTCCGCCGGATAGACGGCATGCATCCAGGTATGCCAAGTGCGCCCGCCAGACTTTTATGGACAGTGGCGCGTCCGCTGCCGGGCGCATGGAGGTTTACTAGAAAAAATGTACTGTGAGCAGGGATAAAGGAGCCGCGATGAGAGCAGACTATATCATAAAAAATGCACAGGTCTACATGACATTCCGCCAATGCTTTGAAAGGCGGGATGTGGCGGTCCTGGGCGATAAGATCTTGGAGGTCTCCCCCAAGATCTTTTTAGCAGAGGGAGGATGCAGAGCAGAGGGCAGAGCTGTCTGTGATGAGGGACAGGCAGGGGAGCGTGCGGAGAGCTGCAGGACAGGGTCTGGCAATGCAGGCGCGGTCATCGACGGGAGCGGCATGTACCTGATCCCGGGGCTGGTGGATATCCATATGCATATCGAGAGCTCGATGACCTACCCGAAGGAGTTCTCCTATTTTGCCTTAAAGGCGGGGACCACCACCGTGGTGGCGGATTCCCATGAGATCGCCAATGTGTTCGGGATGGAGGGCATCCGGGCCTTTATGGATCAGGAAACGCCGCTGGATATCTTCTACGCGATCCCCTCCAGCGTCCCGGCGACCAGCATGGAGCTGGAGACGGCGGGGGCTTCCATCGGCCCCGACGAGGTCAGGGCGCTGCTTGCGGATGAGCGCATCCTGTGCCTCGGCGAGGTGATGAACTTTAAAGAGGTGGTCCGGGAAAGGGAGCAGGGCAAAGGGCTGGAAGGAGAGGAGACGCAGATCCAGCAGCTCATCCGCATATGCAGGGAGCTGCGGGGACGGGATGTGCGGATCGAAGGACATTGCCCGAAGATCACGGGGGAGGATCTGGACCGGTTCATCTTCGCCGGGATCGATGCCGACCACACCCAGCAGACGGCGGATTCGGTGCTGGAAAAGTCGGACCTGGGGATGTTCTTGGAGCTGCAGGCCAAGTCCCTGACCAAAGAGGTGGTGGAGGTGGTGTGCAGCCGCGGGCTATACGAAAATGTGGCCCTGGTCACCGATGATACCATGCCGGATCATCTGCTGGAGGGCCAGCTGGACCGGATCGTCCGAACTGCGGTGGCAGCCGGGATGCCGCTGGAGAAGGCGGTGTACTGTGCTACCTACACACCGGCCAGGCGGATGCACTTAGACGACCGGGGGCTGATCGGGCCGGGGAAAAAGGCGGACTTTGTGCTGCTTGAGGATCTGGAGGGCTTGAAAGCGGCGGCGGTCTTCAAGGACGGACGGCTGGTGTATGAGGCGGACGGCCTTGATATCTCGGGCGGTCTGCGAGATCTGGAAGGATCGGGTGTTTTGAGCGGCCTGCGAGATCCGGAGGGACCGGGCAGTAGAGCGGAGGAGCCTGATGGCCCAGTAGATGTGCAAGATCGTCAGGGTCGGGAAGAAAGTGCGGCTGTCAGTCCCGGTCTCCGTAGAGAAGGGACAGTTGATTCGGAGCAGCAAGCGTTCCCGCCCCACTTCTATCACTCCGTACACTGCAAAAAGGCAGAGCCATCTGACTTCATCTTAAAAGTCGAAAAGCCCTGCGCCAAGGTCCTGGCGAATGTGATGAAGATCAGTACCTTTGGGACCGTGACGGAACAGGTGCAAAGAGAGCTTGCCGTGCGGGATGGGCAGGTCTGCTGGCAGGAGGCCGGGCTCTGCCTGGCCGTCCTCTTTGAACGCCATGGGAAGAACGGCAACATCGCCTATGGGCTGGTGGAGGGCGCTTTTCAGGAGAAGGGAGCCGCCGCCACCACCTGGAGCCATGACAGCCATAACCTGCTGGTGCTGGGCAGTTCCATCCAGGACATGATAGCCGCCCAGCATCGGGTGCTCAAGCTGGAGGGCGGGTTTGTGGCCGCAAGGGATGGAAGGATCCTTGCAGAAGCCCGGCTGGCGGTAGGCGGGATCATCAGCGATGCCCCCTTAGAAGAGCTGGCCCATGACTTAGGGCAGGTGCGGAAAGCCTTAAGAGAGCTGGGCTATGTGAACAATAATGAGATCATGTCCATGGGGACCCTGGCCCTCCCCGTCTCCCCGGCGTTAAAGCTGACGGACTATGGCCTGCTGGATGTAAAGAGCCAGGCGAGGGTCCCGCTGATCGAGGCATATCGATAGATCAAGGGCGTTGGGAAGTTGAAGGAGATCGGCAGATCAAAGCTAAGAGGCCGCCGCAAGATAGCTGCCAAGCTGCATCTTGCGGCAGCCTTACTCTGTTTAAGGACCTATTTAGTTGTTTAGTAAAGGAGCGTTTTATCATGAAGACTGTGATCACCAATGGGATCGTGCTGACCATGGATCAGGACAGGACCATGTATCCCAAGGGTTATGTCGTATTGGATGAGGGCAAGATCTTGCAGGCGGGGCCTATGGAGGAACTGGGAGCGGCCCTCCCGGGCATGGGCCGGCACCAGGTCCTGGATGCCGGCCGGGCGATCGTTATGCCTGGCATGGTCAACACCCACTGTCATCTGGGGATGGTACCCTTCCGCGGTCTGGGTGACGACTGCAAAGACCGGCTCCGGGTGTTCCTCCTCCCGATGGAGCAAAAGGCCATGGACGCGGAGATGGCGGTGGCCTCCAGCCGGTATGCCATATGCGAGCTCCTGTTAGCCGGTGTGACCACCGTGCTGGATATGTATTATTTTGAAGAACAGATCGCCCAGGTGATGGACGAGATGGGGATCCGGGGGATCGCGGGACAGACGGTGATGGAGGAAGGCGCCTGCGATCTGGCCAGTGTGGAGGATGCCCTTGCCTATGGGGAGGCGGCGGTCAAACGGTACAAGGACCACCCCAGGGTGTCCTGCTGTCTGGCGCCTCACGGGACCACCACCTGCAGCCCCAGGACCTTACAGCGGGCCTATGAGATCGACCGGCAGTACGGCCAGCCCTTTACGCTGCACACAGCGGAGATGGATTATGAGATGGCACAGTTGCGGGAAAGCTATGGATGCACACCGATCCAGTTTTTGGACCGGCTGGGGGTCCTGGGGCCGGGGACGGTGGCGGCCCACTGTATCCAGCTGACCGAAGAGGATATCCGTCTGCTCCGGGAAAAGGGGGGGCGGGTCTCTCATTGTATCGCTTCTAATACGAAAGCGGCTAAAGGGGTGGCGCCCATCCCTCGTCTGCTTGCCCAGGGGGTCCCTGTAGGCTTAGGGACCGACGGACCGGCCAGCGGCAATACCCTGGACCTGTTCACGCAGATGCGTTTCTGCGCCAACTTCCATAAGAACGAGAACCGGGACCGCAGCCTGTTCCCGGCGGGGGATATCGTGGCTATGGCCACCATCGGCGGCGCGAAGGCCTTGGGGCTGGATGGGGTCACGGGCTCGATCGAACCGGGAAAGGAGGCGGATATCGTTCTGGTCGAGACGGATTCGGCCAATATGTTCCCTGTCTATGATCCCTACTCGGCGCTGGTCTACAGTGCGGGCAGCGCTAATGTGAAGGATGTTTTTGTGGCTGGGGAGCGGCTGGTGGCGGATAAAAAGCTGACTAAGGCAGATCTTAAGGGGATCCGGCGGGATCTGAAGGAAAGGATGGAACGGTCTGCGTTCGGGGAGATGGGGGAGATGGTGTAGAGGCGTAAGGGGGAGGCGAGGGGGTCGCGAGAGGTCCGCGAGGGGGCCGCGAGAGGTCCGCCGAGGGGCGGCCATAGGACGGTCGATGACGCGCTCTCGCTCCGGTTTCCACGTAGCGGTACTAAGGCTGCAAAGGACGCAGCCTAAGTGCCGACGTGGAAAAGGGTCATCGACCGTCCTATGACCGCCCCTCGGCTATGTTGTGGCAGGTTTCTGTTGAGGTGATCTGATCTGTTGCTGGAAATGTTGGAGCAACACGATAAATGCTAAAAAGACCATGATATCGTTCACAAATATTTCACATTTTTCCCCTTGCACTTCTTTCTTCTACCTTGTATAATAGCATGGAAATATAGATAGCTAGTTAATTGTAAGTTGCCTAACTATCCAGACAGAACGCCCTACAGACATGACCGGCATGACTATAGGGCGCTTTAGGCGGCCCTGAGGAAAGGAGGGACAGACCGATGGATGAACAGTATGAGAAGTATGGGCAGGATGAGCCACAAGGATACCTGGACGGTCATGGCCCGTATGGCCCCCATGACCCACCCAGTCCCAGCCATTGTGTGATGGGACTTTTTCTCCGGCTGGCGAGGCAGCAGCGGGCCTTGATCGCCGGCAGGCTCCGGGAGACGGGGGTCTATCAGAGCCAGCATCAGACCCTTATGGATATCGCCTTCCATCCGGATGCGTCCCAGAAGGATATCGCCCGGCGGCAGGAGGTCTCTACGGCGACCACTGCGGTGACGTTAAAGAAGCTGGAGCGGGCGGGCTATATCCGGCGGGTGATGGATGAGACCGACAACCGCTATAACCGGCTCCAGATCACGGAGAAGGGCCAGAAGATCGTGTGCCAGAGCCATAAGATCCTGCACCGGACCGAGGAGGAGATGTTTGCCGGATTTACGGAAGGGGACTTTCGGCAGCTGGAGACACTTCTGGAGAGGGTCTGCCAGAACATCGAGCAGATGTCCGCGGAGGACGGCAGGCAGGCCGTCCAAAGGCCCATCACGGGGCAGGAGCCAGGAGATGCCGGCCGCCCGGGCAAGAGGCTCCGCAAAAGATAGAGAAAGTGAGGGATCCACATGAAGCGGTATAAAAAATACATCCGTCCGTACCTTGGCGCCTTCATCCTGGGGCCGCTTTTGATGCTGACGGAGGTGGGCGGGGAGATCATGCTCCCGAAGATGATGTCCCTGATCATCAATAAAGGGGTGGCCACAGGGGATAAGCCTTATATCCTCATGATGGGCGCGGCCATGGTGCTGACCACCTTTGTGATGGCCTTAGGGGGGATCGGAGGCGCGTATTTCAGCGCGAAGGCCTCCATCTGTTTTACCAGCGATCTGCGCCAGGATCTATTTGCCAAGGTGCAGGAGTTTTCTTTTCAAAATATCGACGCCTTCTCCACCGGCTCTCTGGTGACCAGGCTCACCAACGATATCCAGCAGATCCAGAATGTGCTGATGATGGCGCTGCGCATGATGTTCAGGGCGCCGGGGATGCTGGTGGGGGCGTTGATCATGGCCTTTATCATGAACGCCCGGCTGGCCCTGGTGATCTTAGTGGTGATCCCCCTGCTGGCCCTGGCGATCGGCACGATCTTAAAGACCGCCTTCCCACGGTTCCAGGTGATGCAGCAGACCATCGATAACCTGAACAATAAGATCCAGGAAGCGCTGGTGAACGTGCGGGTGGTGAAATCCTTTGTCCGGGAGGACTATGAGGCAGAACGGTTCAAAAAGGCCGATGACGACTTAAAGCAGGCGGGCCTTAGGGCCTTGAACGTGGTCATCACCACCATGCCGGTGATGACCCTGGCCATGAACGTGACCACCCTGGCTGTGGTGTGGTACGGGGGCAATATCATCATAAACGGCCAGATGCAGGTAGGGGACTTAACGGCCTTCACCACCTACATCGTCCAGATCCTCATGTCCCTGATGATGCTGTCCATGGTATTTTTGCAGAGCTCCCGGGCCATGGCCTGCGTGAAAAGGGTCGGCGAGGTCCTGGATGTGAAGATCGACCTGACTGACGAGGGGGCGGGATGTCCCGAAAGACAGGTGCAGGCGGGCCGGGTGGAATTTAAGGATGTGAGCTTTTCCTACCATGGGAGCATGGAGAGCCTGGTGCTGGAGCATCTGGACTTTACGGCCGAGCCCGGCCAGACGATCGGGATCATCGGCGCCACCGGCAGCGGCAAGACCTCTATGGTGCAGCTGATCCCCCGGCTGTATGATGTGACAGCCGGGCAGATCTTGGTGGACGGCGTAGATGTGCGGGACTATCCCTTAAAGGCCCTGCGCAACGGCGTGGGCATGGTGCTCCAGAAAAATGTGCTCTTTTCCGGCACGATCGAAGAGAACCTGCGCTGGGGGGATGAGGAGGCCTCCTTGGAGGAGATCCGCCAGGTGGCGGACAGCGCCCAGGCCGACGGCTTTATCATGGACTTTTCGGAAAAGTATGATACGGAGATGGGCCAGGGCGGCTCCAATGTATCCGGCGGCCAGAAGCAGCGTCTCTGTATCGCCAGAGCCCTCTTAAAAAAGCCTAAGATCTTGATCTTGGACGACAGCACCAGCGCGGTGGACACGGCCACAGAGGCGAAGATCCGGGAGTGCTTTAGGACCACCTTAAAGGATACCACGAAATTCATCATCGCCCAGCGGATCGGCTCCGTGGAGGAGGCGGATCAGATCATCCTCTTAGACGACGGCCAGATCGAGGCGATCGGCTCCCATGAGGAGCTGCTGGCAGGCTGCGAGGCCTACCAGGAGATCTACTATTCTCAGAGAGAGCGCAAGGAGGTGGGGGCCTGATGGATACAGAAGCCAGAAGAAAGAGTCTGGAGCGCAGATATGGGGGCCGGGCAGCAGCAGTCCCCATGGGACCGGGCCACGGGCCTGGAGGACCGGGAGGCCCCGGGGGCCGCAGACGGATGAGCATGGCAAAGGGTAAGCCAAAGGAGATGAAAAAGACCGTCGGACGTCTGATGGGGTATGTGAACGTGGACCGGCCGAAGATGATCCTGGCGCTTTTCTGCGTGGTGGTCAATACCCTGGCCAACCTGGCCGGATCCTACATGCTGCGGCCGATCATCAATACCTACATCGCACCGGTGGACGGGAGCCGGGGAGACGCGGCGGGGCTGGCCGGTGCGCTGACCGTGATGGCCCTAGTGTATAGCGTGGGGGTATTGACCAATTACCTCCAGGCCAAGGTGATGCTGACCGTGGCCCAGAACGCCCTTAAACGTCTGCGGGATGAGCTGTTCATCAAGCTGCAGGCCTTGCCGGTGCGCTATTATGATACTAATGCTAACGGCGATATCATGAGCCGTTTTACCAATGACGTGGATACGATCGGCAATATGCTCAGCAGTACCCTGGTACAGCTGTTCTCCGGCGCCTTGAGCCTGATCGGCACCTTCCTCCTGATGGTCTACACCAATGTATACCTGACCCTGGTCACCCTGGTGATGATCCCGGTGATGATGAAGGCCGGCGGCGGCGTGGCCAGGCGGAGCCGGCGGTTCTTCTCGGCCCAGCAGTATTCCCTAGGCGCCTTGAACGGCTATATCGAGGAGACGGTCACCGGTCAGAAGGTGGTGAAGGTGTTCTGTCATGAGGATGTGGCAGAGGAGGAGTTTAAGCTCCTCAATGAAAAACTGCGGGACGACCAGATCCGGGCCCAATTCTTCGGCGGCATCATGGGGCCGGTGATGGGGAACTTGAGCCAGGTGAACTATTCCCTGACCGCCTGTGTGGGCGGGCTGCTCTGTGTGCTTAAGGGCTTTGACGTAGGCGGGCTGACGGTGTTCTTGAACTTTTCCCGCCAGTTCTCCCGGCCGATCAATGAGATCTCCATGCAGATCTCTAATGTCTTCTCTGCCCTGGCCGGGGCCGAGCGGGTGTTCAAGGTGATGGATGAAGCGCCGGAGCCTGCCGACAGAGCCGATGCGAAGGTATTGACCCCCATGGAAGGCCATGTGGTGTTCGACCATGTGACCTTTGGCTACACACCGGACAAGGTCATCCTTAAAGATATCAGCCTCTATGCCAAGCCCGGCCAGAAGATCGCCTTCGTGGGCTCCACAGGAGCGGGAAAGACCACGATCACCAACCTGATCAACCGGTTCTACGATATCCAGTCCGGGACGATCACCATCGACGGTGTGGATATCAAGGACCTAAAGCGGGAGAGCCTGCGCCAGAACATCGCCATGGTGCTGCAGGATACCCACCTTTTCACCGGTACGGTCCGGGAGAACATCCGATACGGGCGGCTGGACGCCACCGACGAAGAGGTAGAGCAGGCCGCCAGGACCGCCTCGGCCCACTCCTTCATCATGCGTCTGCCCAAGGGCTATGACACCATGCTGGAGGGGGACGGCGCCAACTTGAGCCAGGGCCAGCGCCAGCTCCTTAATATCGCCCGGGCGGCGGTCTCCAAAGCCCCGATATTGATCTTGGACGAGGCCACCAGCTCCGTAGATACCCGGACCGAAAAACACATCGAGCACGGCATGGACCGGCTGATGAAGGATCGGACCACCTTTGTGATCGCCCACCGCCTGTCCACCGTGCGCAACGCCAATGCTATCATGGTGCTGGAGCACGGGGAGATCATCGAGCGGGGGGACCACGACGATCTGGTGGCACAGAAAGGGCGGTATCACCAGTTGTATACGGGGTTGTCGGAGCTGGAGTAGAGGAGTGTGGGCGCATATGTTGCCAGAGGGTCCGTAGCGGGAGGGGGATAGCGTGTAATGGGACGCGCTCTCGCTCCGTGGAGAACGTAGCGGACGCTAAGCTCGAAAAGACCTCGCTAAGCGCCGACGTTCTCCAAGGGTCCCGTTACACGCTATCCCCCTCCCGCTGCTACTGTATTGGATAAGCTGAGAAAAATAGTGAAGGCAGGTTCCTTCTGCAACAGGCTATTTACAATATATCCATGCAATTTGAACCTCTGGTGAAAGGGTAAAAAGTAGTCTCTTCACAGCTAGCCAGCATATAGCAAGGAGCCAGATATCTCATCTAAAGCCAGCCAACAACGTAGCGTAGGGAGGGGCATGTCACATAAGGAAACCCGTTTTTGGAAGGAGAACGTCGGCGCTTAGCGAGGTTTTTCACGAGCTTAGCGTCCGCTACGTTCTTCTCGGAGCGAGAGCGCGTTTCCGTTGTGACATGCCCCTCCCGGAGCGGACCTTCTGGGTGACATGCCCCTCCCGGAGCGGACCTTCTGGGTGACATGCCCCTCCCGGAGCGGACCTTCTGGGTGGTATGCCCTCCCAGGAGCGGCCCCTTTGATCTATCTGCATATAGAGATCCCACTTAGATACTGAGAGACCGATCGTTTTTTCTTCTATATATCGATAAGTACATCTTATAAATAGAAAGCGGATAACAAATGAGCGAAAAATGCCGTCCCCACAATGAACAATTTTTTCACAGGACCAAGCTCCGCCCATGAATGGGAATTTTCTGACAACAGTCCCACATATAGTCTGAAAAACGAAAGATCCAGCAGGGTCACAGGAGAGAGATCGACCGATCTTTCCCGCCGGTCCGGCCGGATCTTTTGCTTTGTTTTTTTGCGAAAACGATCGGTTCTGCCCTGCCTGGGACTTGTGTATATTTTAACAAGGATAGGGGAGGGATCTGTACCCTGGATCGACAGATGATGGGCAAAATGGGATAGATATACGCAGAGCTATAGGGAAATTTAGAATTGTGTGGCGGAACAAAGTATGTTATACTGTTAAAGATGACTAAGCTGGGCAGGTCAGCGAGCGCTGCGGCCCGGCCTTTGCCTGCGGGGAGGGGATGCTCCCTGGGACATTAGGGCGTACTGCAGCCGGCAGCTTGGTCGAGGAGCAACAGAAAATGTGATAGAAAGAGGGTTTGGTTAGATGGGTTTGGCTACATTTAAAGGCGGCATTCATC
>CAJUFE010000071.1 GCA_910585635.1 uncultured Lachnospiraceae bacterium | reverse complement strand
GAGAACCAAAAGTTGCTTCGAGCGTTGAATAAACTGCAAAAGGAATCTTGAAAATGATCAGGGGATATTGTGTAGAAAGAGAAGAATAAGACTTGTAGAAGAATCGAGTTTTTACATACCAATATAGAAGAAAGTGTGTATAGCGTTAAAATGCTGATAAATAAAGAAAAATCTACCATGATACAAGTTTTCATATCCGATCTGGCATGGAACGGTACCCAGGCCGGTCCTCACCTTTTTGGAAAGCTACGACCTGGAAGGAAAGACCATTGTTCCTTTCTGCACCAGTGGAGGCAGCGGCATAGAGGCCAGTATCCGGGATATCCGGAGCGGCGCCAGTGTGACAGGAGGAAGGAGGGTCAATGACGTAAATGTGATCGAAGGCTGGCTTTCGGGGCTGGAGCATGTTTGAAAATTGCTTTCCGTCAGGTGTGCGACACAGTTTGTGGGAGATTGGGCCCAAATGAGGGAGGCGTAGTGGGCTACGTTGACCGAATGAGGGCCAAATATACCGCAAAGTGGGGCGTACAGATGGCGGGAATGAATTTTCAAACACGCTCCAGGGTTAAATCCGTGATCCGCAAAAGAACGACTAGGAGGTTTTGCGATGAATGGGAAGAAAAAAAGAATGATTTTGGCAGCACTGACGGTTATGACGGGACTTGTTCTGACCCTTACAGGCTGCGGTCAGAGTGCAGCCTCTCCGGCCGGTGAGACCGGCATAGAAGACAGTACCCAGGCCCAAATGGTTTCCACAACGGAGAACCGGGTAATGGCTACGGGAACCGCCTTGTCTGGAGGGTCTGGGGAGGCAGAGACGGAGAAGGAGGAAGATTTTATGAGGATCACAGTTGGGGACAGGGTTCTCACAGCGGTCCTGGCGGACAATTCTTCGGCGGAGGCATTGAAGGAGATCCTTATGGCCGGACCCCTCACCATTGACATGAGCGATCATGGGAATATGGAGAAGGTGGGGCCCATTGGACAGAGCCTGCCAACCAACGATGAGCAGATCACCACCGGACCTGGGGACATTATCCTCTATATGGGTGATTCTCTGGTCATTTACTATGACACCAACTCCTGGAATTTTACAAGGCTGGGGAAGATACAGGATGTGACCCAAGCGGAGCTGAAGGAGATATTAGGAGGCGGAAATGTTACGGTCACCTTGTCGCTGGGGGAGGAAAGGACTTCTGGGGAACAGACCGGGACGGTCCAGGCAGCAGATCAGACAGAGGGTCAGGCACAGGGAGCAGAGCCGGGGCAGGGAGAAAAGCCGGTGGTGTATATGACAGATCCCATTACCCCGGAAGGGCTTATGGCGGTCTATGACGCCGCGGGACGTGACATGAAGGGCAAGGTGGCGGTGAAGCTGAGTATGGGGGAGCCGGGAGGACACAATTACTTATCTCCGGACTTGATCAAGGACCTGGTGGCAAGGGTGGACGGTACCATTGTGGACAGCAACACAGCCTACGGCGGCCAGAGGGCCAGCACGGCCCTTCATCTCCAGGTGGCCGAGGACCACGGCTTCGCGGCCATCGCCCCTATTGATATCCTGGACAGTGAGGGGACCATGGACCTGCCTGTGGCAGAGGGGGAACATCTGACGAAGGATATCGTGGGAGCGGGCCTGGCAGATTATGATTCCATGCTGGTGCTCTCACATTTTAAGGGCCACGCCATGGGAGGATTTGGTGGGGCGCTGAAAAATATCTCGATCGGTGTTGCCTCCCAGAACGGAAAATTGCTGATCCACTCCGGCGGCGCCAGTGACAGCAGCTGGTCCGGGGGGACCCAGGATGATTTTCTGGAGTCCATGGCGGAGGCGGCCAAGGCGGTCAGCGATCATATGGAGGGGAACATGGTCTATATCAGTGTCATGAACAACCTGTCTGTGGACTGTGACTGCGACAGCGATCCTGCCCAGCCGGATATGCATGATATCGGGATCCTGGCTTCCACAGACCCGGTGGCTTTAGACCAGGCCTGTGTGGACCTGGTCTATGCGGCAAAGGACGGGGCTTCCCTGATCCAGCGGATCGAGTCGAGGAACGGGATCCTTACAGTGGTCCATGCGCAGGAGATCGGGCTGGGGAGCAGGGAGTATACCCTGGTGAGCCTGGATGAGTGAGACCATGGGCGGGCTGATCTCCCTTCTGCGCAGGGAATGGATCTATCTGTGGTACTATTTTACGGTCCAGCTGGAGCAGATCGCCCCTTACTGGGCCCTTGGCATGGTGCTGGGGTCTCTGATCTCCGTGTTTGGCAAGGCCAGGATCCACAGTCTGTTCCAGGGTCTGAACAGGAAAAAGCTGGGGGCGCTGGGGGTGATCCCCGCAAGCCTTCTGGGGATCGCCTCCCCCTTGTGCATGTATGGGACCATTCCCATTGCGGCGTCATTTTCCCAGAAAGGGATGAAGGATGATCTGCTGGCTGCCTTTATGATGAGCTCTATCCTTTTGAACCCCCAGTTGATCATCTACAGCGGGGCATTGGGAGAGAGGGCGCTTGTTATCCGGTGTGTTTCCTGCTTCTTGTGCGGTGCGGCTGCGGGGCTGATGGTGCGGTTCTTTTTTCGGGATTAAGGATTTTTTAACTTTTCCGGCTTTCAGGAGCGGGCGGGCAGGGACACGGACCCTGATCTTATTTTGCGGTTTTTGAAAGATCTTGGGAGGAATATAAAGGCCACAGGGGGATATTTTCTCCTGGGAGTCCTTCTGTCGGCGCTGTTTCAGAGGTATGTGCCTGCTGACAGGTTCGCGGCACTGTTTGGAAAGCAGGAGGGCTTTGGGGTCCTTATGGCGGCGACCCTGGGGGTGCCTCTGTATGCCTGCGGGGGAGGGACCATCCCTCTTTTGCAGCAGTGGCTTTTGTCCGGCATGAGTATGGGCAGCGCCTCCGCTTTTATGCTTACGGGGCCTGCCACCAAGATCACCAATCTGGGGGCTTTGAAGATCGTGCTGGGAGTGAGGCATTTTGTGTATTATCTTGCCTTTGTCATCGTCTTTGCCATGGGGACAGGGTGGGCGGTAAACCACTTTTTGTGGTAAACCTTCATAATAAACCTGCACGCCGCTTTTTCGGTACCACCATAAATTGGGATCCTATACGGCATCTATGCCGAAAATGTACTATTGGTTTTTTGCGGGCCTTTTGTGCTGATCTCTAACTATTACGTCAATGTGATCCGTGCAGAGGGAAGATCGGGGCAGGCTTGTATGGGGCAGCCACGGCTTCCCTGGTCATCGATCTGAGCAGGCAGGGGATCATCTTTATCCCAGCCCTTTTTGCCCTGAAAGCAGTCTTAGGGCTTACCGGGTTAGTTTGGGCGCAGCCAGTAGCCGACATCCTTTCCATATTGCTCGCCGCTGTTTTGTATGTCCGCACATACAAGAAATTGAGCACGCAGAAAATGGATATGACAAAAGACGCATAGAAAGTAAAAAGCAGCAGCCAAAAAAGTACCACCCCTTTTATCGATCAGGTGGGGCTGTCGCAAAATAGCCGCTATATACCGGATATGGCGTTCTGACCCGATCGGTCACTGCCACATATCGTGTATAAGCTGCATTTTGCGACAGCCCCGTTCAGGTTTACATTAAAAGAGTTTTAGCAGAAATAATAGGTGCTTTTTGGCGTGGCATCCTGTATAATGTGTAGGAAGGAGCCGAAAACGGTCATCTGGCACGGCGATGATCAGACTGATCCATTTTTTGTTGGAGATAACGGGCCTTTGGCGGATAAGATATAGGAAAGAGGTGGCGCATGATGAGTGACGTGATGCAATTTGAGAGCAGAGACGGATTTAGAGAATGGCTCTATGAAAACTGCCTTTCAAGTGCCGGTATCTGGGTCTTGTTTGGCAAGGCTGGCGGACCGAAAACGATAAAGGCGAAAGAAGCGCTGGAAGAAGCGCTCTGCTTTGGATGGATCGACGGCCAGATGCAAAAGATCGATGACAAAACCTATAAAAAGTATTTTTCGATGCGCAGGGAGAAGAGCAAGTGGTCGAACAAAAATAAAGAATTAGCCAAAAGGCTTGAAGAGCAGGGGCGTATGACCGATCATGGCAGAAAGAAGATAGAGGATGCCAAGAAGAACGGCCAATGGGATGCGGTAGATCCGCTGGCGGTCATTACAGAAGAGCAGATCGCGCGGCTTTCTGCGATATTAGAAAGCTATGAGCCTGCCTACACAAATTTTCAGGCGATGTCTTTATCTGTGAAGAAGACTTATACACGGGCCTTCTTAGATGCAAAAACGGACGCCGGACGGGAAAAGCGGATCGCCTGGATGGTGGATAGACTTAAGTACGGTCTAAAACCTATGTGACCGATATATGTGTTTTATCTTTCTAAGTACAGGCCGATAGAGATCGGGATCAAAAGTGGGGACTTGTCACGCACAGTCCCCCGGATACGGATCTGTATGGGCAACCGTTCCGGACAGAGCGTCTGTTCCTCTCGGTCCCTCCGGCGCACCCTTTAACGGATCGGAAGGAACTTATCCCAGCGGACATTGACGGGCAGACGGGGGCGGACCTGCTACTGTGTGTGCAAAGCGAAGGGCAAGGACAGCTTTAAAGTACCATTCAACGATCGTCTGTTCTTCTTTGTGGAAATACTGCTTGATGTCCCATTGGAGAACGGTATGGGATAAAGGGGATAAGAAAAGGATCTGATCGAGGGTATGTATGATCGGGCGGCTTGCCGCAGGTTTTTTAGGAACTGGAGGAAGAGCAAGGCAGCATGATAGACGGATAAAAAGTATGATAGAAAGCGCTATATCGCACGCATATAGATCTTTTGGAGCGTACCTTCAGGGGACATTTTTCTGTCAATGACCTTAAAACCATACTTTTCGTAAAGGCCTTCATGGTCGCTGACCAGATAGACCTGCTGATAGCCCTGTGCCTGTAGATAGGATATCCCATAAGCGATGAGTTTTTGGCTCAGGCGCTGCCCTCTGTACGTTTCATCAACGAAGATATAGCCGATGTAAGGGGTGTATGGGAGATCAGGGATATATTCGCTTTTTGTGACCGTACAGTAGCCGGCGATATCATCGCCGTCCAAGGCAACGATCACGCGCTCCTGACCGGTAAACACATGGTCAGACATCTTTTGGGATAGGGATCTCCCGGCTCTCCATGAGCAGTTTTGCGCATATTGACTGACTTTTTCCCACCTATCATCAGATGATGTGATCGATAAGATATCCATAATATCGCCTCCGTATTTATCGATGGGAGGACCATTTTCTTTGGATCCTCCGAACATGATCTTGAGCTGCATTTTCTGGGATCGCCGCTTTGCGCTATAGGCGGCAGATCATAATGTACTCTTCCTCGTTCTCCCTTAGGATCTCAAAGCTGAGCTTTAGATACAGCTTTGTTGCAGGATTGGCTTTTTGGACAGAAAGAGAAACTTGCCGATACCCATGTGATCGGAGCAGGGTAAGGATCGCTCTCATCATAGCGGTCCCAATGCCAAAGCCCCGATATCCTTTAT
This sequence comes from uncultured Lachnospiraceae bacterium, assembly GCA_910585635.1. Taxonomy (GTDB): domain Bacteria; phylum Bacillota; class Clostridia; order Lachnospirales; family Lachnospiraceae; genus Caccovicinus. The sequence goes on along the minus strand of CAJUFE010000071.1, from coordinate 19,039 downwards.
AAAGGGCGATCGCCAGAGATGGCGTTTCGTTGTCGATATGCCCGTAGTCGTTCATGATGCGGCTCCAGGCAGCCCCGACGACCTTACCGTCAACCTCTGCCACGACCCCCTGATCATCTTTTGATCCCCCGAAATGTGCAATATAAACCTGCAGTTCGGGAGCGGTGATGATCGTTTTGGGGGGAGGATCGATACCCTCTGGGATAAAGATCGCCTCATATAAAAGATCATCCAGCAACGGATAGTCCTGCGTTTGTATTTCCCGTATCGTATAGTCCATAGATGCCCTCCCGATCCTGTCTTTCTGTGTCTCCTCTATGATCATAGCATGATCTGGATGATGTGGCAATAGAAATAACAGGTGCTTTTTGCGGGATCTTCTTGCTAGATCTCCAGATACGAAAAGGGCTTATAGATGGATAAAAAATGATCATTAAAAGTGTTGCTTTTCCCGTAAGATCCTTTATGATAGTCTCTATCAGAGCAAGATCTATTCCCGATAGCAGATACGAGACGATCCGTTTACGGTCATGTTCCAGGCGGCTTTGTGTCGGAGTGATCGGTCCGTGGTTCCTGGAGCCATGGCGGCGCATTGTCCAGGAGGGCTATGAAGTACATTATATCATCTTGAAAGCCGATAAAGAGGAGACTTTTAAGCGGGCGATCCATCGGTCAAAATTAGACAGAGAGACGAATATACGGTTAGTGAAAGTGATGTTGGAGCAGTTTAATGATCTTGAGGGATATGGATCAAATGTGATCGACACGACAGACTGTCTGCCGCAGGAAACGGTCTCCCGGATAAAGAAAAAGATCGCTGATAAAACCGCCCTGCTCGGAGGCCGCTGTATGCAGGATGGGCGGTGAAAACACAGGATGGGCAGTGAAAACAAGACTTGACAATGTAAGCCTTATCTTGTAGACTCTATCCTCAACTGGGATCTGTACCGTCAGGCTAGGTAAGGAGGGATATCATGGATATTGAACATTTGAAGGAGAACGGGATCGATATCGCGGTCGTTTCCGGTAAGTCCGGTGAGGAGAAGGTGATCGTCGATGCACAGTCGGCCTTGGATCTGGCGATGACCGTGAAGTATGAGACAGGCGCGGAGAGGATCGCGATCGATAAAGCAGTGGTATGTGGGGATTTTTTCATCCTCAGCACAGGGATAGCAGGTGAGATCCTACAGAAGTTTATGAACTATCATGTGAAGGTGGCGATCTTTGGAGACTATTCGCATTATACCAGCAAGCCGCTGAAGGATCTGATCTATGAATCGAACAATGGGAAAGATTTTTTCTTTGTGTCAACGAAAGAAGAGGCAATGGAGAGATTGACTAGGACATGATAGCAGGCGGGTACAGAACCCGGTCGATCATTTGCGGATCGTTTTTAGGCTATAGGTGTCGATCGTGACAGGAAAGGGCATCAGCCAGGGATGGCTGGTGCTTTTTGTGTGGAAAGGACGTTTTTGGGTATCCGGCGAGAGGGGGACGGATGCTGTGCTGTAGAGTCACGGAGAAAGTAAAAAACGGTTATCCAGTTATGGGGATGGGGCGGTACTGTACAATATGGATAAAAAGGCAAAATAGCTATTGACGATCTTGTGCATGTCTGATAATATATTGTCGAATGGTATACCAAGTACACCAAGTATACCGAACATGTTACTCTATGATGATCTCGGCCGATATCGTGGGATGACAGGAACCGTTATATCTGGAAATGGCAACATGGCAATGTAGCATTTTTATAGGGTATGGCTTGTGGTATCGCATAAGCTATACATGCTGTGGATCAAAGCTCCATGCATATGAGCTGCAAAAATAACAAGAAAGGAAATGACCTCATGGGATCCAACGATAACAAACTCGGGCTGAAGGAGACCTTTTCTATGGCCTCTGGTTTTGCCATCGGCTCAGGCGTCATCACCCTTACCGGATTAGCGATCGGCCGGACTGGCCGTAGCGTAGTCTTAGCCTATCTGTTGTCTGCGGGGATGTTCCTTTTAGCGGTGATCCCCGTCCTCATCCTTGCATCGGTCTACCCTGTACGGAGCGCCAGCTACATCTATTCCGCACAGCTGATCCACCCGCGTGTGGGCGGGTTCTATATGTTCGTGTATTTTCTGGGCAGACTAACCATCGCGATGTTCAGCATCAGCTTTGCCCAATATCTGGCCGCGCTGATCCCGGGGATCGACCAGTCCCTGGTCGCATTTTCGGTCCTGACGCTCTTCTATCTGCTGAACCTTTTTGGGCTGAAGTGGGCAGCGCGGATGCAGAACATCATGTTCGCCACTTTAGTGATCGCCCTGCTCCTGTATGTGGCGGCTGGCATGGCGAAGGTGGATCTTTCCCGATACTTTACCGGCACAGATTTTTTTGTGGCGGGCGGCAATGGGATGTTTTCTGCGGCGTCCCTCCTGTTTTTTGCCGTGGGCGGTGCAGGTGTCCTGGTGGATTTTGGCAGTGTGGTCCGGCATCCTGCCAAGGTCATCCCGAAGGTGGTCGTGATCGTTACCATAATGGTGACGGTGCTGTATGCACTATTGAGCATCGTGGCTGCTGGCCTGCTGCCCTATGAGCAGGTGGCCTATCAGCCTCTGACCAATTCTGCGGCGGCTGTGTTCGGGAAGGGCAGTATGATGTACCTGCTGTTCATCATAGGCGGCGCGTTGCTGGCCTTGACGACGACACTGAACTCCAGCTTTGTGTGGTACACCAACGCGATGATGCGCGGATGCGAGGACGGCTGGCTGCCTAAGATCTTGAGCAGACCGAACCGTTATGGTGTCCCTTGGCGGTTGACAACATTGTTCTATCTGTTCGGGCTGGTCCCCATCCTTCTGCATATGGATATCACCCTGTTGGGGAAGATCGCGGTGGGCCTGACCACCTTCATGTGGATCATCCCACAGTTCGCACTGGTCCACCTGCCAGAGCGGCTGCCGAAACGGTGGGCTGCCTCCCGATATGCCAGACTGCCTAGATGGAGCCTGTACCTGATGAGCATGGTGTCTGTCCTGCTGTATGGCGCCCAGAGCATCGCCAACTTTCAGGGGAACCCCAAAGAGGCGAACATCTGCATCATCGGCTATCTGCTCCTGGTGCTGGGGTATGTGGCACTGAAAAAGAAGATCCCGGACCAGGCGGACCTGTCCCAGGTCGACCAGGTGGATCCTGATACAGATGGATGACCGCGTGATGACGGTCTTTCATAAATTTAATGAAAAAGGAGTGATACAAGATGGGAAAAAAGCAGGACAGCGTACTCCGCTGGATCGTCCTGGGGGCCCTGGTGCTCAGCTGGACGATGACATTTTTCAGCCGTTTTGTCTGGAGCCCTGTGCTCTCTACTGCGGCGGGTGAGATTGGGATGACCATGGCGGAAGCGGGCAGCTTGATGTCTGCCTTCTACTTCGGTTACCTGTTCACCCAGATTCCCGGCGGCTGGCTGGCGGACAAATTTAAACCCAAGTACTGGCTGGTGCTGTTCGTCGCGCTGGTGGGGGCCATGACCTTTGCCATGGCTTATGTGAAGGACTATCGGACGGCTTATGCCATCCGCTTCATCGGGGGCTTTCTTGGCGGACCGATCATGGCGCTGTGCTCCCGGCTATTGGCTGACTATTTCGAACCCCGTGAGAGGGGCATCGCCTTTGGCGCCCTGCTGGCTTCCCCTTCGCTGGGCACCCTGCTGGCTAATCAGATCGGCCCCCGTGTCCTGGCAGCCTCTGGCTGGCGTGTGACCTTCCAGGTGGCCGCAGGCCTCATCGCCTTTATCGCATTGGCGGACCTGATCCTTCTGAAGGACCCTGAACAGGTCCCGTTAGATAATGGCGATAAACCGACCTTGATGGAGGGTGTCAAAAACTACTTTAGCAATAAACAGCTGGTGCTGACCTCTCTGGGCGGTTTCCTGTTCATGGCGATCCCTGCCGGGTTTTCTACATGGGCCAATAAATTTATGACGGCGGCCCCACCTGCCGGGGTCGGTATCACGGGTATCCAGGCTGGCGCGGTCATGACCATCTACGCCATCGTTTCGGTGCTGGGGTCGATCTTGTCCGGAGTGGTGGGCAAAAAGTTCCGCATCAATCCCAAGTGGTTCATCATCGCCATCTATGCAGGGGCTTGTGGTTCGATCCTGTTCTTTGGCAACTGTAGCAGCTACAGGACGGTGATGATCGGCGCGGTCATCTTCGCCATCTTCTCCTGCTCGTCATCCACCCAGATCACCACCTGGGCGGTGAACATCGGCGGCAATAAATACGCGGCGACCACCACGGCTCTGCAAAATCTCCTGTTCCAGTCGTCCAATGTGGTCTTCCCCACGATCGCGGGAAGCCTGATCGATAAGGCGACGGTAGACGGTGTGCCCACCTCCTATGATAGCGTTTGGTACCTGTATGCTGGCCTGCTGGCTGCCGGGATCCTGGTCATGCTGCTCACCAGCTCCAGATCTGCGGCGGATTCCATGGATCAAGATCGATAGAAAGGAGGATAGGATCCAAATGAAACAATGTACGAAGCAATACATCACCTTGCAAGTGAATGGCAGGACCTATAGCTTGACGGTGGGGGATGGGCAGAACAATATGCCGCCCCAGGAGACGCTGGCCCATACCCTGCGGGACCGCCTGGGCCTGACAGGCGCTAAGATCGGCTGCGACCAAGGGGCCTGCGGCTGTTGTACCGTTATCATGAACGGCAGAGCCATCACCTCCTGCATGACTTTTACCTGCGACTGCGACGGGGCAGAGATCACAACGATCGAAGGCCTGGCTGATGCGGCCACCGGCAGATTATCCGATCTGCAGCAGTCTTTTATCGACCACGCGGGTTACCAATGCGGCTTCTGCACGCCTGGCGTCATCATGAGCGCCGAGGCGCTGCTCCGTGAAAAAGAACAGCCCACCGAGGAAGAGGTCCGCGAAGCTTTAGCGGGTAACTACTGCCGCTGTGGCACCCACTATACAGCAGTGGAAGCCGTCATGGCCTGTGTAGAGCAAAGGAGGTCCGCAAAGTGAGACATATCGGTATAGCGAGCAAACGCCTGATCGGCGAACAGGTGGTGACCGGGAGAGCCCAGTACACAGCAGATCTTCGTGTACCCCATATGAAGGTGGGGCGCGTGATGCGCAGCCCCTATGCTTTTGCTGAGATCACATCCATCGATACCTCTGCCGCAGAGGCGATGGAGGGTGTGTATGCGGTAGTCACCTACAAGGATGTGGGGGAGAACGTCTATATCACCAACGGTTTTACCCCGCCCCGGCATTGCCACCCCTTGTCCAACATCCTGCGCTATGTGGGGGATGCTGTGGCCCTGGTGGTGGCAGATACAGAGGACCTGGCCGACGAGGCGATGGAGAAGATCCAGGTACGTTATCGTGTGATGGAGCCGGTGCTGGATATCGACCAGGCCCTGGCCCCTGATGCGCCCCAGCTGTATGAGGGATTCCCGGGGAACATCGCCCCGGCTAAGAATAACCTACATTTTGAGATCGGGGATATGGAGCAGGGATGGAAGGATGCAGATGGCATCTTTGAGGGTACCTATGAGATGAAGACCGGTCAGAACCCCCTGCCGGTGGAACCCCCTACTGTGCTGACTTACTGGGAGGGTGACCATCTGTATATCAAGGGATCGATCGCGGCGATCGCCTATTGCCAGCAGAATGTCCAGGCATCCTTAGATATCCCCTACGAGAACATCACTACAGAAGCGCCTTGTGTAGGCGGTTCCTTCGGCTCCAAGCTGTTCAGCGGCATCGTGCATCCGGTGGTGTATTCCGCGCTGATGTCTAAAAAGGCACATTATCCAGTCCTTTATACATACACCAAGGAGGAGCATTTCGCCTGCCATCAGATCCGGATGACCACCCGCGCCCACATCAAGCTGGGGCTGCGCAAGGATGGCATCGCCACAGCGATCCAGGTCGAGGAGCTGGCGGAAGCCGGTTATTGTGCGGCCACACAGGAATTCATGCTGTCTGTTGGCACCGTTACCCTGCCGTTCCTCTGCAAGACCAACAACCAGAAATTCGATGCAGACGTGGTGATGACCAACAAATGTCCCTCTGGCTCCTTCCGCGGCTATGGCTATCTGGAGATCACGGCCCTGATGTTCCGTGTCATCTGCGATGCCTGCGAGGCGATGGGGATCGACATCGTGGATTATGTGAGCAAAAACTGTGTGGACCATGGCGACACCTTCTATAATGCCGGGAACCCGGCCCATCCGTGGGAAGTGTCCGGCGGTCCGGTCTGGTCCGAGCTGTTCCGTATGGGGGCAGAGAAGTGGGGCTGGAAGGACAAGTTCAAGGGCTGGGGCGTCCCCACCTGGGTCAGCGAGGACGGCCGCTACGCCCGGGGCGTGGGTATGGCTGTAGCCGGACAGAACCATGTGGGCGGCAAGCCCTCTAATACGAACGTGGAGATCACGGGACTAGGGTCAGTGCTCATCTCTACCTGTATGACCGAGTTCGGCGCAGGAGTGCGGGATCTGTATCGCAAGATCGTTGCCGAGGAGCTGGACTGCCCGCTGGAGATGATCCGTATGTCACCCACCAGCACGGACGCGAACCCGCCGGATTTCGGTTCCACCGGCTCCCGCTCCACCTATGCCGGCGGTCTGTCTGCCTTGTGGGCCGCGAAGGACTTAAAGAAAAAGCTCTTCCAGCTGGCCAGCGAAAAGCTGGATATCCCGGCAGATGATCTGGGGCTGAAGAACGGGATGCTGTACCGACTGTCTGACCCGAAGGAAACGTATCCTCTGGCGCCCCGCATCCTGGGCAAGGTGGATGCTTTAGTGGGCTGCGGCCATTTTGAGGGCACCCATAATTGTACGATGTATAATTGCCAGTTCCTGGATGTGACGGTAGATAAGAAGATGGGGACCTTTACGGTCAATGATATCTTTAACTGTGCGGATGCAGGGCGGATCGTTGATCCTTCCGGTGTCCAGAACCAGCTGGACGGCTTTCTGGCCGGTCTGGGTCTGGCGACCTTTGAGGAGACCATCTTTGATGAAAATGACAACCGCATCGTCAACCCCAATATGATCGACTATAAGACGGCTACCTTCAACGATGTGCCGCAGCATGGGACATTTGTCTGTGAATCCTTCAAGGAGATGGGCGATGACAGCTATCTGCCCTATGGAGCCTTTGGCGTTGGCGAACCGACGATCTCTCCCGGGGGACCCGCTATCCGGATGGCGATCTACAATGCATGCGGTATCAAACTGAACGACTATCCGTTCCTGCCAGATCAGATCCTAAAAGCATTGAAGGAAAAGGAGGCTAGGTGATATGAAGTATCTGGGATTTATCCAGGCTGAAAGTGTCCGGCAGGCGTCGGAAGAGATGCAAAAAGGCGCTGTTTTATCTGCTGGCGGCACCGATCTGATCGGCGAGCTGAAGGATCGGGTCCTGCCAGAGCATCCGGAGAAGGTGGTCAGTATCAAAGGCCTGCAGGAGCTGGCGTATATCCGTGAGGGATCGGACGGTCTGCATATCGGTTCCAACACCACGCTGCGGCAGATCTCCGATTCTCCGGCAGTGGCAGCCAGAGCGCCGGCCATGGCGGAGGCTGCGTACTCTGTGGCCACACCCAACATCCGCAATACAGCGACCATCGGAGGAAATATCTGTCAGGATATACGCTGCTGGTATTATCGTTACCCGGATAGCCTGGGGGGTGCGCTAAAGTGCATGCGCAAGGGGGGCGTCACCTGCTACGCCATCCGGGGTGAGAACCGTTATCATTCGATATTCGGCGGGGAGCATATCCATAGCACGCCCTGCTCCAGCGCCTGTCCCGCAGGGACCGATATCCCTACCTATATGGCGTTTTTGCGTGCGGATGACTGGGATGATGCCGCGAAGACGATCCTGCAGTACAATCCCATGCCCATGATCACGAGCCGCATCTGTCCGCACCTTTGTCAGGACAAATGCAACCAGAACCTCTACGGCGATACCGTGAACATCCATGGCGTGGAGCGTTCTTTGGGCGACTATATCATGGAGCATGCCGCCGACTATTACCAGCCACCGCAAAAGGAGACGGGCAAGACGATCGCGGTGATCGGCGCCGGCCCTGGCGGTCTGACCGCGGCGTACTATCTGCGCAAGGCCGGGAACGCGGTCATCGTCTACGACAAGATGGAAAAAGCCGGCGGTGTCCTCCGCTATGGGATCCCCCACTATCGTCTTTCCAAGGCGCTGGTGGATCAGTATGTAGAGCTGCTCCAGGGCATGGGGATCCGATTCCAGATGGGCACTACGGTGGGGCGGGATATCACGGTAGATGCGATTAAGGAGTCCGCAGACGCGGTCTATTTTGGCACAGGTGCCTGGAAGCAGCCGGTCTTGGGGCTGGAAGGGGAAAAGCTGACGGAATTTGGCCTGGATTTTTTGGTGGAGGTGAACACCTATCTCCAGCGGGCCATCGGCAATGACGTGCTGGTCTGTGGAGGTGGCAGCGTCGCTATGGACGTGGCGCTGACAGCTAAGCGCCTGGGTGCCAAGACCGTCCGTTTGGCTTGTCTGGAGCAGAAGAACGAGATGCCGGCTATGATCGAAGAAGTCATCATGGCGGAAGAGGAAGGCGTAAAGCTGTACAACGGGTGGGGCCTGTCCAAGGTCCTCACGGACGCTTCTGGTAAGGTGGAGGGCCTGGAGGTCATGCGCTGTCTGTCTGTGCGCGATCCTGGCGGGCGCTTTGCCCCGGTCTATGATATGGATGAAAAGCAGGTCCTAAAGGCGGACTGTATCATCCTGGCCACGGGCCAGAGCGTGGATATCTCGTTCTTGGGTGAAAAGCTGGCGGATCAGCTAAAGTCTGCCCGCGGCCTTATCGATGCGGACCTGGGATCGGGCAGGACCCGCAGGGAAGGATTTTATGCAGGCGGCGATGCGGTCACCGGCCCGAACATCGCCATCCGCGCCATCTATGCCGGCCGCGTTTCCGCAGACAGCATCAACCAGGATCTAGGGGTAACCCCTGTTCCTGTGACGGTAGAAAAGCCCCAGGTGACCTTCGACATCCTGCAGACTAAGGTCGATACAGCGTCTGGACTGCCCCAGCGGGCTGTGGCGGAGCGCACCCTCGCGGAGGAGGACCACAGCTCCTACGACTGCAAGACCGCCTGCTCGGAATATGGCCGATGCATGGACTGTGCCTGCTACGCTGTCAATTCCAGTGATATAGCGAACATGCTGGTAGCCTATGGCGCAACGATCAAGACCAATATGCGGACCTTGACGGCAGAGGAGATGTTCACTAGAAAGACGCGGATCGCTGATGTGTTGCGGCGCGGCGAGATCGTGGAGGAGATCGTCATCCCGTACCATGCCGAAGGAACGATTGCCCACTATGATAAATACCGTTTGCGCAAGTCCATCGACTTTGCGATCGTCTCGGTAGCTTCCGTATACGAGATGGAGGACGGGAAGGTCAAAAGAGCCAGGATCGTTCTGGGAGCCTGCGCCCCTGTACCCCATCGTGCATGGCGGGCAGAAAGATTTCTGGAGGGCAAAGAGCTGACGCCGGATGTCATCGAGGAAGCTTCCCAGCTGGCGTTGTACGGTGCCGTGCCGATGGCCAAGAACGCCTATAAGATCGAGATCGCAAAGGTCATGGTGGCTGATTCATTAAAACGATAGTATCCAGGACCGGAGAGCTGGAACGCTCTCCGGTCTGTTTTATGCGGATCTGGTGGGTTTGCTTTTCGGCTGCTTTTCTGGTATACTCGTATCGATGCACGATGGGAACAATAGGTGGGATATCTGGATGTAGGTGATCGTAATGGCGATTAAATTTGTGTATGAGCAGATAAATAAGCAGACGGAAGCGTATCGGTTCATCTTGGGGAAGATCGAATCAGGAGAGTATCCGCAGGGGATGATGTTAGTAGAGCGGGACATCAGTGCGGATATCGGGATCAGCCGTACCCCGGTGCGGGCAGCTCTCCAGCAGCTGGCGTCAGAAGGCGAGATGGTGGTATATACCCAAGGGCTCGGTATGTCTGTGCGCATCATGACCGCCCATGATGTGCAGGAGATCTTTTTTTTGCGGACCTTGCTGGATGAGGCCGCGATCGACCGTTTTGTAGAGACCGCATCACCGGTGGAGATGCTGGCGCTGGTAACGCTCAAGGAACAGGTCTGTGCAGCACTCAAGCATGAAGATCATCAAAATGCGACGAAGACGATCGCACAGTTCCATCAGTATATCCTGGATCACTGCGATAACATGCGCTTAAGCCGGATCATGAACAACATCCTCCCCCATATCCGGCAGATGAGACGGCTCTTGATGGAGAGTGAGGGGGCAGAGCAGATTTGTAGAGAGATGCACGATTTCTATGAGCGTTACTGTACTGCGATCCAGCAACGGGATCTGGAGCAGATTCACCAGGTGCTGCGTACATATTATCAGGAGATGGAACAGAGACAGATCGCGCTCCTTCGTTGATCTTTTTACTGTCCAGCTATGCATATTGGGCATCAGTCAGAAGTGGCTGGTGCTTTTTGTGTGGATAGGAAAGATCCCGGTAAAATATAATACTCAAAAATCCTTTGCTCAACCTGGACATTTTGTATGGAGCGATCTATAATGGCAAAAGGGGATAAAAGATCATAAAGTTGATCATTAAATCATCTTATCTCTCTTTATGATCATCCGGAGGTCTGTTTGGTCGTTGATGAATTGGATCCGGGCATATTTGAGTATTTACTAGGAGAGCTTCTTGGGGTTTTACATATATTTTTTGCACAAGATCCGCAGTGGATATAAGTTGAGAGAGTAGTGATCGCATGAACTATTTTTCCCGTTTTTGTATAAGTATCCATGTGCCCTAGACAAGGCATGGGAGGAGGACCGATATGATACATGAAACATTGGATAAGAAGACACCGCCTTTATTTACACCGGAAGTCGTTTATGGAAAGCATGAAAAGATCTGCGATCTGTGCGTGATCACGTTTTCTTACAAGGTGATCGAGTGGGCCATGCAGTATCTGGATCATGAGCAGGCAGCCGAGATCAGGTGCTGCAATGGGGACCATCCGATCTATCTTACAGAGTGGAAAGGGAAAAAGATCGCCTTCTATATGACGCTGATCTCCGCTCCGGGAGCGGCGGCCTGTCTGGAGGAGGCCCTCTGTCTGACCGGGTGCAGGGAGTTTGTGGTGTTTGGCTCCTGCGGGACTCTGGATAGCCAGCAGACAGATGGGAAGATGATCGTGCCCACCTGGGCCTATCGTGATGAGGGGCTGTCTTATCATTATATCCCGCCTTCCGACTATATCGAGATGAAAGACTGGAAAAAGGTGGCGGCTTTTTTTGAAAAGGAGAAGATCCCCTATGTGACGGGGCGTACATGGACCACGGACGGGATCTATCGTGAGACCGCCGGGAAAGCAAAAAGGCTGAGGAACGATGGGTGCATCGCCGTGGAGATGGAGCTCGCAGGCATGCAGGCGGTATGCGCGTACCATGGTCTGCAGCTAAAAGCCTTCTTATTTGCCAGCGACTGCCTTGGGGCAGAAGAGTGGCATAATGAACTGCTGGGAAGTGAACGGGAGTGGGACATGCAGGTGAAGTGCTTTTTGCTGGCGCTGGATCTGGCAGCATCCGAGGGGACTTGACCGCGTTGTGATCATTGGCACTACGATAAAAGCTTAAAAATGCTCCCGGATCAAGGTGACCGCGATCTCTCGTGCCAGCACACTGGACACATCCCGTCCGGCTGTCTCGCCCAGATAGACGCAGAAATAGATCCGGCGGCCTACATCCGCGAAGCCTGTGTACCAGGCATCCACCACTACGCCGTCCTTTTTTCCCATGCCTGTCTTTCCATAGATCCTGCAGGCGTCCTGGCTGGTTTCTGGAAGGAGCATGACCTCTTCAAGGAGCGCTTTTGTATCCGGAGGATAGGGGGACGCTTCGCCAAAGATCCGTTCCAGGACCTGGGTCTGCTCTCTGGGGGAGATCTTCAGGGAAGACTCGATCCAGAACCCGGTGAGCGCCGGGTCATGGTTATTGGTGTTCAGATTGCCGGACCAGTCCGATAGGTCACAGTTGCCGTATCGGAGCTCTCTAAGAGCCGCCTGCATCGCGTCCGGACCGATGTCATCGATGACCTGCCGGTAATACCATACACAGGATGTACGGAAGGCCGTGTACAGATCCATATCCTGGTTCCAGTCATCGTTCCAGAAGACCTGACCGCTCCAAGGGCGGGTGGAGTCTGGGGGGTCGATCGCGCCTTCTTCCAGCCCCACCAGAGAGGAGACGATCTTGAATGTGGAGCAGGGGGAGCGGCGGGCATCGGCCAGATCTCCGTTGTAAACATGAAAAGAACCTTCTGCCGGGTCGAAGACCACGACAGCACCGTTAAGACCGTCAAGATAGGCGGCCCATTCCGGACAGGATATGGTCGATGGAGGTACAGGGACGGCAGCAGTGGTCTCCGATAGCGTCTCTGATGTGGCCGCAGGAGGGGATATGCCGATCTCCAGGTCCAAGGTATCCTCCGGTCTGTCTTGGACTGCTGCGATATCTGTCTGTGACGATAAAGGATCCGTCTGGCTGTACCAGTCTGTTGCGGTCCCTGTCTGTGACGATAAAGGATTCGTCTGGCTGTACCGGTCTGTTGCGGTCTCTGCCTGGAGCGAGATGGGATCCGTCTGTCCGGGAGCACAGCCAGATAGCAGGGCGGACAGGATAAAAGCTGTGATGGCGATACGGATGGGGGTCCGTTGCTGCATGTTAGGCCTCCTTATAAAACGAGCATCGATCCTGCCCTTTGTCAGGATCTACAATAGCAGAAAACACAAGGTCCTGCAATAGCTGCCTACAGCCGCAGCAGCTCGATCAGCAGCACCCAGGCCAGACCATAGTAGGCGACGACGGCCACCAGGTCGTTGATCGTGGTGATCAGGGGGCCGGAGGCCACGGCGGGATCGATGTGGATCTTTTTAAAGAGCAGGGGGATGACGGTGCCGGACAGGCTGGATAAGACCATAGCCACCAGCAGGGCGATCCCGGTACAGAAGGATACGGCAAATGCCGGGAGGGGCGGCTGCCCTTTGAACAGCATCAGGTACAGCCCGATGGAGACAAAGGAGAGCACCCCTAAGATCAGCCCGTTCACCAGGCCCACCCGGACCTCTTTTCCGATCAGATAGAGCTTCTGCCGGCCGGCTATCCGCTCATCCATCAGGACCCGGATCGTGACGGCCAGGGACTGTGTGCCCACATTTCCGGCCATATCCAGCACAAGGGACTGGAAGGCGATGATCAGGGGGATGTGGGCGACGACACCTTCGAAGACACCCACCACACTGGATACCACCAGTCCCAGGGCCAGCAGGACCACCAGCCAGGGCAGCCGTTTCAGGATGCTCTTTTTCAGCGGTTCCTTTAGATCCTCTTCCGAGGACAGGCCGGCCAGCTTGGCATAATCGTCGCCCATCACATCGTCCACCAGCTGGGTGATATCCTGGGAGGTCAGGACGCCCCGCAGCTTATTGTCCTGATCTAAGACCGGGATCGAATCCTCCGAGTAATCCACGATGCGGCTGATGCAGTCCTCGATCAGCTCATCCGCGTACACATAGGGGTAGGAGGTCATGGTGATGGCGTCAAGGCTGGTATCATCACGGGCGATGATCAGCTTCTTTAAGTCGATAGCGCCCAGCAGGGTCTCCGTCTCATCCACCACATAGATCGTGGAGATGTTATCATGCTCTACAGCCTGCTCCGTCAGTGCCGCCATGGCCTCCCGGACGCTAAGGCCCTGTCGGATCACGATATAGTTGGTGGTCATCTGGCTCCCGATCTCGTCCTCGTCAAAGGAGCTGAGCAGGACGATCTCGCGCCGGGTGGCATCGTCCATCAGATCCAGCAGGGTATTGCGGTCGGCTTTGTCCAGCTGGCGGAGATAGCCTACGGTGGCGGCGATCTCGAACTGGAGCAGCACGTCGATCCGCTGCCGCAGGTTCAGCTCGTTGATATAGGTAAAGGGATCGTCCGGGTATTCCAGGACATTGGCCAATGTTTTGGCATCTAAGATCCGGTATAGCCTGCCCCGCTCCTCCGCGGTGAGCAGGTCCAGGGCCGAGGCGATGTCCTTTTCGTGATAGGTCCAGATCCGCTCCTGCTTGATCTTGGGGGTCAGGTTGCTGCGGAGGAGCTCCACGATCTTCGCCCTGTAGTCCGGGTGATCGGGACGCTGTGCCGCTAAGGCTGCTTCGGCCTGCGCCGGGAGTATGTTCTTGTTCTTTTCTGTCATCCTTTCCGTCCTCCTTTACACATCGTTCAGAGCAGATCCTATGATCTGCTGCGTAAAGGCCGGTATAGCGCGGACGGCATATGAAAAAAGGGCATAAAAATACCATTGCCGTCTGTCCTCCCGGACATGTCTGTGCTACACCTGCCTTTTGACTCGTGTAGTGTTAGAAACGGACAATGGTCTTCCGATATCGGTAGGATGAAGGATCTGGGGCATAGCAGAGGGGCAGCCTACGGGTCGGACGACCGGCTGCTGTCTGCATCCTGACGATATGGGAAAACGATGTCTTCGCTCCGACTACAACTGTCGTCCATGGTCTCACCTCTCTTAATCTAAAGATCAAATAGGCGTGCAGCAATTTACTGCACACAGTGACTACTAGGATAAGCATACCATAGGATCACGTGCGGCGCAATCCTTATTTTTGCGGACAATGTGCCAGATGCAGCATCTGCCCTGGACTGTTACGCATCTGTTGCTTTTCATAGGCTGGGTGGAGGGGACGATCCGGAAACGGACCTTTTGCGGCATACCTATGCGACAGGATGCTGTGGCGCAGGGGAGAACGTGACCGTTCATCCCAGATCTTCCCGATATTCCATGATGTCATACACATTACATTTTAATAGTCTGCATAATTGATCCACCGTGTTCGTGGAGATACTGTTGCCCTGCTTGATGCTGTAGAAGGTGGCTCTGGAAAAACCTTCCTTTTGAAGCCGGTAGGACGTGATCCCCTTTCTTTTCATCGTCTTAAAAAGCGGTTCATAACTGATCATATCACACCTCACATATCGATATATGATCAGTATAATTTGTCAAAAAACCCTTGGATATGTATGAATATCCGAGTGCACAAAAGGTGACGCCGGTAGATCTTGATCATCGAAAAGGATATTGCCAAAACACAGAGCTCCTGTTATACTGAAGTAGTCGCGGGTTTGCGAAAACATAAGAGATAGGAAGGAGAATGCTGTTTGAAGAACAACGGAGCGACTGTCGTATCAAGCCGGGAGGTTTGTGTGCGATAACCCGGCAGACCTCCCGGAAGGCAGATGAAAAAGACCTTCAGGAGGAAAGAATGATGGACCGTGAAAATAAACGGAAAAAGTATGACAAAAGCTATTATAAGACCCACGCCTGTGACGAGGTGTTCACCTGCAGGGTCTGCGACCGGATGGTCGTCCCGCAGGGGGCGGGGACAGATCACAGGAACCATTGCCCTAATTGCCTGTGCAGCCTTCATGTGGATATCGAACCAGGGGACCGGGCTGCTGACTGTGGGGGGATCATGGATCCGATCGCGGTATGGGTAAGGAGAGATGGGGAGTGGGCGATCATCCATCGGTGCCGGAGATGCGGCAGCCTGTCATCCAACCGGGTGGCGGCAGATGATAACCCCATGAAGCTGATGTCCATCGCCATGAAGCCTTTGTGCGGACCGCCGTTCCCGATAGAGCGGATCGAAGAGCTGACGGCGTTGATGGGCGGTGAAGGGTCTTTGCGCTGATGGGCGGTGTTTTTCATGCTTTTTAAGGGAGCCAGAAATGGCTCCTTTTTTGTGTGCCGGATCGGAGGGGGCCGATGATCTGTGCACCAAGTATCCGTGTAAGATCAAGAACGGTCTGGCTAGAATCGCGATATCCGTTAAAATACATAAAAAACCCTGCTTTTTGTCCAATGTTTTATCAAAAAAGCTGTTATGATCATCCCATAAGATACAGGAAAGTGAGGGACGAAAGATGTCATCTGCAATGTCAAAGCTCCCGGGCTACAGGCCGGTGGTGGGGGTCGAGAGCTTTCTGTTCATCGCAGGCTTCGGGGCCTTTTTTGCAGGCCTTTCAGCGCGTATGGGGGTGGTGAACATGATGAACACCATGATGGAGACTGCATATGACCTGCTGTTGGACACGGTGCTCTACATCATGGCCATCGCGGTGCTGGCAGGGGCTGTCGCCGGGCTGCTGACGGAATTTGGCGTCGTGGCATTGCTCAATACGCTGCTCTCCCCCTTGATGGGGCCGCTCTACGGGCTGCCGGGAGCCAGCATCGTGGGGGTCTTTGCCACCTACCTGTCCGATAACCCGGCGATCCTCACATTAGCGGAGGATCAGGGCTTCCGGTGCTATTTTAAGAAGTACCAGCTCCCGGCGCTGACCAATATGGGGACCTCATTTGGCATGGGGATGATCATCACCGCTTTTATGGCAGGGATCCGGCTGCCTTCCGGGGAGAGCCTGGTGAGAGCGGCGCTGCTGGGGAATGTAGGGGCGGTGATCGGGAGCATCATCAGCGTGCGCATCATGCTCCGCTTTACAAAGCGGGAGTATGTGACGGAGGAATGGTGTCTGGGCAGGGACGCGGCAGGCAGTATGGACAGCAGCCGCTATCGGAAGGTCCGGAACGGGAGCGTAGGGGAGCGCTTTATGGAGGCTTTGCTGGAGGGCGGCCGGAGCGGGGTGGATATGGGCCTTGGGATCATACCCGGGGTGCTGGTCATCTGCACAGCGGTCCTGATGCTCTCCAATGGCGCGTCGGCAGATGGCAGCTATACGGGCGCGGCCTGTGAAGGGGTCGCCCTGCTGCCCTGGCTGGGCGCAAAGCTGAGCGCCATCCTGGAGCCATTGTTTGGTTTCGCCAGCCCCGAGGCGGTGGCTGTACCGGTGACGGCCCTGGGAGCGGCAGGGGCCGCGATCGGCCTGGTGCCGGCCATGGTGGAGAAAGGGGCCGCCGGCGCTAATGATGTGGCGGTGTTCACGGCCATGTGCATGTGCTGGAGCGGGTATCTCAGCACCCATGTAGCCATGATGGACAGCCTAAAATGCGGAAAGCTGACCGGGAGAGCGATCATGAGCCATACGATCGGCGGGATCGCCGCGGGGATCTCGGCGCACCTACTTTTTTTATTGCTGGGGTAAAAATGGCAACCGTTCAGGGTGTCTGAACGGTTACCAAAAATGAGCACAGAGGACCTGCGGTGGGCATCGGGCTGGACATCCTGTCCGGTATGACCACTAAAGAAGGTACGCGAGAGGTGTGATCTGTCTATTTGCCCAAAGATGGAGAGCGGATATGATGTTTTTTTATGCATCTCTCTGTCAAAATGAAAGTTTAAATACAATAAGATAGGAGGCCATTGTCCGTTATGCATAGGTTTTTTGCGATAAGATGGAGATATCGGAATACGGAACAAGAAAAAGGAGGGATCCCATGTCGATCCATGTGACAAGTGAGATCGGGACCTTAAAGCGGGTCATGCTCCATCGGCCGGGGACAGAATTGGAGCAGCTGGTCCCGAGAGAGCTGGAGCGTCTTCTATTTGATGATATCCCCTACCTTAAGACCGCCAGGCGGGAGCATGATATCTTTGCGGATATCCTGAAAGGCCAGGGGGTGGAGGTGGTATATCTGGAAGATCTGATGGCAGAGACCCTGGAGCAGAGCCCGGAGCTGCGGCGGGAGTTCATCGAAGCGTTCATCCGGGAGAGCGGCAGCATGGCCCTGCTCTACCAGGAGCCCCTTTTGGGGTTCCTTGAAGCCATCGAGGATGCAAAGGAGCTGGTCCTAAAGACGATGACCGGGGTCCGGTTGGATGAGCTGAAGGTAAAGGGCCTCAGTCCCTTAGTGGAGCTGGCGGGCACGGACGATCAGTTCATCCTGGACCCGATCCCCAACCTGTACTTTACCCGGGATCCCTTTGCCGCGATCGGACACGGGGTCAGTCTGAACCGGATGTTCTCTCAGACCAGGAGAAGAGAGAGTATATATGGAAAATATATCCTGGAGCACCATCCGGAGCTTTCCGGAAAGACCCGGTTCTATTATTCCAGAGAGGACCCCTTCAGTATCGAAGGGGGAGATATCCTGAACCTGAGCCGACGGGTCCTGGCGGTGGGGATCTCCCAGAGGACCACGCCGGCCGCGATCGAGCTGTTGGCACAGCGCATTTTTGAAGATGAGACCGCCTCCATCGACACGATCTTAGCGCTGGATATCCCCAACATACGGGCATTTATGCATCTGGATACGGTCCTGACCCAGGTGGATCACGACAAGTTCACGATCCATCCGGAGATATTGGACAGCTTGAGGATCTACGAGCTCAGCAAGGGAGAGGGGAAGGAAAAGCTCCATGTGGCCGAGCTGACCGGACCGCTCCCGGCTGTGCTGGGCGCCCATCTGGGACTGGACCGGGTGACGATGATCCGGTGCGGCGGGCGGGACCGGATCGCGTCGGAGCGGGAGCAGTGGAACGATGGATCCAACACGTTATGCATCGCGCCCGGCAAGGTGATCGTCTACGACAGGAACTACATCACCAACAGTATCCTGGAAAGGAATGGGATCGAGGTCTTGGAGATGCCCAGCGCCGAGCTGTCCCGGGGCAGGGGCGGCCCCAGGTGCATGAGCATGCCGCTGATACGGGAGGAGCTGTGAAGGCGGGAGGAGCCGTAAAGACAGAAGGAGCTGTAAAGGCGGGAGGAGCCGCAAAGACAGAAAGAGCTGTAAAGACAGAAGGAGCCGTAAAGACAGAAGGAACCGCAAAGACAGAAAGAGCTGTAAAGACAGAAGGAGCCGTAAAGACAGAAAGAGCTGTAAAACAGAAGGAGCTGTAAAGACAGAAGGAGTTTTAAAGACAGAAGGAACTGTAAAGATAGTAAGGGCCTGCAAGGACTGGTGTTAGTATATAAGTGTGGACAGGAAAAGTTGAACAATCTATACTATCAA
>CAJUFE010000070.1 GCA_910585635.1 uncultured Lachnospiraceae bacterium | reverse complement strand
CTCGCTAAGCGCCGGCGTTCCTCAAGGGGTTCCTTTTATGACAGGACCCTCCCGCCGCTACATATCGGATGGCGCTAGTCATAGGAGGGTTCAACCCATAGGAGGGTTCAACCTCCCCCCGATCATATAGCTGGCGAGAAAATATACTTTATGGCTGCTCTTCGGTCATAAGGCAGGACAACTAGCATCTGGAGGCGCATCCGTTATACGATGCATATATTATCCACTTATGGGTAATATACAGGTTACGGATACGGATAGTAATATAGATCTGAGCAAGTTGACAGAAGAATGGATGGATAGAGGTGAAAAAATGGTAAGATATGACCGGCTATGGGAGACCATGCAGAAGAAAAATATCACGCAGTATCGCCTGATCAAGTACTATGGCGTCAGCGCTGGACAGATCGGGCGGCTGAAGAAGAACATGTATGTTTCTACCCATACGATCGAGATGATGTGCGCGATCTTAGGATGCTCTGTGGAAGAGGTGATGGAGGTGGTCCATGAGACACCGGAGGAGGTAGAGACGATCCACAAGGCGCTGGAGGAGGCAGAGACGATCCACAAGGCGCCGGAAGAGGCAGAGACGATCCACAAGGCGCTGGAAGAGGTAGAGACGATCCACAAGGCGCCGGAAGAGGCAGAGACGATCCACAAGGCGCCGGAAGAGACGGACCGCCATGATGCATCACCAAAATCCCAGGACCCGCCTGCCACTTGATGCCGGTCGGATAGAACAGCTCCCTGCCAAACCTCCATGTTCCCAACGCCAAACGCGCACCACACATGAAGGTCTGGCGGGTACATCTGGTATACCTGGACGCATACCGCATATCTGGCGGCGGGCTTCCATAGTAAAGAGCAGCCGATGCTCTCACATCGCTCTCTGGCAGGGAACTGCGCTGTACCTGTCATCATCTCTTATCTTTTCTTTACTGATCCGCCTATTGATGAACGGGAGGATCACGCCTGGCCTATCCTCTGAGACTCTCTTAAGATCCTTCGATACGGTCCTCTCTTGATCTATCGTCCCCATCCCTTCCCATTTATATGCAGAGCTATCGCAAAGCAACCCGCCATCATGTCGCCTATACAGCCTTATAAACGCTCTCTCTCCTGGCAAAAAAGCGAGCCCTCCTGTATAATGGACAGAAAAGCGATAAAAAACGATATTTATTGTAACGCCGCCTCATTTTTTCGGATATATAGGATGGACACCAGCAGAGGCGATCAAGGGACAAGGAGGGGGACTGCTGTGGATGCGATCGAGAAGGCCTACCGGCAGCATGGGAAGGATGTATACCGCTACCTGCTCAGCCTCTCCCACGACGTGGATCTGGCGGAGGAGCTGACACAGGAGACCTTTTTCCGTGCCATGGGGACGATCGGCCGTTATGACGGGAGCTGCAAGCTGTCGGTGTGGCTCTGTCAGATCGGCAGGCATCTCTGGTATCAATGGCTGGAGAAGCGGTCCAAAGGGAGGCAGGTGGAGCTTTCAGAAGAAATACCAGGGGAGAGCTCACCGGAAAAAGCCGTACTCCTGCACATGGAAAAGACGGCCCTCTATCAGGCGATCCATGCCCTGCCGGAGCCTATGCGGGAGGTGGTCTACATGCGCCTGACTGGGGAATTTTCCTTCGGGGAGATCGGAGAGATCCTGGGAAAGAGCGAGAACTGGGCCAGGGTCACATTCTACCGGGCTAAGAAAAAAATGATGGAAAGACTGGAGGTGGAGGATACACCATGAAATGCTGCATCATCAAAGACCTGCTGCCCAGCTATATCGAGGGCCTGACCAGTGAGGAAGCCAATGTGGAGATCCGGGCCCATCTGGAGGGCTGTGCGGACTGCCGCAGAGCCTATGAGCTGATGTCGGCAGATATCCCCCAGACACCGAAAATGGCAGGCCGCCGTGTGGATCTTTTAAAAAGCCTGCGCAGACGGCTGTGGGAACAGTATGCCGTCGTTGCCCTCCTGACCTGCGCTCTTTTGGCGGGCCTGGTGGTCTTATTAAAAAATGTCCGCACACCCATCCCTTATGATCCATCCTGCATGACCACGGAGGTCTATCAGGCGGCTCCGGTGGTCCACCGCTTTGGCACCACCCAGTGGGAGGATGTGGGCAGCTTGGCGCATACCACTCACCAGGCCGCGGATCCGACTCCCCAGGTCACGGACCCACTCCCTCAGGCCACAGATCCGCCTCCTCAGGTCACGGACCCGCTCTCCAAGGCCACGGACCCGCTCTCCCAGGCCACGGACTCGCCCTCTCAGGCCACAGATCCGCTCTCCCAGGCCACAGATCCGCCCTCTCAGGCCACGGACCCGCACTCTCAGGCCACGGACCCGCACTCTCAGGCCACGGACCCGCACTCTCAGGCCACTGATCCGCACTCTCAGGCCACGGACCCGCCCCCCCAGGATACGATCAGCCTGGTGCGCCTGGTGGTGACCCAGCCGGCCCAGTGGGATGACCTCAGTTCCAGCGGCCGGACGATCTGGCGGGACGGGGAGGCTGTCCGCCTGGTCTACTACTGCTATACCAGGACCCTCTGGGACCGGCTGTTCCCCGCCCATCTGAACCGGATGACCTCCACCGGCGATATCTATGGGCAGCGGCTGTGGATGGCCGAGTATACGCCCATGTGGACCGAGATCTACTATCTGCCCGTGGACAGCCGCCGGATGGAAAAGCTTTCCGACTCGGCCTTTGACGCCCTGAAGGAGGATGGGATCCTGGTGTGGCAGGGGATGGACTGATCTGATGGCATAGCAGAAAGGCCTTGTGCCAGGCCGGGAAGATGGACTGCCGGGTATCAGCAAAACACCGGTCCGAAAAATAGGAAGGAGAAAAACGATGTTCTACGCACTTTATCTGGTGGGGATCTTGGGCTATATCCTGAGCGGGATCGGCCGTTCCCCCATGGACTTTATCGACCGGATCACCGGGATCTATATCCTGGCTCCCTGTATCTTGGTCTTGCTCTGCACCAAGTCCTTTTCCGCTTTTGGGAGGAGCTTCCTTATGGCCTTCGGCAAAAAGGGCGCGTCCCAAGAGCAGTATGAGGAAAGCCTCCAGACGGTCCGGATGGTGATGTTTACCGCCCTCCTTTCCGGAGGACTGTGCTTCCTGATCGGGACGATCAACAGCTGGCGCTCCCTGTCCATCGGCCCCCGCCTGGAAGAGGGCATGGTCTGGCTCCTTTTGGACACTATCGTGGCCATGCTCTCCCTTTTTTACCCCCTGCTCCTCTGCCTGCTCCTGCTCCCCCTCCCCTTCCTGCTGGACAAGCAGCTGCTCCTGCTCAAGGCCGGGAACGGGCAGGGTGGAGATGGAAGCGGACTACAGGATGATGACAGATCAGGGACCGACGGCAGGCCTCAGGGCAGTGACAGGCCGCAAGACAAAGGCAGACCAGGCGACAGCAGGCCACTGAACGACGGCAGCAAGCCCCAGAGCGACGATGTACAGCCACTGCAATGCGCGGTGGTGCATGATCTGCTATCCGCCTACATCCAGGGCAAGACCAGCCAAGAGACGGACGCGGACATCCAGGCGCACTTAGAAGACTGTGGCTCATGCCGGGATCTGTATAGAGATATGAGATCCAATGCTCTAAACCGTACGGCTCCTCACTGATCCATCACCGTCTCATCCTACTACATGATATCTACATTGGACGGTCCACCAAAAACGGGCTGTCTGAAAAGCAGCTACTCCTGATACGTCTTATAAAAAGTTTAGGAGAAGACAGAAGGGGGCTTTTCCCCTTCTGAGCTTTTCTCTTTGATAAGCCGCTCCTTCAGTTTATCTTTTCACATCCTTCAGGATAAGACCTTCAGGCTTTTTCATTTTCCAGACACGTCAATACGCGATGATCTAAGTATATCATGGATATATGTCCGCAGGCCATCCGCTGTACCTATGCCATATTTCCGATCCACCGCGATATGATACTCCATGATCCTCTCTTTCGGCAGAAGTTCACTGGAAGGGACGCCGTTTCTTTCCTGCATCCTATACAAAGATCTTTTCTACCCTTCCCTGCCATAATGGTCATCCCCATCTGCCTCCTGATCATTTGAAATAGTATGTGAGCGGCTCGATCTCAACTTGATAAGTTGAAAAAAACGAAATATAGATATATCCATCCAGGATGGGACCCAGCCTGCATATCTTCCATGGAGATACCGGCCCTTGATCCTTCTACGCCCCTTCCTCAGTCCTACCCCCAACGATCTTCATCGCGATCTTTGCCGCAGGGATCCCCACCAGAAAGGATACGATATACCCCAGGACGAACAAGATCGGATACAGACCGAAAAATGCCGGCCAGAACATCTTACCAAACCCCACATTGACCGTCATCATACATACGGTAACGAAGGTGACGAACACTCCGTTCATGATCAATGTGTTGGCAAGCTGATAGCCTATGGTCCCGGGCTTTGTCTTACAGAGACGGCAGAACCGCTCTGCCCAGGACGCCACGGGAAAGAGCAGTGCCGCGATCGTGTTAAAAACAAAGGCGGTGCCCCATGAGCGCATGAACCCGGCATAGGTGAGCGGATCTCCGGCGCAGAGCAGGCCTACCAGCGCCATCGCGGCGCCAAGGACAAACATCACGATCGTACATACGATACACCCAAAATGATCTTTAAACAGCATAACTCCCCTCCTTCAGGCCTTTCAGATAACCTTTTAGCGCCTGCTCCATGGCACATAAGGCCATCTCAGCATAATGGATCAGCTCCTTTGTCGGCTCTCCACCTGCACAGATCGGCTCATAGACCGCCTCCGGCCGCAGCAGGGCCGCCTTGATGACCGCGCCGCCCTGGATCTGCTAAGCATCGAGCATACACAGGCGTGCAGCTCCTTTGGCGCTCCCTGGTCACAGACATATCCCACCTGGGCATAGGTCCTCCTATAGGTCATGATCCCTACAGACAGCACATGGCCTGTCACGGGGTCCACCACATTCCCGGCGCTCTCCATCTGCTCCGGGAGCGGATACCTTTCTCTCTTATCTGCATATCGCTCCAGGTCCATCTTCCCCTCCCATCCTTCCTGTGCAGCGGCATGGCCGCCAGATCCTCCTTTGGGGCGGCATGTGTGCCATGCCCTCCTCCGGGGCGGCGCGTCCGCCACACCTTTCTCCGGGACGGCGCGTCCGCCATACTCTCCTCCGGAGCGATCCTCCGCTACCGGACGTATGGAGCTTCCTCGCACTCACCTATCCCTATATCCGTTTTTCTCCTCCGCCCCGCTTTTCCTGTCCCGATAGCGGAGGAGGCCCTCCCGGTCAGGGATGAGATACCTTCCGTCCCCTGATACCAGGAGGCCTTCGCTCTTTAGTTTGTTCAGTTCCCGTGCCACTGTGACCCGGTGGAGTCCTGTCAGCTTTCCCATCACCTCCTGCTTGACCTTTACCTCCAGCAAGATCCCCTGGTCTGTCTGCCGGCCAAACAGCTCCATCATATCGATCAGGAGCTCGCAGATCTTCACGGACGCCGCCTCGTTCAAGTCGGTGGCCACACGCTTAAGGAGCGCTCCATTGAACCCGCTCATGGCATGGATGATATCCAGTGTCATAGAGAATCGGCTCTTCATCCCCTGCACCAATTCCGGGTAGGTGATCCTCTGGGCGACCACATCGGTATCTGCTTCAAAAAACAGTTCGCTGCAGCTGCCTGTCAGGAGATACTGCTCCAGAAAGATCGTATCCTTTTCCAGCGAAAAGAGGATCCTCTCCATCCTGGTCCGGTCGATGATCCCGGCAAACACCCTTCCGCTCCGGATAAAATAGCAATATCTCGGCAGGTCGCCGGGATACGCGATCAAGGTCCCGGCTTTGATCTTGACCGTCTCCCCCAGTCTCCGATAATACCGCGCATCCTGGCTGTCCTGGATGAACCCGGGGATCTTCACCCTGCTGCCCTCCATCCTCCTACTCCTTACTATGAAAGTCCTGCCGCCGGATAGGCGGCCTAAGTTCAGGTATAGCTCGGGGCTCCGTCTGCCAGACGCAGGACGGAACTTTTGATCAATGCTTTGGCGATATCCACCTTATAAGCATTCTTCTCAAATGGGACCGCCCCTTCTAATGCGATCTCTGCCGCTTTCTCTGCCGTTTCCTTTACAGGCGCCTTTCCGATCAGATACGCCTCCGCCTTTTCCCTGCGCAGCGGCACCGGCGCTACGCCGCCCAATACCAGATCCGCCTCTCTGATCACACCATCCTCTACCGCATACACACTGGCCAGACTGACCATGGCAAAGTCCACCGAATCCCTTAAGCGGAACTTATCATAATGCATCTTTACAGACTCTTTGGTGGGGATGAAGATCTCCGTCACGATCTCATCGGGATCTAGCATATCCGTCACCTTGAGTTTTGTGGTGAACAGCCCAGCGGCGTCGATCTCCCTTTTCGTGGTCCTCACCGTCCCGTGGAGGGCAAGGAGCACCGGTGTAAGGTCTGAGGCATTGACCGAATAGCAGCCGCAGTCCATACATCTTCCGGCTTCCCCTCTGGCCTCCTCTTTACTGAGGGATGTGGAATCCTCCTTATCCAGACAGCGCTCGTTCACCGGCGTATCCTTCTCCACCGCTGCCACCGTCTCGTGGATCCTCCGGGGGTCGCACTGGAGGGACCCTTCCTGCCTCCGACGGTCCTCTATGGGATATCCCATATACTGGCTCATACTGTGGGCCGCGTTCACCCCTGCGCGGATCGCTTTGATCGCGACCGATGGTCCTGTGGCCGCGTCCCCGCCGGCATACACGCCAGGCTTACGGGTATCATTATGCTCCCCCACTTCGATCAGCCCTCTCGCCGACTGGATCTGCTCCTTAAAACGATCGCCCAGGAAGTCCAGATCCACACGCTGTCCGGTGGCCAGGATGATGCAGTCTGACCGGATCATCGTCCGCTCTGTCTCATCGTACTGTGGAGCAAAGTGTCCCTCTCCGTCGAAGACCGACGTACACTTCTTCGTCTCCAGACCGATGATCTTATCGCCTTCATAGACGACCCTGGCCAGGCCCTGGCCGTTGGTCAGCTCTACCCCCTCTTCCAACGCTCTTTGGATCTCCTCTTCCGTGGCCGGCATCTCTTCCCGCTGCTCTAAACAGACCAGCTTGACCTTCTCTGCCCCCAGCCTTATCGCTGTTAAAGCCACATCCATGGCCACATTCCCGCCGCCGCAGACCAGGACCTCTTTCCCGATCTGCTTTGCCATGAACTGCTTGACCTCCACCAGGAAATCCAGGCCGAACTGGGTCATCTCTTCCCCGTCGATCCCCAGTATAGGCTGTTTCCATGCGCCGGTATCTAAAAATACCGTATCATTTTCTTCCTCGATCTGCTCGATCAGGATATCCTTGCCCACACAGGTCTCCATGACGAACTTGATCCCCATGCCCGCTAAGGCAGCCACCGTGTCACGGACATAGTGCTTAGGCAGACGGTACTCCGGGATCCCGTACATCAGGACGCCCCCGGCTTCCTTCATCTTATCATAGACGGTCACCTGGTGGCCCTGCTGCCGCAGGTGATAGGCCGCCGCCAATCCGGCAGGACCGGCCCCTACGATCCCGGCCTTCTTTCCGGTCTCCCGCTTTGGCGCTTGATAAAAATGCTCCGCATGTTCTAAGATATAGTCCCCCAGCGCCCGCTCCACCGAATGGATGCTGACAGGGTCGCCATTCTTGCACTGGTTGCAGCGGGACTGGCAGGTATGGGGACATACCCTGGCGGTCAGCATGGGGAAGGGGTTCGCCTGCATGAGGATATGGGCGGCCCCTTCCCAGTCATCCTGGCGGATCTTCTCCATATAGGCCGGGATATCCGTGCCCGCCGGACATTCCAGCGTACAGGGGGTAGCTCCCGTCTTCATCCCACCAAAGATCGAGTGGTAACGGTTATCGCCCAGGATCCCATAGCAGGTCTCTCCGCCCTTGCGGGCACAGTCCAGCCTTCCTCCGATCTCATGGGGATAGCGGTAGAACCAGCAGCGCACATCCTGGCAGATGTTCCCCCCGATGGTGGCGATGTTGCGGATCAGCGGGGTGGCCACACTGTGGGCTGCCTCTGCCAGCATGGGCAGCTTCTCCTTTATCCTCTCATCCTCCGCCAGCACAGACAGCCTGGTCATGGCGCCGATCCGCAGGCCATCCTCCTCTTCCCAGATCCCCTCTGCCCCAGGGATGCCTTTCAGGCTGACCAGTGTTTCCGGATACTGGGGATAGATATCGGCTTTCATCCCGCCCACAAGATCGCTCCCGCCGGCCATGATCACAGAACCCTTTCCCAGCCTCTCGGCGGCTTCCTCATAGGTATCCGGGCGGACATATGCTATATTTTTCATGCTCTTTCTCCCTCCCTTATTTTTTCAATGCCTTCAAGATCACATCCGGGGTAGCCGGATAGGTGGCCACCTGCACACCTATGGCGTTGGAGATCGCCTGCATGGTCGCACTGGCGGCCGCAGCCCCCGCGATCTCCCCTACACCGGTAGCTTTAAACTGGAAGGTGTCAAACTGCGACTCCATGATACAGGTCTCATATCCCGGGAACTCGTTGAACGGACGCCATTTGTACTCGATCATATCATAGGTGAGGGTCCTCTTCGTTTTTGGATCGATGATATGCTCTTCAAACAATGCGGTGTCCAGGGAAGCGGAGCCGATACCGCTCTGCACCTGCATCTCCAGGGCAGACGGGTCGATCGCCTGGCCGCAGTCCGTACCGCCAAGGCAGTGGAGCAGGGTCACCTTTCCATTTTCTTTATCCACCTCTACCTCCAGGAAGATGATGAACATATTGGGGGTGGAGAAATTCTCCAGATGCTGTCCATACCCGGTCAGGGTCAGATCCGGCGGGATCA
This sequence comes from uncultured Lachnospiraceae bacterium, assembly GCA_910585635.1. Lineage (GTDB taxonomy): Bacteria > Bacillota > Clostridia > Lachnospirales > Lachnospiraceae > Caccovicinus. Next base: position 16,560 of record CAJUFE010000070.1, on the reverse strand, counting down.
GCTTCTTCCAGCTCACGAACTTTCCAGGCCTTGCCACCGTCGCCACACCATAGTCGGTCAGATACATGGAGTCCGTCGCCACCTCCAGATAGGGCTTCGCCAGCTCGAACAGCTTGTCCCTGGCGTCCTCTGCCGCACAGGATACGGCATGTCCGTAAGTGATCGTGCCGCGGCTCCCGCACAGGCCGAACCCGGTGGGATTGATCTTCGTCTCAGGAGGCGTCATCTCTATGCGGTCAAAGGGCACCTTCATGATCTCCGCCACCATCTTGGCGATATTGGTCCGCTGCCCCATCCCAGACTCGGTGATATTGGTCTGGAGGACGATATGGGCTTTATCTCCGAACAGATCCGGCACTACGCGCACATAGGCTTCCGTATTATCTTCGCCGATATCCGCGTTGCCGATGATCCCCACCCCCACGCCGCGGACCCGTTTTCCGTCCTCAGAGGTCCAGGTGGGGACACCCCATCCCTTCCATTTCTCCTTCCACTTAAACTGCTCTGCCGCTTTATCGATGATGCCCCGGTAATCGATGGAATGGGCCTTCCACGTCCTTCCGTCGCGCCAGGTATACACATCGCCATCACACACATAGTTCTTTTTGTACACCTCTACCGGATCGAACCCGCCGGCCTGCATGGTCCGCCCGATCAGCAGGGACAGGCAGGAGTTCAGCTCCTGGCCGCCATACCCGCGCACGATGCCGGCGGGCTGCTTATTGGTCACCACCAGGTTCGTATCCAGATCCCAGTTAGGGCATTTGCACATGACCAGCTGGGCCTCTCCGATCCCCACGCCGATCTGGCCCTGGGTCGCATTGCTCAGGCAGCCTGTGTCCACGGTCCATTCCGCCTTCACAGAACGGACGACACCCTCCTTATCCATGCCGATCTTCGCGTGGACCTGGCTCCCCAGGCGGGTCTCGAAGCAGCACATCTGCTCCTGCTTAGTCTGGAACACCTTCACCGGACGGCCAGTCCGCATGGACAAGATCGCCGCCGACATCACCTGCATGACCTGGCTCTGCTTATTCCCGTAAGAACCGCCCACATTGAAGGTCCTTACATCCAGGTTGCAGTCCGGGATGACCGAGGAATTTAAGATCTTGCAGATATAGCCGGACTGGGTATCGCACCATACGGTAAAGTCATTGCCTCCTTCATAGCGCACGATCGCGCCTGGTGCTTCCGGCGCGGCCGGAGCCGCCATCTTGGCAAATTCCACCGTATCCTCGGCCACAAAGGCACACTCGTCGAAGCCGGCCTCCACATCTCCTTTGACCAGATGCCAGAAGGGGCCGTCCTTCTGGAAGGGCGGATAGCCCGGCGTGACGATATTGTTCTTGAACAGCTCCGGGTAGAGCTGGGGCGCACCGTCTTTTATCGCCTCCATACCGTCTGTTACCGCCGGGAGCACCTCGTACTCCACATCGATCAGATCCATGGCCGCATTAGCGATCTCGGCCGTCTCCGCCGCGATCAGCGCCACCGGATCGCCCACATACATGACCGTCTCCCCCAGGATCGGCTTCGTGGGCGGCCATCCCATCCTCCAGCTCTGGTCGATATCTTGATAGGTAAGGACCGCGGCCACACCTTCCATGGCTCTCGCCTTTTCCACATGGATCGATCTGATCCTGGCGTGGGCATGGGGACTGCGCAATGCCCGTCCGATCAGCATCTGGGGGAGCGTAAAGTCATCCAGGAACACACATTTTCCGGTCACGATCTCTTTTGCATCCAGCCTGGGGACGTTCACCTTGCCTACATATCGATACGTCTCCGGCTTATAACCCTCATCTCTAAAATGCTTCATCGTCTCCCCCTCCATTTTTCGTCCAGATCAACGCCCCGGCCAGCCAGCGAAGCGATAGCATCAAATACGTGATAATGGCTGATGCACCGGCAGTAATTTCCACTCAGTGCATCCTTTACCGCCTCCTCTGACGGAGCGGGGTCTTTCTCCAGCAAGGCCTGTGTGCTCATGATGATCCCCGGTGTGCAAAAGCCGCACTGGAATGCGTTGTGCTCGATAAACGCCTTCTGTACCGGCGCCAGCTCCCCGGTCTCAGGATCGGCCAGTCCCTCCAGCGTCGTGATCTGCGCACCGTCGCAATCCACGGTCAGCAGCATGCAGGACGGCACGGCATCTCCGTCTTTGATGACCGTACAGCATCCGCACGCGCCCTGATCGCAGGACTTTTTCGCCCCGGTCAGCCCCAGCCGTTCCCGCAAGGTGTCCAAAAGGGTCTCCCCATAGGGGACCTGGCCAAAATGGTCCCCCATGGAAAAGGTATACTTTGTACCATTGACATACAAAGTGGTCACATTGCTGTCCATATCGTATCCTCCTGTTCTTTTTTTGTTATCTAGATTATAAGTCATTTGACTGACTAAGACAATAGGGATCGTAGCCTGTGCTACAGGAATAAAAAAACGGTCATTTTTTGCCGCAGCTTGCTTTTTTCTGTGGATCCATGTATGATCATAGTCATAGATAGGACTTTCATGGCAAAAAGGAGAACAGCGATGCCTTCGATACACACGGCGACCCCCGGCAAGAACGGGTCCAGATCTGACACAAAAGAAAAACTGATCGAGGCCGGGATCCGGCTATTTTCTGAGCACGGCTTTGAAGCCACCACCACAAGGATGCTGGCCGATGCCATAGACGTTAATAACGCGGCTGTCTACTTTCATTTCGGCACAAAGGAAAATCTCTACTTTGAAGTCCTGAACACCGTGGCCGAAAGGATCCGCTCCACATTTCAGCCCTTACAAGACGCGATCTGCGCAAGCCGGTCAAAAGGACCTTTATCCCCCCAGGAGGCATGGAGCTTTATCGAGAGATATGTGGATCTATATATCGGTATCATAAAAGATCCCGCCAACAAGACGGTCTTATATCTCCTTCTCCACGAACAGATCAACCCGGTCAAGGACCACCGTCCCATCACGGCGGTGGCCTGCAAGGAGGGCGAGCAGATCTTGCTCTTGCTCCTCTACGAGTACTGGCAGCTGACCGACCACCGCTCGGCAGCCATCGTCAGCCGCCTTCTGACCAGCTCGCTCATCGCGCTCTCTGAGCATCCTTCCTTTGCACAGCTGGCGCTGGGGATGGACCCTGATGCCGTGCTCCCGGAAGAGGTCTGGGAGACGATCCGGTCCTACTCCCTGGATTCTTTAAAAGCCTTCCGGCCAGGAACCGGAACTTAGCATGCCGGAGGCTCTGTGGGATCTGGAGATGGTGGAGGCCGTCCGCCGGCAGGCGATATGGACACACAAATAGAATATAAGGAGGGACCATATGGAATACAGGATCGAACATGATTCGATGGGCGAGGTATCCGTCCCCGCGGACCGGTACTGGGGCGCCCAGACCCAGAGGAGCTTTGAAAATTTCAAGATCGGCATCGAGAAGATCCCGGGCGAGGTGATCCGGGCCTTTGCCATCTTAAAAAAGGCGGCCGCCACGGCCAACCATCATCTAGGCAAGCTGGATGAAGAACGCTTCCACCTGATCGCCCAGGTCTGCGACGAGATCTTAGCGGGGAAGCTTGACGGACACTTCCCCCTGGCCGTGTGGCAGACCGGCAGCGGCACCCAGTCCAACATGAACGTGAACGAGGTGATCGCTGGCCGGGGCAATGAGATCGCCGGGAAAAAGCTCCTCCATCCCAACGACCACGCCAATATGTCCCAGAGCTCTAACGACACCTTCCCCACCGCCATGCACATCGCGGCGGCCACCGAGATCGAAGACCGTCTCCTCCCCGCGATCGACCTGCTCACCGGCACCTTCGACCGGCTGATGGCGGAACATGAGGGGATCATCAAGACCGGCCGGACCCATCTCCAGGACGCCACCCCGATCACCTTCTCCCAGGAGATCAGCGGCTGGAAGAACATGCTGGAGAAATCCCGCCAGATGCTGGTGATGAGCCTTTCCGGCCTGCGTGAGCTGGCCTTGGGCGGCACCGCTGTGGGCACCGGCTTGAACGCCCCCAAGGGCTTTGACGTGGAGGTGGCAAAAGCGGTCTCGGACCTGACCGGCAAGGACTTTATCACGGCGGAGAATAAGTTCCACTCCCTCACCAGCAAGGACGAGCTGGTCTTCGCCCACGGCGCCCTCAAGGGCCTGGCCGCCGACATGATGAAGATCGCCAATGACGTGCGCTGGCTCTCCAGCGGCCCTCGCTGCGGCCTGGGCGAGATCTTCATCCCGGAGAACGAGCCGGGCAGCTCCATCATGCCGGGAAAGGTGAACCCCACCCAGTGTGAATCCGTCACCATGGTGGCCGTCCAGGTCATGGCTAATGACGTGGCCGTAGGCCTGGCCGCCTCCCAGGGGAACTTCGAGCTGAACGTGTTCATGCCCGTGTGCATCTACAACTTCCTCCAGTCCGTGCGCCTTCTCTCGGACTCCCTGGTCTCCTTCAACAACAACTGCGTGGCGGGGATCAAGGCTAATAAGGAAAAGATGGCCGAGAACCTCCATCGCTCCCTGATGCTGGTGACCTGCCTAAACCCCCACATCGGGTATGAGAACGCGGCGAAGACGGCGAAGAAAGCCTATAAGGAGAACATCTCCCTGAAGGAGGCCTGCGTGGAGCTGGGTTTCCTGACGGCGGAGAAGTTCGATGAGGTGTTCAAGCCGGAGAAGATGGTGTAAACATATCATAAAAACCAAGGAGGATAGCTATGGATATCAACCAGGCATCATTGCAGATGCACTATGACTTAGGCGGGAAGATCGAGGTGATCTCCCGAAAGAAGATCGAGACGCGGGAGGATCTGTCCCTGGCGTATACGCCGGGGGTGGCGGAGCCCTGCCGGGTGATCGCCAAGGACTATGAGCAGTCCTTCAAGCTGACCCGGCGGTCGAACCTGGTGGCGGTGATCACCGACGGGACGGCCGTGCTGGGCTTAGGGGATATCGGGCCTGCGGCGGGGATGCCGGTGATGGAGGGGAAATGCGCCCTTTTTAAGGAATTTGCCGATGTGGACGCCTTCCCCTTATGCATCGATTCCAAGGATGTGGATACGATCGTGCAGACGATCTATCTGATCTCCAAGAGCTTTGGCGGGATCAATCTGGAGGATATCGCCGCCCCCCGGTGCTTTGAGATCGAGCGCCGCTTAAAGGAGCTCTGCGACATCCCGATCTTCCACGACGACCAGCACGGGACGGCGATCGTGGTGGCCGCGGCCCTCATCAATGCCTTAAAGGTCACCGGCAAGGAGATGGGCAAGGTGAAGATCGTGATCAACGGCGCGGGCGCTGCCGGGATCGCTATCGGCAACCACCTGATCGACATGGGCTTCGGCAATGTGGTCATGTGCGACATCAACGGGATCATCTGCGAGGGCGATGAGGGCTTGAACTCCGGCCAGGAGGCGATCTCCCATAAGAGCAACCGGGACAAGGAGCACGGCACCTTAGCGGACGCCATGAAGGGCGCCGATGTGTTCGTGGGCGTCTCCCGCCCGGGCCTGGTGACGAAGGAGATGGTGTCCTCCATGAACAAGGGCATCGTCTTCGCCATGGCCAACCCCACCCCGGAGATCATGCCGGATGAGGCATTAGCCGGCGGGGCCGCCGTGGTGGGGACCGGCCGCTCCGACTTCCCCAACCAGATCAACAACGTGCTGGTCTTCCCCGGCATCTTTAAGGGCGCCTTATCCGTGCGGGCCAAGGAGATCACCGAGAGCATGAAACAGCGGGCCTCCTACGCCATCGCCGGCATGATCCCCGATGAGGAGCTGTCCGCCCAGAACATCATCGCCTCCCCGTTGGACAAGCGGGTAGCCGACGTGGTGGCCAAGGCGGTGGCTGACGTGGCGGTAGCGGAGGGGATCGCCAGGATCTGACCGGATATCGATACCGGGCCGTAGCATCTTCAGCTGTCTGCTAAAAAGTCAAAAGAAGAGGTTTCCGCAGGATGATCGATCCATATCATATACCGTGCTGCCATCATCGATACAGCACGGCATATGGTATGTCCGATGTCTCTTGCGGGAGCCTCTTCCGTTGTTTATCATCTATCCTCTATCTCGAAATGATCGAAGTGGGGATGAGATCCGTGTATGTTTATGGATCCACAAAAGTTCATGGTCCTGCCGGTCATCTTGACCATAACTTTTTTACCAACAAGGCCACACAGAAAGAAAAGTCCCCCGCCTTGCGGCGAAGGACTGCATTTTCTCTGTCCCTACGTCTCGAACTCCCGGATGATCGGCGGCACCTGGGACAGCATATTATCCACATCCTCGAACATACTGCTCTTGGTGGTCCCCAGGCGGCTGGCCTGGTCGATGTGCTTTTCTACAGCCTGGTATTTATCCTTGATCTGGTCAAAAAACTGGCAGGTCTCCTCCAGAGCGTTCCTGGAGCCCATGATCACACCAGAGATCTCCTCCTGTACGGAGGCGGAGCCCTCTGCTGCCGCTGTGATCTTATGGAAGCTCTGGTCCGTCTCCGCCACGATCGCCACCCCCTGGCCTAAGGTCTGCTGGGCTGTGGACATACTGCTGCTGAGCTGACCGGAGTGCTCTTCCATGTCCTGGATCCCCATATCCACCTCTCCAGTCAGGATCTTGATCTCTTCCGCCAGCTTCTTCACCTGGGAGGCCACTACTGCGAAGCCTTTGCCCTCTGCGCCGGCCCTGGCCGCTTCGATCGAGGCATTGATCGCCAGGATATTGGTCTGGTCCGCGATGGATACGATCTTTCCCATACATTGCTGGATCTCCTTGATCGAGGCCTGCAGCAGGTCAAAGGTCCGCCCCATCTCATCAAAGGACTGCTGCACCTTCATGGAGACCTGGGTCAGCTCCTCGATCTCCCCTCTGGCCTCGGATACAGTCTGGGCGATATCGCCCCGCACCTGGGCAAAACGGCCGGCTTCCTCGTCGATATTGGTAAAGGACTGTCCCAGATCCTCCAGCCGGACCTGGAAGGTCCCCACCTCCTGCAATATGCCCTCAAAGGAGCTTCCGATCAGGCTCAGCTCCCGCAGTGTGGCCACTTCCTTCTGGACCATATCTTTCTGGTATCCCTTCAGACTATCCATCACGTGCAAGATGGGGGCAAGGCTCTTTTTTTCCTGTACCCGCTCCTGCTTCCTTCGGCTTTTTTTAAAAAACAACATACGATCCTCTCCTCACTGGTTTACTCAAATACGACACAGGTCATAGACTGGTTGACAAAGCGGTCATTGTAATGCTCACCATAGCCCACCAGACCGGCATGGCTGCCCAGAGCCGCCATATCCTGCAGGTATTGCTGCATATACCCCCGCTCGGAAAACAGCTTATAGCGGAACAGACAGTTCACCGAAAAGACAGCCGAACGCCTGGGGAACTCCTGACAGATCTGGCGGATCGTCTCCTGGGCGATCGCCTTATAGTCCCCCAGCTCTAAAAGGATCAAGACATCGGAATCATTGACCTGGCGGAAACAGGCCAGGGCGTTCCCCTTGACCTCCTTGATGGAGATGATGCAGGTATCATCCCCGTTGATCTTTCCAAACGGGTTCTGGAAGGTGCGGGTCAGGATCTCCTGGTCCGTCACCCGCAGGATGCTCTGATAGACCTGCTTGGCCGGTCGGCCGTTCAAGGTCCCCAGTATGTAGTTGGCCCGGTCGGTATCGGCCGCGATAAAACGGTAGTCTCCCAGCTGGTGATAGATATTTTCCTTATAGGTCTTTACCCGGCCGTTCAAGTTCCGGACCAGGCCGTAAGCCACGGCGTCCTGGTACACGATCCCGTTCGCCGACACCTTCCCGGCATCTCCGGTCCCGCCCACTAAGGAGATCCCCTGCTTTTTCAGCACCGTATAGATCGTGGTCAGCACACAGGCGTCATTCCCGCTGCAAAAGTCGATGCACACGGTATCCCGCCTGTTGGCGTTCACCTTGACTATATCCTGCTTCAGCCTGTCGATATACTTCACTGGCATAGTGGAGACCTGCTCCAACACATTCGCCGTGGCACTGACCCCGTCCGAGAACGCGACCACGCCTACACCTTTTTCCACGATCTTGGTGTCATAGCTCATCCCGATGCATCCGATGCTGGGGATACCGGGATAGAGGGCCTCCAGAGCCTGTACATGGGCTTCAAATTGCGCTTCATTGGATAATAGCATGATAAACTGGGGGTTATAGAGCCCACGGACCGCTTCCGTGAGATCGCCTCGCTGGCTCATTCCAAAAAATTGTCTCATGTTACCTACTCCTTTGATATATGGTGGTTTTGTCCGGATGATACGCTCCGGTATGCTTTCCTTACTATCATAGCATGAGATCGCGCGTTTGTAAAATGAAATACAAAAGGATCCCGCAAGGCACGGGATCCCTTCTCCACACGTTTTCTCACATCTGGCATCACTTGAGCCGCATGATACTGCGGCGCACCAGCGCTTTCACTTCGTTGACCTTATAAGCATTTTTCTCAAATGGAGTGGCCCCTTCCACAGCCAGACGGGCGGCTTCTTCAGCCACCTCCTCGGTGATCTCCTTTCCGATCAGGAAACGCTCCACCTCGGTCCTCCTTAAAGGCACAGGCGCCACCCCGCCGCAGACCAGTCTGGCCCCGCGGATCTTCCCGTCCTCTACCCCGTAGATGCTGGCTAAGCTGACGATCGCAAAATCCAGGGACTCTCGCAGCCGCATCTTATCGTAATGCATCTGCGCGCCCTTTTCCACCGGGACCTCCACCGCGACCACCACATCGCCCTTGTGGAGCACATCCTTGACCTTCAGTTTGGTGCAGGCGAACTCTCCGGCGGGGATCCGGCGTTCTGTGGTGACGATCACGGCGTCTAAGGCCACCAGGGCCGGGGACAGATCCGACGGGTTGACCGCATAGCAGCCGCAGTCCATGCATCGTCCGGCTTCCGATAAGGCTTCCTCCTCCGATACGGTGGCATTATCCTCGTTGATCAGGCTCCGCTTTTCCACCGGTGCATCCACCTCGTGGACACCTTTCTTTTGAAAGATCTGGCGGATATCGCAGTGGAGCCGCTCCTCGCCCTCTCCCTGGCCCGGAGCACAGGGCTCCCCGCCCAGGTAGCGGTCGATGGACCTGGCCGCGTTGCCGCCGGAGGCGATCGCGCGGATGGCGATATCCGGACCGGTCACCGCATCGCCGCCCCCATACACGCCGGAGAGCTTACTGGCATTCTCCTGGTCCACCTCCAGCAGGCCCCGCTCCGAGCGGATCTGGGAGACCAGCTCCTCGCCCAGGAAATCTAAATCCACCTTCTGCCCGGTGGCCAGGATGATGCAGTCCGACTCCATGACCTGCAGATCCGTGTTATCATACTGGGGACGGAACATCCCTTTTTCATCCCGGACCGACGTACTGCGGTTGGTCTCCATGCCCTTTACTTTGCCGTTCTCATCGTAGAGGACACGCACCAGGCCACGGCCGTTGATGATCTCCACGCCCTCCTCTAAGGCTCTGGCGATCTCTTCCTCGCTGGCCGGCATCTCGTGGCGCTGCTCTAAGCAGACCATGCGGACCTTTTCCACCCCCAGGCGCTTGGACACCAGGGCCACGTCCATGGCTACGTTGCCGCCGCCGCAGACCAGGACCTCCTTGCCCACCTGGCCTTTTAAGTAGGTGTTGACCTCTACCAGGAAGTTTAAGCCGAACTGGGTCATCTTCTCCCCTTCCAGCCCCAGGATCGGTTGCTTCCAGGCCCCGGTGGCCAGGAAAACCGCGTCGTGGTCTTTCCGGATCTCCTCCACGGTCACATCTTTACCCACCTGGGTATCCATCGCGAACCGGATCCCCATACGCTCCAGCGCCCCGGTAAAGGCCCGGACTATATCCTTGGGCAGGCGATAGGCGGGGATCCCGTACATCAGGATGCCGCCCGGCTCTTTCATCTTATCATAGACCGTAACGGTATGGCCGGCCTTGCGCAGATAGTAGGCGGCGGTCAGACCGGCGGGGCCTGCGCCTAAGATCGCGGCCTTTTTCCCGGTCTCCCGCACCGGAGCGGGGTAATACCGGTCCATATCGGCTAAGATCCTGTCCCCCAGACGGCGCTCCACGGAATGGATCGACACGCATTCACCGTGCTCGCACTGGTTGCAGCCCTCCTGGCAGACGTGCGGACAGATCCGGCTGGTGCACATGGGCATGGGATTGACCTGCATCAGGATCTGGATCGCCCCGTCCCAGTCGCCCTGGCGGAGCTTCTGCATGTAGCCCGGGATATCGGTGGAGGCCGGACATTTCACCGTACACGGGGTCTTTCCGGCCTTCATGCCCCCAAAGATGGAATGATACCGGTTATCGCCCTGGATCGCGTAGCACTGATCCCCGCCCTTGCGGGCACAGACCAGCCTTCCCGCCGCCTCGTGAGGATAGCGGTAGAACCAGCAGCGTACATCCTGACAAAGGTTCCCGCCCACAGTCCCTCGGCTGCGGATCAGCGGGGTGGCTACCGACCGGGCCGCCTCCGACAGGATGGGGGCGCATGTTAAGACGGTCTGGTCCTCCTCCAGCTCTTTAAGGGTGGTCAACGCGCCGATCTTCAGCACGTCCCCTTCCCGGCAGATCCCCTTTGCCCCGGGGATCCGCTTTAAGTCCACCAGCACCTGGGGATATTCCGGAAGGATATCGGCTTTCATGGTGCCTAAAAGATCGGTACCGCCAGCCAGAAATACGGCATTTTTCTCTTCCTTCTGGATCTGGCCTGCTCCTTCAAAGCTCTCTGCTCGTTTATATCCAAATTTTTTCATCACTGCTCCTCCTTACAGTTTTCCCAAGGCCTTTAAGATCACATCCGGAGTGGCCGGATACTCGGACACCTGGACCCCGATCGCATTGGATATGGCCTGCATACAGGCGCTGGCGGCAGCCGCTCCTGAGATCTCGCCCACCCCGGTGGCGCGGAACTGATAGGTGTCAAAGGAGGACTCCAGGATATTGTGGTCGAAATGGGGGAACTCGTTAAAGGGCCGCCATTTATACTCGATCATATCGTAGGTCAGCGGACGACCGGTGGCCGGATCGATGATATGCTCTTCGAACAGGGCCGTGTCTAAGGACGCGGACCCGATGCCGCTCTGGCACTGCATCTCCAGGGCCGCATAGTCGATGATCTGGCCGCAGTCCGTCCCGCCCATCATATCGATGACTTTGGCGATGCCGGTCTCCTTGTCCACCTCCACCTCCAGGAACACGATATAGAAGTTAGGCGTGGAGAAATTCTCCAGATGCTGCCCGAAGCCGGTAAAGCTCATGAACTGGTTTAAGAGCTGCCGCACCGGGACCTTTTTGCCCGGACGGGCGTGGGTGATCACGTTCTCGCCGTCAAACTCCATGCTCTCCGCGTTCACGTCCAGCAGCGGCTGGGCGGCCTCGAACATCTTGTGGAGCAGGTCCTCGCAGGCATTGCAGACCGCATGTCCGTAGGTGATCGTCCCCCGGCTGCCGCATAAGCCCATGCCGGTGGGGTTCAAGGTGCTGTCCGCCGGCGCCATGTCGCAGCATTCATAGGGTACGTTCAGATACTCGGCTACCTGCTTGATGATGTTGCTCCTCTGGCCCATGCCAGATTCCGTCACGTCCGCGTGGATCATCACATGGAAGCCGTCGCTGCCGGGAAGGTCCGGGCTCAGCCGCACATAGACTTCATTATTATCCTCGCCGATATCGGCGTTCCCGATCAGGCCGCAGCCCACGCCCCGGGCGATCCTCCCATCCTCGCTGGTCCAGGTGGGGACGCCCCAGCCCTTCCAGCGGTCCTTCCAACCGAATTTATCCGCCGTGGACTGGATCGCCTTGGTATAATCGATCGAATAGGCCTTCCACTGCCGTCCGTCCCTCCAGGTATACACGTCGCCGTCGGACACATAGTTCTTCTTATAGCACTCCACCGGGTCTAAGTTCCCTTCCCGCATGGTCCGTCCCATCAGGAGGGAGAGGCAGGAGTTCAGCTCCTGGCCGCCATAGCCCCGGACGATGCCGGCAGGCTGCTTGTTGGTGACCACGCAGCTGGTATCCAGATCCCAGTTAGGACATTTGGCCATCACCAGCTGGGTCTCTCCGATCCCCACGCCGATCTGGCCCTGGGTGGCATTGCAGAAGGCCCCGGTATCCACGGCCCATTCGGCCTTCACCGCGCGGACCACGCCCTCCTTGTCCATCCCGATCTTCGCATGGACCTGGCTGCCCAGACGGGTCTCGTGGTTGATCATCTGCTCCACCTTTGTCTCATAGTATTTCACCGGACGCCCGGTGGCCTTGGCCAGCAGACAGCCGCACATGGTGGGAAGGCCCACGGACTGCTTGTTCCCGTAGCTGCCGCCCACGTTAAAGGCCTTAGCCTTCAGGTTGATCCCCGGGATGACCGTAGAATTGATGATCCGCAGGATGAAGGTGGACTGTGTAGTGGACCACACGGTAAAATCCATATCCCCGTCCCAGCGGACAATCGAGCCTGGCTGCTCGGGAGCCGCCGGCGCGCACATCTTGTTGAAGGATACCGTGTCCTCCGCGATATAGGCGCACTCTTCAAAGCCCTTCTCCACATCGCCCTTGACCAGGTGCCAGAAGGGGCCGTCATGCTGGAAGGGCGGATAGCCCGGGGTAACGACGTTATGTTCAAACTCTCCGTAAAGCTGCGGCGCGTCATCCGCCAATGCGGACAGCCCGTCATAGACCGCCGGGAGCACCTCATACTCCACCTCGATCAGATCCATGGCCCTGCTGCAGGCCTCCTCCGTCTCCCCGGCGACCAGGGCCACGCTGTCCCCGATATACCGCAGATGCTTATCTAAGATCGGCTTTTGGGGCGGCCAGCCCATCTTCCAGTTTGGATCACAGTCCTTATAGGTCAGGACCGCCCAGATCCCCGGCACAGCCTTGGCCTTTTCCACATCGATGGACTTGATCATGGCATGGGAGTGGGGGGATTTAAGAGACCTTCCGATCAGGAGGTCGGACATGGCAAAGTCATCTAAGAACGTGGCCTTGCCGGTGACGATATCCACCGCATCCTTTCTCGGGGTGCTCTTTCCTACATACTTATAATCCTTTGGATCCTTTGGGGTCTGGAACATCTCATGCACCTACCTTTCCTGCAAGACTCTCTACGGCTTCGATCACATGGTAATGGCTGATGCAGCGGCAATAATTCCCGCTGAGCGCCTCCGTGATCTTTTCCCGGGTAGGATGGGGGTCCTTATCCAGCAAAGCTTTGGTGGTCATGATGATCCCCGGGGTACAAAAACCACACTGGAAGGCGTAGTGGTCGATAAAAGCCTGCTGGACGGGGTCCAGCTTCCCGGTGACCGGATCGCGCAGCCCCTCGATCGTGGTGATATGCTTCCCGTCCAGGTCCACGGTCAGGAGCATGCAGGAAGCCACCGCATCTCCATCCATGATCACCGATGCCGCCGGGGCGAACGTGGCCAGCATGGCCTTTCATTTCGGGAATAAGGAGAACTTCTACAGCGCGGTCATGGAGTGCGTGGCTGACATCGTGCGGCAGGACTACTCCCCCTTCTGGGAGGAGGTGGAACAGGCCCACCAGGGACGGACCCCTTCCCCGGATGAGGCGTGGGGCTTGATCGAAAAGTATGTGGACCTGCTCCTGTCGATCATCGCCCATGCCACCCCTAACGGCCTGTCTGACAATATGGCGATCTTAAACCTGCTGTTTCGGGAGCAGCTGACGCCTCCTCACGGGCGATACCCCCTCACCTCGGTCCTGTGCAAAAAGTCGGAGGCCATGCTGAACCTGCTCCTCACCGACCTTTGGCAGTTTAAAGACGATCAGACTGCCGCGATCGTCAGCCGCACGGTCACCGGCGCGATCATCTCCTTCGGCGAACATCCCATGTTCATCCGGCGGGCCTTAAATGAGGCGGATGATGCCAAGCTGGGGGCGGATGTGTGGGGTACCCTGCGCAGCTTTATCCTGAACAGCATCAAGAGCTATCAGCCGAGGCGGGGGGAGAGTGCGGTGACGTTGTGACAGGTCCCTCCCTCCGCTACTTTAGCTGGCGTGGGTGTGGATAGTAACAGGCTCCTTCGGCTCTCGAACACTTTTCGAACTTTTTCGAACACTATAAGAAATAGGGAAAAATAGATTGACATCTCCAAGATAGGCCTTTATAATGATAGACATGGCAGTCCATGCCTATCTTTTTTTCATCCGAAATAGATCAAACGTTTAATTAATATGATTTCGGAGGATGAGACTATGATCTTTAAAGATCACTTTGGTTGTATCGCAGGCTCTATCGTCATGTTGGTATTAGGCGCCAGCATGGCGGTGTTAGGTGCTGTCGTATCCGGCACGCCGCTGACCTATGTCAGCTTTATGCATTCCTGGGGAGCGGCTTTTGTCTTTAACTTTCTGGCCGCCATCATCTTCCCTGCCGGGCAGTGGGCCAATGCCTTCTGCCGCCTGTGCAAGGCTGCGCCCGGAACGCTCTTATTTCAGGCCCTGAACACCCTGGTCATGAACGGGGTCTATGTGACCTGCGTGACCTTAGGGATGATGACGGTGAACGTAGGCTTTAACGCCATGTACTGGCCGGCCTTCTTCCAGCTGTATCCGATCCTCTTCATAGGTGGCTACTGCGTAGCCTTCCTGACCGGGATCGTGGCGGCGAAGATCGCGGGGAAGATCGTGGGACCGTGAGGGAAATATCCCTCTTGCGTTTTTCTCGAAGATCGCATATGATAAAAGTACAGAAAATGTTGCCGCTTACTGATGGTGCGGGGTATAGATCATCCGGTGTGAAGATCTTATCCCCACCTCCTTGGTGGGGAGCTTTCATTAAGGAAGTCCATGAAAGTACAGACCGGATCTTACTATCCCCCCTGTTCCACCACTAACCCTTCAGCTGCACCAGATATGTAACTATACCGTCTGCGATATCATGGATATCATCATCCAGCCACCTTTGCCGCGAGGATGATACTCTGTTAAGATATCGCTCATCCTTAAATGTTCCCGATACGCGGCGTATGATATCATGGATCGATCCCTCCCTCATACCGGCATCTTCATAGATCAAATGTGTGATGATCGCCTGGATCTTGCCTGCTCTGGTTATAGTCCTCAAATAGAACATATCATAAATATCTTTATACCTGCGGCTGTTAGGGCCAAAGATCAGCAGTGACCGCAGTTTTTCAACAAAGGCTTGCTCTGCTGTATTCTTTAAAAGACTGACGCCTTTCTCATCCATACAAACATCAAAACAGTATTCTTCCTGTTCGATCTCCAGATGCTTATGGACGCCGATATCGATCTTGCTCCTTACAACATTTCCAAGATCATCATTGATCTCAACCTCTATGCTCCTACCATGATAGTCTTGATGCTTCAACTCTGTTATCCCGCCTACGATACCAATGGTGATGCCCGAAATACAGTTAAGCCTTTGTACAAACTCCCTTATGGACTCATCATCTATCGGATAATGGATGAGATCCAGGTCGATATCTCTGGTAGCCCGCCTATTGTTGCCTGTGATACTTCTCATGACCACCCCGCCCTTGATCGTCACATTCCTATCCAACGAGCTCTGAGCAATGGCTTTTAAAACAATATCCTGGCATACCCTTGCGGCTGCAAGCTCTCTGGTAAGCCCCTCTTCATGATATGCATCCATCATTTCCTGCAGGTCCAACCTACATCACCTCCTCATCTAGTGCTTTTGCTATCATCTTGCTTTTAGGAAAAACAGCGGCATATTCCTGGATGCGCCATATCTCCAGGTCCTGTATCTGTTCTCTATAATGCATAAGGACCTCTTTATAAAGATCATGCGGCCAAGAATTCTTGTTCCTGAGCAATTCGATCAACATCCTCTCTTTGTCATAGATCCTGATCTTTCCGCCGTTGATCTCCTTCTCAGCAGCTCCCAATGGAAATAGATCTTCCCTTACATAGATCTGATGGATCCTTTTGTCCTTTAGCTTAGAGGCTTTTGACACTGTCGCCAGATCATATTTTTCTGGGATCATATCCGTAAGACCATGACAATAGAACGCATACTCACCTGCCAGGATCGTTTTCGAATATTTTTTCATGATCATAACTAGCTCTGACTCGTGCTTCCTCGTTGAGTATACGCCATCCTCGATCTTATATAATCTTTTTTCCTCCAAAGCCCGCATGAGTCGATATTGATTTCCATATTCTTTAACAGCTTCATTATATGATAACAGCATCATTGCAAACCTCGGTATTTTTTTAATTTTTACCTACTTTTACACAAATATAACTCCATGCATCAGGATTGTCAATGTAAAACTCGGTATTTTTTATATTTTTACCGATATTTACAATGCAACCTATATATAATATCTCATGATGCTGATATGTTCACTATTGAAATACATTTATTCCCATATCATATCCCATTATATTCCAAAAGTCAATATCAAAATCTCTATCAATGCCTATCGTCGGGGATATCACAAAAAGAGATGGGGCTGTCGCAAAATGCATCGGCCATACCATATCCTGTACTGACATTGCTGTCATCCGCACAGGATATCGTATAAGTCGGCTAT
>CAJUFE010000069.1 GCA_910585635.1 uncultured Lachnospiraceae bacterium | reverse complement strand
CGCTAAGCTCGAAAAGACCTCGCTAAGCGCCGGCGTTCCTCAAGGGGTTCCTTTTGTGACAGGCCCCTCCCTGCGCTACTTTAGTCGGTCAAGCACTAAAAATAGCGTGCATTATTGTTATCCATACCCCGCCATCCGATAACGTAGCGGCGGGAGGGGGATAGCATGTACTGGGACCCTAGCGGAACGCCGGTGCTTGGCGAGGTCTTTTCGAGCCTAGCATCCGCTGCGTTCCGGTCGGAGCGAGAGCGCGTCCCAGTACATGCTATCCCCCTCCCGCCGCGGACCCTTTAGCTAACTTAATAAATAGCACCTCCCTGCTCATCCCCACAAAAGCTCCGACGCCTCCCTCCTCTTATCCCGGAGCATCAGATCATTGACGGCCGCCCTGGGGGATTTCCCGGAAAAGAGCACCTGGTTCACTTCCTCGACGATAGGCATGGACTGCTGATAGCGGCGGGCCAGGGCCAGGGCGGCCTTGGCGGAGTGGACGCCTTCCACCACCATGTGGACTTCATCCATGGCCTGCTCCATGGTCTTTCCCTGCCCGATCAGGATGCCGGCCCGGCGGTTGCGGCTGTGCATGCTGGCGCAGGTGACGATCAGGTCGCCGATGCCGGTCAGGCCGCCGAAGGTCTGGGCCTTTCCGCCCATGGCAATGCCCAGCCGGGTGATCTCCGCGATGCCTCTGGTGATCAGGGCGGCTTTAGTGTTATCGCCGTAGCCTAGACCGTCTGCGATACCGGCGGCCAGGGCGATCACGTTCTTTAAGGAGCCGCCCAGCTCGATCCCCTGCACATCGGGGCTGGTGTAGACCCGGAACACCTGGTCCATGAAGATATCCTGGATCAGCTCCGCGGTCTTTTTGGTCTTCGCTCCGGCCACGCAGGTAGTGGGCAGGCCCCGGCTCACCTCCTCCGCATGGCTGGGGCCGGACAGGACCGCCACGTCTGCTCCGGGGAGCTCGTCCTCGATCACCTGGGTCAAGGTCATCAAGGTGGACTCCTCGATCCCCTTGGCCACATTGACGATCACCTGGCCTGGCTTTAGACAGGCCTTCATCTTGGCGGCGGTGGGGCGGACAAAGATGGAGGGGACCGCCATCACCAGCAGGTCCTTGTCCTCCATGGCGGCTTTCAGATCGCCAGTGATGCGGATCCCTTCCGGGATCTTTACCCCGGGCAGATTGGGATGGCGCCTTTCCTTAGATAAGCTCTCCACTTCCTTCTCGATCGCCGACCAGACCGTCACCTGATGGCCCTTCGTCCCCAAAAGGACCGCCAGGGCGGTCCCCCATGTACCGGAACCGATCACACCTACGGATGCTGTCATCTCTTCTTCCTCCTTCTTGTCACGTTCTCCTGGACTGCTCTATTTCTTCTTTCCCCAGATCATGTTCTCATTCCCGTGGATCAGCCGCTTGATGTTGGCCCTGTGCCTCCAGATGGCCATCCCGGCCACCACGGCGGACAAGATCCAAAACTCGGTCATGGCCGGACCTGACAGGCCGTACTCGCCCTTCCAGGACAGGTAGACGTTGACCCCAAAAAAGGCCAGGGCGACCAGGATGGAGCCTACGGATACATAGTGGGTGATCAGCACCGCCCCCACGAACAGCACCAGGCAGATCAGGGTGAGCCGCCAGTCCATGCTGGCTAAAAGGCCGGCCATGACCGCCACGCCTTTCCCTCCTTTAAAGCCCATATAAAAAGGAAAATTGTGGCCCAGGGTAACGCCAAAGCCCAGATACAGGGCGTAGAGATAGGCTACCTGGGCATAGTCCGGCTTACCGGCCAGGATCAGGCGGACCAGCACACAGGGGATCAGCGCCTTAAAGGCATCCCCCAAAAACACGATCAGCCCCGCCTTCTTTCCCATGACCCGGAGTACATTAGTGGCTCCGGAGTTCCCGCTCCCATGCTGACGGATATCCGTACCATGGAGCTTGCTGTAGATATATCCGGTCTGCAAAAGACCGCACAGATAACCGGCTGCAAGACAGATGATCCTTCCCATCGCTACTGCTCCTTTCCCTTTCGTTCACGGACGATGAACTTTAACGAGGTCCCCTTAAAGCCAAATGCATTCCGGATCTGGTTCTCTAAGTACCGGATATAGGAGAAATGCATCAGGGCCTTATCATTGACAAAGACCACAAAGGTGGGCGGCTTTACCGCCACCTGGGTGATGTAATAGAGCTTTAACCGCTTTCCCTTGTCTGAGGGCGGCTGCTGGAGGGCCACGGCTTCGGTCATGATCTCATTGAGCACGCCGGTAGCCACCCGGAGGGTCTGGTTCTCACGCACCACATCGATCAGCTCGAAAAGCTTGCCCAGCCGCTGCCCGGTCTGGGCGGAGATGAACAGGTATTCCGCGTATGGGATGAAGGACAAGGTCTCCTTCAGCCTCCTGGTATGCTCGTAGATGGTCTTGTCATTTTTTTCGATGGCATCCCATTTGTTCACTGCCACGATGATCCCCTTGCCCTTCTCGTGGGCGATCCCGGCGATCTTGGCATCCTGCTCGGTGACGCCTTCCTTGGCGTCGATCACCACCACCACCACATCGGACCGCTCGATGGCGGTCACCGCCCGGATGATGCTGTAGCGCTCCAGATCCTCCTTGATCTTGCTCTTGCGCCGCAGCCCGGCCGTGTCGATGAAGACATAGGGACTGCCGTTATGGAGGACCTGGGTGTCCACCGCATCCCGGGTGGTCCCCGCGATATCGGAGACGATCAGCCGGTTTTCCCCCAGCAGCTTATTGATGATGGAGGATTTCCCCACATTGGGCTTTCCCACCAGAGCGATCCTGGGGCGGTCTTCCTCCTCCTCTTTTTCCCCTTCCGGCGGGAAGCAGGCCGCCGTCTTGTCCAAAAGGTCGCCGATCCCTAACCGGGCGGCGGCGGACACGGGCATGGGATCCCCCAGCCCCAGACTGTAAAATTCATATACATCATTTCCAAATTTCCGGATATCGTCTACCTTGTTCACGGCCAGCACCACCGGCTTCCTGGACCGGCGCAGCATATCGGCCACCTTGCCGTCCGCGTCCACCAGGCCCTGGCGCACATCCACGATAAAGATGATCACATCGGCGGTCTGGATCGCGATCTGGGCCTGCTCCCGCATCTGGGAGAGGATGATATCCTGGCTGTCCGGCTCGATACCGCCTGTGTCGATCAGGGTGAAATCCCGGTCCAGCCAGGTACAGTCCGCATAGATACGGTCCCTGGTCACCCCGGGGGTATCCTTCACGATCGCGATCTGACGCCCGGCCAGGACATTGAACAAGGTGGACTTCCCTACATTAGGGCGGCCCACGATGGCGACCACTGGTTTACTCATTTTGTTCCCTCCATATCTTATGCTCATGACGGTCCGCCGGACAGGGCTGTATCACAACGCCGCCTCGCTCCCGCCGCCGGGACAAGGCTGTATCACAATGCCGCCTCGCTCCCGTCCAGCTCATACGGACCATGCTCTGTCCCCCCATCCCGGGGAACAGGGGCTAAAAGCGCCTCTACCAGGTCATGTCCGCTTGATTTTACAATATCCACCGGGACTTGTAAAGCATTTTCCACATCGGTCCGGGTCAGATCGTCTAAAAAGACCTCTTCGCCGCTGCGGAACATGCAGGCGGGGAGCAGGAGACGGGTGCCCAGCTCTTTTCCTTTTAACTGCCCGATGATATCCTGTCCGGTCAGCAGACCGGCCACGGTGATCTGCTCGCCGAAGAAGTGGTTCGCCACCGGATACAGATGGATCTTCCGCCCGGGGAAACGCTCCGTCACCAGGCGGATCAGACGCTCCAGGTGGCCGGCGGGCAGATAGCCGGTGGCCACGGACAGCTCCTCCGTCTGCCCGTCGTCGCGCCTGCCCTTTAAATCCTCTCTGACCTCCTCCTCCAGCAGGCGGAGCATGCCCACCCCGTTCTCCAGCTGGACATAGCCGTCATAGCGGTCCTCCTCCGGCATCTCCTGTCCTGCCAGGAGATAAAATTCGTCGCTGGCGTGGACAAAATGGGTCCCTTGCTCCTGATAGAGCTTTTTCTGCCAGCTCTCGATCTGACGGATGACCCTTTCCGCCTCCGCCCTGGTAAAGGGCTCTAAAGGATACAGCCCCTCCCGGAACTTCGTCAGCCCTACCGGCACCACAGAAAGGCTCTCCATAGCCGGGATATAGCCTGCCAGATCGGCGATGCTGCGCTCCAGCTGTTCCCCGTCGTTCACCCCTTTACAGAGGACGATCTGCCCGTTCATGGGCGTCCCTGCCTGATAGAGCTTGTCCATCATCTTTAAGGCACGGCCTGCAAAGCGGTTGTTCAGCATCTTGCACCGCAGGACCGGGTCTGTGGTGTGGACAGAGATATTGATCGGGGACAGATGGAAGCGGATGATCCGGTCGATATCCTTGTCCTGCATATTGGTCAGGGTGATATAATTCCCCTGCAGGAAGGAAAGCCTGGAGTCATCATCTTTGAAATAGAGGGTATCCCGCATCCCCGGCGGCATCTGGTCGATGAAGCAGAAGATGCATTTATTGGAACAGGAACGGTAGCCGCTCATCAGGCTGTTCTCAAAAATGATCCCCAGATCCTGATAGTCATTCTCGATATCCAGCTCCCACTCTTCGCCATCCGCCTTCTGCACCACCATCAGGACCGACGGGCTGTCCACCTGATAGCGGTAGTCAAATACGTCCTCCAGCTCCTGCCCGTTGATCGTCAGGACCAGATCCCCCGACTCCAGCTCCAGCTCCTCGGCGATCGATCCCGGCTCCACCGCCGCGATCCGATGCCCTCTCCCTTCCCTGCCCATATCCCTCACCAGCCTTTCGTTCGTTTGGTCTTATCATAGCAATATGTAGAGGGTTTGTAAAGGTGGCAGCGGCCCCGTTAAACCGACCCAAAAGATGGATCTGTGCAAAATGCACGACGACCATATTTTTTTCAGGTACATGTCCGAAACCTATTGACGAAGATCGGCTGAAAATGATATAAATCTTAATAGGCGGATAAAATGGCAGCACATGGATACCGACTAAGATGGCATCCGTCAGATGCAGCCGCGAGCGTGTCCACATGGCGCATGGCTGGCGGAGGTTTTGTTTTGCGTGCCACTATCGCACATACGGAGGGCCTGCCACATGGCAAATGATTATGTTTTTAATGATTCTCTTCCTGTAGCCCCGTTGAAGATCGCCGCACTGGCCGGGATCAAGCCTTTTGCGCAGAAGGTCAATGACCACATCGTCCACTTCCGCCAAAATGACGCGGAGGAGCTGCTCCGCAGACAGGCGGACCTGCATTATCGCGGCTATGATATCGACTCCTATCTGCTGGACTGCCACTGTCCCCGTTTCGGGAGCGGGGAGGCCAAAGGGGTCTTAGAGGAATCGGTCCGGGGCGCGGATATCTTCATCATGGCGGATGTGACCAACCACAGTCTGACCTACAAGATCAGCGGCCATATCAATCATATGTCCCCCGACGACCATTATCAGGATATGAAGCGCATCATCGGCGCCTGCGCCGCTACCGCCCATCGGGTGAACGTGATCATGCCCTTCCTCTATGAGGGCCGCCAGCACAAGCGCAACAACCGGGAATCCTTAGACTGCGCCATGGCGCTGCAGGAGCTGGTCCAGATGGGCGTCACCAACATCATCACCTTCGATGCCCACGATCCCAGGGTCCAGAACGCGA
Organism: uncultured Lachnospiraceae bacterium; assembly: GCA_910585635.1. Lineage (GTDB taxonomy): Bacteria > Bacillota > Clostridia > Lachnospirales > Lachnospiraceae > Caccovicinus. The sequence continues at coordinate 20,437 of CAJUFE010000069.1, read as the reverse complement.
TCCCGTCCCACGGCTTTGACAATTTCATGCCCACCTACCAGTTCGTCAAGACCTTGTTCCGCCATGATAAGGACTTGAAGGTGGATAAAGACCATCTGATGATCATCAGCCCCGATGAGGGCGCTATGCCCCGGGCCGTTTACCTGGCGAACAACCTGGGCGTGGACATGGGGATGTTCTATAAGCGCCGGGACTACTCCAAGATCGTCAACGGGCGCAACCCCATCGTGGCCCATGAATTTTTAGGGACCTCCGTGGAGGGGAAGACGGTGCTGATCATCGACGATATGATCGCCTCCGGCGAGAGCATGCTGGATACCGCCAGAGAGCTAAAGGACCGAAAGGCCAAAAAGGTGATCGTGTGCTGTACCTTCGGCCTGTTCACCAGCGGCCTGGAGAGATTTGACGAGTTCTACGAAAAGGGCTACATCGATCATGTGGTCACCACGAACCTGAACTATCGTACCCCCGAGCTTTTGGAGCGGCCCTGGTACACAGAGGCGGATATGAGCAAATATATGGCCGCCATCATCAATTCCTTCAACCACGACGTGCCGATCGGCCATGCGCTCTCGCCCACGGAGAAGATCCAGAAGCTGCTGCGCCGGTATCACGCAGATGGGTATGAGTATTACGAGACCCTATATTGATCCAGGTGACCGTTCGGATACCCCTTGGACCGTTACCGATCCATACATAGCGGGTTACTATAGAAGATAAATGGCAAAGAGGCCAGGCTGGAGACCTGTGCCTCTTTTTTGATCTTATAGCCCCCTTGTGTGCGGCATATCGATCTTACTCTTATATGCCTGTCCGCTATGTCAACATACACAACATCGCGAAAAAGGAGGTGCAGCCATGTCCAGATCCAGAGAAGAAGAGATCATGGAGATGATCCGGGCCGCAAGGGCCGAAGAAAATATGCCAGAGGACCAGGCAGGGAACGATGCCGGCTATGATGCCCGGCAGGATATCCTGGATTGGATCGAGTCCCAGGGGATCTATATCCGGGAGTAGCGCAGTCCCAAAAATGCTGCCAAGTTCCCTCTGTCCTCTCCGCACACCCGGTGGGAGAACAGATAGGGGTGGTTACAGCGGGTGCAGATGTTGGTCACGGTGATGTTCTCCTTAAGCACACCTGCCTCCTGCAGGATAAGCTCGTTGGCCTTCCAGAGATCTAACTGATATTTACCCGGCTTTTTGCCCGCCCTCAGAAAACGGCTGCAGTCTGCCTGGGAGAATCCCTTATGGAAGGCTTTAGCCACCTCCTCCCCTACCTCGTAGCAGTCCCCACAGATGCTGGGACCCACACAGGCGGTCACATCCTCCGGGCGGGTCCCAAAGGCGTCCCTCATGGCCTTAAGGGTCGCCTGCCCCATGCGGGCCACCGTCCCTCTCCAGCCGGAATGGCTGAGGCCCACCGCCCGCTTCCTCCGGTCCAGGAAATAGAGGGGAACGCAGTCCGCGTAGAAGGTCACAAGAGTGATCCCTGGTATATCACAGATCAGGCCGTCCACATCCCGGTAGTCCCGCTCCCGGATCACGCCCTTTCCCGCATCCTCTTTTGTCACCAGCCGGACATTGGTGGTATGGGTCTGCCAGGAGACCACCATCTGATCCCGCTCCACCCCCAGGGCACGGGCCATCCGGGTATAGTTCTCCAGCACATGGGCCGGGTCGTCCCCCCGGCTGTAGGAAAAGTTCATGGTGGCGGACCTGCCCTGGCTGGCTCCGCCCATGCGGGTGGAAAAGCCGTTGGCCACCAGGCCCGTCGCTTCCAGGGCTTTAAAAGAAAGGTACGGCGTCCCCCGGTCCTGGACGGTCCGAAATACGTCCCGGTGGTCCGCATAGACCCAGGGGATCGGCTGGGGCAGTCCCGGGCGGCCTGTCTGCCCATCCGTCCCTGGATCTTTCTGAAGGTCCGTCTGCCTATCCTTCTGCATGTCCTTTTGCTTATCTTTCTGCATGTCTATCTGCAAGTCCATCTATCTATCCTCCATCCCCGTTCTTTCTGGATCCATCTGCTGGCATCGATCCACGAACGCACACCGCTGGTCTCTTCCACACTCATGTCCGATGCCTAAAAAACAGAACGGCTGCCAACACCAGTAAGATCCCTCCGGCCACCAGCAGCGCGATCACAGAGCCATCGCCCACCTTCCCGGCCACAAAGATCGAGGTGGGGCCGTCCGCACCGCCGATGATCGCTATGGATGCCGCCATAACGTCTCTTTTGGCTCTCATCTTGATCATCAGGCCTAAGCCGACCGCTAGAAGGCCGACTATACTGGATAAGATACTTATAATCTTGCATAACTTTGACATGTCCATCCCCTCCATAATATCTACCTATGTCTCTAGCATAGCACGATCACATCTATACGTCTACAGTTTTTTACAATTTTTAAAGGAGTGCCCATCATAGGCACTCCCAGCTTATTTTCCCCAGCTCAGTTTTCCATCTCCGCCTACCCGGCCCACATCCGGGTAGGCTCTGCGTCAAACCTCCAGGCAGCTCCCGTCATCAAACGTCCTTCCCACGGCTCTTCAGCCTGCAGATCGCCTGGGTCATAGTCTCCATGGGACAGGAGGCGCACCAGGTCCTGGGCTTGTAAAGGACCATCACGATCAGCCCCAGCAAAAGGGAGGTCAGCATCATGCTGTAAAAGCCAAAGCTGAACTGCGCCACCCAGTCCGGGACGCTGCCGGCTGTATAAGTCCATCCCCAGGGGATGCTAAAGGTCCAGAACAGCTTGATCGCCTCCCGCAGTGAAGAAGCGCCCGATGCTACCAGCCAGGTCTGGAACAGCATATTCCCGAACATGGCCAGAAAAAACACTAAAAACCCGTACCGAAACCATCTCGAATACATCCAGGAGGGTGTCGGCTTGTTCCGGGAGCACTTTAAGTCCGCTCCCAGCTTGAGACAGAGCTGCCCCCGCCCGCACAGCTGGTTGCAAAACCATTTATTCCCGCCAAAAAGGGCAAAGCCCAGAGGCAGCAAGAAATCGATCATCCCCAGCCATGCAAAAAGGATGTTAAAAAATCCCAAAGAAAAATACACGATCGTCCAGATCCACAAATGATCATACCAATGTCCCTTCATCACACACCTGCCTTTCTCTGCCTTAACCGCAGCCCATGGCGCTGTCATCCGTCATGACCATAGGCTACGCACACGCCTACCGGTCCAAAAGCTGGATACAGCCTGTAGGACAGGCCCTCCCGCACTTGCCGCAGCCTACACAGACAGCCGGGTCCACCTGGGCATAGCAGCCCCGGACGATCCGGACCGCCTGCTTCGGACAGACTTTTTTACAGGTGCCGCAGGAAACACAGTTATCCCGCCCTACTCTCGCATACCGCTTTGATGCCATTATGCTCCCTCCTTTTTTCCAGAGCGTTATCGAAGGCTCTTTTTCTAGATCTTATCAGAAAAGGAAGGCGGTGTATGTGATGGAGTCACATACACCGCTCGGGCGCTCCTGCCCCCACCCCAGGATATCGGTGTGTGGGGCTTGGTGTAAGAGCAGATGGACGAAAAGACCGAAAGGGCCTATCTCCTATAGGTCCTGCGGATGTTCTTCCCTGGCGTCGTATGGAGATGTTCCCCCTCATATAACACCGGCACGCCATTGACCAGCACATACCGGACTCCCCGGGCATACTGGGCGGGACGGCGCAGGTCAAAGGGCGTCTCCATATGATCATAGTCGAACACCGTGATATCCGCGATCCCACCTTCCCGCAGCAGGCCGCGGTCTTTTAAGTCGAAGTGGGCTGCAGGCATGCTGGTCATCTTACGCACAGCCTCCTCCAGGCTGAGGATATGGCGCTCGCGGACATGATGGGTCAGAAACCAGTCCATACCGATATAGTGGAGCGGGAACCGGGTATGTCTGGCCACTTCTCCCTCCGCAGAGGTGCTGTATCCGTCCACCACCAACATATACAGCGGGTCCGAGATCGTCTCGGCCAGATGCTCCTCGGTGAACAGGCGGGATACCAGTACCACGCTGTCGATATCCGGCGCCACAGCCGCCAGGATATCCAGATAGCAATCCCAGGGATCTTTATCCCATAGGGCCGCGATCTCCGGGAAGGTCAGGCCATTGATCTCTGGAAAAGCTTTATTATCCTGCATGCGCACCCGTTCCCACTCGCCGCCGGCGATAAAGCGCCAGTAACGGTCGTGATCGTCTCGGAGCCGCTCTCTTATATCCGGATCCGACAGAGCGGCCTTCAGCTGATCGGCCGGCATCTGGGTGAGCCAGGACGGCAGGATACCGGCCATCTGCCCGATCCCGAAATCCAAAGGGGTCATATCCGTCAGGACCTCATACCCCTCGGCACGTGCCTGCCGGATCTTCTCCATACATTTTTGCACAGCCTGCTCTGGGGCATGGGTATGGTAACGGATGTTCATATGGGATACCTGGCCGCGGATATGGTGATGGCGGATCACCGCCAGGAATTCATCCAGAGCCTCCAGCACATGGGCATCCCGGTTCCGGATATGGCTGGTATAGATCCCGCCATATTCCTTTACCACCCCGGCAAGGCGCATCAGCTCCTCCGGGCGGCTGGCCCTGCCCGGTTCAAATTCCAGGCCGCTGCTCATGCCCACCGCACCGTCCTCAAAGGCCTGACGGAGCGCCTGCTCCATCTTTTGGTACTGCTCTTCTGTCACATCCGGACCCTTAACACCGGCTAAGGCACGCAGGGAATTATGGCCTGTCAGCCATGCCAGATTGCCGGACATACCGACCCGCTCCAGCTCCTCCATATGCTCCCCCAGGGTCCGGCCATAAGGGATCGGGTCATCGCCAAAGCGGCCAAAGCCTCCGCCGGCGCCGCCCCCCTCTGGAGGGAACGGTGCCGTGCTGTCCCCGCAGTTCCCCACGATCTCTGTAGTCACGCCCTGACGGATCGTGCTCTCACAGTAAGGGTTCGACCCGATCGTGACATCCGAATGGCTGTGGGCGTCGATGAACCCGGGACTGACGGTCAGCCCCTCGGCACAGATCGTCTCCTTTGCCGGCTCTTTGATACAGCGGTCCATGGATACGATGCGTCCTCCACAGACTCCCACATCACAGCGCCGCCGCGGGTTCCCGGTACCATCCACCACCCAGCCGCCGCGGATCAAGATATCCAACATGATACATACCTCCTCTACCTATTTTCATTTACCCTTTCACCGCACCAGATGTAAGGGTGGCGATGAACTGTTTCTGGAAAAAGAGAAAAACGATGATCAATGGAAGACTGGTCAGCACACTGGCCGCCATCATATCATTCCACAATGTACGGTACTCGCCCACCATCTGCGCGATCCCTACGGTCAGGGTCTTCGCTGTCTCCGTCTTCATCAGGGTCTGGGAGAACATGTACTCATTCCACACCTGTATGAACGAGTAGATCGCCGTAGCTGCCACACCTGGCATGGTCAGAGGACAGATGACCCGGATAAAGCTCTGATACCGGTTGCAGCCATCGATCTGCGCCGCTTGCTCCAGCTCAGAGGGGATCGTGTTAAAATAGCCCATCATCATCCAGGTACAAAAGGGCATCGTAAACGCGATGTTCGGCAGGATCAGTCCGATCAAGGTATCCACAAGACGATATGCCGTGAGCATCTTATAGTAAGGCACCAGAAGCATCACAGCCGGGAACATCTGCAGCACCAGCAGAAAGGTCATGAACGGTCTTTTGAACCTTGAACGGCTCCGCGAGGCGGCATAACCCGCCATACAAGAGACCACCACCGAGACGGCTGTAGTGACCACCACCACGATCACACTGTTCCGAAAGTACGCGGCGATCGGATATTTGACAAAGATATCGCCATAGGTCTTTAGGGACGGATGTTTGGGGAGCCATACAGGAGGGATCACAAAGGTCTCCTCCAGAGTCTTTAGAGAAGTCAGGAGCATCCAGGCCAAGGGATACAGCACGATCAGGGAAAAGACCGCCAATATGCCATAAGAAAGGATCCCCGCCCGCCCCTGCTTTTTAATCTTTTTCATCGGTCAGCCTCCTATAGATCCAGCTCATCAGGTAGCAGATGAAGAACACGACCACCGCCATAGCTCCGGCCACGCCAAATTTAAAAGAACCGAAGGCGGTCTTGTAGATCGTCACACTGACCAGGCTGGTGGAATTAGCCGGTCCTCCTCCTGTGAGGATGTTCACCATGGTATAATGCTTGAACCAATTGACCGTATCCAGGATGAACGCCACCGTGAGCACCGGGAGGATCGAGGGGACCGTGATGTGCCAGAAGGCTTTCATCTCACTGCACCCGTCTACCCGGGCCGCCTCATAGAGATCGCCGGACACTGTCTGCAATGCCGACAGCACCATGATCATGACAAAGGGATACCCCTTCAGGATACAGATGGCGGCTACTACCGGCAGCGCCAGATCCACATCGCCCAGCCAAGAAACGGTCTCGGAAAGGAACCCCAGATCGATCAGCGAAAAGTTAACGATCCCATACTGGGGGTTGAGGATCCATTTGAACAGCACGGCAAAGACAACCTCCGGGATCAGCCATGGGAGCATCAGGATGCAGCGGAAAAAAACGCGTCCCTTGATCTCTTTATTTAATATGACCGCCAGGATCGTGCCGATCACAAAGTGACCGGCCACGACCGCAAGGGTGAACTTCAGATCAACGCCAAGGCTGTTGCGGAATGCAGTATCTGTCAACAGACCTGTATAATTCTCAAGGCCGACAAACTCCCATTTATTCACAAGGTTTGTATTAAAAAAACTGATGTAGACCCCGTAGAGCATCGGATAGATGATCAACAGGACAGACAGGACCGCCGCCGGCAAAAAGAATATCAACGTAAAATGTTTTTCGAGGTATCTCCCCATAACGCCACCTCCTTTAAACCGTGCTTGCTATCCGTGCCAGCTGTGCGTCTGCGGAACGAAGGCATAGTGGTGCCGCGGCAAGCTTCCCAGACGTGCAGATGGCATAGACAGTGCGTGCGGGTCACGCGAGGATCAGATCAATACAACGATGTACTAGTTATTGGCATCCAGGACAGCCTGTACCGCTTCTGCCGTGAGCCTGGCTGCCTCCTCCGGCGAGCTGATGCTCCCGGCCAGCATGGCGTTCACATTCTCTGCCACGATATTCGCCTCTTCCCCTCGGAAGGGCACGGCGACATAATCGATATTGTATCGCGCACAATCCAGGATCGCGGCCACCTCAGGCGCGGCTTCCCTGGCCACCTCCTCCAGCTCGATCCTGGAAGGCGGACGCTTGGTCACGCGTGTCATCTCCACGAAATTCTCTGCCGCATATTGCAGGAACGCTACCGCGCCTTCCTTGTTCGGGGCATCCTTGAACATGATCATCCCATAAGGGTTCAGATAGGCCACTGTATGTTTATCCTTCAAGGGGACCGCGATGAACTTCCCTTCCATCTCCGGGTTCTGCACCACGATGTTGCCGATCGTATGGGGTCCGCTGATCGCCATCGCCACCTGGTCCGTGGCAAGGAGGTTGACCATGGTCTTATAATCCACCTCCGTGGCCCCCTTAGGGACAGACCCGTCGCGGATCGCCAGATCATAGTACAGCTTGAACGCACGGACGCCATCCTCCGAACCGATCTTTGTCGCCCACTTGCCGTTCTCATCTGCATAGATATCCGGCGCTCCTGCCGCAAATAATGCCAAGGTGAACCGCAAAGCATTGTTGCTGTCCGGGAAGCCCATCAGACTCATGCCATATCGGTCGATCTTCCCGTCGCCGTCCAGATCCACGGTCAGCTCCCGGGCAACCTGGACGATCTCATCAAAGCTTTCCGGCACATCCAGCCCAGCCTCTTTAAGGAGATCCTCCCGCAGCAGGAGGACAAAGGGCGCCGCACAGGTAGGCAGGCCGAAAAGCTCATCGTTGTAGGTAAATTCTTTAAGCATCTCCGGATAAAACCCGTCTAAAAAGCTCTGGTCAAACTCTCCCCGGATATCACTTATGATATCCATCTCCTTCCAGGCCGCATTGTTGGCGCCGTTGGTGATCACCAGGTCTGGGAGTGTGGCCGAAGCCGCCATAGACTGTACATTGGTCAGCAGGTCGGCCGACGGGACCCCGATCAGCTCCACTTCATATTCCGGATGTTCAGCTTCGAAGCCTTCCACTACGCCTGCCAGGATCTGGTCCTCCGGGCTTTCCACGACCCATGGTCCCATGACCTGGATCTTTGACCGGCCGCCTTCTGCAGGAGCTGCCGTTCCACTCTGCTGTGCCGGAGCCGCGGTGGTATCTGTGCCGGCCGGCCCCTCTTTTTTGCCGCAAGCTGTAACAGATGCTAGCAGCAACACTGCTGCCAGGATGACTGCGATATTTTTTTTCATATGTCCTCTCCTTTCTTTCCGTGAGCAACGAGTCTGCTCTGCACGCCTTCGGTGAAGTGCCGTGCTTGCCGTAGGGACTTTGATCTTTTCGTATCAACGGCCCCATCAGAACATGTCACAACGATACCGTTCGATCGCCTCATCATCGATCTCGATGCCAAGGCCAGGGCCCATAGGAACATCCACATAGCCGTTTTTCAGTACAAAGTCCTGCTTGAGCATCTCCCTGCGGATCGGCGTATCCCAGACGCAGTATTCCAGCAGATCCGAATTGGGCTGTGAGGCGATAAAATGCAGGGAAGCCGCGATCACGATCCCACTGCTCCAGGCGTGGGGGATGACGGTAGTATTATGAGCCAGCGCCATGGTCCCTATCCTTTTAGCTTCTGTCAGACCGCCGCACCTGGTGATGTCCGGCTGGAGGACAGCCAGCTTACAGTCCTCGATGAGCTGCTTAAAACCATAGCGGGTCGTCTCATTTTCCCCGCCTGCTATCCGCACATCCGTACGCTCAGCCAGCATCTTGTAGCCCTCATAATCATCCGGATATACCGCCTCTTCGATCCAGTAGGGGTTAAACTGCCGGATCTCATCGATCAGCAGTAACCGGGATGCCGCCGTGACCGGCCGATCGCCTGCAGGGATAAAGCCTACATCCAGCATCAGGTCCATCTCATCTCCGATCGCTTCCCTGGATGCCTCCACCAGCTTTACGCACTCTGCCTGGGGCAGTTCGAAGCCTCCCCATCCCATCTTCACCGCCGTAAAGCCCTGTTCCTTCCACTTTAATGCTTCCGCGGCCGCTTCCTCAGGGGTATAGGGCATGAGCGTGCTCCCATAAGCCCGCACCTTATCCTTGTATACACCGCCCAGCAGCTTACAGACCGGCATGCCCAATGCTTTTCCTTTGATATCCCAAAGGGCGATGTCGATACCGCTCATGGCGTGGATCGCCACGCCGCGCCGGCCATAGAACATGCTGCAGTGGAACATCTTCTCCCAGATCTTCTCCGTTTCAAAGGGGTCCTCTCCGATGACCGCCTGCCCCAGCCCCTGGCAGATCCTGTGGGACACCGGAGAATCGATGATCGCCTTGACCACCCATGGCGCGGAATCCACCTCGCCGTACCCTACGATCCCCTCGTCCGTAAAGACCTTGATGATGACCCCGTCCTGGGCGCTGTCGTTGATCTTCTTGATCTCTCCCTTTTGCCGGACCGGGATCGCCTCTACTTTTGTTATCTTCACCTTTCCACCTCTTATCTTTCAGTCCAGTGTATCGTTTGTGCAACATGCCGCATTTACTTGTATTTACATGATACATTTTATTGATCTTTTTGTCAACTGTTTTTTGTTAACATTATACATGTTTCATTTTTTTGTTGACGATCATGCGTCCATGTGGGAAGATAAGGAGGAAAGCCTTCATGATCCGATCATGCGCTCATGAAGAGAGGATGTGTCCATCCAGGATCTTTGGCGCACGATAAAGGGCCAGAAGATCTGATGGACCATAAGACAGGGGGATATCGATGGCAGAAACGTTCATGTTTTCAAAAACACCAAAGCAGTCTCTGAAAGATCTGGCCTACGGATCGATCAAGACCGCGATCATAAAAGGGGATCTGCCTCCGGGAGAGCGTTTGCTGGAGACGGAGATCGCGTCACAGATGGGGATCAGCCGCGGGCCGGTGCGCGAGGCGATCCGGCAGCTGGACCAGGAGGGGCTCACCTACTCCCACCCCCACCGAGGGACGATCGTCCTTGAGATGGATTCGGAAGAGACGGAAAAGGTATTTGTACCTACACGGCGCATCATCGAAGGATATGTAGCCCCGAACGCCTACCAATACCTTACCGATGAGGATCACCGCTACCTCGAGAGCCTGGTCGACCAGATGGCCTTTGCCGATGAGGAAAACAATTTTTATCAGCTCACCGATCTGGATATCCGTTTCCATTCCTACATCATCGAGCGGGCAGCCAGCCCCACCATCTGCGCGCTCTGGAACAATATCAAGACCAGGATCCACTATCGCCTGCTCTTTCAGGGGATCGTCAAGGATTCCCTGCATATCGTCGCCAATGAGCATCGGGAATATCTGCACTGCATCCGAGAGCATGATGTAGAAAAGATCATGCTGCACCTGCAGTCGCACATCTATTGACCTGGGGCTGACCGTCCAGAGGCATAAAACCGACTGTCCAGAGACATAAAACTGACTGTCCGGAGGCATAAAACTGACCGTCCGGAGACATAAAACTGACTGTCCGGAGGCATAAAACTGACCGTCCGGAGGCATAAAAAGGTTGACATCCCTTCCCAGGATCGCCATAATAGGTTACGTTCCACAGGTTGGCCAGAGCTACTTTAGTCAGCATGCGTATGGACAGTACCAAAAATGAGTGAAAAGGAAAGGGACTGCGAAAGATCATGAAGGGCAAAAGACAAGACAGACAAGCTAAAAGACCGATAAGGGGGATGCTCCTGACCCTTCTGGGCGGATGCCTGTGGGGATTTTCGGGGACCTGCGGCCAGTATCTGATGCAGCGCAAGGGGCTGGTCTCTGACTGGCTGGTGCCGGTCCGGCTGACTATGGCCGGGATCCTCCTGCTCCTCCTCTGTTACGGGAGGCAGGGAAAAGATGTGTTCGCGGTCTGGAAGGACCCAAAAGACCGACTGGAGCTTTTATGCTTTGGCATCTTCGGTATGTCCATGTGCCAGTATACCTATTTTACCGCGATCGGCGCTTCTAATGCGGGGACAGCCACGGTGCTCCAGTACATCGGACCGGTATTGATCGTGATCTATGTATCGCTAAAGACCTTGAAGCTGCCGACGCTCCGGGAGGTCCTGGCGATCGTCCTGGCGGTCCTTGGGACCTTTCTCTTGGCCACCCACGGGAAGCCGTGGAGCATGGTGCTGTCTAAGGACGCCCTCTTCTGGGGCCTGGCCTCGGCGGTAGCCCTGGCGGTGTATACCGTAGAGCCGGGCGGGCTCTTAAAACGCCACGGCGCCCTCCCGGTGACCGGCTGGGGGATGCTCATCGGCGGGATCATGCTGGATCTCCTCTTTAAGCCCTGGCAGATGGCGGTAAGGATCGATCTGCAGATAGCCGTGGGCATGGGGGCGATCATCCTCATCGGGACGATCGTCGCCTTCTCCTGCTATATGGAAGGGATCCGCCTCACCGGACCCAAAAAGGGGAGCCTGTACGCTTCTGTGGAACCGGTATCCGCTACCCTCTTCTCTGTGGTGTGGATGCATGTGGCATTTGGGGGGTGGGATCTGGTGGGGTTTGGGTGTATATTGTCTACCATATTGCTTTTGGCGGTGGAGAAGGCGTGATGGGTTTTTGTGATGGCACAGCAGGTTGGAAAAAGGACAGCCAAAGATCAGGCTGTCCCACAAGATGGAGGATGCACACATCTGCATTTTTCTCGCGCTTTCACATCGATCCCATCTACGATCATCTCGATATCGGCTATAAAGTCCTGTACGATCTCCTTCGAGATACTTAGGATCTGTGCGTCTGTATGTGCTCTGTCAGTCTGGTGAGCTATGATATTTCTCCGTTTGGATAATCCGTTCAGGCGTCTTTTCAGCTTATCTTTCGGCTTCTCTGTGCTACCCACTTGATAAAATGCATGCTCCGCAACCTTTGTCATCTCGATGCCAAGCAAGTTCAATTGGTCCTTTACAGATGCAAATGATACCATCGTGACTGTCCCATAAAAGCCATTGATATAGTCAAGAAACCAATCTATACCCTCCCCGGACCGTAATGCCTGTTCGATCGCTTTCATCCTGATCTGGATATTCTCGTACTTCTCTGTCCTCTCCCAGTCCCCTTCATAAATCTCGCACAGACCATATTTTGTAAGTTCGTGCATATAAAAATCAAACGCACTGACTAAAAATAAGATCTGCGCTCGCCAGATATTTTCTCCCTCAGCACTCTTTCCCTCTCCAATCAGTCCATCCGCCACAGAAAACTGTGCCTTTATCGCATCGATCGTTTCTGTAAAATGCTGCAAGATCTGGTCCAGGTCAAAACGGAGCACATCCGTATGGAAACAATCTCGGGTACCTTCATCTCTTGGCATCAGTTCAAGAGTTCTTTCGTCCATACTACAGCCTCCTACCCCCACGTATCCGTCCCTGCCCTGTCAAAAAAGCTTGTGTTCAGCATAGGGATCGCGCCATATCTCCCTCTTATATATCCCTTTTCCAGGTTCTCCGTCTTGCGCACATTCTTGATCTCAGCAAGTGAATAGAGGTCGGTCGCACGTTCATCATTTAATTGTGTGAACCATATCTGATCCCTTCTGAACAGTTCCCGATCCAATAAACTGGTATCATGTGTTGAGAAGATCAGCTGTGCTGGTCGATCCCCCTTAACCTGTTGGAACAGCTGTACGATCTGGTAGACCAAGGCTTCATGCAGACTGGTCTCCAACTCGTCGCAGATAAGGATCTTGCCATTCTTTAAGATATCGATCATGGGGCAGAGCATCTGGAACAACCGCTTTATCCCTGCAGACTCCTCCATCAGATCCACTTCGAATCCATCATATACGAATCTTGCTTCTATCTTACTGCCCTCTTGTTGACCGAGCAGGTCCTTTAACGGATCTGGCAAGCGCAATTCCTGTGAGATATCGGATAGTCTTACTTTTTCAAGCTTGACCTTGACATCCCTCACGCCCGTTCCCAATGCCTGCAGAAGATCGATGAACACACTTTTTATCAGATCATCATCCTGCATCCATGCGGCGGAAGATTCTGTCCAATTATTGAGCGTCGGATCATATATCACCATATCGGTCTTAAAGAATAAGAACGCCTCTTCAATCTCTTTTATATTACTATAGTTCGCGGCACAGGATAAAAACGCACGATTCTCCTTCAATATACTGATACTTATGTCAAAATGACCTTTATATCGATCGCCAGGTTTTATCTCCATCCCATCTCGCTCAAAGATCTTCACCTGACGGCCTTTAGGAAAATAATATAGATATTCCTCTTCGATCCGGGCTAGTTTTACAGAAAAACCATAGGCATATCGCACATCTCCCCGCACAAACTGGATATGATACGCACTGGGGACCTCCTTCGCAGACAATTTGTGAGGAAACTGGAAAACACGTTCTCCGGGCTGATGTTCGATGCTCTGGATGACCAATGCCTGCATAAAGGATAGCGCACTGAGAAAATTACTTTTTCCAGATCCATTCGCACCATAGATGACAGCTGAAGGCAGGATCCTTAGATTTCCATATCTGCCCAGATGTTCCTCGAATGTATCATCACTCCCTGCAAGCATAGAAAAACACACCTGCTCCTTGATCGATCTGTGGTTTGAACACTTAAATTCCAATAACATCTCCTGACACCCCTCTCCCTATCAGATAATCTTATATTATCCTCCTTTTCATGTTTTGTAAACTACTTTTGCACTTTTTTTGCAGATGTGCAACTTAAATCCTTCCTTTCGTCCGTTTTCACTTTCTCCAGATACTCCACCGGCACCCTCTCAGTCAGCCAGACCCCGTTCACGGACCGGTAGAACACATAGCCATCCTTCTGCATCTGTCCGCTCTTTACCCGGTATACCACAGGCTTCCCATGGCGACTGCCCACCTTGATGGCCGTTTCGGTATCCCCGGACAGATGCACATACAGCCGGCTTTTAGGGAGCAGTCCCGTCTTATCGATCGATCCCGCATATTTCTGTCCAGTCCCATGATACAGCTCCTGCGGCGGCACGGCCACCGGCAGCTCTACATCCACTTGTATGGAATGGCCCTGGTTCGCCCGGATCAAGGTCTTGTCCTCATTGAACGAATAGCGCTGCTTACTGTCCGTCCGGACGATCTCCTCCAGGGTCTCCATGTCAAAGGGCCTTTTCTTCTGGATGCCCCGTATCAGGTCCTGCACATCTGCCCAGCCATGTTCATCCAATGTGATCCCCACCGTCTCCGGCTTATGCCGTAAGATCAGGCTGATCAGCTTGCTCGTACTCTCCAGATCCATATCGTCCTCCACTCCTTTGCTATGTGATCCCGCCGCCGGATAGGCGGCCTAAGTCCAGGTATGCCAAATACGCCCGCCGGATCTTCTTGCCTGGTGGTGCATCCGCTGCCGAACGCATGAAGGTTTGGTACCATTTTTGGTACCATTATGTCCAAGCCCGCTCCTACACAAAAATGTCCGACATTGCCATATCGTTTTCCGTGGTGCTTTCTCCCGCTATCCGGCTTGCCGCACCCACCTCACAGAGTACATCATGACCTCGTAGATATCGTATAGCATAGCCAGATAAAAAACAAGTGAAAAGACGATCCCCCTTGGCCAACCTGTGGAACATGACACGATCAATGTCTAGCCAGCGTCCGTTTTTGTTTTTCCTTGCTTTTTCCCTTCAACTTTTTTACAATTAAAGTAAGAAAATTGGAAAAAATGGCAGCTAAAAAGTCCTGTTGTCCACAAGGAAAAGGAGAGATCGTCATGAAGATGAAAAAGACGGAAAAAGAAAACAGAAAACACGAAAACACTTTACAGAGCAGAAAAGCCACGCATTTCCCTAAACACCTCATCACCTGGCTCCTGGCAACGGTCGTCAGCGCCGCTATGGGGCTGACCGCATGGGCCGGGACCTGGAAGAGCGATCAGAACGGCTGGTGGTATCAGAACGATGACGGCAGCTATCCCATCAGTACCTGGCAATGGATCGACGGGAACGGCGACAGCATCGGCGAGTGCTACTATTTCAATGAAGCCGGGTACTGCCTCATGTCCACCACCACACCGGATGGCTGCACCGTAGACGCCAGCGGAGCCTGGACGGTGAACGGTGTCGTCCAGACCAAAGCGCTATCCGCCGCTCCCGCCACCCAGGCCCAGACCACCGCAGGCAGCACGGCCGGGGATATGTCCTTCTCTGATAGCCGTTCCGGAGCTTATACGGCATCGGATCCATCTTACGCCCAGGACACATCCGCCGCATCTCCAGCCGGGATCTCACGGACCCCCTATGACGGCTATACGATCATCGTGAACACCAACACGAAAAAATACCATGTGCCTGGCTGTAGATCCGTAAAAGATATGAAGAGCAAGAACACGGGCTACTGCAGCGACGAGAGCTATCTGATCTCCCAGGGCTACGCGGCGTGCAAAAACTGCCACTGAACCTCCATGCGCCCGGTCAGCAGACGCACCACCACACAGAACAGCCTGGCGGGCGCATTTGGCATCCCTGAACGCAGGCCGCCTATCTGGCGGCAAAACTTCATAAGCAACCTGACAGGATCATCCGCAAAGAGGCAGCCTGTCCGCCAGGACCGGCGAGCAGATCATCTTTGCCCTCATTGCAGCAGCCTGTCCTGGTGCCGCCTCAGCCGCTCCACATCCCGTATGCAGTAAAACCCGTTGATCTGCTCGATCAGGGACATCTCTTTTAACTCCTTGATCGCCCGCACAGCCGTGACCCGGTTGATCCCCAGCAGGTTGGACAAGAGCTGCTGGCTGATCTTCTCTTTGATCAGGACCTTCCCGTCATAGGGTACACCATAGCGGTCGGCAAAGACCAGCAGCAGGTCGCAGATCTTCCAGCCGGCATTGTGGAAATTGGCGTGGCGGATCTGTTCCATGGAGGACAGGAACTTGGTGGCCAGCGATTCCATGATATCCATAGACACCTGGGGATCCGCCTGGATGCTCTTGATCAGGGTCTCTTTATCGATGCAGATCAGCTCTGAAGGCTGCACGGTCTTAAAGCAGACGGGGGACGGATAGTCAAAGAGCAGGTTCGCCTCTAAGAGAAGGGAATTTTGTTCATTGAAATTGTAGATCCGCTCTTCCCCGCTCAAGGTATATTCATAGGCGATCACACGTCCCTTCTTCACGATATAGCAATACCGGGCCATCTCCCCCGCCTGGATCAGGATATGGCCCTTGGGGAACTGCTTCTTCTCTCCCAGCTTCTCCAGCCGGGCGATCCCTCTGGGGAGGTATAGTAAACGGGAAACGAACTGGGTGTGGGGCGCGGGCGCCTTCTTAACTCTCGACTGCTCCATGACTCCTCGACTTTCTTTTATACCGGCTGTGCCTACGGGTCCTCTTGTCTACAGGTCCTTTTATCAAAAGACACGGTCCCTTTTTACGTACAGCCTTACTCACAGCTCCTGATCGGACCATACCAAGACCGCACTGCACACACTGCGCAGATACAGCGATATGCCCATGTAACATGGGCCACGATCTACTGTAACATAAGCCACGATCTACTGTAACATAAGCCACGATCTACTATGATCATACTCCTGTAACAGATCGAACGCAAGTAACATAGACTACGATCATGGGATATGCCCTATATTTATGTAACAGTCCAGACACCCTGATCTGTTACATCCCGATCTGTTGCATCCCGATCTGTTGCATCCTGATCTGTTGCATCCCAATCTGCTACATCCCGATCCCTTCCATACGGACATCAGGGGTAGGCCTGCCTTTCGCAGCCCTGCCCCTGACGGTCCCGCCTCTCTCCTACTCACATCCCACAAGGCGCATCAGCCTGCTGTAGATCACATCCTTGCACATAAAGATCTCCTTCTTCTCTGTTGTCTCTATCTTAACAGACCCGGTCAACAGCCCCGCCGGTCTACCGGAAGCATCCCCCGCCACATCCGTTGTCTACACTACACCTGTTATCTGACTCCACCTGTGACCGCGGCTACTTGTAAATGATGCTCGTCTATGGGATGATAAAAATATCCAATAGGTTGGTGCTCACATGGGTCTATATCGTTATTTTCAACAGATCATCTCGGGATATGAGCTATCTCTTAGGATGGGTGTATCCCAGGAGATCGAGACGATAAGGCCAGGCACACAGACCATAGACAGGAGGTGTATCTACGATCATGAAGACTGCGATCATCCTGGAGACGGACCACTTGAGCCTCCCGGTCTCCGACCTTTTAAACCCGAAGGAGCTTAAGCTGGTGGGCATCGGAAACGCCTGCCCGGAGACCTGGAATGTATTTGAGGACCCGGATACCGGGAAGCTGAAAGAGGAGATCGAGGGGCTCCCGGTGATGCCCATCGACCTGGCCGTGTCCCTGCAGCCGGACCTTTGTATCATCGCCGCCACGGATCCGGAGAAGAGCCACGCCCTGCAGTACATGGCCATCCGGGCCGGTTTCGAGAACGATATCCGTTTTATCGGGACCATGGCGGAGGAATTCTCCGTCACCGGAGCCGTCCTGCGCCGCCTCACCAGGCGCTTAGAGACCCTGGCCATCACCGGGAGCGTGGCGGAGCTGGGCTGTGGAAAGGGGGATCTCTCCTGGCAGCTGAACGCCCTGATGCCGGGCCGGCAGCTCTACCTCTTCGATACGATGGAGGGCTTCGATCCCCGGGATATCGCAAAAGAGGAGGCTCTGGGCTGCTCGAAAGCCTCTGTAGGCGAGTATGGGGATGTGCAGGAGGAAACGCTCTTATCCCGTATGCCCTTCCCGGACCTTGTGACCTTGAAAAAGGGCTGGTTCCCGGAGACGGCCCTGGAGCTGGAGGAGGAACGTTTCGCCCTGGTCTGTCTGGACGCCTGTCTCTATCAGCCCACCTACGCCGGCCTGGAGTTCTTCTTCCCCAGGATGAGCCAGGGAGGCATACTCCTCGTAAAAGGCTACGAGAGCACCCGGTACGGCGGCATACATAGAGCGGTGGAGGACTTAGAAACGCGTTACGGCGCCTTCCTCATCCTCCCCTTAGGGGATCTGGAGGGCTCGGTCATGATCGTCCACCCCTGACCGGACCGCAGGGTACATGAGAGAGGGATGCCCCGACCGGCCCCCGGGACACACGAGGCTGACCGGATATGCCCAAACCTCCCTGTGTCGGAGCATCGTGCATGCATAGTGACTGCCATGCGCCAGGCAACGGACGGACCACACACAGGAAGATCTGGCAGCGCATTTGGCATACCTGGATACAGGCTGTCCACCGCAGGCTCCCATATACCCGGCAGCAAACACGCCGCCACACGAAAAAGTCCGACGGGCCGACAAAAAGCCCGCACGACCGAAAGGAGATTTTATGAACTTTTACAAAAATCATTTTGGCATGATCATCTCTTCCGTAGTCGCGATCTGTATCTCCCTGATCATGGCTACCGCCGCCATCTTCGTGGCGCATCTGGGATTTTCCATCCCCGCCCTGATCAAGAACTGGGGGACCGCCTTCCTCACGATCTCCCTCACCGGCATGCTCCTGCCCCTGACTGACTGGAGCTTTGCCCTGGGCCGGAAGTTTGGCTTTAAGCCGGAGACCCTCCCCCACATCCTCTTAGAAAATGCCGTGGGTACCTTTTTCTTCAACACCACGGCCACCCTGGTACTGACCGCTGTGAACGTGTTCAACAACCCGGCGATCGAGGGGGCCGTGGCCGCGGGCGCTCTGCCCAGCGTCAGCGCGGTCTTCTGGAGCGGCGTGCTCCACGACTGGCCGATCATGTTCGTGATCAGCTTTATCTGCGCCTTCTTCGTCACCAAGCTGGCGATCCGGATCGCGGTGGCCTCTGTGGGGGATCTAAAGAGTCCGGAGTCGCCGCAGAACCGGCAGTAAAAAGAACAGCAAGGATCAAAAAATATCTGGTGCTATATGCTCTAAATGACTTCTTGATCACGAGATCTTCTCATGGTTAGTGAAGGACACATTTAGAGCATATTTCATGTAAGGAGACAGACGTTATGACGAAAACCAAGATCACCCCGCTGTATGGGAGGCTCTCCCGTGGCGATGGACTCCAAGGTGAGAGTGATCCCATCAGCAACCAAGAGACCATTTATCAAGGATAGATCCACCCATAAACTCACAAAAACGATCTTTATCACTTGTGTAAATATCACCTCTGTTAGCTGAAGCAAAAATTCAATAGAAATCCGCATTTCCTCCTGCGATCGCCGGAGGAAATCTTGCGTTTGGGGGATCAGTCGTGTTATAATAAGCAGCAGAGATCTTTAGATCGGCACATCCCCAGACAAGGGAGGTCCATTCATGGCTATCAGTTACAAAAAATCATGGAAACTATTGATCGATAAGGATATGAAGAAAAAAGACTTGCAACAATTAGCTGGGATCAGTGCGGCATCCGTTACAAAGCTCGGCAAAATGAAAATGTAAATACGGAGATCATTGAAAAAATCTGCACAGCCCTAAGATGCGATGTCTGTGATATTATGGAAATGGTAGAAGAACAGTGGATCGGTTTTACAGAATATGCGTTTTGAAACAACAATAAATCTGCTATAAGCCGGAAGACGCCAATCTCCGTGAGAAGGGAATAAAGACACATGGACGATCACAATCGATGGTCAACTGCTGTTCCTTTTGAACAATGTGGCAAAGATGAAAAAGGATACGTCTCTTGGAAGCCGTATTGCAGAGGTTCATAATGCATCTTCTTTATTTAGCGGAGATGCTGGAAGCGGAGAAAGTAACGCACGGCGATATATATTTGAGAACGACCTTGTAGAAGCGATCGTGGCTTTGCCGGAAAGTATGTTTTACAATACCAGCCTTGGCACTTATATTTGGGTTGTAACAAACAAGAAAGAAGAACGGCGCAGGGGTAAGGTTCCGCTTATTGATGCGACTGGTCTCAAATCCCCTCTTAAGAAGAACATGGACAAGGAAAGGAACAGCTTTGAATGAATAACAGTGGATCAATGCCCTATGAGGACATCTACTCCAAAATAAAAGAAACTCTCCTGCTGTCGCGCGATCAGGCATACAGCGCAGTCAATTTTGCGATGGTACAAGCCTACTGGCAGATCGGACGCATCATCGTAGAGCATGAGCAAAACGGCAATGCGCGGGCTGATTATGGGAAATCTGTTTTACAGGAGTTGTCCAGCCGTTTGACCAAAGACTTTGGCAAGGGTTTTTCTGTGCGGACGTTGCAGCAGATGAAAAAATTTTATGTCACATTCCCAAATACGAACGCACTGCGTTCGCAATTGACCTGGACGCACTACCGCCTTTTGC
>CAJUFE010000068.1 GCA_910585635.1 uncultured Lachnospiraceae bacterium | reverse complement strand
CATCTGATGGCTGGTGTATCCGTCGTGGAGATAGGGGGGCTGTCTGAACTGTTACGTTTCAACTGGGGGCTGGGCAGGGAGCTGTACACAGCCCCATTTATCTGGATACCTGCAGATACTGTGGATATCCGCAGGAAGGAGAAGGCCGGAGAACAGAGGTACTACACGAACGACCGGTTCCATGTCTGGTCGATCGCTTATGATGGGGAGCGTTCCATCAAGGCCATCTCGATCGTCAACGCCAGAGGGCAGGTGGTGTACCGTATGGGAGCGCTCGATGAGCTGCAGGGGGTATCTGCAGCGGGGTCTGTAGCAGGGACGGCGGCAGGTCCCGGCACTAGCCCCAGGAGTGGTCCTGCAGGGAGGAGCGCAGGGAGGATGCAAGCGGATGCGCGGGGTACAGGGGATAGAGGTCCCAGCCTGCCAAGTAGCAGCACGGGCAAGGCCGGGGACGTGGGAGCACAAGCCCAGCCCGGACAGTCCATGCCCCAGGGAAGGGGTACTCCCACCCAGGGAAAGGACGTGGGAGGGAAAGCCGGTCCGGCCAGACTGGGGGCAGTGGGCATCAGCCGGGAGCAGTGGGCAGCCATGGACCAGGAACTCGATAGGACCGGCGTGGCCCTGGGGGATGTACTGCAGCGGTACGGCCTTGGGTCCGCAGAGCAGATGGGTCAGGATGTATATAGGAAAGCCATGCGCTCGCTAAAGAGGTCTAAGAGCAGGGGAGCGGCATAGATAGATATATAAAGGATGGAACGGCTCATATCGGGTACAGCATAGAGCCCTGGATATAGAGATGGATGAGGGAGGAGAGCAGTACAGATGGGTGATAAGGAGAAGAGCAAGGATGACAGTAGGGCCATCAGGAGGATAGCAAGACTGTTGGACAGCCGGGAGAAGGGAGGCGGGGCACGGATCTGGAAAGGCTTGGATGATAAGACCATAGATCTGGTCAGGCTCCTCTTTACCGAGAGGATGAGCCATCTCAATACGGAACTGGATGAGGCGACCCCTGAGAGGAACAGGGAGGAGTATGACCAGTTCCAGGAGTGGAGGGAGCGGCTGATGGCGCAGTGTCCGGGGATCGATAAGGACCTGGACGGGTTCATGGACTGGGTGGTCCTGTGCGGGGGCGAGGAGACCGAGGATGCCTACATCTTTGGGCTGATGGACGGGATCCGGCTCATGAAGCTGATCGACAGCATCTGAGATAGGTGAGGATCAAAGGAAAGGGGCTGCAGTGTGGGGAGGGATCCTCTGGCTGCAGTCCTTTATCTATGCCTACGAAGCTAGAACAGCGAGTGGGCCGTACTGCAGTGCAGGTAGGGGAAAGGCCCACCTGCTCGATCGGAAGGAGCCGGGATGATGGGAGGAGAGGGACATCAATAACGGCTGGCTCAAGAGATGGGAGAGGACTATCTGCGATACGAGGAGGAGAGACATGGACGGAAAGATCATGGATGCGCTCATAGGAGCGGTAAAGGATAAGATGGGGGCCGGGTATACCGTGGAGGCCCAAGAGATGGAAAAGGACAATGGAGTGGAGCGTACGGCAGTGGCCATCACCGGGCCTGCCGGGATGGTATCATCAGTGGTATATATCGATGGGATGGAGGCCGATATCAGGGCCGGTGCCATCGATATCCAGGACGCGGCAGGGTGGATCGTCCAGGTCCATCAGGACAGCGGCTATGATTGGGTCGCGGATACCATACAGCACATGGATAAGGAGTACATCCTCCAGAACGTCATCTGCCAGATGGCCCGGAGGGAGAAGGGGATGCACCGCCTCCGGGATATGCCCCACGAGGATGTGCTGGATCTATCGGTCATCTACCAGGTGTGCTTAGGTGGGAGTGGTGATATGGCCGTCAGCATAGCGGCCACCTACCCGTTCTGCAGGACATACGGGATCGAAGAGGGGGAGCTGGGCCGCTGTGCGAGGAGGAACACGGAGGAGAGGGGCTTCCTCACACGGTCGGTAGCCTCCATCCTGGCCGAGGCCACCGGCATACCGGAGACGGAGGAGGGTCCCATACCGCCGCTATGGGTGCTGTGTACCCAGACAGGATCCTACGGAGCCTCCGTGCTGCTCTATAAGGAACCGTTCGACCGGCTGGCAGAGCGGTATGGGAGCGACCTGTATGTGATCCCGTCCAGCATCCACGAGGTGTTGGTCGTACCCACACGAGGTCTGGAACCAGAGGATCCGCGGTGCATGGTGGCCTGTATCAATGCCAGCGAGGTCCCAGAAGGAGAGCAACTGAGCGATAACATATATCGGTATAGCCGCGAGGACGGCAGTCTGTCCATCGCATAAAAGGACAGTGCCAAGGAGGGATGACGGAGGATGAGGAGAGCGTGGGAGGACTGCCATCCATCGATCGATGTTGTTGAGGTCGAGCTGCCTCGTGGGGAGATGGGTATAAAGGACAGTACATCCAGGGATAACGTGTATGTGCTGCATGGGTACTGGGATACCCTGGAGGAGAAGGATGCCATGGTCGTAAGGATCTCCCTGGAGCCAGAGCCGGTCATGGAGGAGCTGGACCGGATAGCGGATGGCAGGGCCGGCGCCTATATAGAGCTGTGTGGCGACCTGCAAGAGGAGCGAGGGGAGGGATACTACGAGGTCATGGACGCCAGATGCAGATACGCCAGGTTCTATATAAAGGAGATGCCGGTGGATCGTGGGGATGATCCAGGCAGTACTGGAGCCGACATCGATCCATCATAAAGATCAAGATCGGGGCGGGCTTGCAAGATCATGGCAAGTATGCTATCCTCATAACAAAGAAGGACATCAGACACGGGCAGAGTACAGGAGAGGAGATACTTTGGGAGCAAGGGATATCATAACAAAGGACTATATGGACGATGCGGGGACCTTTGCGGACGTGTTCAACGCAGCCCTGTTCAAGGGCAGACAGGTGGTCGAGCCATCCAGGCTGCACACCATGGATACAACAGCGATCGGGATGCCTTATGGCGAAGGGGGGACAAAAGCCCCGGTCCAGAAGTTCCGTGACGGGCTGAAGTTCCTGGCGGCGAAGGAAGATGGGACAGCGGCATACCTCATCCTGGGTATAGAAGCACAGACGGGACCGCATTATGCCATGCCTGTGCGGAACATGGTCTATGATGCCCTCCAATATGCGTCGCAGGTGGAGAAGGCGGCACAGTCCCACCGGAGGGCGGCTAAAGAGAGGGCGGACAGAGAAAGATTGGGCCAGGGGGAAGGCGCCGTTCCCCGTCAGAAAGGACATGAGGGACCAAGCCCCGGGGAGTATCTGAGCGGTTTTTATAAGGGTGACCGCCTGGTACCCGTGGTGACATTGGTGGTGTTCTTCAACCCAGACCCGTGGGACGGACCGATGAGCATCCATGAGATGCTGTCAGTAGGGGATGAGGAGATCTTATCCTTTGTCCCGGACTATCGGATCAACCTGATCGCCCCTGCCCAGATCGAGGCAGAGGATATGGATCGGTTCAAGAGCAGCCTGCGGGAGGTGCTGCTCTATATCAAATATTCTAAGGATAAAAAGAAGCTGCAGGAGCTGTTGGCCACAGATCCGCACTTTAGGGCATTAGATAGGAGAGCGGCAGTGGTGATCAACACGGTCACAAATTCCAAGTTAGTGTTTGATGAGAAGGAGGGGACGGTAGATATGTGTCAGGCGATAGCAGAGATGCGAGAGGAAGGACGAGAGGAAGGACGATTAGAAGGTGAGCGGTCTGGGATCGCTCGGGTCAATAAGCTCAACTCGTTATTGATCGCTGCTGGCCGATTGGATGATCTCAAACGGGCATCAGAAGATCTTTCCTATCAAGCAGAGCTCATCACAGAACTCCTTCCAGATGAAGGATGATGATTAGCTCGGACCCGTGGGGCGGACCGATGAGCATCCATGAGATGCTGGCAGTAGGGATGAGGAGATCATATCCTTTGTCCCGGACTATCGGATCAACCTGATCGCCCCTGCCCAGATCGAGGCAGAGGATATGGATCGGTTCAAGAGCAGCCTGCGGGAGGTGCTGCTCTATATCAAGTATTCTAAGGACAGGGAGGAGCTCAGCAAATTATTGGAGGATGACCCCAGGTTCCGAAAGCTGGATGTAGAGGCGGCAGTGGTGATCGATACAGTGACCAACTCTGGATCATAGATCGATAGAAAGGAGAGAACGGTAGATATGTGTCAGGCGGTAGCGGATATGAGGGAGATAGAGAGGCAGGAAGGACGACAAGAGGCAGATCGCCGGACAGCTCGGAATATGTTAAAAAGAGGTGAGCCGCTGGAGACGATCGCGGAGGTCTTAGAACTCCCGGTAGAGACGATCAAAGCATGGGAAGAAGAGGCTTGTGCGACGGTATAACGTCAAAAGCCAAAGGTGCGGCGCAGTTCATAGTGTGCTCATCATAGAGGATGTCCGTATCCGGCTCACTTACATAGCGTAGGTGGGCCGGATCATTTGTGTAAAGCCCTGGATGACGATAGTGGATCATATCCTTCGGATCCATGTTGAAGGGGCCGTTTTTTTCTGTTATAGTTATGGATAGGAGCAGGCGTTTTGTGATGATAATGAAAGAAGAGATAGCAGAGATCGAGCGGATAGGGGGTGTAGAGCATGGCGAGGACGGTAGGGATCGGACTGCAGAGCTTTGAAAAGATCAGGGAGAAGGATCTTTTCTACATCGATAAGACAAAGTTCATCAAAGAATGGTGGGAGAGCGGAGATGACGTGACTTTGATCACCCGTCCCAGGCGCTTTGGGAAGACATTGACCATGAGCATGACTGAACAATTTTTTTCCACCAGCTACGCGGGGAGAGGGGATCTGTTCGAGGGCCTTGGGATCTGGGAAGATGAGAGCTACAGAAAGCTCCAGGGGGCCTATCCGGTCATCAGCCTTTCTTTTGCGAACGTGAAAGAAGACCGATATGAGAAGGCGCGTTACAGGATATGCCAGATCCTGATGGATATGTGTTTACAGGATCGTTTTCTGTTAGAAGGAGACATCCTGGCACCGCAGGAAAGGGCGTATCTCGACCGGGTATCAGAAACGATGAGCGAAGGTGATGCGACTATGGCTCTTCATCATCTGTCCCGCTTTTTGTCCCGTTATTATGGGAAAAAGGTGATCATCCTGCTGGATGAATATGACACGCCGATGCAGGAGGCCTATGTAAATGGATATTGGGAGGAAATGGTCTCCTTTATCAGAAGCCTGTTTAATGCTACCTTTAAGAGTAATCCGTATCTGGAGAGGGCGGTCATGACAGGGATCACGAGAGTGAGTAAGGAGTCGGTCTTTTCAGACCTAAATAATCTTAAGGTGGTGACGACGACCTCCGACGAATATGCGGACTGCTTTGGGTTCACGGAAGGAGAGGTCTTTGCCGCGTTGGATGAGTTTGGGATGTCTGGGAAGAAGGAGGAAGTAAAGGAATGGTATGACGGTTTTACCTTTGGAGGACGGGGAGATATCTACAATCCATGGTCGATCCTGCATTATCTGGACACGGGGAAGCTGGGGAACTACTGGGTAAACTCCAGCTCCAACAGCCTGATCGGGAAGCTGATCCAGGAAGGGAGCCCGGAGATCAAGATGACGATGGAGGAGCTGCTGGATGGGCGGTCCTTCCATACCACCTTTGACGAGCAGATCGTGTTCAGCCAGCTGGGGAAAGGGGATGACGCGGTATGGAGCCTCCTGCTGGCCAGCGGATACCTGAAGGCGGGATATGCCGGGTTCAACACGATGCTGGGGAAGATGGAGTATACGCTTCAGTTGACCAACAGAGAGGTATATTTCATGTTCCGGCAGCTGATCGAAGGCTGGTCCAGTGAGTGCCGGCGTGTACAGAACGCTTTTATCACAGCACTGCTGGACCACGACCTGGAAGGGATGAACGAGTACATGAACGATATCTCCAGCGAGCTTTTCAGCAGCTTCGATGCAGGGAAAGACCCGTCAGGGAAGGCGCAGCCGGAACGATTCTATCATGGCTTTGTGCTTGGTCTGATGGTGGAGCTGCAGGACCGCTATACGATCTCATCCAATAAAGAGAGCGGGTTTGGCAGGTATGATATCATGCTGGAGCCAAGGGAAAAAGGAGCGGATGCGTTCATCATCGAGTTCAAGGTGGTCCATACGAAGAGGAAGGAGACCCTGGAGTCTGCGGTACAGGCTGCGTTAGGACAGATCGAGGAGAAGCGGTACGGAACGGTCCTGACAGCGAAGGGGATCCCTGCAGAAAAGATCTACAAGTATGGTTTTGCTTTCCAGGGAAAGGAAGTGCTGATCGGGGCATAGGTGGGGATCCCAGTAAGGCTTGCGATGCGGTCAGAAAGGAGCGTTCACTATGATCAAGACAGTTACTTTGGATAGGGATCAGAGACCTACTGAGGAGATGATCCGAGAGATCCGGGAGGCGGCAAAAAGGGAGATCGTTTTTGATGAAGACTCTCCTGAGATGACCCCTGCCATGGAAAAAGCGTTCCGTTTAGCTGCAAAAAATAGGAATACCCAAAGAAAGCGGACGGTATCTTGACGGATCGGGTCACGCGGTAGGAGCAGGCCAGATCGTGGACAACTGGGGGGAGAGCGTTCGGGTAGTGAGGAGGAAATGTGTTAGTGGGATCAGATATCGCTGATCTACGTAAGATATGTATACTTGAAAATGTCGAGATCACGATGCATGCTGCAAAACGTCTTGAACAACGTTCGATCTCGATCGATGATGTATTGTCTGCGATAGCTGATGGCGAGATCATCGAGTAGTATCCGGATGACTATCCATATCCTAGTTGCCTTATCTTAGGGGGCTGTGCGTCGGACTTATATCCATGCTGTGATCGGTAGCGATCTGAAGACGATATGGATCATAACAGCATATCATCCAGACCCTGATAAATGGGAACGGGATCTGAGGACGAGAAAGGAGGAAAGGCCATGACATGTTTTACCTGTAAAGGAAATGTGGAAAAGGCGACCACTACGTATATGACAGAATATGATGGATGCTTCCTTATCATCAAAAATGTACCTTGTTCGAGATGCACCCAATGTGGTGAAGGATATCTGAACGGTGTGACGCTCCGAAAGATCGAGACGATATTGGAAAAGTTAAAAACGATGTTGACAGAGGTCGCGATCGTTGACTATAACAAAGCAGCGTGAAGGATGAGCAGGCTCCTTGTATGCCAGGAGATATAGGTCTAAAGGTATCCAGGGCGATCGGATCAAAAGATCGTCAGGGATCATAAAAAATAAGGCACCTATAGGGCACCAAAAGGACATTAGGCGGTGGAAAAGCGCATAAAATAAGGCTTTTTAGGCGTTTTGCCGTGGGTCTGCAACACCCTGATCACCAGTTCAAATCTGGTTGTCGCCTCTCTAAAGGAGCACAGAGATGTGTTCCTTTTTTTGTTACAGTGATCATCGTTATATGCCATTGATATACTAAATATAGTATTAAAATCACACATTATAAGCTATATTTGGTGTGCCGTGGCAATCCTTTGACGGTCGCTCCGGCCGGTATCTGTGTTATAGGTCGGGAGGAAGTCCGCCGGGACCTTCCAATGCCTCCCGTTGTTCAGCTTGACGGCAGGAAGATCCCCGTTCCTTATCATCCGGTAAGCGGTGGATATGCTGATCCTGGTCAGCTCACAAAACTCCCGTAAAGTCAGATATCTGCTGGTCATGTCTATGATCCTCCATTTCTTTTTTTATCGTTTTTTCTCCTTATCACCATGGTGTCTTATCATAGTACCATGAGTATCCCTTCATAGTAGGGTATCATGATATCTTATCTATAGTTTTATGGTACTATGAGTATCCTTCCATAGAAATGATCATGATCAGATGCACAGCCAAGGAAAAAGAAAAGTTAAAAAGGCTGGCAGGAAAAGGGACGGTCAGCGGGTATCTGCGGGACCAGGCTTTCAAGGAGGGGCCTGAAAAGACCCTGCGCGACCTGATGCCGGAGACGCTTAAAGGGATTGGAGACGCTTAAAGGAATCGGAGACGCTTAAAGGGATCGGAGAGATGGACATGCTCCTGCGGATGATCGATGGGAGCACGGATACGGAGCTCAGGGAAAAGGTCATGGGGATGTTCCCGAAAAGGGAGTGGAAAGCGGGGAGCGATGCGAAAAGGGATATTGTGCAATAAAGCAGGGAGAGGACGTTACAGGATAAAAAGGTCAGTAGGGAATGTCATCCGTTATGTGATCCGGGAGCGCCATGCGGTGGGTGGATGACCGGCGGCTGGATAAAAAGTGTGTGCCAGGTGGATGTGCGGCTGCCTGGGTTGACGGTCTCTTAAGAGAGCCAGCGTCAGGGGCCTGTCGGATCATAGATGGGAGCGGGGTCTGCTGCCAGCATAACGAAAGCTGTGTGGATATGGCTATAATCTAAAAGGGGCGTATCAGCTGTAAAGGAGAGATAAGGATATCCGATCTTTTACATCAGAACGTTCGATCGGGGATCTGGGAGGAGTTAGGCATGGGATCGAGAAAAGATGGTGAGGAGCAGAGGCATGATGAGAGGCTGGACATTGATGAAGGGACGAAAAAGGTATTGGATCTGTTGATCGCAGAAAGGATAGCGTATCTCCAGGAAAAACGAAAGAAGGAGCATCCAGAGGAGGGGCAGCAGGAGGCGGAGTGGATGGAGGCCTGGGAAGCGCTTATAAGAGAACGGGATCCGGAACTGTTAGAGGAGAGCGAGGCTCTGCTGGATGATCTTATCGCGATCTGGTGCAGGGCCTCTGGGGCGCTCTATCGAGCGGGGATAGAGGATGGGATCCGGCTGATGCGGGCGTTGACCCACATCTGAGCGGACAGGTGGTCTCCTCCATATGGTCCTGAGTAGTCCGGTATGTGCAGGTGTGCATGGCTAACTTAAAAAGGCATCCATGATACAGAGAACGGCCTCCCGCTCCTTCTGTGACAGACGGTCCCAGCGGTCCAGCAGCATCTCCTGTCCCTGATCCAGCGGCCTGGAGGTCCCTGTGCGGAAGAACTCAGAGAGGGAGATACCGAAGGTATCGCAGATGATCTCCAGCTTATCGATAGGGGGATAAAGGTTCTTTTGGTACCAGGTGGCGATGGTAGATTGGGGGATGCCGGAGAGCTTTGCCAATCGGTAGACCGACAGGCCTCTGGCTTCGCGGAGCTCTTGTAACCGTTCCAGTACGTTGAACATGGTTTCACCTCGCTTATAGCATTTCTCATTTACGATAATTTTATTTCGAAATATCAATAGACAATAGATGGGAAAATGCGTATAATATATATCGTGATAACGTATTATAGGATGATGGATGATCGGATAAGCCTATACCTGATGAGAGGCGACAGACTAGAGTGAGCGGTAAGGGGAGCATGCGCTGCAGATATATACCAGGGCTTCGAAAATGCGTTGCATGATCGATCCATCATAAGAAAAGGGGTGCGATATGGACAAAAGATACGCTCAGAAGGATATCACAGGATTCGAAAAAAGGGTAGCAGAGTTAGGTGCAAGGAAAAAAGCTATTACAAAAAAATGCATCGTGAACGCAGGGCTCCTAAAGGCAGGGAAGAGCACCTTGTTCAATGCCTTGTTGGGAGAAAGGGTGTTTGAGTCGGATGTGATCAGAGCGACTGTGAAAAATCAAAAAAGAGAAGCCGAAGGATACTTTCTACTTGACACGCCGGGGCTGGACGCGAACGCGCAGGATACGAAGGAGGCATTGACAGCCTATGCAAAGGCAGATGCTATTGTTTTTGTACATAACCTGCAGGAAGGGGAGTTCAACCAGGTCGAGATCGACAGCATAGAGCAGATCGGCAGCCTGTATGGCGATAAAAAGGCATTTTTTCAAAAAACGATCCTTGCACTATCCCATAAAGACCAGGTGGAAGAGGAGTATCCAGATATCTGCAGACGGATCGAGGAGCAGTGTGAGGGGAGCATAAAAGGGCATTTCTGTAAGATAGTCTGCGTTGATCCAGCTGGCTATCTGAAAGGAGTGGATGAAGATAAGGAGCTGCTCAAAAAGGCATCCGGGATCCCGGAACTAAAGGAAGCATTGCGGACTTGCATCTTAAATGGGGTTGATCTGCAGTCGGGCAGGCTCCAAAAAGAAAAGGGTGAGCTGATCGAGGAGATCGATGATGCTATAGCGGGACTTGAGAAGGAAATACCGAAAGGACCCGAGATATCTTCTGCAGCGATAGATCGTGCATCAAAGGATATGAAGAAAAGGGCAGATAAGGTGATCAAAGAAATAAATGATACAGTGAAGCTGCCGCTATCTCGGACATCAAGTGGATGGGATCGATATAAATGTTTTGGACGTGAAAAGGATTACAAGGAGTATCGCTCGGAGTGGGATGCGCGTTCAGCAGGAAAAGCTGTGATAGAAGCTTCTATCCGAAGTATCGCAAAAGCAGTTAGAGGAGATGCGATGGACATAGTCTCAAGTGCAGAGGATTGCATCTCCTTCGAGAAAAAGCCAAAAGGGATACAGGATCGGTTATCGGATGCATATGAAGAGATACGCCATACAGCATTAAATGCAGGAGTTACCATCAGCACGAATTTTACAGTAGTATTACGAGATCCCGAAAAGGCGTCGGATGGTGAGAAAAGTTCAGTGTATAGGATCAGTCGGTCTGAGTTAGAAAAGGCCCATCAGGAATTATCATATGTTCGCGACAGAGCCCGAAATATCGACACGGCTGATTTTTCATCAGCTACTCGATATGCAGAAAAGGAAAGTTATAACCTATACATTGATTATGATATACGAACGGAATGGGTGAAAGGCCTGTTTGGGGAAAGGATGAAAGATGTCGAGAAATACCATTTTGACGCGGGGGGAGCGATAGATGATATAAGCTTTGATGCAAGCGATATCGTGGATGATATCTATTCTCGTGCGCAAGAAGCTGTTGAGTCTGCGTTCTATCAGATCAAGAGAGACTTGACCGGGCAGTTCAAAGAGCTGACGGATAAGATGCTCGCCGAGATGGCCGAAAAGAAAGAGAAAGCGGAAAAGCAAGAGCAGGAGATCCAGAGAAAGGCGCAAGCGATCCAGGACCAGATCGCGCGGCTGGAGAGATGCCGACAGGCAGCGGCAGGGCTATAAGCATCGTGGGGATGGATAGAGCGAAAAGAACAGAGGGGATTGTTGCCATATGCAGAAGATAGAAGGATATATCGGAGAGTTTGACCGGCATATAAAGGAAGCACATGAGCAGATCACGGATACGATCCACCAGATCTCAGATGTAGATACACGAGTACAAAGGCGGGGCCTGGCGTTCCAGAAGGAGATAAACGGTCTCAAGCTGCAGGGACAGAACCAGTTTGAGAGAGCGCTGTCAGATATCCTAAAGGAGTACCAGCAAAGCTGCGCGGCATGGTGTGATACGATCAACGTTTTTATGAAGGGCAAGGAATTCATAGACCGTTTTGAACGGTCAGTCCTGGTGGTCGTGTTCGGAAATGTGAACGTTGGAAAGAGCTCTGTGGGGAACTTCGTCGCCGGGGTGACAGATCCAGATAGCAGAAAGGGAGATCATGAAAAAGACCAAGCAGCCTTGCGGCATTATCTGGGTGGACCGCCGGAATTTTACGAATATGATCTGGCGGGCAGTGATACAGCCTGCGGATCGAGAAAGAAGGCGGATGCCTTTTTTAAGGAAGGGTATATAGAGACTACTGCCAATATCCAGTATTTCACGAGGGGTAAGGGGTTGACCTGGACGGACTCCCCAGGGATCTGTTCGGTGAACAAGGCGAACGGGGATCTGGCAAAGAAATATGTGGAGTTCGCCGATCTGGTCATATTCATCACCACATCCTCCTCCCCCATCAAGCATGATGAGATGGTGGAACTGAACCGGCTGTTCAGCAAGAAGAAGCCGGTCCTTATATTGATCAACAAGTCAGACCGATACGAGATAGATGAGGTGGATGGCGAGATCGTGCGGTGTCTGTGCCCTAAATCCCTGGAGGACAGAAGGAAGCAGGAAGATTATGTCCGGCAGGTGTTCCGGGAGGAGGCTGGCGAGATGATCTCACAGATCGATGCCACCAGCATCAGTGTTTATCTGGCATTAGACGCGATGCGGGAGGAGGATGCCGAGAAGTTTGTACAGAGCGGTTTTCCGCGGCTCTATGAAAAGCTGGGGAAGATATTTGAAAAGGATGCGGTAGAACTGAAGATGCGGGCGCCGCGACAGCGGGTCAATGCTATGATCGACGCGATCATCGAAGGGGACGATATGGGGGCGCAGCCGATCGAAGGGATACGTCGGTACCAGGAACGGTTGAGACAATTGAAGATGAAGGGAGAGAACGCCAGAGAGGAGGTGGATAAAGCCGCGACGGCAGCGATCCCTGCGATCTTGAGCAGGTGTATGGACAGGATCACTTCACTGGTCCAGTCGGCGGCCCATGACGTACGGAGGGGGACTGCGGATGGTATCCGTCTGGATGAGGATATCAGCAGGGTGGTCACAGAAGAGACCGCGCATGTGCTGGAGGGAGAGCTGAAAGAGGTACTGGAGGATTATACCAATACGATGATCCATCAGGAAGCCTATCAGCAGGGCGAGGCTATCCGGATCGACGCGAAGAAGGAACAGGTCGAGAGGTATGTCTATGACATCCGGACAGTCAACCGGGACCCGAACGGTCTGCTCGAACATATGGAACATTTTTTCTTTAAAACACAGTTCACGAGAGAAGAAGTGCGGAAACGGAAGATAACGGAGTCGTTCATCAATGGCGATAATAGCTCGGAGGTATTAAAGGATATCCAGGAAGCAGTGGGGGCGAGGATCCAGGGTTATGTGGGGGCGTTCATAAAGAACGTCCGTACACAGTATTTCAGCCAGGTAGATGGGTTGACCGCGAGCATCATGGCCTCTCTCCAGTCATTGGAGGAGGATCTGAAAGGAGATAGGATCAGCGATGTCAGATAGTATGATACGGGACTATAAAGCGGAGGTCATCAGCGTATATGAAAGACTGGATAGTTTAGTCCGTGAGCTGGATAGCAGTGACCATCTGAAGGAGATACAGGATATCAGATCGGAGACCGATAGATCGGAGCCCAGCTTGATGTTTTATGGGATCTATAATGCAGGAAAAAGTTCCTTATTGAACGCCATCTTTGGAAAGACCGTCGCTTCAGTGAACGACATCCCGGAAACACATAAGATCACCAGATATCAATGGAGGCGATATACCCTGGTCGATACGCCTGGATTGAACGGGCCGATCGAGGATGAGCAGATCACCATACCAGAGGTAAAAAAGAATGACGTCATCATGTTCGTCATCGATGACAGTGATAATTTTGACAGCGATGTGATCACAAAGAAGATCATCGAGATATTGGAAGCAGGCAAGCCCTGCATCATCGTCATCAATACGAAAAATAAAAGTGAGGCAGACCACATCCTTGGGATCAAAAATAAGATGTCAGAGAACATCCGGTCCTTGAGCCCGGTAGCACAAAACTATGAGTTTGTATCTGTCGATGCGGTATCTGCGTTGAAAGCAAAGCTTGAGGATAAAGCAAAGCTACTGGAGCACAGCAATAT
This sequence comes from uncultured Lachnospiraceae bacterium, assembly GCA_910585635.1. GTDB lineage: Bacteria > Bacillota > Clostridia > Lachnospirales > Lachnospiraceae > Caccovicinus. The sequence continues at coordinate 13,434 of CAJUFE010000068.1, read as the reverse complement.
CAAAGAACTAGAATATTGTATATCGAAAAAGCTGGCTTCCGCCAGCTCGGTCACGATGTTGCGGGTGCCGTTAGAGATGACGATCGCATTGTGCGATAAGATCTTGAGGGAGTTGGAGGATGGGATCGATCGCGATGATATAAAGAGGCTATCTAAACTGGAACAAAACCTCTTTCATTGTAAAGAGAACATCGGCAAGGAGTTCTCTGTGGCCCTACACCATACAGTCAGCCGATATGGGGAGCAGATCTATCAACAGATCTCCATGAGCGGTAAGATGAGCCTATCCGAAGAAGCCTGTGAAGCGGAGATCCGGGAACTGGGGAAAAAATATATGGAGCGGTTTGCGAAAGAGAGCGACTGCACAGTCGGGCAGTTTGTCGCTATGTGCAGGATGGAACTGTCATTGGCAGACGTACCTGGGGAAATGCCAGCGGACAGATGGGATAGAAAGCTTCCAGCCAGCCAGGTACCCACCAAAGACGGTATAGATGTATTGCTGGATTCCCTGGAAACGATGTCATGGGGAGGGGCGATCACATCATTTCTCGCAGGGACTACGTCCACGTTCCTCCTACCGATCCCGATCATCGTTGGCGCGCTGAAGACGTTAAAAAAATGGATCTTTGGGGAGGGACAGCAGGAGCTCCCGGATGTGGATGAGTGGAACCGACAGCAGGAAGAATATGCTCAAAAGCGACAACTCGCTTTGCGGCAGGTCCAGAACCAGATCTCGATCCAGATGGGGGCGTTTGAGGAGAAGATCAAAAAGGCGTTTTTGGACCAGCTGGAGACGGTATATGAAAAAGGCAAGGCGGATATCGACGAAAAACTGCGGGAGAGGGAAGGGCGAAATTCGGAACGGATGAGGCAACAGGATAAGGTATTACAGATAAAGAGCGATGCAGAGCTATTATTGGAAAGGATCTGTGGCAGGCAGTACTGATCATCAGTAGGCTGAAGGCAGACTGAAAGGGCCAGAAGATCCGTTGGGGATAGATCGTAGGATATAGGAACGGGATCATATCCAGAAGGGAGAGTACAGATGAAAAGAGTATATGGAGTCATCTTATCTGCAATGCTCATCTTGATGACCGGATGCGGCGGAGCAGGGCCAGAGTCAGAGGGAACGACGGTTGCGGAGGGAGCGACGACAGAGGGAACGGCAGTGGAGGGAACGGCGGCGGAGACGATCGAGACAGATCCATCTGAGCGGATAGCCGACATAGATGCATATAAAAAAGGATGTGTCCCAGTTGACTATAGGGAGTTTTTCCGATATGAAGACAAATATAAGGGAACGGATGTATACCAGGTCCTCGAAGTGGCCCAAGTGCTGGAAGATGGCGATCTGCGATGCTATTCTGCCTCGGATGACCTTTCGGGCGATGAATACTATGTGCAGGATGATCGTTTCGAAAGGGATATGCGCATCCTGGTGGATGATAAGATCATTGTCTGGGGGACCTATGACGGGACGGTCAAACTGACCAGAGCCATCAATGATGTGCAGGAGGATATCTTTGCGATCGATGCAAAGATCATAGAGCTTTGGGACGGGACGGATGATGCAGAGATGCAGGTGCAGGCAGGGAGCGGCCAGGAAGAGATGGCTGTGCCTTTAGGAGGCAGTCCGTCTGGATCTGGTCGGGCTTCCATCCCGCCTATGGCAGAGGAGATCTTTGGCACATATGGAGGGGCCAAGTTTTCTTGGTATTCCAGGAGTACGGGGTATTATCTGATCCCTGAACGCACAGAAGATAGTTATCAGATCTGGTTTACTGTAGAAAATGATAACACCATATGGGCCAATACCGCATATACGGTCGATGTATTGAAGATAGAGGAGCTTCCTTCTGGAGGGATCGTTTGTACAGGAGAGCTGTATCCGGCGGAAAAAGATGATCCAGAAAGCTATGGGATCATAGAGGTCATATGGGCTTCGAAGGGCTCGATGGATTGTTGTAGTGTGAGGAAGACGGAAAGGTATCAGAGCACGGATACCAGTATGATGGCAGATGATTACACGTATCATGGACAGACAGAGGACAGTATAGGTGTTGGCGTATATCAGCAGGATACCAGTACATATGGCGAGGACGAGTATTGGTATCTGGAGTTTATTTTCCCGTATAGTGACTGTGATATCATACCGGATGATGAGATAGCGGCAGCGACCGATGAGCAGCTCCGCATTGGTAAAAATGAGATCTATGCTATGCATGGGCGCATGTTTGACAGCCAGGATCTTCAGGAATATTTTAACGGATGTTCTTGGTATACGCCTTCTGTAAAGCCAAAAGATTTTGACGAGAGCGTCCTTAAAGAGATTGAAAAGGAAAATATCAAAAGGATACAGGCAGAGATAGACAGGCGCCGTGGGCGATAGGAGATAGCCGTATATCTTGTCAGTAGATTTTGGTATGTGGGGAGGCCCCCGCCAGATCTGATCTTGGATAGCGGGATGACAGCTGGACAAAAACAGAACGATCAAATGTGTTTTATATGTATTAAAACAGCCGTCTCTGGCAGAGGACGATCTGCCAGAGCTCTGCCCATAGCGTTTTCTATAGGAAAGCAGCGGACCCAGTCTCTATGCCAGGCACGGGTCCGCTGCTTTTTTCGGTTATGTTTATTGATCAAAACAAAAAGACCTGAAAGATGTTCAGTCCAGGATCTCTTTCCCCAAGTCATAGAGAAGATCGTTCGTATCCTGCACGGAGACATGGTGGAGGATCGAATGGATGATCACGCTGTCACGGATGTTCCTGGGATGGAGCTGTCCTACATGGCCCAGGCGCAGGACGCGCTGTGTCTCTGGCAGGGTGATCCCCATAGCCAGACAGATGGCCAGCAGCTTATCGCGGGAAGGAGCGGTCTTCTTTCCGTCAAAGATCTGGTAGGCGTAGGCCTTGTCCAGGCCGGAGGCGGAGATGAACGGAGCCTTACGGAGCCCGTAGCGGTCAAGGAGCTCGGCCAAGGCATAGCAGAGGGGGATCTTTTCGAACTCGCCTTTGTTCTCTTCAAGGTACGGGGCTAAGTCCTTCCCCTGCTCCAGTTGCTTCAAGAGTTCATCCGTGGATCGTTTGTGCATAGTGTTCTCTCCTATAGTCTGATATGGTATAATTGTCGATAGACATTATACCAGCGTTGGTCTACAATCAGCATACAGGCAAATGGGCTGGAGTGCAATATGCTGCCAGCATACTTTGGGGGGATACGATGTTATTTGAGGGGCAGTTCTATACGGAGATAGGGGAGCTTAAAGGTAACGGGCAGATGCGGATGCTGCTGCTGCGCGGCGGTCAGGGGCAGTTCCTGGTCTATAAGGAGGTAGAAAGGGGAGCGGCGGAGATCTTCCGGCGGCTCATGCAGCAGCCCCATCCGAATATCGTGAAGATCTGCGGACTGAAGGCGGTGGATGAAGAAAAATGTGGGATATTTATGGAGTACGTCCCGGCGGATACCTTGGATGATAAGATCCTGCGGCAGGGGATGATCCCGTTGAAGGAGGCAAAAACGATCATGCTGCAGATCTGTCAGGCGGTCTGGCATTTCCACCGGCTGGGGATCATCCACCGGGATCTGAAGCCGTTGAACCTATTGGTCACAGCCGCGGGGCAGGTGAAGGTGACGGATTTTGGGATCGCGCGGCTCTATCGGAAGGACGCGATCTGCGATACCCGGATCCTGGGAACGGCGGGCTACGCGGCCCCGGAGCAGTTCGGTTTTTCCCAGACGGATGAGAAGGCAGATATCTATGCCTTGGGGGTGATCTTGAACCGCATGCTCACGGGGCAGATGCCGGGGGAAATGCTCTATGCGGGGGACAGCAGGATTGAGGCGATCATCAAGAAATGTCTCCGGATGTCGCCGGCAGAGCGCTGCTCCCTGGAGGAGCTGGAGCTCGCATTGGGCGGCACAGGGTCCTGCAAGCCGCCGGTGGGGAAGCGCATCCTGCGGGTCATCCCAGGGTTCAGGACTGGGAGCCCGGTCCATATGACCTTGGCGATCGTGGGCTATATCTATATGACGTTCATCTTTTTGTTCGGCCTCTTGACCGTCCGGGATGTGATCGATATCCTGCGGTGGGTGGCAGGCTATCTGCTGTCGACCCTGGGGCTGGGGTGGTTTGTGGGGAGCTTTGGGAAGGCCGCCCATGGCCTGCATCTGGATAAAGGGGGCGGAAAGGTGTTTTTGTTCCTGGTCTATGGGATGGTATCGATGGTGATCTTTTATGTGGCGCTGATGGTGGGGTGCATGCCCCGGTAGGACGATGGGGCAAAGAAAAGGTGGTGATCGACTGTGACCGAGCTATATTATATTGAAGACGATCCGGATATCGCGGCGGCGGTAAAAGGGTATCTGGAGCAAATGGGTTTTAAAGTGACGATCTGCGCGACGATCGCACAGGCGAGACAGACATTGGAGGCGCGTGTCCCGGCGGTGGTGTTATTAGACTGGAACATGCCGGATGGCAGGGGGGACAGCTTGTGCCAGTGGATCCGCAGGCATTGGAAGGCGCTCCCGGTCATCTTCCTCACCGTCCGCGGGGAAAGCGCCGATATCGTCTCAGGCTTTGCATGTGGCGCAGACGATCATGTGGTGAAGCCCTTTGAGCTGGAGGTGTTGCATGCGCGGATCCAGGCCATACTCCGCAGGGCCGGCGATGTGGCCGAGCGGTATCTTTCCTGTGACAAGATCTGGATCGATGTGGAACGCCATACGGTCTCCTGTCATTCGGAGGAGGTCGCCTTGAGCCAGGCGGAGTATCGGCTGCTTTTGTATCTGATGCAGAACAAGGGGAAGACGGTCACCAGAGGGCAGATCTTGGAGCAGGTGTGGGATGTAAAGGGAAATTATGTGAACGATAATACCTTGACCGTTACGATGAAACGGCTGCGGGATAAGCTCCACCAGCCAACATGTCTAAAAACGGTCAGGAGTGTGGGCTATCGCATGGAGGAGACCATATGAGCGGACAGAAAGGCGGACAGGAGGATGGACCGAAAGATAGGCAAGAAGGCAGACTGAAAGATGGCTCGAAGGGTGGATCGAAAGATGGGCAAAGAGACAGCCCGAAAGATGGGCCGGAAGACGGACAAAGAGACAGGCCGAAAGATGGGCCGAAAAGCGAGCAAAGAGACAGACTGAAAGATGGGTCGGAAGACGGACAGAGAGACAGACTGAAAGATGGGCCGGAAGACGGACAGAGAGATAGACTGAAGAGCGGACAGAGGGCTGGGCAGAAGGATCGGCTCCTCCTCCTGGGCTGGGCAGCTTCCATCAGCTTGATCGCCGTCGCCGTCTCCCTCCTGCTGGTCTCCAATCATTACAGCCGATACCAGTTTGATCTGCTCAGTGGGGTCTGCCGTGGCGTGGTGGAGCGGGAGCCGGAGGCCAGGGCGGTGGTGGCCGCCGCATTGAAGGAGGCGATGGGCGGAGGACCAGGCAGCGGACCAAGCGGAGGACCGGGCGGCGGGGCGGGAGAGGATGTCTTATCTGCGCTGGGATACCGGAGGGAGGATCTGGCAGGTCCCGTTCATGGGACGGTCCTATTGTCGGCGATGATCGGGCTTGTGGCCGGGATCTTGCTGTTCATCTGCACATTTTCCTATCGGGATAAAAAAGCGGCTGTGCGGATCCAGGCGTTGACGGAGTACCTGGAACAGGTGGAGACTGGGAAGGCGGCGATCCTCTCCGCTACCGGGGAGGATGGGTTTTCCAAGCTGGAGGATGGGATATATAAGACGGTGACCTCGCTCTACCAGACCAGGGATGCGGCGGTGCAGGCAAGGAATGCGCTTGCGGAAAATCTGGCCAATATCGCCCATCAGATCAAAACCCCGATCACGGCCATCTCCCTGTCTGTCCAGAGGATGGAGCAGGACGCTGCCGACCTTGCACCGCTCGCACAGGTGCGAAAGCAGCTTTCACGGCTGACCCATCTGGAGGAAGCCCTGCTGGTCTTATCCAGGATCGACGCCGGGACGCTGCTCTTACAGAAGGAGGAGGTCGATGTCTATACCCTGCTGGTCCTGGCGGCGGATACCCTGCAGGGATCCTTTGCCGGCTCAGGCACGGCCATCGATATACCGGAGCTGGGAAAGATGAGGATCATCGCGGATCTGGACTGGACCATGGAGGCGGTGATGAACCTGATGAAAGACTGTATGGAGCATGACCCTGGGGGCCGGGTCCATTGTTCCTACGCGCAGGAGCTGCTCTATACGGAGATCTTGATCTGGGATGAGGGGAAGGGGTTTGCCAAGGAGGACCTTCCCCATCTTTTTGAGCGGTTTTATCGGGGAAAGGATGCCGGCGAGGGCGGGATCGGGATCGGGCTGGCGCTGTCAAAAGAGCTGATCGAACGCCAGAACGGGACCATATGGGCCCAAAACAGGCCGGGCGGCGGCGCGCTCTTTGCGATCCGTTTCTACAGTCACTGAGTTGTCACTTTCGTCTGCTATACTGTTTTTGTAGGGCAAGGGGACCAGGCCTGGCGGCGTGCCAAAAGAGGTTGTTGTAAAATGCAGATCATACAGGATCGGTGGATGCGCCCCTCTGGGGTAAGGACACCATATCTTGTATGGTGTGGCTGTTTTGCGGCAGCCTCTTATGTAGGCGGCGCGACCAGGGAGCAGTGGTCAGGTTTATGCCCCAAAGTACAGATGCGTAGATAAAGGGCGCAGTGCAGAAGTGCAGGCGAAAGGAGAAGATCCAGATGGAGATCGTAAGATGTGAGGGGATCAGGAAGGTATATGGCTCCGGCGAGGAGCAGGTGACAGCGTTGGACGGGATCGATCTGTCCGTGGACAGGGGGGAGTTTGTGGCGATCGTCGGGGCATCCGGCTCCGGAAAATCCACCCTGCTGCATATCCTGGGCAGTGTGGACAAGCCCACAGAGGGAAAGGTCTTTATCGACGGGACCGACCTTGCCGGACTGGACCAGACGCAGGCGGCGATCTTCCGGCGCAGAAAGGTGGGGCTGGTGTACCAGTTCTATAACCTGATCCCCACCCTTACCGTGAGGAAGAATATCCTCATCCCCCTGGCCCTGGATAAGAAGAAGCCTCACCAGGACCATCTCGATAGGATCGTCTGTTCTCTTGGGCTTACAGAGAAGCTGGACGCGCTGCCCCACCAGTTATCCGGCGGCCAGCAGCAGAGGGTGGCGATCGCCCGCGCTTTGATCTACCGTCCGGCCTTGCTCCTGGCGGATGAGCCTACCGGGAACCTGGACCAGAAAAATTCCCGGGAGATCGTGGATCTGCTAAAGCTCTCCAACCGCAGCCTAGGACAGACGATCCTGCTGATCACCCACGACGAAAAGGTGGCCTTACAGGCAGAGCGGGTCATCACGATCGAGGATGGGCGTATCGTCCGCGACGAGCGGCGGAGGTGACGGCCATGTGGAGAGCGTATATAGCAGATCATGTGAAAAATGACCGTTCCTCCAGCCTGTCCGTGAAGATCTCGGCATTGATCGCCGCTTTGCTCTTATCCTTGCTGTGCGGGCTGTTTTATAATGCGTGGAAATATGAGGTGGAGAGGATACAGCTGGAGGAAGGGAGCTGGCATAGTCGGATCACAGGCAAGCCCGCCCGGGAAGATATCGAAGCCATAAAAGATCTTGCCCATGTAAAAGAGGTGATCGTGGACGAAAAGGGAGAGCAGGGAGAAGGACCGACCGTGGATATCTATTTTGACGATATGCGGGTCACATTTTCCCATACGCCCCTTATCGCCGAGCTGACAGGGGTCCCGCCGGAAAAGATCCTGTATAACTATCCGCTCCTGGCGATGTACCTGGTCCGCGGCGGAGAGGACAGGGCGCCCAGGCTGGTGTTCCCGCTGTTCCTCCTGATAACGGCGTTGGCCTCCGCGTCACTGGTCACGATCATCCATAACGCCTTTGCGGTGTCCATGAACGCAAAGCTCCGTCAGATCGGGATCCTATCCAGCATCGGCGCCACCCCGGCGCAGATCCGGGCGTGCCTTTTGCGGGAAGCGGCGGCCCTCTGCGTTCTTCCCCTGCTTACAGGCACCTGGATCGGCATCGCGGGCAGCATGGGGATGATAGCCTTATCCAATATTTTGTTGGGGAACGACATCCCAGGGCGTCACAGGGCGGTACCGGGCTATCACCCACTAGTCCTGCTGTTGACCGTGTTGGTCACGGTGCTGACGGTATGGATCTCTGCTTGGCTGCCGGCCAGAAGGCTGAGCCGGCGGACCCCGCTGGATGCGATCAAAAATGCCGGTGAGTTAAGGCTGGAGCGCAGAGCACGCGGGTATCTGCTCCCACGGCTGCTGGGCGTGGAAGGCGAGCTGGCCGGCAATGCCTTAAAGGCCCAGAGAAAAGCCTTGCGGACCGCATCCTTGGCCTTTGTCACCTCGTTCCTGGCCTTTACGGTCATGGAGTGCTTCTTCACCCTTTCGAAGATCAGCACTAGAGAGACCTATTTTGAACGGTATCAGGACGTATGGGATGTGATGGTCACGGTGGAGGATGCAGAGGTGGATACCTTTGGAGAGACCGAGGCGGTCCAGGCACTTTCCGGGGTGGAGAGTGCTATCGTCTACCAGAAGGCAGCGGCAGAGCGGATCGTCACCGAGGAGGAGATGAGCAGCGAGATGAAGGCCTTGGGTGGTTTTTCCCATGCCTCCAAGACCTTCGTGGGACCGGTGGAGGGCGGATGGCTGGTCAATGCCCCGATCCTCATACTGGACGACCGCAGCTTTCTGGCCTACTGTGAGCAGATCGGCGCCGAGCCGCGGCTTGACGGCGCGGTGCTGTTAAACCGGATCCGCGATGTGACAGACCCGGATTTCCGACATGCGGAGTACGTGCCGTATCTAAAGACCTCTGGGACTGGGGGAAAGACGGTGAGTGTTTTAAGGCCGTCTGATGGGGATGGTGCTCCATACGGGCAGGCCGCTGTGCCAAACCATGGAAAGGATGAGGGGGCGGCAGAGATCCCCGTCCTGGCGTATACCGATAAGGTCCCGGCTCTGCGGGAGGGATATGCCACCATCGACTATTATGAGCTGGTGCATTTCATCCCAGCATCCTTGTGGAAGGCGGTCAAAGGCCGCCTGGGCGGGATGGAGGCGGAGCTTTCTATCTGCATCCGGGGCAGAGAAGGGGTGACCCAGGAAGAGCTGGACAGGCTGCAGGAGGAGATCCGACAGCTCATGGATGGGAAGTATGCCATAGGCTGTGAAGACCGGATCCGGGGATATGCCACGAATAACAAACAGATACAGGGGATGATGGCCGTATTTGGGGGCTTCTGCATCCTGCTGGCGGTCATCGGCGTGGGCAATGTGTTCGCCCATACATCAGGGTCCGTGCGCCAGCGGGAACGGGAATTTGCACGCTATATGTCGGTGGGGATGACACCGGAGGGACTGCAAAAGATGTTCTGTATAGAGGCAGCGATCATAGCCCTCCGCCCGGTCCTGATCAGCCTGCCATTAGTGGTCGTCGCAGTAGGGTGGATGCTGAAGGCCAGCTATCTTGAGGTGGGCGTGTTCATGGCAGAGGCGCCGCTGGTCCCGGTGGGCCTGTTCCTGCTGGCGATCGCGGGCTCGGTGGCGCTGGCCTATCATCTGGCATGGCGGAAGGTGCGCAGGATCAGTCTGGCAAAGATCCTCAGAGATGATACGATGTTGTAGGTGGTTAACGGGCCGTCTGCAAAAATTGTGGAAAAATATCCGCCGTTATGCTACAATCAAAAAGACACTGGCAAAAGGCTGCGATGGTGTGCCTGATGTGGGCGTAGGCAGCCATGCTGCGCTTTGAGGAAGAAGGGTCCGATGGAGCTATGAGCGGGAGAGAGCCGAGATTTCATGGGGAGGTCTCTGAGAAGAGCCATAAGAGCATGAGCCGTATCCGCGGGAAGGATACGTCCATCGAGATGACCCTGCGCAAGGCGCTCTGGGCGAAGGGATACCGTTACCGGAAAAACGTAAAGGATCTGCCGGGACGGCCGGATATCGCGCTGACGAAATATAAGATCGCTATATTCTGTGACAGTGAGTTTTTCCATGGGAAGGATTGGGAGACGTTAAAGCCGCGTTTGGAGAAGGGGAAGAACCCGGATTACTGGATCCCGAAGATCGAACGGAATATGGAGAGGGACCGGGAAAAAGACCGGAGATTGTTGTTTGAGGGATGGACCGTGCTCCATTTCTGGGGCAAGGATATCTTAAAGGACACGGACGGATGTGTCCGAGCGGTGGAGGAAGCGATCTTTGAAGGGATGTTAGAGGGCAGCGGGGAAGAGCTGCTATAGGGAAAGTGGAGGAAGAAAGGGGATAGGCCAATGGATAAGACGGTCTGCGAATTGTTCGCCGGAGTGGGCGGCTTCAGGTGCGGCTTGAACTCGATCCGGACGGTGGAGGACGCCGCAAGGCCTGAAAAATGGGAGACGGTCTGGTTCAGCCAGTGGGAGCCGGCGGACAAGAAGACCCAGTGGGCTTGGAGCTGCTATGTGGACCGTTTTGGGACGCGCTTGGATAGAAAGGGCAAGGACACCACCAATATCGATGTGGCGGAGGTGCCGAAGGAGGACCTGCCGGATTTTAACCTTTTAGTGGGCGGGTTCCCCTGCCAGGATTACTCGGTGGCCAACAGCCTGGCCACATCGAAAGGGATCGAAGGAAAAAAAGGCGTACTGTTCTGGTCGATCTTAGACACAGTGCGGGAGAAGCACCCGCCCTTTATCCTGCTGGAAAATGTGGACAGGCTGATCAAGTCGCCGGCCAAGCAGAGGGGGCGGGACTTCGGGATCATCCTGGCCTGCTTAAGGGATGAGGGCTATACGGTGGAATGGCGTGTGATCAACGCGGCCGATTACGGCTTCCAGCAGAGGCGCAGACGGACCTTTATCTTTGCCTATCGTGAGGATACCCGCTATGGGGCCAGGATGGCCGGGGCGATCGGGTATGAGGAGGCGAAAAAGGGAGAGGAGAGCCGCCAGGAGATGGCTCGGCTGCTCCTTGAAGACGGCTTTTTTGCTACCAGCTTCCCGGTAGGGGGGGCAGAAGGGGCAGACGGAGCCAGCCTCCGGATCGGTGTGCTGCCACGTGATCTGGTGGAGCTTTCCGACACCTACCGGTCCAACTTTGAGAATGCAGGGGTGATGAAGGACGGGGTGGTGTATACCGTAAAGACAACGCCCCGGTATGACGGCCCCCAGATCACCCTGGGCCAGATCATGGAGACCGGAAGGGTGGATGAGCAGTTCTTCATCCCCAAGGAGCGGCTGTACTACACCGATCCGGAGGTCACCCACAGCGATGAGAGCCAGAACGGGATGCTGACGGCAAAGGAGCATAAGACCTGGCAGTATATCAAGGGGGCGAAGCGGCTCCCACGGAAGGCGGCCAATGGCCACGAGTACATCTTTTCCGAGGGTGTGGTCTCTATGATCGACTCCTACGATAAGCCGGCCAGGACCATGCTCACCAGCGAGGGCTCCTTCAGCCGGACCACCCACATCGTGCGGGATATGGAGACCGGACGGATCCGGCTGCTCACGCCCATCGAGATGGAGCGGATCCAGGGCTTTCCCTCGGATTGGACCAAGGAGTGCCTGGTGGATGGGCAGAAGGTGGAGATGCCGGTGAGCCGCCGCCGTTTCATGATGGGAAATGCCCTGGTAGTGGATCTGGTCCGGCAGATGGAGCGGCAGCTGTCCGATATCTTTGATGCGGAATAGAGGGCAGGATTTTTGCGGTAAACCTGCATACGCCTGGCGGTGGATGGCACCATCGCACATGAAGATCTGGTGGGTGCATTTGGTCCTCCGCTCCGGTCGTTGCTGTGTGCCGCTGGCACACAGCAACCCTGGATGCACACAAAATGCCAAAAGAGGGCATTTTGGCGCTGTACGGTCAGCGCAGCAAGTACCCTCGCTTCGCTGGGGCAGACCCTGCGCAGACCTACCGTAATGATCCGATACTTTCATAGTAAAAGGCAGGTCGATCCAGGATCGCGGCCGCACAGGCAGGAGAGCCGGAGGCTTGATAGACAGATACAGGGAAAAGAAAAATGTCGGGAGATAACAGGCGACAGAAAAGGAGAAGATGCGATGAAACAGGATATGATCGTGATACTGGATCTGGGCAGCACCGAGAACACCACGGTGGCCCGGAAGATCCGTGAGCTGGGGGTGTACAGCGAGATCCATCCCCATGACATCACACCAGAGGAGCTGGGAAAGCTGCAGAATGTAAAGGGGATCATCTTGAACGGCGGGGAGAACCGGATCGTGGACGGCGCGGCGGTGGATATCGCCCCGGGCCTGTATGAGCTGGGCTATCCTATGCTGGCGATCGACCATCCCACGGCGAAATGTGAGCAGCGTCTGGCGGACCTGCCGGATGAGGAGATCTTAAAGGCTTTTGTGTTCCAGACGTGTAAGGCCCAGCCCAACTGGAACATGAAGAACTTCATCGAAGACCAGGTGGAGCTGATCCGGCAGCAGGTGGGGGACAGGAAGGTCCTTCTGGCTCTTTCCGGCGGCGTGGACTCGTCAGTGGTGGCAGCCATGCTGATCAAGGCCATCGGCAAGCAGCTGGTGTGTGTCCATGTGAACCACGGACTGATGCGCAAGGATGAGTCGGAGAGTGTGATCCGGGTGTTCAGAGACCAGCTCCACGCCCAGCTCATCTATGTGGACGCGGTGGACCGGTTCTTAGGAAAACTAGAAGGAGTGGCCGATCCGGAGCAGAAGCGGAAGATCATCGGCGGCGAGTTCATCCGTGTATTTGAGGAGGAGGCCAGGAAGCTGGAGGGGATCGACTTCTTAGGCCAGGGCACGATCTATCCGGATATCATCGAGAGCGGCACGAAGACGGCGAAGATGGTCAAATCCCACCACAACGTGGGCGGCCTTCCAGAGGACTTGAAGTTCGATCTGGTAGAACCCTTAAAGCAGCTGTTCAAAGATGAGGTGCGGGCCTGCGGCGTAGAGCTGGGCCTTCCGGCCAGCATGGTGTACCGTCAGCCCTTCCCCGGCCCCGGCCTTGGGGTCCGCTGCTTGGGCGCGATCACCAGAGAGCGGCTGGAGGCGGTGCGGGAGTCCGACGCGATCTTGCGGGATGAATTTGAAAAGGCTGGATTGGATAAGAAGGTCTGGCAGTATTTCACCGTGGTGCCGGACTTTAAGTCCGTAGGGGTGAAGGATAACGCCAGGTGCTTTGACTACATGGTGATCATCCGCGCGATCAACACAGTGGATGCCATGAGCGCCACCATCGAGCGGGTGGACTGGGATGTGCTGCAGAAGATCACGGATCGGATCCTGACCGAGGTGGAGCATGTGAACCGGGTGTGCTTTGATATGTCGCCGAAGCCGCCAGCGACCATTGAGTTCGAGTAACGGATAAAATCCCGGAAATGCTGATAAAATGGGCGTTTCC
>CAJUFE010000067.1 GCA_910585635.1 uncultured Lachnospiraceae bacterium | reverse complement strand
CTTCAAGTATGACACAGGATTACAGAAAATACTAGGCGGATGGTTTTACGTTTACATACAGACTCACCCATTCCCCAATAAATCCTTTTATTCTCCCTTTGTAGAAACTACAGTCAATAAATTCACATTCTTGTTCTGTAATATTGGTTAAATTAGTGTAACGAAAGGTACACTTTTCAAATCTGCACTTTTCAAACCGACATCCCGAAAAATCCGCATAAGAAAAATCCGTTTCACTAATTTTTTCCCTTTTATATAGGGTACAGAACCATCAAGTTTTGAAATTTTGAATCCTCTTAAATCTAATTTTACAAATTCAGTTTCCTTGTCGTTTAACAAGATCTCTCTAAACAAACTGGCCTTATCTAGCCATTCACTTTCCCACCTATCTGTCAATTTCTTTTTCATTTCCGATTTTCCTTCCATACATGAACTTCACTAACGATATACATTGGAGTCTTTGTATATGATAACTTGATCATATCTAAAATTTTATCAATTGACATGCCTCTATCTCCAAGTTCATAAGCTACCTTCCCAAATAAATCCTGAACCATTTAATAACTTATTTTAACGAAAAAGTATATCTTTTGAGGAATTAACTACAAAAACAAAGTACAGTTTGCACCAGAAAATGGGCTTTATTCGCTTACAAACAGATAACAGTATAAAATTTTCAAAAATCTATTTCTCAATCGGTGTTGCATAGTTAAACATTGTATTCCATCTACTATCCCATACATTGAAATTTTTCCATGGACCAACATAAAGCAATTGATTGTTTTTTGCGGCAATTGTAATCCCCTCATCTCCTGACCATTCGCAACTTCCTCTCAAATTTATAACAGGGATCTCTTCCTCATCAATTCTAAATTCATCAAACTTGTATACTCCAATATTTACATATTTTAAAATAGATCTTGGTTCTTTCTCGAAATCGTGCAATATATCATATGGAATATCTTCACATAAATCTGGAAGTGATCTTTTATAATCTTCATAGTACCTTTTTAGCGCAGCACATATACTTAATAAGAAATCATTATCAAGATCATTTAGATATTGAATGTTTTTCTCAACATATTCTCGTGAAATATGCTTTTTATACCATACATCAATGTCGCATTCAAAAACATTTGAATAAAATGTTCCCACCATATATCCTAGATCATTTTCATATACATTATTTAACATATTAAATCTCTCCTCTTACATTATTAGTGATCATAAGTTTTACATACAATGCTGGATCATCTTCCCAACCGCAATATGAACAAATATCATATCCTGTTCCTTCCTTATAGGTTAAAATGTTTTGTCAATGTTTTATATCCACAGCATGGGCATGACCTATTTTATCTTAATTTTGCCAAAAACTCTTCAAAGCTATCTACTACCTTTTCAATCACTGGTTTAAATTCCTCAGATCCCTCATGGAACCATATACAAACACTCCCTTTAGAATTTCTTAGATCTAAGCAAAGATAATCCCCAGCAAATAATTCTGCTATTGGTAAGATCTCAATCCCTATCAAGTCCATATTATCTGTCAAACGTTCTCCAATTTGTGATTCTACAACACCTATATCATACCACCCTATTTCTCTGTTTGATAGTTCCCCAACAATCCCCAAAAATCTTACGATCACAAACTCATGGTCCCTATGGTGAAAACAATTTTCTTGTGGAATACATCCATTAAATTTTTTAAGAAATTCTCTATATGATCTCGGTAACTTCACACGCCATTTTTTTTCTTTTTCTGTGATCAATAGATCATCTGGCAATGGCTTGATAATGCTTTCATTTTTAACATTCATCTTATAAGTCTCCTTCCATAAATTGTAACAAATCTTGTGTCCCGCTGCAAGCAAAGGAATATCAAGCTTGCATCGCTGGTCCTTGCTGTCATAGGTAAAGCGCCGGCTCCCTTCTGCCCCTGCTATCTCCAGTATACTTCCCTGGCAGTCATAGGTAAAGATGTTTTTCCCTGTGTCCCATGCTTCCTCTATCAGCTGGTCCTTCCCATTATAAGAATACCTTGTCACCTGTTCCGGGGTCTTCTTTCCTATTCTGTTCCCTGCTGCGTCATATGTATAACAGGTAGGACTGCCATGCTCCTTCTCCTCCACCAGCTGCCCCCCCGGATGTCATAATGGTAAGAGGTCCTGATCTTCAGTTTCCCGCCATGGGCCGCAGCCTGCTCCCCGTACTTTGCAGTCCGGTCCCCATTGCCATCATACTCATAACAGAAGGGGATCTTCTTGATCTGCCAGGCCTTGTCGCACACATAAGAGATCGGACACCTTCCACTGGAATATTTCTCTTTTAACTGTCTCTGGTCATTGTAGATGTACTCATAAGGATGACCTTGGCAAACG
The DNA here is from genome assembly GCA_910585635.1 of uncultured Lachnospiraceae bacterium. Lineage (GTDB taxonomy): Bacteria > Bacillota > Clostridia > Lachnospirales > Lachnospiraceae > Caccovicinus. The sequence goes on along the minus strand of CAJUFE010000067.1, from coordinate 25,198 downwards.
GCCTAGCGGATCCTCCCCAAGGATCGATCGGCACATACCCTTGCCGCTGTATCGCTTGACTTTGGGAAGGCTTTATATTAACATTAGAGACATAAGAAAGCTTAGCTATGTGCTATAGCATGAAAACATGTTTGTACTGGTATAGGAACGGGGTATCGTATGGGGATATATCTGGATCCAGGGAATGAAGCCTTCCGTCAGGCAGTAACGGATGATATCTATGTGGACAAGACAGAGATGATCGCGCTCATCAATAAAAAGATCAATAAGTCCAGGCAGAAATACGTTTGTGTGAGCCGTCCCCGTCGTTTTGGGAAATCCATGGCGGCGGATATGCTGGCAGCTTATTATGGAAAAGGCTGCGATTCACGGGACTTGTTTGCCGGAAAGAAGATCGAACGAGCGGATTCCTATAAAATGCATCTCAATAAACATAATGTGATACGGCTCGATATCCAACGTTTCTTGTTCCACCCATCGCATCTGGATATCTTTATCGATAAGATCCAGGAAGTCGTGATCAAAGAGCTAGCGGTAGTGTATGGAGACTGCTTCCATGTAGACGGCTATGGGCTGCCAGGGGTTTTAGAGCAGATCTACGCCCATACAAAGGAAGGGTTCATCTTCATCCTGGATGAGTGGGACTGTGTATTTCGGTTCGCGAAGGAGCGGCAGGATGTACAGAAGGCGTATCTGGATCTTTTGAGAGGGCTCTTTAAAGGGGCGGGATATGTAGAGTTGGCGTATATGACGGGGATACTCCCTATTAAAAAATATGGAGAACACTCTGCGATCAATATCTTTGAAGAGCATTCCATGATCGACCCCAAGGACCTGGGAGGCTATTTCGGCTTTACGGAAGAAGAGGTGCAGGAGCAGTGTAAAGAGCATGGTGTGGACTATGCTGCCATGGAGAAATGGTATGACGGCTACCGGTTAGGCGATATCCGCATCTACAATCCAAAATCTGTTGTGGACGCATTGACATGGAAGCGTTTCAAAAGCTACTGGACAGGTACGGAGACGTATGAGGCCTTGAAGGTCTATATCAATCTGGACATCGACCGTTTGAAGGAAGCGGTCATCGAGATGCTGGGGAATGGGCGATGCAAGATCAATACCCGGAGATTTGAAAATGATATGGTCACCTTCAAGACAAGGGACGATGTGCTCACACTACTGATCCATCTGGGGTATCTGACGTACGACCAAAGGACCGATGAAGCCTCTATCCCAAACCAGGAGATCGCGCAAGAGTTTCTGAACGCGGTGGAGGGTCCCTCCTGGGATGGGGTCGCCCGATCGATCCAGCATTCGTCCCAGCTCCTGGAAAGTACATGGGCAATGGATGGGGACGCCGTAGCAGATGGTATCGCCCAGGTCCACAACGAGACCGCATCCATCCTTAAATACAATGATGAAAACTCACTCAAATGTACGGTCTTGATGGCATATTTCAGCGCCAGAGCCTATTATCTGCCGCCTAACCTGGAACTGCCGTCTGGTAAGGGATATGCAGATATCGTATACCTTCCCAGACGAGAGGCCGAGCATCCGGCATTGCTGATCGAGTTGAAATGGGATAAGTCAGCCGAGGGAGCCATCGCGCAGATCAAGGATAGACGATATGCAGACTGGATCAAAAACTATACAGGAGATATCCTGCTGGTGGGTATCAATTATGATGACGAAAAAGGCCACAGATGCGTGATCGAAAGGTTCGTAAAATGACAGAGCCACCGTGGAGCCGGTTTGCCCCGCTCCCTGCTATAGCAAAAAGAGCGGCTCCTTCTACGAGGGGGCAGTCGGGAAATAGCGATTTTTACCCCTGATATGTAAAAAGGAGACGGTCCCTTAGAAATTCAGGCTTTTTCAAAGCCCTGGATTTTTTCCGGACTGTCTCCTTCTTTTTGCGGTATCTATTTTAGGGCATAGAACCCCCTTGTTTGGATTTTAAGGAGTGCTCGTTTGCCTAAGCTGCTTTCTGCTCCTTTTTTCCTTCATATTTTTCGATCTCATGATGTAGAAACCGGTGATATTTCATGATGTTCCTGCTGATGGCATACAGCATAAACTCTTTATATACTTTTTCCGCTGACCGATAGTTGAACCTCCGGAAGTCCCCGTTTTCTTTTATGTCCCCAAAGTGTCCTTCCGTCTGAATGGAGCGGGTCTGCCGCTTCAGAATACCCGTTTCACTCTGGATGTTCCCATGGGATCCTTCTTTCAGTTCCTCCCACCGTTCATTGATCTTCATCACCTTATTGCGGTCCGGGTTCTTTTCAGCATTGTATTGATAAAGACACCTGGACCTGTGCCCGCAGCCGCTGCAGTCCGCACATCCATATACCTCTAAGGTCTGGGTATATCCATCCTGTCCCCTGCTTTCCGTCCGGATATGACGCAGTTCCCTCCCGTCATGGCAGATGTAATAACGCTCATCTTCAAAAATACCACAGGCCATGTTGTAATACTTTCCGATATCTTCTTTGTATGCCCGGGTCTTCCGTTTCTCGTGGTCCTGGAGCTTTATATAGCTGCTGATCCCGTTTTCTTTCAGATATACCAGGTTCTTTTCACTGCAGTAGCCGCTGTCAGCGGTAACTGCCTCCAGGATATCCCCGAATGCCCCCTGGTGCTTTTCCAGAACAGGGATCAGCGTGTTGTAGTCTGTCCGGTCACTGCTCACATAACTGTGGACAATGAAATGATTCTCTACCGCGATCTGGACATTGTAGGCCGGCTTTAACTGCCCGTTCAGCATATGGTCCTCTTTCATCCGCATGAACGTTGCTTCCAGATCCGTCTTGGAGTAGCTGTTGCGGTCTTTCCCCATGATTTCAAAACATTCCTTATAGTCCATGAGGCGCCTGCCGCATTCTTCCAGTTCCTCATAAAGCTTCTGAAGCTCCGGCTTGTGCCTTCCCTTTCCGCTAACAAACGGGATTCCTTCGCCTTGCGCAATCCGCTCCAGATTTTTCTGCAGCCTTAAGATTTCAAGCGGAGAACAGTTATCAATCTCAATGATGGCATTGTTCGAGATTTTCTTATGCTTCGTTAGCTTCCGGCGCCTGTTTTCTTCAATCACCCTGCGGACCTTTTCCATCCCCTCGATCACGAACATCCGGGCTTCTCCAAGGTCGTATTTCGGTCCATATCCATTTTCGTGCAGAAATGCGTTATACCTTGCGTAAAGACCGTCTATAGCGTCCAGCAGACCGGCAAGATGATAATTGATGCTCCCGCGCCAGACAAACGTGTACCGATTTGCGTTCGCTTCCATCTTCGTTCCATCGACGTAAAGTTCCTTCAGTGTGATGAGTCCTTCCTTTTGCAGGCGGCGCATAAACTGATAGTTCAACTCGTCCAGGATTTCGCCCGTCAGCTTTTTTCCGATGAAATCATAAAAAGCATCCCTCTGGGGCTTCTGCCCTTTGGTTAGCCAGATAAAGGCAAGATCCCTTTGGCACAGGTCCACGATGCGGTCCACCGCCCTGACTCCCCGCATGTTTGCGTAAGTAACCACAGAATACAGCATGATTGGGTTATACCCGGTTCTTCCCTTATCTGAATAACAGGCCAGAAGACCTGAAAAATCTAATTCCTCCATCACTTTTTTCAGGGTATAGACTGGATCGTCGTCGGGTAAACTCAATTCGAAGAAACTGAAGAAACTGAAGTTAATTTTTTGTTGATCAATATCAAAAAAATCGTTATAATAATTTTGTTTGAGCATAGTTCCATTATAACATGGAACGGGGAAAAGATGGTTGTTATTTGCCATCTTTTTCTTTTTTAATGGATAAATTTTAGGGGCAGGTGTGAACCACATGGTTCACACCTGCCCTTGTGTAGGGTTATCTATTTCCCGACAGCCCCCTCACTTCTTATTGATAGAGATGCCTAACATCCATCATCCCGAACACCCGGAGAACATCGATCGATACCTGCCGTGGCCGGCAGAGCTGCCGGGAGAATGTCGGTTAAGACATAGAGACAAGAAGTTCTCAAGAAATGATATCGGCAGTATAACCTATGCCCCGATCAGCACTTCCTTGCCCTGAAAAGCAAAACCATACTTGTAGATCTTTTCTGCAGGGATCCCCTTCGCTGTCAAGACCGTTCCGTATCGTTTCTCCTCGATCTGTCCTAACGCGGCCTGTACCGCTGACTCCAGGGTCTCCTTCCTCTTCGTGTGGACCACCTTGAACTCGATGATGAACGCATCCGCTCCTTTTTCCTTTGGCTCCAGCATGATATCATACCAGCAAAACCCGCTCTCTTTATTGGATGAGATCGTATAACGGTCCTGCAGCTCCACCATCAAGCCCAGCACAAAGCCATGGTAGAAGCAGACACTTGGGTTTGGTCTTTTCAAACCCTTAGTGGTCGCTTCCACAGAGTGAAAGCGTTCGGGCTGCGCCTTCCCTGACGGGTCTTTCCCCGTATCGAAGCTGCTGAAAAGCTCGCTGGAGATATCGTTCATGTACTCGTTCATCCCTTCCAGGTCGTGGTCCAGCAGTGCTGTGATAAAAGCGTTCTGTACACGCCGGCACTCACTGGACCAGCCTTCGATCAGCTGCCGGAACATGAAATATACCTCTCTGTTGGTCAACTGAAGCGTATACTCCATCTTCCCCAGCATCGTGTTGAACCCGGCATATCCCGCCTTCAGGTATCCGCTGGCCAGCAGGAGGCTCCATACCGCGTCATCCCCTTTCCCCAGCTGGCTGAACACGATCTGCTCGTCAAAGGTAGTATGGAAGGATCCGCCATCCATCAGCTCCTCCATCGTCATCTTGATCTCCGGGCTCCCTTCCCGGATCAGCTTCCCGATCAGGCTGTTGGAGCTGGAGTTTGCCCAGTAGTTCCCGAGCTTCCCCGTGTCCAGATAATGCAGGATCGACCACGGGTTATAGATATCTTCCCGTCCTCCAAAGGTAAAACCGTCATTCCATTCTTTTACTTCCCCCTTCTTCCCAGACATCCCGAACTCATCCAGCGCGGCAAAGACCTCTCCTTCCGTGAACCCAAAGCAGTCCGCATATCCATCAGAGGTCGTCGTCACCACTTTGAGATTGTTCAAGTCGGAAAAGATCAACTCCTTCCCAAAGGACGCCTGCGGTGTACTCACTCTCATGATACCCGATAAAATGGGGCATGCTATCCCCGTCATGGTCGCCCGCTCCAGATACGGGTTCGTCTTAAATGTGGAATTGAACAGGCTACGGATAAAAGAGACCATCTCATCCCAGTACCCATTAACATACGCTTCCTGCATCGGCGTGTCATATCCATCCAACAGGATGATCACTTTTTTCCCATAGTAACGGGACAAAAAGCGGGACAGATGATGAAGGGCCATGGTGGCGTCCCCCTCACTCATCGTTTAGATACCCGATCGAGATATGCCCTCTCCTGTGGTGCCAGGATGTCTCCTTCTAACAGAAAGCGATCCTGGAAGCACACATCCATAAGGATCTGGCCTATCCTGTAACGCGCATTCTCATATCGGTTTTCTTTCACGTTTGCAAAAGAACGGCTGATGACCGGATAGGTTCCCTGGAGCCTTCTGTAGCTCTCATCTCCCCAAATCGCAAGACCCTCGAACAGTTCGCCCCACCCCGCATAGCTGGTAGAAAAGAACTGCTCAATCATGCTCATGGTCAATGTCTTCCCAAAATGCCTGGGACGGGCAATCAAGGTCACATCATCCCCGCTGTCCCACCATTCCTTGATGAACTTTGTCTTATCGATATAGAAAAGGTCCTTCTTCCTAATCTTTTCCAAACTATACCGCCCAATCCCTACTATCCTCGCCATGCTCCACGACCCGCTCCATCTCTCCGCCATCTTGGCTTTATCTGTCAGATACACCACTGCCTGTCCCACTCGCTATCCCGTTTCTTTTTAACGAGACTGCTCCCTGGATCTACGTTCTCTTACCCATAACTATAATCGAAAAAGGCGACTGCTTCGACAAGGATCCATGGAAAGAATATATGTAAAAACCCTTGAGGCACTTACATAAATATCAACCCACTATGATATATCTTCAAAACTCCTATTTTTTGTCACTTTCCAACCGCGCAGACCCGAATATGCGAACATGATATTTAATTTAACAGGGCAATTAATATCATCCCGTGTGAATATCCTTAAGGGGGCCTCCCCTATAGACTGCGGTTTGGGAACAAAAGTCACATCCAAATTCAGTCCATCCAGCAGAATTTTACCATGTGTCTGCTCTACCTCCGTAACAATTCCCGTGAATTCTTCAAGCCCCACTGGTTCCCCCATTTCATCTCGGGCAACATCTGAAAGCGGCACAATCGGACACCTTCCGCCCTTTTTCCCAATATATGCATCATGTTCCCTAGCTGTATTTAATCCCCCTAAACGGGCCGTTTTATTAGCACCCAAAATATGGCGACTAATAGCTTCAGCTGACGCTGATACAATCCCGTCTACTCGCATAACAAAACTCATAAGGAATAGTAGATATTCTTTTCTATATCCGTCTTCCATATAATCAGCAATAAATGTTTGTGCTTCAGATGCCTGAAAATATTCCGTTCTACGATATAATTCAAGCCAGGTCTCAATATCGGAATCACTATGCTCCACATCATGTTCCATTACATTTTTTCTAAAGCACTGCTCCATTAACTGTACTGTTCGTTCATTTACTTTGCTCCAATTACAACCATTCAGAGAAAAAATAGTATATGCCAACGAACGCCGATACTGTCTATCTGCAGGCGAGTCAGAAGTTAGTAATTTCATAAAACGTTTATCAATACCATCTACAGGATTTTGAGCAATCTCACTAAGCTTGTTTCTTGCCGCTTTTAACAGACGCGCATCATCCCCGAGCTGTCCCTTCATCTTAACATAAAGTTCTGCCGCAACACTGAAATGATCATTATACCATTTTCTAAATTCGTCTTCCTCTTCAATCAATCGAGAAAGATTACGGTCTCCATCAAATGCAACCAGATGACGGATTATTTCACATTCCATGTTAATCTGTGGGAAGAAACTAAAGGAATCATATACGTCAATATTTTGGCGTGCATTATCAAACTGGGCTTTTGCCAAACTGTAGTGTACGCTGATGTCAGCAATCAACTCTGGATACTTCGATGATAATCTTCCATACTTTTTATTTTTCTTTTCAGCATCGATAACATTGATGATCCATTGCCCATAAATACATCCGAGGGTTGTTTCATGTGTTGCTTTACCACTAACCGCTATTTCAATTGCTATTTCTGCGGTTTCTATCGCCTTTTCATATTGAGGCAAGATTATACTTTTATTTTTCCTATCACCAATTGCCAATAACCTAGCTAAATGGTTATAATAATGTGGATTGTTTGGGAACTTTTCAATCAAAAAATCAAAAAGTGCTTTTTTGTCTGTCCACATCGGTATACTTTCTACTAATACGGAAAATTTTGTTTTTCGCTCCTCCGAATCAATATAAGCGCGGTCGATTATCATTTCTTTCAAAATGTTATTTACATATTCGCTATCGTCATCATACAATGCCCTCATCGATTCGATATAGACTTTAGTTGCCTTAAAAGTTACATCTCCAATTTGAGGATTGTTCTTACCAGGTACATGTAATAAAAATAAAACCTTCTCCGCAATCACCTTATGACACAATCTTAGTCCTTTATCTCGAATTGTCATTAATTTGAATATTGATGGCGAAAGGCTCTCCAATAGTGCATAAATATTTTCTATCTCGCTTGTATCTGGTCGGTCTAACAACGATTTTAATTCGGAAAAGGTAACACATATATTTTGTGAGAAAAAGGTGGTCAACGCAAGATTATTTAATAAAACCTTCTCATTTGCATCACACTCGGAAACAGTTCTTGACAGACTTCCTATCAATTGATACTCTTTTTGGAATGTATAAAATCCGTAGAAAAACGGGGAACGCTGTTCTTTATAGCTAACATCACTTGTAATCCTATCTAATAACGCCTTTCGTTCATTACCGTCTTCCTTGATTTCCGCATAAACAGAAAAAGTCTCACGAAATTTTTTTGCTATAGGATCGACCGGCATTGTATCACCTAAGAATACTAGTGCGGTGCGTTTTTCTTCTCCTCCCGTTGAACTATCATTCCCTGCTCGCTTGACCAATAGCACTACTAATCTGCCATTTTCGGCATCTACTGCTTTTTTCAGCTTGTTTAGTTCATCATCTGATATAACAGTCGAACCAGACTCCACTGACAAAAGTATACACTTTCCTGTTCTTTGAAATATTTCTATTAAGATGCTGGCCGTCTGCGTCGAATATTTTTTTAAACGGGCACATGGAAATTGCTCTTTGAAATCCCATAATATGCGTTTTGACAATGTCGTTCCTCCAGAGCCTGCCCCATGGAGCAAGACTGTTGTCTTAACACGCGGTGATTTATCATCTAATGTTCTTATCAGCTTCTCACAAATCCCTTTATACTTTTTATCATCAACTAACATCAAATCTCTATGGTTCGCAATATCGTTCCACGTCACCTCATTTCCTTTATAAAATTCCTCACCTAAACTGTCTCCCCCACCAGACATATCTAATCCGCAACAATCCGATTTATTCCCGGTGATGCGCTCGCACCCTGAATACACCAGTTCTATAGAAGATTCAAAACTGCTTAAATCTTTATCACTGAGCGTGCAAATCCCGTTAATTGATGGGAGATTGGCAGAACGTTCCGACGCATCATCAGACTGGCTCAGATATTCCTTACATGTCAGCCCTACATGGACCAAATTCGCCTCTTCATGCTCAGCAAAATGCCATCTGTGCAATGCCTTTAATTCCGGAATCTCTGCGCTCATTTCTCTTGAAAATAATGTTCTCAGTGAAATAATCCTGGAAGCTTCTGGTAGACTTAAATCGCATAAGCTATTTAACAATTGATTTCTAAATGCTGTTGCATTCCTACTACAATCAAAAACAAATATAAGCGGTACTCGTGGGTTTGCGGAAAATAACTTTTTCAATGCTTCCACTACTGCTTTGCCATAAGCTCGCCATAACCCTGAATAACTTCCATCTGCAGATTTCCTTATTGTAAGTACATTAAGTGCATGGCTAAAACCTTCAATCTTCTCTCCTGTCATAACATTGATCCGCTTTACAATTCTTTTTTTACAATTGTTCAAAAAAGACTTGAATATCTGTGAATCGTCTTGTTCAATCCCTATATCGATAACCAATTGCCAATCAATCGCACATAGTTTTTCTAATTCTCCAGAATTCTCGATAGAATATTGATCATCTGTAATGAGGACCGGGACGTAATTTGTAAATTTTACCAAATCTTCCCACAATTCTTCTGTGTTTATAAATTCAGGTGGTACAAATATACTACTTATATCATTCTCGTCATATTTGTAACCTATTTTCTCTGCCAGTAGACTACAGCAGTATGCAATATAGAACAACACCTTGAGCTGTCTTCCCCTATCCGCACAATTTTTCTTGCAAAAGAAATTAATCCCTGCGGCAATTCTTGCCATCATAAATTGCACTTCAACATCGTCTTTCATCTTCTCAAGATGTTCTTCTTCCATCCATTTTCTAACGCCCTCACATACAGCATTTCTTACCATATATTCTTTGTAATACTCGCTGACTTTTGACTTCTTGAAAAAAGCAGGCCTTATCAAAGACTCGAGCATGGAATTCCATCTTTTAAGATCATTATCTTTAAAATTATCATAAAAAATGCTAAATTCGAAATAAGCCTGATCAAAAAGCAAATACGAATCTTCCCTTACACTATCATAATCAATCAGCGAATATGTATCACTTGCAGCAATCAAATTATAACCATGTAAATCGCCATGGATCATACCCTTCAGAAAAATCTGATCTGATAAACATTGCTCCAATTTCGAAATATTGTTTATAAAATAGAACGGATTTAAAAAAACCTTTCCGTTCAAAGCTACACACTCTGCTTCCGGGTTTTCAAGCAGATTTCTGATCCTGTTTCCAAACCTCCCCCTTTTTCCTAACTGTTTAGTGAGCAAACAATCAAAAAAGTCAGCTACTGTCCCATCTGTTTTTCTATCCTTATTCATCCGAGACAATAGATCAAAAGAAACCTTTTCTACATATTTAGCAAGTATATCTCCGCTAAGCTCTGAAAAGGCCACCATATCTCTGACACTATCATTCGCCTGGTGATAAATAATAATATTCTTTCCATCAACTTCCTTTTCAGCTTCAACCTTAACGAGATGCTGTGCAAAATCTGGTGCACCTCGATATATCATATTTGCTTTATAGGATTCCTTTTCCTCCTCTCTTTCAGTACTGTTACATATTTTTACTATATAACTCCCAGTTAATCTGTCCCTTCGGCTGGTTATCTTTATTCTATATACATCTGCACCTGAGCGCCCTTCCGTTAAAGGATAGATTTTAATCTTATCATCCGAAACAACGGCTAATCGTTCCTTTATAAATTCTTGTATTTTTTTTGGAAACATTTAGAATCTCCTTTGTTTTTTTATCGGACAACCGTTCCGCCCGCATATACTGTCAATGCCCTAAAGACTTTTTTCCAATAGTCCGCTCCCTCCTCCCCAAACCACCTCCGCCCTATCCAAAAACTCCCCCAGATACACCCTCACATCCCCCTCCAGCCCCTCGATCTCCCGTATCCTCTCCCCCACCCCTGCGACCATCTCCGGGATCAGCTCACATGCCACCCGATGGAACCTGTCCCCCAGGTCATAGAGCATCCCATCCAGCACATACCCCCTGACCCGGCTCTGCCGCCCAAACCGCTGCTCCAACTCTGCCTTCATCTCTCTAAAATACCCATATACCAGCCCAAAGTCCCATCCCCCGGCACATTCCACCACAGACCTCCGTCCCCGCTCATCATAAAGGTCGATCCGATAGGGCGGCACATCCAGGAGGATCGAGGTCCGCATAAAGGACAGATAGATCTCCCTGACCGCCCCTGTCACCGCCTGCTCTTCCAACCGACGGTATCGTCCTGCAAGATCCTCAAGGCACGCCAGAAAGGACTCTCCATCCTTCATACACCCAGCTGCATACTCCGCCCGTATCTGCTCTCTGTACCTTTCAAACCGCTCGTTTGCAAAGGCCTCTATATCCGCCAGGAACCTCCTAGCGATCACATCTTCCATATATCTACCCACCCCTCATCACTCCTGATGATCTCCCATTACTGCCCTCAGCCGCCTCGTCTTATCCCCATCCTCATCACCTTTCCCACATCCCCCCGTCATCCCCACCACATCCCCATCTCACTGCATCCCCATCTCACCACACCTCCATCTCACCACATCCCCCATCATCCTCACCGCTTCCCCATCCCACCGCATCCCCATCTCACCTTACCTCCATCTCCTCCAGCCTAAGATCGATGATCCCCCTCCGCAACAGGCTCTCCGCCACATCCAGCCGTATAACGACGATACGCTCCCCGGCGCCTGCCACCTTGAAGATCGGCTCGTTCCCAATCCTCTCCTTGTCCAGGACACAGTGCGTGACCCGGTTCCCAAATGGGTTCCACCGGCTCTCCGGTGCGATACAATGCAGCTGCCTAAAGATCGGGGCGTGATAGATGTGATGCTCCCCTCTGCGGTTATTGAACAAAAAGAACTGCTTATACCGCAGGAGAGGAGCATACATGGAAAATACCTTTTTCACGCTCTCGCTCACCAGATAGATCTGCTCGTCCAGGATACTGACAAACTCACTGGGCTGGTCGGTATATACGAACACGGTGCTGTGGTCCGGGATCGATGCGCCGTCGTGGATATACAGATCCTCTTCCTTCCGCACCACATCCCGGAGCGTGTGGATATATGGCGTATGGAGATGTCTCCTGTCCTGCATCAGCCTGAGATACTCCATACCGGTCCCCTTTTATATCCCCAGGAGCCATCTGGCCACCAGGATCTTACACCCCTGCCTGATCATCACGGTCAATACGATGCAGAACAGGACCATCGGCACACTGACACCGCCCAACCGGCGCAGCTCGGCCTGGGTCTGGGAGTCCTTGCCCTTATCCTTACACTGGAAGCTGTCCATGAGCCCCTTGATATGCCGCCAATAGATCTGATCGCCAAAAAAGCCCATGACCACAAACTGCACGATCCCGATGAGCAGGGTGCACAGCCCGCCTAACACCACCGCCCCGTCACTGTAGCCCGTGGCCTTCAGCAATACCGCCGGCAGGAATATCTCCGCCGCCAGGTCCACCGCGTACAGCACAAGGGCTTCCACCACCATCAGCCGATAGACCAGCCAATGATAGCCGAACAGGGCGGCGCAGATATTAAAGGTACGCCTTTTTTCCCTCAGCCTCCGGAAACGCCTTGTGTAGTCATCCTCCTGCTTTCCCAGACAGCTGACCACATCGGATAGCCGATAGTCCATGATCCTCTCTTCCTGCTCCACGTTTTGTCCCATATTCTGTTCCATCACTTATCCCTCCACTCTCTTTATCCTTCTCTTTAGCATCTCGCGATCGCAGGTTGACCCGATCCCGATCCCATGATCCCCTCATCTAGCGGCAGGGATCCGATCATCCCTGTGGGTGATCCAGAAAGATATCCCGTGCGATATCCTATTTTTAAGCTTACCGCTCCGATCGCCCTCTCTGCAATATGTCCGCCGAAATCCTACAGCAAAAATGCCGTTTTTCGACATCCTGCCCGTACCTCCACTCTACCCGCGCCTCCGCTCTACCCACTCCTCCGCTCCACCACTCTACCCGCCCCTTCCGCTCCGCCTGCTCCTCCACTCCATATACTCCTCCACTCCGCCCGCTCTACTTGAACTGGATATCCATCCCGTTCTGCCGGATCCCATCCCGGATGAGCAGGGAGTTCTCCTTTTCCTTTAGGATGATCCCATCCTCCCCTTCCACCAGGATCGGGCCGCCGCTGGTCAGGCTGATCCCGTCTGTTGCGGTCAGCGCTATCTGCTTCTTACTCTTGATCTGGATCCCCTTCTCGTCATCCAATAGGATCCACATGCCCTTGTGGTTGGTGATGCAGATCTGGTCCGGGGTGAACCGCACCTCTTTATCGTGGATCGTCCGGATCGACTTTTTTTCCGGATCCCTTCTCTTATCATCCACCACACCCAGATGCACCGCGCTGGCCACATAGGCATCATCTGCGTCCGCGTCCGGGAAATATAACCGCACCGTATCCCCCTCCTCCGGCATACAGTACCAGCCTGTGCCATCCGGGGAGGAATACACGGTCGCATACGGGTATGCCTTACTGTTGCTGCCCCGTATATCCTCGCAGTCCATCCCGATCCTGACCACATCATGCTCCACCGACCGCACCTTTCCGGTCAGCGAGCAGCCGATGAGCCCCTCATTTTCATAAGGCTCCTGCCGGAACCCTTCTTCACGGCGCAGGGTATAGGAACAGGTCAGAGCGCCTCCGGACAGGAGGATCCTCTTCTGATATATCCGCAGCCTCCGGCCCAGGAACCTCACCTTAGCGCACAGGTCTAAGAGCTCTCCATACTGGACCTCATATCCCGCATCCTCTTTTCTATGACCCGGGTAGCTGACCTGATAGTCGAGATGGTCTCCCAGATCGATCCAGTCCCTGTCCGGCAGGCCAAAGTAAAAACAGGGATAGGCATTATGATGGTCAGCTACCAGGACCAGCCCCAGCTTTGCCGCCAGCCTTTTGAGGAACGCCCAGTCGGTCTCTCTGTACTGGACGATCAGCTCCTGCCGGACCGTCTCCCGGGCTTTGGGCTCATAGATGACCCCGATCTTTTCCTTGTAGCGGGAGATGATATAGTCTGTGACCATCTGGCAGGTCTTTTCGGTGTCCTGGAACACCCGCAGGTTTTTCTCTATGTCCAGCTTGGCCGTATGGGAGGCAGCCTTCACGGTCAGCCGTTTCACGCCTCCCTCCTCCCGGATCTCGGCCTCCTCTGCGATGCCGCGGAAGAGATAACGCTCAGATCCGTCCTCCAGCCCCAGCCTTATGGTGAACTCCTTATGGTACAGCTGGCTCAGGAGCACATGGTCCTCTCCTTTCACAAAGCCGCTCACGGTCGCCCTTGCGTGCTGGTTGACCTTTTCTCCGATCTCACAGGTCAAGATCGGCGAGAGCTCCACCGGCTCGATCCTTAGATCCAGTTTATCCATATCATCCCTCCTCGTATCTCATCTCCGTCATCCCGCCCTATCCCTGGAGCTGATCCCAGACCCACTGCATGTACTCTGGGTCGCTCTCATAGCGATCCTCTTCATCATACGCCTCCAACATCTCTCTGCTATCCCAGTCATCGTGACCTTTCTCTTTCTTATACTGACCAAAAAAGTCGTATGCCTTTTTTACCATTTCTTCTGCTTTAGAAAAGTCTCCTTTTCCATAGTAGGCTTCTCCAGAGCTTAAGTATATCATCGCTTTTAGATCCATGTCATATCCCTCTAGCTCTAATATCGGGGCTAAGCATTGGATCGCCTCATCATAGTCCTTCCTTTTAACAAGTAAGATCCCTTTAGCCAGATATGATCCGATACGAAAGTCATCTGTATCCAATAAAAATCCCTCTCCCGCCTCGATCCCTTTATCTGCATATCCAAGTGCTCTTTCTAGATCGCCATTTATACGATAATATTTCCTTAAGCTAGAATATACGGACATATCGATGGCCCTATATTGATATTGTTCACGGTTCAATCCTAAGGCTTTCTCATAATATCCTATCACCTTATCCCATGGACCGCACTCTGCCAGTGTCAGATAGCAGCGTATACCTGCTAGCTGGTTCGATCCAAGCACACTCTTTTCATCTTTTAGTATTTGTTCGATATCCTTATCTATCTTTTCTTTCCACTTGTCATCCTTTAGGTATAGATATGGTCCATACACCAGACGGTTTGCACGGATCACTATCCTACGTATCGGGTCCCTCTCCATTTCAAGAGCTTGCTCGTATCGTACAGCGACCCTGTCATTGATGATATCTTCTCCCTTTAGAAAACGTACACTGCCCAGATTGTTCAATATACAGGCCTGCTCCTGGTCGTCATCTGCCATCTCCAATGCTCCTTCCAGGATCTTTTTGGCCTCCTCACTCTGATCCAAACGCATATACCCCACTCCGATCGCATTCATGACCGCTGGGGTCTGTTCCATATCACCTAATCGTTCTATGGCCTCTGCCACAGATGCACTATCACCTTTTAATGCCTGGATAGCATCTTTGTATCCCGGGACTCCATCATCCTCGCAAAGCATCAAGGTACTATAGATATCGACAACATAATATGTATCATCCATCAGCTGACCATCTTCTTTCACCGCATCTCCGGGTCCCCCAGTCGATCCAACTTCTGATCCAAGCACACCCGCCCCTTCTGATGAACCCATCTCCTCCGCTACTTTACTTTCCTCCACAGGTGGTCCTGCTGTACAACCTATAAGCATGGAAACACACGCTATCATTAATAAAATGTTTGCCCCTCGCAGCATTTTTTTCATTTTCCTCCATCTCCTTCATAGATTCCAAACATATAAGGGCTTCCATTGTCATAAAAATGTGCTGTCCCTAGATTCGTGAACATATCTCTTCCCAGATAGCTCTTCCTATATAAGATATTTCCGATCAAAGCCCCCTCCCCATCATAGTTTGCTTCATATGTATATTTATCCCACCCGGTATTGACCTCAATCGTGATCTTTCCAACAAAAAGGGCATAAGATCGCGTCATAAGATCCTGTAGCAATCGGCACCATGTTACAGCAGAACCCACTGCATTTATACCTTTTAAAAAACCATTATCATTGATCTTCTTTACTTTACCTGCTGTGTTTTTTAAAAAAGCAATTTCCTTTGGAAGTTCTTCCTCAGCTATATCTTTTAACGCATCATCCACCACATCCGCCCCTTTACTTAGCGCATCCCATGTCTCCAGTCCAGCATCTCCCCATTTGACCATTTTATCCCAGTCCTCTTCTTTGATCCAGCCTTCTGTAGCCGCTTCCACCTCCCCTTCCGCAACCTTCTTCACATTATCCCCTTCATTTTCAAAACGGTTAGACATATCTACCATAAAGAACAATACCTTAAAGATCCAGTTTAACCCAAATGGGAGGCTATCCGCCGCTTCCCTTGCTATAGCCTGCCTGGCCTTCGTCGCTTCCACCTCGTTCTGCGGCACCAGATCGATCGAGATGTTCGGGAGCGGATACTTCCTCCTGACCTCCTCCAGGTCCTTGATATCCTTATATACCCCCTCTACCCCCATCGACTCCAGGATGACATGGATCCCATTTAGAGCGATCAAGGTGGAATATCTCGTGTTGGCATAGTCCTCTGTATCCGGTGTATCCGCATATGCCCCATAAGTCTGCATCAGACCGTATATATCCTTTTCTGCAAAACGCAGGATCTCCACGATATGCTCATCTACCTTAGAATCCACCTCTTCCACCCACTGCCCGCTGCTCAGGATCTCGATCCGCCCCCCGCACCTGCACATCAGATAGGAGGCTGTGGTGACCAGCGCCGGAGCGTCTGAACTTATCTTGACTGTGGATGCGAGCTGATACAGATCATGGATCTTATCGTACAGATCCCCCATATAGTCTCGATAAGCCTGATACGGAACGGTCAGATCATACTTTTCGATGATGGACCAGATGTCCGCCTTATCCAGTTCCTGCACTTCTTCCTGGATCCAACGCCAGACATCCTCCACCTCCTTTACCAACTCATCTCCCTCTCCATCCACATATTTCCCTGCGTCCACATAGGACGATCCTCCACCCATCTCACGGACCCCCAGTGTATACCGCAGCGTGACCGCATATAACCTTTTTCGCAGTTCCTTGCCCCATGTATATCGCTGGGATAGTACATCCCGTATCTTCTGATAGCCGTCCAGCAGCGACCGTGCCTCTTCCTCCGTCAGCTCTTCCGCCAGCCCACCCTTTTCTTCCTGGCCTGACAGATATCGCCAACTGTACATCTTATCCTTATCCTTTTCCCCATCCTCTCCTTCTATCTCTTGGATCCCTCTGATCGTTGACACCAGCTCCAGGGGATCCGGCTCCCTGATCAAAGAGAGCTCGCCTTTCAGGAGCATCATCTCCGCTCTTTCAAGCTCCTCTCCCATCGCCTCCCTTGCTGCCCGCAGCACCTGAGCCGCTAAGTCGTCCAGCTCTCCACAGATCCCATCCAACTCCCCTTTTAACCTTTCCAGACACTGCATAAAATCATCGATAGCCAATGTGCTGCTGCAGTTGAACCACTGATCCAGCAGCTCCATCACACACTGCCCCCGCCAGTCCCCTCTGACGATCTGCTCCCGTTCTACCGCCGCCTGGGCCAGCTGCCGCAGCAGCTGGCAGCGGTCCTCGATCCTGGACTGCTCACCAGCATCCGTGCTCGCTCTCTTCAGCCCCTGCAGATAGGAAGCGATATCCTGTAAGGCCCTTGCATAATAGGGCGATCTGCAGACCGGGAAGGGCTCGATATACAGCTCCGCCCCGGCATCGTACTCGGTCAGGAATGCCTCGTCCAACCCAAAAGCCCCATTATTGGTGTCCCCTAAATGTACGATCCGATAGATCTTATAATTCTCCGTATCCCCCAGCTTATCCTTTGAAGGTTTCTCTGTCATGGTACAGCATACCAATGCCCCATTGACCACCAGCTGTTCCTGGCTCATCGCTCCACCTCATCTCTGTCCGTCCCATCTCTCTCCGCTCCATCTCTGTCCGCCACATCCCTACCCGCTATCTCCCCTTACGCCGGATATCCGCTCCCTTCTCCCGGATCGTCCGGATCACCTGGTGCATGACCGGCTCCTGCTCCCCCCTCTCATCATAGGGACAGCTGCACATGCATAAGACCAGATACCGGTCCGTCCCGATCAGGGCCAGCAGGCCGAACATCTCCTCATCTAATGCCTCGTTCCGGAAGGTAAACCATCCCCCGCACCCTTTTTCCATCTGATAGGTCCCTTTCTCCAGGATCGACGCATCCTGCCTGCACTTCTTGATCAGGGCCTGGTAGCGCATGAGCGCCCCCCTGATCTGATCCGGCCCCACCCGCTGGGGGAACAGGCTGAAGGTCAAGTCCACGCAGCCCCGCTCATCGGTGTAGATCGCCTGGGGCCGGTCCTCCGAAGGATATTTGCGCTTGGCACGCTCCGGCTCCATGACCGTGTAGCTGACCGGGAGCCGGAGGATGATGGGGCCTGGCCCATCCCTTTCCTTGAACAGCTCCCGCTCCTCAAACTGCAGGAGCCGGTCCCCGGCGTACATGCCTGTATAGGTATCCACAAAGCCCTTCCGTTCTTCTTCCATCCGTGCTCTCACGATCGCCTCATCCATATATGGCTCCACATCGCCACCTCCTGATCCGATCCCGTATCTATCGCAGACTGATCCCCTGCTATCACGGCCACGACCGTCCGGACAGCCTGGTATCCTGTCTTGTCCACATTTCGGTAGATCAAAGACCTCGCGGCATCGCTCGCAAAGATCGATGACTTGTCTGAGCACATATGCCCAGACCCATCCATGCCACTCATCCCCTCCGCCATGAGATCTGGGCTATCCCGTCCATGAACGGGCGCTCTGCATCCAGGACAGCCGGGATACCGGCCCGTATCCTTGCCTCTATCCCGCCCAGCTCTCCTACGGGTATGCCGCCCATGACCCCATAGGCCACCGCCTCCAGATCGCGTATGACCTGATAGTCCGCCATGCTCCGCTCCCTCTGGATGGTCCTGTGCCGGACCGCGCTCAGCCGGTACCTAGGGGAGCGGAAGGTGACCCGCCTGCCTTTGATCTCCATGCTGTCCATGTCCCCATCGGTCATGACCACCTGGTCCTTTGAGGCGATGCACACATTCCCGCCTGCGATCTGGATCCTCCCCCCGGCGCTGAGCCCGATCCTCTCGCTGCTCCCCAGCACGATCCCCCGCCCGTCCTTTATGGCCATCCAGGCCCTTTTCTCCTTGGCCGAGAATAGGATCGTATCTGGGGCCAGCTCCATCTGTATCCCGGAGGGCAGCTCCATCACCTTTTCCTCATGGTCCGGGTAGACGATCCTCTCCTGGACACTGTCGATCACCATCCCGCCCGCCTCTCCCGGTCCCGGGAAGTACAGTGATACCTTTGCCCCTGGCTCCGGCATCGCATACAGGATATTTCCTGTGACCGGCACATAGTCAAAGGTGTACATTTCTGCGATCTTTGGCGCCTCCCTCTCATCGATATCCAGGTGGAGCTTGATCTTCTCCCCCTCCGCCTGCAGCACGCGCCCAGAAAGTGCCGTGCCGCATAGCCGGTCATCTTGGATCTCCTCCCGCCATGTCTGCTGGCTGCCCAGCTGATATGTCGATCCCAGCACGCCATTTTCTAAGCGCATCTCTTTTTGGAGGACGAGCCACCGCCTTCCCTTAAAGAGGACCGTATCCCCCAGCCGGAAGTCCTGGGCTGTCCGGATCTCATAGCGCATGAGAGCGCCTGGCGGGATGCCATCCCCTTCCCGCTCCCTGGCCCTTTTATAGTCTGCCCTGACCGTATGTCGGCCGGTATCCTCCAGGACATGCTCCCGTCCGGCCACGGCCCCTATGGACAGCCGCGGGGAGGGATCGGCCACCCCCGGGACGAGGACCGTCCCCAGCGTGCTGGCGATCCGTTTTAAGAACTGCCAGTCCGTCTCCCGATATTGGAACAGGGGATATCCCGGCCTTTTGTCCGCTCCCTCCGCCATGACGATCCGCCTGCCCTCTCCCCCGATCTCCCTGACGATGTCCCCATAGGTCATGGAGACATCCTGGAACATCCGGCACCTCGCCTCCTGGTCCAGCAGGCGCGTGGCCGATACCGCGGTCAGCCCAAGGTACCAGATCCCTCCCTGCCTTTTCCACTCACATCCGGTGACGGCTCCGGCAAAGAGAGGGACCTCTCCCCCTCCGTCGCCGGATGACAGCCGGACACTGCTCCCCCGCAGGTCCATCTGCCCATCATCGGCCTCCCGGTCCACGATCCCTTCGATCCGCAGGGTCCCGTGGCGGCCGACCCTGCAGTCCGCCCACAGGCAGGAGACCTGTGTGAAACGGACCGCCCCCTGGAACGTCACCATTTCCTCATCTCTCCCCGCCAAAAAAGTCCTGCATCCATCCCTCATCTTCAAAATAGAACCGCTCCTCCTTCCCAAGGTACAAGCTCCCATCCTTCCGGCACACGGGCACCACCGAGAACGCCCAGCCATCCGGCTCTGCCCACACGAAGAACTTCACCTCCCGGTCTATGATCGTATCGGTGTCTGCCTGCCGGATGTGCTCCCCATACTGCTCCCGGATCCCTTCGTAGAGTGTCTCCTTTAGGTCTGCCAGGGCACTGCGGCAGGTGTAGCGGTAGCGCTCCCTGCCGTCCACGTCCTTCAGATACAGCTCCAGGGTCAGATCCTCCATGTTCCTGGAGACCGTCCCACTCTCCCTGCCCCGCTGCAGGCGGTGGATGAGCACCACCTCTCCCCCGTCGTGGGTAAAGGCCGTGATCCTGTAGGGGAGGGCGGGCTCTCCGGTCCGGATCCGGATATCGGCGAACCCGTACCGTTTATCCTTCAGATAGCGCAGTGCGCCGTCCACACAGGCCATCTTCAGCCCCAGATCCCGGGACGGGTCCCCGCTCCTCCTCCTGGACCGGATGGCCCTGCCAGGCACGAACTCTTTTAAGGCGTCCCGGAAGATATCGATCTTGCAGGACCGGCCGGTCAGCTTGATGATCGAGCACGTCCCCAGCTCATCCTCTCCCTCCATGCGCTCCATGAACCGCCGGATGACCCCATAGATATCCGCCTTCAGGAGCAGCTCCAGCTCATAGATGCTGATATAGACCGTGGGGGAGTCCCGCAAGGTCTCCAGCTCCCCGCCCTTGCGGACGGACAGCCGCCATCTGTCCACAGGGATCCAGACCGTGGCGTTCTCGGCCACCTCCCCGGGGGACAGTGCCACGCGCAGCGTCCCCACATGGTCATAGAAGACCCGCTTCACCTTCTCTGCCAGCCCAAAGAGCAGGTAGAAGTTCCCCTCCACCTTGCGGTACTCCTCCCGGCTCCTGTGGGTGGAGGCCTTGAAGCGGGTGGGGATGGCGGCTCCCGCCTCTTCATATGCCCCGTCCAACTCCCGGTATACCGCCCCTGCCCCATGGCTGTCCACATAGCGGAACACGTCCTGGTCATACTCGGCCAGGATCTCCCCCAGGGGCCTGCAGCCGGTGGGGCCCAGCTGCTGGGCCATGGCGATCTTGATGAGCTGCATGATCCGGTAGGTCAGGTTGTTCCCGCCAAGGTCCGTGTCCCCGTCCTCATAGGCTGTATCGATCTCGATCCGGTAGGCCACCCGCTCATCCCAGAAGCGGAAGCGGCAGGAGCAGAGGTCCGTGGTGCCGCCGCCGCAGTCGATGATCAGCGCCTTGTACGCGGCCCCGTCCTCCAATGCCCGGCTGTCGATCATCTCCCCGATCGTATCGTAGAGGACCGACACGCCCTCGTCGATCATCTCCTCCTTCTCCACCATATAGCCTGGCAACAGCTCCGTGAACAGACGGCTGGCCCGCCCTTTCTGCTTCACCGGGCAGGAGATATGTACTCCCTCCACGCTGCATTTGAAACGGTCGCGGACTGCCTGGACCACATGGAGGAGGTACGCCCTCAGGATCTCCTTCCTGGCGACCTGCCCGCGCCTCCCCTGGCGATCCGTGACCTCCTCCATCCTCTCCGGGTCCCCGATCCAGCGCTTGATATCATGGAACACACGGATCCCCTCATCGACGGGACCGGCATCCGCCAGGCGCAGGGCGTCATAGCCGAACACGAATACCGGCTCCTCCCCGCCCAAGTCCTGTATACCGGCCACACTGGGGAGCAGGGGCGTCTCCTGCTGATCGGAGGACAGGTCGTAGAACAGCGCGTGGTTGACCCCATCCTTCTTAAGCCCCCGCTCCCCATCCTGGAGGCCTGCCCTCTCAAAGTACCGTTCGTCCAGGTACACGCCCGCCGTCGTAGCGGAGGTCCCCAGGTCGATGGCCATGGGCAGGGATAAGGGGATCGGCTGCCGCACCTCAAAGTCCAGGAGAGGGATCTTATATACCTCCAGGACCGCAGGGGACCGGCTGCTGAGGGAGCCCCTGGCCCCGGAAGGGTCCTGGCCTCTGCCCACGGCGGCG
Organism: uncultured Lachnospiraceae bacterium; assembly: GCA_910585635.1. Taxonomy (GTDB): domain Bacteria; phylum Bacillota; class Clostridia; order Lachnospirales; family Lachnospiraceae; genus Caccovicinus. The sequence continues at coordinate 2,947 of CAJUFE010000067.1, read as the reverse complement.
TCCTGCCCCCTGTCCCTGGAAGCGTCCGGGCCTCTGCCCGCACCGTCACGATAGAGATGATAGACCATCTCCGACTCTTTGCGCCGCAGGCAATAGAGGCTGTGCTCCCGCACACCGGACCTCCGGCAGGGGATCTGGGCATCCTTTGTCAGGTAGAGCCGGTCCGTCCTGGTCCCCAGCGGCACCACGTTCAGCACGGTACAGACTGTCCCGTCCCCGCCCACCACCAGCGCGTTCGTCCCCGCCAGTTCCTTATCATAGGGCAGGGTCAGCCCGTCATAGATCCCGATGGCCAGGCCCTCATAGGCCGTGATCTTGGCGCTGCAGGTGAGGTGCAGATCGTGCCGCTCCTTGATCCGTGCCTCCTTGAGCAGCTCCTCCACTGCCCGGAGCCCGTCCTCATCAGGCTCCCGGATCAGCAGGCTGTCCTCCGCGCCCCGATACCGCATGATCACCCGTATGAGCGCCTCTTTATCCATCGGGTCCACGATCCCCTGGACCAGCTTCTCCCTGCGGCAGATCTCCCGCAGCTGGAAGGTGGTCATCCCCAGCAGGTCTCCCCGGTGGTACCGGGTATCCTCCTGTCCCTTTCTCTCCTTATCCCGTCTCAATACATATCCATATCGGTCCATAGTCCATCCCCCATCAATCGATGATGATCCTCCGCTTTTCTCTCTTCTCTCCGCTCGATCCCCGGCCATTATAGCTGAACCTCTCAGCTATGGCCCGCAGCGCCTGATAGTAGGCCGGGTCCCTTTCTCCCTGCTCCCCTGCCGCCGCAACCGTCCGGCCGCCCCCGCGCCTGCGGATATACGCCTGCAGCGCCGCCACAGGCACAGCCCCCGGGCAGCTCAGGCACAGATAGGCGAACGCGCAGTCCTCCGGCTGGCTGTCATCGCTCTCTAAGATCAGCTCTGCCAGGTAGCGTGTGACCGCCGGGGCCACCGACCTCCCGCCCGGCCCGCCCCAGGCGGCATGGGTCAGATCCACGGTGTCATAGGCGGTCCCCATGTCCGCAAAGCTGGTATAACGGTCCCTGAGCCGTGCGCCATCCCGCAGGAAAAAGCGGCATAGCTCGAAAGCTGCCCCCTCATCCGCTCCCCCGGTCTCCAGAGAGGCCCCGGCCCGATAGGCCACATAGTCTTGAGAGGACCGATCCTCCTGGATGCGCAGCCGCAGGTACTGGACCTCCCCTTTTGGACCATAGGGGATCCTCTCCTCCTCGGTCAGCAGGAAGATGAAGGAGCCCTGCTTGATCATCCCCGGCCCCACCGTCAGCTCCTCCCCGCAGACCTGGACCGTACACCCTTGCAGGAACCCCTGGCCATAGTCCTGGTAGCGCAGCTGCAGCTGGGCAAAGGAACAGTCCCTGAGCGACCACAGCAGTTCTTTCTTGAGTATCCTGTTCTGTCCGAACAGGGGGTATAGGTTTTGCATATGTAGACTCCTTTCCTGATCTAAGCCCTCATGGGCCTGGCAGCAGACGTTTTGATCCTTCGCAGGACCACCGGCTCATCCATATGGTCCCCTGCCAGGATCTGCAGCTCGTCCTCCCAGATCGATGCATAGCCCAGGAGCCGGTCCATGGCGTCATCCAACAAATGGAGGAAGACCTCCTGGAGCAGCCTTTGATCGTCATCCAGTAAGATCAGCTTTAAGTAGGACAGCTCATATCCTTCCAAACGGATAAACCTCTTTTTTAAGATACGCTCAACTTCTCTCATATCCCCATCGATATCTTTATATACCAGTTCCGGATACCAATAGGCCTCACTCCTGTCCTCATCCAGATACAGATCCCTATCCGCCATCCCCAGGATCATCTCATAGCTCTCTGTATAGAGGCTCGTCATCGGCCGGACCAGATAGATGGAAGCGATCTTTTTCTGTCCTCCCACTCCTCTTTTCTGCACCTGCTCTCCTATCATCTCCATCAGTTTTTTATCAAAGCCGGTCCTCATCTCCTTGTAATGTCCTAAAAGAAAGCTCCTCTTTGTTTCTGTCCGTTCATCCCAATATCCCCTGATCGATCTTTCTAATGCTTGGATCCGATCCATCTTATCTCTCCTTTTCACGATCCATATGCCATACCATCCATACCATGTCCTCCAGATATGCTCCCTTTGGAGGATGCACTGATCCCATCGCTCTCAAGACGCCCCGATCCTCTCCCCACCCAGCTTTGCTAGGGTAACTTTGTTTATTTTTCGAATTAGCTCATTTATAGATCCCAATCATCTTTATGTACATTTTAAATTTAGTCAAATGACATATCACCCTATATGTCCACCACGATCATAACCGCTTCAATACCTAAGATGGTCCTATCGTCTGATGTGACCCAAACTCTGTAGCCGATCACTGGATATTATCCTTGTACGCTCACCCCATTGTTCTCTGACCCACTGCTCCAATTCCTGTTTCCTATCCATAACACGTTCTCCATTGCTGTTTTTTTACTATAGCATATTTTATGTCATATGGATCAATATGTCTAAATAGTACCTGCTCCATAGCAGATAAGATATGTTGATCGCAATTATAATGATCCCCCAACGAATGTCAGATAACTTCTTAAAAATCATAAAAAGTATAGCAGTGATACTATATATTACAGCGATAAAAGGTGAACAAAATGACAAAAGTAATAGCAAAAATGAAAGAGAGTGTGGCATATAAAAAAACAAAAAACCTATGATAGGAAACCAGTTGATCACACTTAATATAAGAAGAATAACCGTGTTTCTTTTCATAAATAGATCTTTCCCTCTTGTAACTATATCTGATCCTTGATAGATCAGGTGCAAAGATCGTGATCGATCATTTTATAGGCTATCGCCCTTTAATCTTCGGGATCAAAAAAATATGAAAAAGGCACTTGCTGTTTTTCTGCTTTTTTTCCGCCTCATGCAGTCCTTTTATCAATCCCTCATACTGCTCTCCTGTT
>CAJUFE010000066.1 GCA_910585635.1 uncultured Lachnospiraceae bacterium | reverse complement strand
AGCCCTGATCATTATCATAGAAGATCTGAATTTACAGACTTTTTTTCACACACTCTTTTTCATAGAGCGAGAGCGTGGTGACGTTGTGACAGGTCCCTCCCGTAGCGGACCCTTTGCAACATCTCTATGCAATAAGCCTCCCTGACGTGGAAGTAAACAGTAACATCCCTTTTACCCTCCATGCCGATAATGATTGATCTTTATGCTTCTTCATTACAATGTTATAATGCACAACCTAAAACATCTGTATCAATAGATCGATCGGATAAGCCCCATCGATCAAAAAATAGTCCACACCATATCGTCTGCACATCTTCAAAGTTTCCGCATTATCCAAGATCAAGGCCTCCATTGTAGGATCCGTATCATCACGTCTCATTTCTATTATATTAGCATTCGCCAGTATATTGTGATAATTGCTTCGTATGTACTGCTCACTCATTACCAAACAACGATATTTGATATGCCGGATATGATCTTCTTCGAAGTCATCTGCCCAATTAAAAGGGATATAGCAGCCCTCAACGATAAGATCTTGCCGGTTTTCGATCGCAGTCTTTATCATTTCTCTCACGATAGGCCATAGATAAGACGTTAAGGCCCTATCATCACTCATTGGAGTAAGTGATGTATTTTTACTCCGGATCAATCCCATTTTCAGATGGTCGATCGAAAGATATGGGTATCTATATTTTTCAAGAAGTCTTTGTGCTAGCACAGTTTTTCCTGTATGTGTTGCACCTGCTATCAATAAGATCATGCTGTACCCTCCAAGGATCATTATTGTATCATCTTACCATATCACTAAGCCAACTGCAACAGATCGGTTACTTCATGCCCTTTTCAATACCCTAAAAATAAGCGTCCATTACCCCGCGATACGCAAAACCCCACCTGCTCCAAGCATTTCCCCTCATTTTCCATTCATAATCCTTCTCAACCGCACATATACATGTAACTAGGTCATGAAATACAAGGACAAGGAGAGAGACGATGGACGAGATACGTTATTTGATATCGGATGCATCGAGAAAAGTCGATGTGGAGACCCATGTCCTTCGGTATTGGGAAGAAGAACTGGGACTTATGATCCCGAGGAATGAGTTGGGGCATAGATATTACACGGAGTTCCATATCCGTTTATTTTGTCAGGTGAAAGCGCTAAAGGATAAGGGGTATCAGCTGAAGGCGATCAAAAATGCCTTGCAGCAGGTCATGGGGACAGAGCAGGAGCAGCGGATCCAGGCGATCGCGGAGCGAGATCTGAAGATCCGAGAGGCGGCCAGCTTGTTAGAGCGGGATATAACAAGAGCGCTGCAGTCAGATCCCCGGCTAAAGGATTCCCTCAAGTTATCTTTGGACAAGCAGGTGAGAGGCGCCGGCGAACAGGAAGCGACCGGACCTGTCACAGACAGTAAGATCGTATCCATCACCCATCTGTCAGATTACAGCCGGTTGGAAACCGGAGCGGTGACAGCGGGACTGGTTCCTGGCAGTAAGGCGCCAAAACAGTGGGGACCGGGAGAAAAAAGAGAGAAATGGGAGGATCTGGAGCAGGCGGATGCAGATGGGGAACGAAAAACAGGAGATGAGCGAAAGGTAGAAAGTGAGAAAAGAGTCGGAACGGAGAGAAAGGCAGAAAATGAGAGAAGAGCCGGAACGGAGAGAAGGGCAGAAAATGGGAGAAGAGCCGGAACAGAGAGAAGGGCAGAGACGGAGAGAAGGGCAGAGACGGAAAGAAGGATAGAGGACGAAAGAGATCCAGATGGCAAGAAAAGAGCGGAGGATAGGAAAAACATAGAGGATGAAAAGAGCGCAGGTATTGAGGAGAAAACGGATCATGAGGGAAAAGCGGAAAAGGATGGGCAAATGGATATGAAGAGTAAAAAGAAAGATCGAAGAAAGCCTTCTGCCTGGGAGAGAAGGAATGGGGTGGTGAGCGGCACTAAGATAAAAGGGGAAAATGTGGACAGTGCTCCCCGAAAAGAGGATGTCAGGAGCATCGCAGCGAAGCAGGAGGAGATCGTCAGCCGGGCGGTCAGAAAGGAGGGGGCTGGGAAAGCCTGTGTGGATCGGATCCTTGCAGGAGCGGACGATACAGAATGGGAGGCCTGGCCGATCGATCAGATCATCGAAGAGACCTATGAGCAGACGGGGGATGAGGATGGGACAGAAGGCGCAAGGCTAAAGGGAGCGGGTACAGGTGACGCGAAAGCTAAAGGAGCGGGCATCGGTGACACGGAGGCTAAAGGAGCGGGCGCAGGCGGCGCGCAGATCAAAGGGGCGGGCGCAGGCGGCATGAGGATCAGAGGAACGGGCGCAGACGACATAGAGATCAGAGGAGCGGGCGCAGGCGATACAGAGAGCAGAGGAGCTGGTGCGGGGAGTATAAAGGTAAAGGGAGCAAGTACAAGAGACGCGGAGATGAAGGAGGCCAGAACGGACACCGGAGAGGAGGCCAGAACGGACACCAAAGAGGAGGGCGGAGCGGCAGAAGGGAGAGCGGCAGCCGCTGACCTGGCGGGACAGGAGGCGGCGGTAACGGCGATCGCTGTCCAGGAGAGCGTGGAGGATACCGGGCTGACCCCTATGACCCAGGAGGAGAAGCTGGAGCAGTTCCAGGCGATCATGGACCATATCATCGGAAGGGCATTAGAGGCGAACAATGAAAAGCTGAGCCAGGATATCAGCCGTCTGGTGAACGATGAGCTGGTGGAGGAGATGGCTGATCTGATGCGGATCCGGGATGAACGGGAGGAGGAGCGGTTCCGTCACCTGGACGAGGTGATCCGCAGCTGCCAGCGGGACCGCCTGGGAAGGGCGGAGGCGGCGGCAGCCAGGATCCCCTTTTTCAGGAGAAAGCGTTTTGGGAGGGACGGCAGGCATCCACAAAGCGGAGGAAGAGATTTTTAGAGGTCTCATCATTCTTCCAGAGATATTCCGGATGCCATTGCACCCCCAGCAGGAAGGGATAGTCGGGCATCTCCACCTCTTCCACCAGCCCGTCCGGTGAGGAGCCCCCCGCGATCAGACCAGGAGCCAGGTTGCGCACAGCCTGATGGTGGAAGCTGTTGACCTGGATGACCTTTTGGTCGGCGATGGAAGCTAAAAGGGTGTCCGGCTGGATATTAACGTGGTGGGCCGGAAGGGTGCTGTCTAAAGGCTGCCGGTGGGCGATCGGGAAGGGGGATTGGTATTGGCTGTCGATATCCTGGTAGATATCACCGCCCAGTCCCACATTCAGCAGCTGTGCGCCGCGGCACAGACCCAGGATCGGCTTTTTCTGATCCATGGCGATCGAGAGGAGCATCAATTCCATCGAATCCCGTTTTGTGGAGATGGGACCGCAGTTCCTGTGGATCTCCTCGCCCCACAAAAAAGGATGGGGGTCCGGACCGCCGGTAAAGAGAAAGCCCTGGCACAGATCGGCCAGCCGGCTCAAGTCCTCTTTTGACGATCCGAGGGGGAGGATCAGGGGGATCGCACCGGCAGCTCTTAGTGCGCGGATATAGGTGGGGCGCATGGAGATGTCGTCGTTGTCCGTGTTATGCTGGGGGGTCAGACCGATGATCGGTTTTGTCGTATTAGCCATGATCGATTACCTCGCTTTATGTTCCAGGATGGCCTGGGGATATTGAAGGGGCATATCCCCTATCTTTTCAGTTCATCTGTATCTATGATATGAAGGATGCATCTGTAAGGTGAGGATGCATCTGTAAGATGAGGTGCCGGACAGTGCTGATCCAGGGTCACAGAAGGCTCACACAAAGGGTCACAAGGTCACAACAAAAATGCCCCTTCCCTTTCAGAAGAGGCATTTATGTAAGGTCAAGATCAGCCTTCCTCGATAGCGCCGGTAGGGCATGCGCCAGCACAGGTGCCGCAGCTGATGCAGCTGTCAGCATCGATAACATACTTGCCATCTCCCTCAGCGATAGCGCCTACTGGACATTCGCCAGCACAGGTGCCGCAGCTCACGCAAGAATCATTGATCACATATGCCATGGTGATTACCTCCTTTAAAGTTTTGAGTATATTCTATAATAAAACCCGAAATTATTCAAGAGGAAATTCATAGGTATCCAAGTAAATACAGGATCAGATACGAGATCAAGTTTTCTTCATGAAATCACTGGGCTTTTCGCCAAACTCCCGTTTAAAGGCTTTTAGAAAATTCGAATAATCACTGAACCCGCATTCGGAGTAGGCTTCTGTCACCGTCTTTCCGTGGAGCAGCAGGTTCCGGGCGATCGTCAGCCTTTTCTTCAGGATGAACTGGTAGATGGGCAGACCGGTGAACTGCTTGAACTGGTGGCTCAAGTGATATTTGCTCAGAAAAAAATGCTCAGACAGATGATCCAGGCTTAAGTCCTCGTTCAGATGATGATTGATATAAGAGACGATCTGATTGATCTGCTCGTTCTCGGTCACGTCCTGGAAGGCCTGGTCGGATATCTCATAATAGGCCCGGCTGAGCAGGACTAAGATCTCCATGACGGAGGCATAGGCAAGGACCCGGTTCCCCAGACGGTTATTGGTGCGCTCGTGCTCGATCGTATCGCAGGCGGACCGGATCTTCAGCATCTGGGTCTCGTCCGGGCGGAAGAGGCGGTAATCCCGGCGGGAGGCATCCCGGAAGCAGGCGGTCAGATCCTCCCCGATATCCCGCAGACCGTTAAAGAAGTCGTCGTCCAGCCAGAGGACGATCCGCTCGTAGGGCTGGATGGACGGGATGATCTCCGGACGGTGGATATCACTGTTGTTGGTCAGCAGGATATCGCCTGGGCGGAGCTTGTAGGTGCGCCCCTCGATGATGTAGTTGACATTCCCGGAGATGAAGAGGTAGATCTCATAAAATGCGTGCTGGTGGAAGTCGATATGCAGCAGGTCATTATTGCAATAATGATGGTACTCATAAAAATGTTCAGCCATGATCTGGCGGTGTGTGAAATCTTCTTTGTACATATTTGATAGAAAACTCCCATCCTTTTGTTGATATCTGTATTATACAGCAAGATTTACTACATTTCAAGAAGGATATACCGTGCCATATCCTGAAAAAAGCGGTATAATATAAGCAACAAGATCATAGAAAGCCTACAGATCCAGAGGCTTCGATGATCGTATGTGGTAGCAGATCGGACAGATCAAGAAAGGAGATAGGAGAGGATGAGAAAACTTTACGGAGTATTGTGCCTTTCGCTGGGGACAGTACTCATGGCATCGGCCCTGACCGGCTGTGCCGGGAGCAATGCGGATGGCAGGCGGATCGTCCGGATCGGCCATAACCAGGCCACGGACCATCCCACCCATGTGGCCCTGCTGGAATTTGAGCGCTATGTGGAGAGCGCGCTGGGGGACAAGTATGATATCGAGGTGTATCCCAGTGAGCTTTTAGGCTCACAGACCGACATGGTGCAGCTGACCCAGACCGGCGCGATCGACTTTTGTGTAGCCAGCAATTCGATCTTGGAGACATTCTCGGACAATTATACCTTGTTCAACATGCCGTACCTGTTCACATCCAGCGAGGCGTACCATGATTCTATGGACGATGAGGCGATCACCGGCCCGATCTTCGATTCGACGAAAAAGGCCGGGTTCGAGGCGGTCACCTGGATCGATGCGGGGACCAGGAACTTCTATACCGTCTCCACGCCGATCCAGTCCCCTGCAGACCTTAAGGGACTGAAGATCCGGGTGCAGCAGTCCCCCACCAATGTGGAGATGATGCGGCTCTTAGGCGGATCCGCCACCCCCATGGGCTTTGGCGAGGTCTACACGGCGCTCCAGTCGAAGATCATCGACGGCGCGGAAAATAATGAGATGGCCCTGACCTCCAACGGTCATGGCGATGTGTGCAAGTATTATTCCTATGATATGCATCAGATGATCCCGGATATCCTGATCGGGAACTGTGCGTTCCTGGACGGCCTTTCCCCGGAAGAGCGGAAGGTGTTCGAGGAAGGGTTCGATGTGGTGAACCAGGTGGAGCGGGCAGAGTGGACCAGCGCTGTGGAGGCGGCTAAGGCCAAGGCGGAAAATGAGCAGGGCGTCCAGTTCCTCTACCCGGATACGGCGCCTTTCCAGGAGATCTGCGTCTCCATGCACCAGACCCTTTTGGAGCAGTACCCGGACCTGAAGCCATTTTACGACGCGATCCAGATCCATAACCAGGAACACCTACAAAATACAGAAGGAGGGACGTGAAGATGAGCAGACTACGTGATATCCTGACACGCCTTTTGAACCTGTTGGCAGGTGTGAGCTTCCTGGTGATGGTGGTGCTGACCTGCTGGCAGGTCCTGACCCGCTACGTCTTGAACGCACCCTCCTCCTGGTCCGAGGAGCTGGTCTCCTACATGTTCGCCTGGATGAGCCTTTTAGGGGCCTCCATCGTCACGGCGGAGAGGGGCCACATGAACATCCCGATCCTGGTGGAGAAGACCAGTCCCATGATGCAGAAGTTCTTCGCCTGCCTGTCGGAGGTGATCGCCTTCCTGTTCTCCGCCATCATCCTGGCCTACGGCGGCTATCAGATCGCGAACCTGGCTATGGGGCAGATGACCTCATCCCTGGGTGTGCCGATCGGCGTGTTCTATATCGTCCTCCCGCTGTGCGGGCTCTTGAACATGGTCTATACGGTGCTGAACATCGCAGATATCCTGAAGAAGAAGGAGGGGACAGTGTAAATGGCGATACAATCTTTATTTCTGATCTTACTGGTATTATTAGTACTGCTGGCACTTGGCGTTCCTATCGCCTACTCGATCGGGATCTCCTCCCTGTTCGTGATCCTCCAGACGGTACCCTTAGATGTGTCGGTGGTGACGGCGGCCCAGAGGACCTTCGTGGGCATGAGCAAGTTCAGCCTTACCGCGATCCCCTTCTTTATCCTGGCCGGGAACCTGATGAACCAGGGCGGGATCGCCAAGCGGCTGGTGGATTTCGTCATGGCGATCTTAGGGAAGCTCCCCGGCGCCCTCTTAGTGACCAATGCCGGGGCTAATGCCCTCTTCGGCGCGATCTCCGGTTCGGCTTCTGCGGCCGCGGCCGCAGTGGGCAGCATGGTGAAGGAAGGGGAAGAGCAGCAGGGCTATGATAAGGGCATGTGCGCGGCCACCAACGGCGCTTCCGCTCCCTCCGGCCTTTTGATCCCGCCCTCTAACGCGCTGATCACCTATTCCCTGGCCTCCGGCGGTACATCGGTGGCGGCCCTGTTCCTGGCCGGCTACGTCCCCGGGATCTTATGGGCCCTGTGCTGTGTGATCGTGGGCGTGCTCCTGGCCAAGAAAAAAGGCTATAAGGGCATGGGCGGAAAGTACGACTGGAAGAACCTGGGACGCTGTACTCTTAAGGCCCTCCCGGCCCTCTCCCTGATCGTTGTGGTCATCGGCGGCATCGTGGGCGGTATCTTCACCGCCACGGAAGGATCCGCGATCGCGGTGGTCTATGCCCTGGTCTTAGGCATCTGCTATAAGAACATCACGGTAAAGTCCTTCTGGGAGATCGTGGTGGACAGCGCGAAGATGAGCGGCATGGTGGTGTTCCTGATCGGCGTGTCCAACATCCTGGGGTGGGTCATGGCGTTCCTCCAGATCCCCCAGGCGGTATCGGCGGCATTGCTCAGCCTGACGGATAACTACATCATCATCCTGCTGATCATGAACGTGATCTTGCTGATCGCGGGTACCTTTATGGATGTGACCCCGGCGATCTTGATCTTTACCCCCTTGTTCCTGCCGATCGTGAAGAGCTTTGGGATGGATCCGATCCATTTCGGCCTGATCTTAGTGTATAACCTGTGCATCGGGAACATCACCCCGCCGGTGGGGAACACCTTGTTCGTGGCGATCAAGGTGGGCGGCAGCACCCTGGCCAAGACCATCCCCTATATGCTCTGGTACTATGTGGCGATCTTGATCGGCCTGCTGCTCATCACGTATGTACCCTTCCTCAGCATGGGTCTTCCCATGATGGCTGGTTTGGTATAAAATAGTCCTAACGATAGAAAAATAGAAACGTAGGAAAGAGAAAGGAGAAAAGGACCATGCAGATGACATTTCGCTGGTACGGCGAAGGAAATGACAGTATCACACCGGAGCAGATCAAACAGATCCCCGGCGTGACCGGACTGGTATGGGCGCTGCACCACAAGCAGGCCGGAGAGGTATGGGAGGTAGAAGAGATCGAGGAGGCCCGCCGTCAGATCGAGGGGGCAGGCTTCAATATGGATGTGGTGGAGAGTGTGAACGTCCATGATGATATCAAGATCGGACTGCCCACAAGGGATCAGTATATCGAGAATTATAAGCAGACCTTAAGGAACCTGGCAAAGTTTGGCGTGAAGGTGGTCACCTATAATTTCATGCCGATCTTCGACTGGACCCGTACGGACCTGTTCCACCCCATGGAGGACGGTTCCACCGCCCTGTTCTATGAGAAGGCTAAGATCCAGGACGATTATAAAGAGATGGCCAAGTATATCCTGGAGAACCTGCATGGGATGACCTTCCCGGGCTGGGAGCCGGAGCGTATGGCCCAGCTGGACGAGCTTTTTGAGAAATACCGCCCGGTGACCAAGGAGAAGCTGTGGGAGAACTTAAAGTATTTCCTGGAGCAGATCATGCCCACCTGCCACGAGACCGGGATCAAGATGGCGATCCATCAGGATGATCCGCCCTGGGATATCTTTGGGATCCCCCGCCTCTTAGTGGACAAGGAGGCCATCGGCCATTTCCTGTCCATGGTGGATGACGACCACAACTGCCTGTGCTTATGCTCCGGCTCTCTGGGGGCAAACCCGAAGAACGACGTGCCGGATATCATCCGCACCTACTGCGACCGGATCGCCTTTGCCCATATCCGCAACGTGAAGCACTTTGCTAACGGCGATTTCACCGAGGCTTCCCATCGGGATTGTGACGGCGATGTGGGGATCTTAGAGATCATGCGGGCATACCATGACTGCGGCTACAAGGGCTATGTGCGTCCGGACCACGGCCGCCACATCTGGGGCGAGCAGTGCCGGCCGGGCTACGGCCTCTATGACCGGGCTCTGGGGATCATGTATCTGTGGGGCTGCTGGGATATGCTAGAAAGACTGGAAGGGAGATAAGACCTTGAAACTTTCATTGACATCGATCAAGAATAAAGAGGACTGGAAGGGCTATCACCTTCCAGGCTACGATCCGGAGAAGATCGCGGAAAATACGGCAAAGGATACCCAGTGGCTGCATTTCGGCTCCGGGAACATCTTTCGGATCTTCCCGGCGGTGCTGTGCCAGCGGCTGATCGAGAAAGGCGAGATGGAGACAGGGATCATCTGCTGCGAGGGCTACGATGAGGAGATCATCACGAAGTGCTTCCGCCCCTACGATAACCTGACCATCGCTGTCACCTTGAACGCGGACGGCAAGCTGGATAAGGAGATCGTGGGATCCATGGCGGACAGCCTGACCATGCTCTACGACAGCGAGAAGATCGGGCAGATCATGGAGGCGCCCTCCCTGCAGATGGTGTCCTTCACCATCACGGAGAAGGGCTATTCTCTGCGGGGCGCGGACCATGAGCTGCTCCCTGCGGTGGCGGCGGATATGGAGAAGGGGCCGGAGGGCTGCAAAAGCTTCATGGCCCAGCTGACGGCTATGTGCATAGGGAGAGGCCGCGCCTGCGGCAAGCCCCTTTCCCTGGTCAGCATGGATAACTGCTCTCACAATGGCGAGAAGCTCCAGGCGGCCGTGCTGGAGATCGCCCGGGCCTGGAAGGATAATGGGAAGATCTCGGCGGAGGATCTAGAGTTCCTGGAGACCAAGATCGCCTTCCCCTGGAGCATGATCGACAAGATCACGCCTCGTCCCCACCCGGTGGTGGAGGAGCAGCTGATCGCCGACGGGGTGGAGGAGGTCAGCCCCTTCGTGACCACAAAGCATACCTATATCGCGCCTTTCGTCAACGCGGAGAAGCCCCAGTACCTGGTGATCGAGGACCAGTTCCCTAACGGACGTCCGCCCCTGGAGCATGTGGGGGTGATCATCACCAGCCGGGATATCGTCAATAAGGTGGAGAAGATGAAGGTCTGCACCTGCTTGAACCCCCTCCACACCTGCCTGGCGATCTACGGATGCCTTTTAGGCTACACCTCGATCGCGGCGGAGATGGAGGATAAGGAGCTCTCTCGGTTCATCGACCGGATGAGCCATGAGGAAGGGATGCCCTTTGTGGTGGATCCCGGCGTGATCGACCCGAAGAAGTTCCTGGAAGAAGTGCTGACCGCCAGGCTGCCCAATCCCTTTATGCCGGATACGCCCCAGCGGATCGCCACCGATACCTCCCAGAAGCTGTCGATCCGGTTCGGCGAGACCATCAAGGCCTATATGGCCTCCGACACCCATGAGGCCTCCCAGCTGAAGCTGATCCCCCTGGTGCTGGCCGGATGGCTGCGCTACCTGGTGGGCAAGGACGATGAAGGCCAGCCCTTTGAGATCAGCCCGGATCCCCTGCTCCCCGCTATGAAGGAGAAGCTGAAAGGGATCGATCTGGGCCAGCCCCTGGATAAAGAGCAGCTCCGTCCGATCCTGTCCGATATGGCGATCTTCGGGGTGGACCTATATTCCTGCAAGCTGGCGGATAAGGTGAGCGGCTACCTGGAAGAGCTGCTGGCCGGGCCGGGAGCTGTGCGGGCGACCTTGGAGAAATATGTGTAGCATACGATATAGCCACACCAGTTTGTAGCGCAGGGAGGGTCCTGTCATAAAAGGAACCCCTTGAGGAACGCCGGCGCTTAGCGAGGTCTTTTCGAGCTTAGCGTCCGCTGCGTTCCTCATGGAGCGAGAGCGCGGTGACGTTATGACAGGACCCTCCCTGCGCGGACCTCTTGCGACATGATCAACTTCCTCCTTGCCAAAACCTCCAAAAGATATTATAGTGATAAGTGTCCAGGCAGCGTCCGTCCATGTACCGGGCGGCCGCTAAAGCTGGACAGTACGAGCAGAAGGAGGAGATGAACGATGCAGATCAGTAAAGATATGTTGATCGGCGATCTGGTACAGATGCACGAGACGATCCCGGCTATGCTCATGAAGGCCGGCATGCACTGCTTAGGCTGCCCGGCTTCTCAGGCGGAATCCCTGGAAGAGGCCTGCATGGTCCACGGCATCGACTGTGACACCCTGGTCGAGAATATGAACACCGTCCTGGCCGCGCTGTAGACGCGGGGGCCGGCAGTCCGGCTCTGCCCCGCAAGGGGAGGTCGGACCTATAAAAGAACCGCATCCCTGGGAGAGATCCCGGCGATGCGGTCTTTTTATGATCTTCAGATCTGTGTCAGCGCCTGGATCGCGTTCTTCTTGACGATCACTTCATAATGTTCCTCAAAGTACGCTTCCGTGGCATGGTCATGGCGGATCTTAGCGCCGTATTCGGCCAGGACATTGCAGATCCGGCTGAACTCTAAGTCGTCCCCGTTCCGGTGGATGACCAGATAATACTGGCCGGACCGAGGGTTCTTGTAGAGGATGCTCTCGCCGCCAAAGGCGGGCTCCACGACCTTTGCCGCATCCGCGATCAGGTCCAGGGAAGGGAAGGTGAACACCCGAAGACTGTTCAGCGGGGAGGCCTCGGTCTCGCTCTTGTCCTTGCCTGAGGATGCCTGGGGATGCTGGGGGTCTGTGCCATCCTTCTGGGGGGCAGAAGGGTCGGAGGCGGAGCGCAGATACTGCAGCAGGCCGTCAGCGCCTTCCAACAGCTCGTTCGCCAGGTCGCAGAGGAGGCTGTCCTCCTCGTCGGACATGGGGGAGAACTTGGCGAAGCGGGTATCCAGTTCTTCCGGGTCCTCGATCTTGGTGATCACCAGCATCACACTTTCGCTGGATAAGGGGATCGCCTCCACCATCAGAGGGATATCCTCCGCGTCGAACCCCACTTCATTGGAAGCCTTCTGGATCATCTCCCGGAAAAGGTTCCTGGCCTTTTCCGTGCCATAAGCCAGCTCGGTCAGATCTAGGTTCCGGGCGCTTAAGTCAAAGTTGTTCAAGGTGCAGCGGATCTGGTTCTCGCTGATCCGTTCTATCTTCATAAGGATCACTTCCTATCTTGTTAGTCTCCTGTTCGTATCCCATGACAAAAAAAGAGATAATGCCACGATATTAATATACTATACTATATCACAAAATAGCAATTCCTATGAAGAAATTTCAGAAAAACGTAAGAGATCGCAAATTAGGTATTGTAAAATCTTGGGATATATAGTAAAATATTCCCAGAGATGATAACGGGAAAGGAGCAAGCCATGGAAGGTTCCATTTTATCAGGGAGATATCAGCTGTGCAGGGAGATCGGAAAGGGGCGGACAGGGACTGTATATCTGGCTTTCCACAAGGAGCTGGAGGAATACCGGGCGGTCAAGATCGTAGAAAAGAGCAGCCTGGAGTATGCGACCTTCCGCCGGGAGGCGCTCCTTTTAAAGGAGCTGCACCATCCGGGGATCCCCGCCGTCTATGATATAGAGGAAGACGGGGAGCGAGGCTTTCTGGTGGAGGAATACCTCCAGGGCGTGCCCTTAGACCTTTTAGTGGAGACGAAGGGGCCTCTGCCCCCTTCCACGGTACTCCGGTACGGACTCCAGATCTGCGATGTGACGGCATATCTGCATTCTGTGGAGGCCGGTCCGATCTTACACCTGGACCTGCAGCCGAAGAACCTGCTGATATGCCATGAGACCGTGAAGCTGGTGGACTTCGGACAGGCGGCCAGGCTTACAGAAGCGAACAGGGCCGTGCAGCGGTTCGGGACTGTAGGGTTTGCGGCTCCGGAACAGTATGATCACAGCATGGAGATGGATGAGCGCACAGATATCTATGCCATTGGCGGCCTCCTTTTCTTTATGGCGACAGGGAACTATCCGGAGAAAGCGATGTCTCCGGTCATGCTGGGGGAGAAGCTGTGGAGCCGCAGAGCCGGGCAGGTCCTGGCCGGATGCTTAGAGCCGGTGAAGGAGGCGCGCTACTGCGATGCGAGCCAGCTGAAAAAGGAACTGGAGGATCTGAGAGAGGGCCCGTTATCATCTCTGGCCGTGGCGGTATATGGCCTGGAGCCCCATATCGGCACGACCCATATCAGCCTGGCGCTCAGCGCCTATCTGTGGGAGCAGAAGATCCCCAACCTGTATGAGGAATGTCACCCCTCGGACCATATCCGCAGGCTGCTGGAGAGCCGGCAGGCCGAGATGGATCTTTTTGGGATCTATCGGGCCTTTGGCTGTGCGCTCAAGCCCCATTATGGCCGGCAGGCCCGCTTTCCCCAGCATCACTATCCGGTGGTGGTCAAGGACTGCGGGGTCTGGCGGGAAGGGGCGGAGAGCGGGCAGGAGATCCTCCTTCTGGTGGCTGGCGGGAAGTGGTGGCACCAGGCGGTCCCTAAAGACCTGACGGCCAGGCTTGCCGGAGATCTGGGGGATACGCTTTGGATCTGCTATAACTTTACCGGCCAAAAGGTCTCTTTGACCATGCCGGAAGGGCTGGGGCGGGACCGGATGCTGAAGGTCCCCCTGTTCGCCGATCCTTTTTTCCCGGACTGGCAGGCGAAAGAGTGGCTGGACATGCTCTGGGACATGATCCAGAGCGCGCGGGAAGGAGAAGGCGTGGGGAAGCCCGGCGCAGGATGGGGCAGAGGATGGCCCCGGAAGAAGGGCGGCAGAAAAAGGAGGTGTCTATCAAGATGGGAGAAAGGACCGTGACCTGTGGGGTCATGGGCGCGGGAGCCGGGTGCGGCGTTACCCATTTCACGCTGCTCTTTGCCAATCATCTGACGGCTATAGAAGGGAAGAAGACCGCCGTGCTGGAGTGGGGCCGGTGCCATGCCATAGGAGCCTTGTGCGCAGTCTGCACGGGAAGGGATATCATGACAGACCGCCTGGGCGCTGAGCCGGTGCCGGTGACGATCCTGGATGTGGATCATTTCCCGGACGGGGGAGCCAGAGAGCTGGCCTGGTGCCAGAAGGAGGGCTACGACTACATCCTGCTGGATCTGGGCCGTGTACAGGAGGCAGATAAAGGGGCTTTCCTACAGTGCGGGCAGAAGTTTTTTCTGGGCGCGTTGAATGAATGGAGGCTGGAGGAGCTGCTGGGCTGGAAGGATCTGATGCTGAGCGGAAAGGGGCGCTGGACCTATCTGGCGGCCTTCGGGAGCGAGGGAGCGAGACGGGAGATCTGGCGGAGATATAGGATCTCCTTCGGGCAGATCCCTTATGCGCCCGATGTATTTACGATCGACAGGGAAACGGCAGTGTTTTTTAAAAGACTCCGGAAAGGGAAGGGATAAAGGCGCAGATCATCAAAACGGTCTTAATGGGCCCTAAAAGGTCCGGAGGAGAGTCGATATGTCACGATAGGAGCCTCCTCTGCGCCCTCTTCCCGCCGGGGGCCGTCCCCGGATGTACGAAGGAAAGAGATGATGGAGAGATGCCATGGGAGAAGACAGAAGGAGAAAGAAGCTGCAGAAGGAGCAGTATGCCTATATGGATCTGCTAAAAAATTATAAGGAGCAGGGTGTGCCGATCTTCATCGACGGCAGGGCAGCCTGCAAAGAACAGGACTGGTATAAGATCTTCCAGGTCCGGGAGGACGGGGCTGTCTACATGGCCGATTATGTAGATTCTGATAAAGGCCGGCTGGCAGAGATCCACTTTGACTTAGTCTATCTGGACCTGGATGCAAGACAGGCCTGGGAGAACCAGGAGCGTCTAAAGGAGAACGTGCAGAGGGCCCAGCTGCGGCACTACAGGTCCCTGCTGCACAGGCTGGGGAAGGAGGCCGGGCAGAGGAAGAGGGGAGGAGAGGGCAGCAGGCCGGAGGGGCGGGGACGGCCGGGGCAGAGCCCGCAGGGTCCGGCCGCCTCCCAGTGAGGGCCAAAGCAAAGCCTGCGGGGGCCGGCCGCCTCCCAGTGAGGGCCAAAACAGAGCCTGCGGGGGCCGGCCTCCCCTGTGACGGCCGGGGTGGGTATGCGGCCTGCCATGTGCGCAGAGGACCGTGGAGAGGGCGGGAAGCTCAAGAGAAAGGAGGGGGGATATCGCAGCCTGTAAAGAACCCGAAAAAGACGCTCTCTCCCGCCGCGCGTGCGGGCCGTGTGCCCGCCGGTCCAAAACTTTAAAAAAAAGTAAAACTCTCCCCGCCTGTTCTATGCTATACTATAATCGTTATGGCTGCGGGCGCCCTACGTGCCGCTGCCGACACGGAGAATAAAGAAAAGTCTGGATGGAAGGACGTGCAAGCTATGAAAAAGGTAGTCCCACTGCTGTTGTTGATCGGAATACTCCTCTGTGCCCTGATCGGGAAACTGGGCTATAAAGCCTATCTAAAATATGCGCCTACGAAGGAGCTGGCAGATCAGGAGGCGTTTTACGGCGTTTCCGGGAATGAGCTGGTCCTCTTCCTGGACGATGAGCAGCAGGAGGAGACCGGCTTGTTCATGAGCAATCAGGTCTATCTGCCGGTAGCCTGGGTGGATGCCCACCTGAACAAGCGGTTTTACTGGGACGGGAACGAACAGCTTTTGGTCTATACCCTGCCGGATGAGGTCTTGTATATGGACGGAGATACCAGAGGGGACAGCGGTGCGCCTGTGGTGGCGGTCAGCGGCCAGGAGGCCTATGTGTCGGCTGAGACCATCACCCGGTACACCGATGTGCGGATCGTCCCCTTTGTAAAAGACGAGGTAAAGCGTGTGTTCGTGGATACTGGCTGGGAGGCGGATGAGTGGAGGTCTCTGACCAAGGACACTCCGGTCCGGGAAAAGGGCGGGGTGAAGGGCCGGATCGTGGTACAGGAGCCGGAGGGCTCCCGTGTGAAGGTCTTAAAGACCTCGGAGGGCTGGTCCAAGGTGCGGACCGAGGACGGCCATGTGGGCTATGTGTCCAGCCGCCGTCTGGGCGGGACCGAGAGCATGACCTACATCAGCACCTTCCAGGAGCCGGTGTATGCCAGCATGTCTATGGACCAGAAGGTCTGCCTGGTGTGGCATCAGGTCACCAGCCCGGAGGGGAATGCCACCATACAGAAGCTGCTCCAGAACACCCGTGGGGTCAATGTAGTATCCCCCACCTGGTTCGCTATGACAGATAATGAAGGAAATTATACTTCCCTGGCCGATAAGGCCTATGTGGATGCGCTCCACAGCTTGGGCATCCAGGTGTGGGCCCTGATCGACAATTTCAGCAGCGATGTGCAGACCGAGGTGATGCTGTCGAAGACCTCGGTCCGGAAAAGGCTGATCGACAGCCTGATGCAGGAGGTGGACACCTACGGCTTAGACGGGCTGAACCTGGATTTTGAAAGCCTGAAGGAGAGCGCCGGCCCTCATTACATCCAGTTCATCCGGGAGCTGTCCGTGGCCTGTCGGGCCAAGCAGGTGGTCCTTTCCGTGGATGACCATGTCCCGGCCCCCTACAATGCTTTTTACGACCGGAGGGAGCAGGGGATCGTGGCAGATTATGTGATCATCATGGGCTATGACGAGCATTATTCCGGGGGGGAAGCGGGGCCGGTGGCCTCCTATCCTTATGTAAAGGCCGGGATCGAAGGCACCTTAGAGGAGGTCCCCAAGGAAAAGGTGATCAATGCCATCCCCTTCTACACCCGGGTATGGAAGGAGGATATAGACGGGAACACCAGCTCGGATGCCCTGGGGATCGCCGATGCCATGAGCTGGGTCAGGACCAATTTCGGAAAGAAGGAAAAGCTGAGCTGGCAGGAGGAGAACGGCCTCTACTATGGACAGATCGTGGATAAAAAGGAAGGAAAGAAGGAGATCTGGCTGGAGGAGGAGCGCTCTCTGGGGATGAAGATGGACCTGATCCGGGAGTACGATCTGGCAGGAGTGGCCTGCTGGAAGCTGGGCTTTGAGCCAGCCGATATCTGGGATATCGTAAAGGTGAACGAATGATGGGCGGCCAGGGGGATCCGAAGGCGGCGGACAGACGGAGAGCGCTGTTTTTGAGGAGCTTAAGGGCGGCAGACAGACGGAGAGGGTCGTTTTTGGGGAGCTTAAGGGCGGCAGACAGACGGAGAGGGTCGTTTTTGGAGAGCTTAAGGGCGGCAGACAGACGGAGAGAGCTGTTTTTGAAGGGCTTAGGGGTGGTGAGGAGCCGATGCGCGCTGGCCATTGCCGGTCTGCTCCTTGGTCTGGCCGCTACGGGCTGCAGCCGTGAGGCGGCAAAGGAGGTCCCGGTCTCTACAGAGACCACGGTCAGAGAGACCAAAAAGGAGGCGGAGACTGAGAGTCAGAAGCCGACAGATCCCATCCCCACGGTCATCGAGCCTTTTCCGGACGCGGAGACCCAGGCGGTCATGGAGGTGGAGTCGGGCCTGAAGATCTTGATCGCCACCGATATCCACTATCTGGCCCGGGAGCTGACGGATAAGGGGAGCGCTTTTACCTACATGGTGGAGCATGGGGACGGCAAGGTGACCCATCACATCTGGGAGATCATGGAGGCCTTCACCCAGGAGGTGATCCGGGAGCGGCCGGACCTGCTGATCGTCAGCGGCGATATGAGCCTGAACGGGGAGCTGCTGAGCCACCGGGAGTTTGCCGGTTATCTGGAGCGCATCGAGGAAGCAAAGATCCCAGTGGCGGTGATCCCGGGGAACCATGATATACAGAATCCCGGCGCGTCCCGCTATCAGGGAGAGGAGTGTCTTCCGGCCGAGCGGACCAGCCCGGAGCAGTTCTATCAGATCTATCGCCGGTTTGGCTACGATGAGGCGATCAGCCGGGACCGGGAGTCCTTAAGCTATGTATACCCGATCAGCGACAAGGTGTGGGGCCTCATGCTGGACAGCTGCCAGTATGAGGACGGGCAGAACCTGGTGGGGGGGATGGTGGATATGGAGACCTACGACTGGATCGAGGAGCAGTTGGATAAAGCCGCCCAGGCCCAGGTGATGCTCCTTCCGGTGAGCCACCATAACCTTCTGGATGAGAGCCAGATCTACGAGGAGGACTGCACGATCGAGCACAGTGAGCGGCTGATCGAGCTTTTGGTGGGCTGGGGGGCGCCTCTTTACGTAAGCGGGCATCTCCACGTACAGCACTACATGAACAGCGATCCCAACGACGGGGGGGAGACCGGGATCTATGAGGTCGTCACCAGCTCCCTGGCTACCCCGCCCTGTCAATATGGGGTGCTGTCCTTCCAGGAAGACGGGCAGTTCCACTATCACACCCAGATCCTGGATATGGATACCTGGTCCAGGGCATCGGGACAGACGGATATCCAGCTTTTAGGCTTTTCCGACTACCGGACGCCATTCCTGGAGCATGTTTTTTATAACCAGGCCCACGATCAGCTGGAGAAGATGCCCGAGCTGGGGCTGAGCCTGTGGGAGATGGACCGGATGTCCCAGGTGTATGCCAAGGCCAACTGCTATTATTATTGGGGACGGGCTGTGGAGATCGCACCGCTCATCAAGGAAAGCAAGGAGTATGAGCTGTGGTCGGAGCTGGCTGCGGGCAGTCTGCAGGCCGACTATCTGGAGTATATCCTGGAGGAGGCTGTGCGGGACTATAACGATCTAAAATGGGAGAAAGAATAGAGTCCCGGGATAAGACATAAACTGAAGGGAAGAACCTTGGCGGTGGTTTATGAAAGGCTTGTTCTGGAACTGTATACTGGGGGTCTTCCTCCTTGTCCTGGTGTCGGCCGTGTCCCTCCATATGGGGCAGCTGGCAGAGGAGACCGGGGCCATACCAGGCCCGGGAGACCTCCTCCAGGAGATCCGCAGCTTTTTCTCTGACAGAGGAGACGGCGCGTTCTTACGCAAAGGGGACCGAAGAGACGGGGAGAAGGCATTGGTGGTCCTGGATGCCGGCCATGGAGGTGTGGACCCCGGAAAGGTGGGGATCGACGGTCAGCTGGAAAAAGAGATCAATCTGTCGATCGTAAAGAAGCTGCAGTTTTATCTGGAGCAAAATGACGTGGAGGTGATCCTGACGCGGAAGGGGGACGGAGGGTTATATGCCCCTTCGGACCGGAACAAAAAGTCTGCGGATATGAAGAAGAGGGTGGAGATCATCAATAAGGCGGCCCCGGATGTGATGGTCAGCATCCATCAGAACAGCTACCATCAGCCGGAGATCTTTGGGGCACAGGTCTTTTATTTCCAGAAGTCGGAGGAGGGGAAGCGGTTCGCCCAGATCGTCCAGGCACGGTTCGACTACTGCCTGGGGGAGGAGAACCGCAGGCAGGCCAAGGCCAATGGGAGCTATTATCTCTTATCCCACGCCAAGCCGGTATCGATCATCGTGGAGGCCGGTTTTTTGTCTAATAAAAAGGAGGCGGCCCGCCTGGAGACAGAGGAGTATCAGGATAAGGTAGCCTGGACGGTGGCCATGGGGATCTTGGAGTATCTTGGTACAGAGACAGATCCGAGACAGGGGACAGAGGCTAGATAGGGGACAGAGGCTAGATAGGAGACAGAGATAAGATAGGGGCCAGGGGCGGGATAGGAGACAGAGATGAGATAGGGAACAGAGTAGAGCAAAGGAGAGCTTTTTTAAAAGAACAGATAAGATCAGGAGGAAATGAGATGGTAGGGATCATTGGTGCTATGGATCAGGAAGTGGCGAAGATCAGGGAACGTCTGGAGGAGGTATCGGTAGAGACGCGGGCCGGGATGGATTTTTATAAAGGGACCTTGAGCGGAAAGCCGGTGGTGGTGGTCCGCTCCGGGATCGGCAAGGTGAACGCCGCGGTCTGTACCCAGATCCTGGCGGACTGTTATCATGTAGATGCGGTGATCAATACAGGGATCGCAGGGTCTTTGCGGGCAGAGATCGATATCGGCGATATCGTATTGTCCACAGATGCGGTCCAGCATGATATGGATGCCACCGGCTTTGGCTATCCGGTAGGGCAGATCCCCCAGATGGAGATCTTCTCCTTTCCGGCTGATGAAAGGCTGCGCCAGCTGGCAGAGGCGTGCTGCCATCAGGTGAACCCGGATATCCGGACCCATACCGGACGGGTGGTCAGCGGGGACCAGTTCATCTCCGATAAAGAGAAAAAACGCTGGCTCATCGAGGCCTTTGACGGGTGCTGTACCGAGATGGAAGGAGCGGCCATCGCCCAGACCGCATGGCTGGACCATATCCCGTTCCTGATCATCCGCGCGATCTCCGACAAGGCAGACGACAGCGCGAACATGGACTATGAGACCTTTGAGGAGAAGGCGATCGGGCATTCGGTGAACCTCCTCCTGGCGATGATCGAACGGTACTGACCAAAGGGTGTTTTTATGAGGGATGCCCCGATGGATACGGCGCTCCGTGCGGTCTGTAGCAGAATTTGACGAACGATTCTGGGGGCTCCTCTCTTCCCAAAAGGAGATCGGATAGTTATAATGGTCTCATCAGGCGTGAACATAAGCGCCGGGAAGAAAGGGGAGCTATCTATGCTGGAATTTTTACAGACCGGTAAAGCGATCTACGTGTTGTCTGCCGTATGCCTGGTGGGCATGATCAGCAAGCTGACAGCGCGGAACCTCTACAAACGATTGATCAAAGAGACAGGGAACATGATGCTGACGAAGAACCGTTGGCTGCGAGAGCTAAGGCAGCGGGCGGAAGATACATACCGGACCTATCAGGGGATCGATAATACAGGTGTATTTGTGGAAAAACAGCTTTATGAGGCGAAGATGGGGCTGTTCACACCAGAAGGGTGGAGCGCTTTTTCGAACCAGATGACGGCGCTGTGCTTTTTGCTGGGCGGGATGGCCGCTTTTATGGCCTACTGGTACCGCTGTGACTCCTATTACATCGTCTTGTACAGCTCGGTGGGGGTCCTGACCGGGGGCTTTAACATCATGCTGGACTACGGAGCAGGCCTGTCGGACAAGCGCAGGAGACTGGTGGTCTGTATCCAGGATTATCTGGAAAATACGTTATGGAAGCGCCTGGGCAGGGACAGGCTCCCGGAGCTGGAGGAAGAAAAGGCGAAGGAGGATGGACAGGCTGCGGCGTCAAAGGAGCCGATCCGCCTGATGCGGGGGCGCAAGAGGGAAACGGCGGCGATGAACGCCAAGCCCCAGCCCCTCCAGGCAAATGCCCGCACAGCCCAGGAAAGGCCCGCCCAGGAAAAAGGCCCAACCCCGATCGGGCGGGGGTCCAGGCCGGAGCCTGCTTCCCGCAGGGGGCGTGAGCTGGCTGAGCAGGACGGCGGGGAGAAGGTCATGAGCGACGAGGCCTTGAGCCAGCTGCGCAAGAGCTTAGAGCAGGCCGCCGCAGGCCGTGCCGCTCAGCCGGGCAAGGTCCAGGAGAAGGCAGGCCCTAGGAACGTCACCGAGCTGTCCGCCGGCGAGAATTGGATGAAGGATCTGAAGCCAGAGGAGATCAAGGTACTAGGTGAGATCATCCGGGAATACCTGGGATGACCAGACCGCAGCAGATGAAGGGCATGGACATGTGCCGATAGGTCCAGAAGGATGCGAAGGGGCTGCCGCAAGATGGCCCGATCCAGTCCGAGCCTGTGCTGTCGAGCCGCTGGCACAGCATATCGGATGGGTCGGCCATCTTACGGCAGCCCCTGCCCGCTTTCGATCCCTGGACCGGTCACTCTTCGATCACTTGGATCTCCAGATAGTCTAAGTCCACTTCCTCCACAAAATTATCCTGGGAAAAGCGGGTCTTGTCATGGCGCTGAAAAGCGCGGATGTTCGCCTCCAGCCAGATGGGCTGTCCCAGATCGAACTGATAGCAGATCTCTTCTAAGGCCTGGAAGACCATCTGGGTCCGCGACATAGGATAGTCGGTGATGCAGATCACCGTATCCTTCAGCAGATGGTTCTCCTTCCATACCTTTCCCCACATACGGAACATAAACGAAAGCCTCCTTACGCCCCTTAGTATACCGGATCTTCCCCGGAATGTAAAGAGCATCACTTTTCGCCCCAGGCCTTGAATCCCTTTAAAAAATAAAGTATAATCGGAAAAAAGCATACATCCGTAAATCAAGTAAAGGAGATCGAACGATATGGAGCTGATCACGGTAAAAGAACTTTTTAAGAACAGGGAGGAGCACTTTAACAAAGAGGTGACCATAGGCGGCTGGGTACGCAGCAATCGGGATTCGAAAGCCTTCGGCTTTTTGGTGGTGACCGACGGCACGTTTTTTGAGCCGGTACAGGTGGTCTACCATGACACGGCAGAGAATTTTTCGGAGATCGCGAAGCTGGGCGTGGGCAGCGCGGTGATCGTAAAGGGGATCCTGACCCCCACCCCCCAGGCTAAGCAGCCCTTTGAGATCCAGGCCTCGGAGGTCACGGTAGAGGGGCAGTCCGCGCCGGATTATCCGCTGCAGAAAAAACGCCATTCCTTTGAGTTCCTGCGCACGATCTCCCATTTAAGGCCAAGGACCAATACGTACCAGGCTGTTTTCCGTGTGCGTTCTTTGATCGCCTACGCGATCCATCGCTATTTTCAGGAAAGGGGCTTTGTGTATGTACACACGCCGCTGATCACCGGCAGCGACTGCGAGGGGGCCGGTGAGATGTTCCAGGTGACCACGATGGATCTGAACGATCCGCCCAGAGACGGGGAGGGGAAGCTGGACTATACCCAGGACTTTTTCGGAAAGCCCACCAACCTGACCGTCAGCGGACAGCTGAACGGGGAGACCTTTGCCATGGCCTTTAAGAACATCTATACCTTCGGTCCCACCTTCCGGGCGGAGAATTCGAACACCACACGCCACGCGGCGGAGTTCTGGATGATCGAGCCGGAGATGGCTTTTGCCGATCTGGATGACAATATGGCGCTGGCGGAGAGCATGTTAAAGTATATCATCCGCTATGTGCTGGAAAATGCGCCGGAGGAGATGGCGTTCTTTAACCAGTTCGTGGACAAGGGCCTGCTGGAGCGTTTAAACCATGTGCTGGAGTCGGAGTTCGCCCATGTGACCTACACGGAAGCGATCCAGCTTTTGGAGAAGGAGAACGACCGGTTTGACTATAAGGTGTTCTGGGGCTGCGACCTGCAGACCGAGCATGAGCGCTGTCTCACCGAGGAGATCTTCAAGCGGCCGGTGTTCGTCACCGATTATCCTAAGGAGATCAAGGCCTTCTATATGAAGCTGAACCCCGACGGGAAGACCGTGGCGGCCATGGACTGCCTGGTTCCGGGGATCGGGGAGATCATCGGCGGGAGCCAGAGGGAGGACAGCTACGAGAAGCTCACGGCCCGTATGGAAGAGCTGGGATTAAAGACCGAGGATTATGGGTTTTACCTGGACCTGAGGAAATACGGCTCCGCACGCCATGCCGGCTTCGGCCTGGGCTTTGAGCGGTGTGTGATGTACCTGACCGGGATGTCAAATATCCGGGACGTGATCCCCTTCCCCAGGACCGTGAACAACTGCGAGCTGTAGCCTGATCCGGGGCCAGCCCGGACAGGATGAGGGCGGTAAGGGCCAGTCAGGATAGGATGGGGGCGGTAGGGGCTAGTCCGGATAGGATGAGGACGGTTAAAGAGACGTCCATGGGCCGGAGGCGCCGACTTTAAGAGGGCCTGCCCGAGACGTGCAGAGGTGAGCGGCCGAAAGACGGAGAACGACGAAGAGCACAGAATGGAGAAAGGCATGAGATTTATACACACAGGCGATATCCACTGGGGGATGAGCCCGGACTGCGATCGGCCGTGGTCCAGGGAGCGCGCCCAGGCGATCAAAGAAACATTTGAAGAGGTGATCCGCCAGGCGAGAGAGCGGGATGTGGACTTTCTGTTCATCGCGGGGGACTTGTTCCACCGCCAGCCCCTGGCCCGGGATCTTAAGGAGGTCAATTACCTGTTCTCCACCATCCCTTCGGTCCATGTGGTCCTGATCGCGGGGAACCATGACCGGATCCGAAAGAATTCTGCGCTGATGAGTTTTAAATGGTGCTCCAATGTGACCTTTCTCATGAGCGGGGAGTTGGAGTCGGCGGTCTTTGGGGACTGTGATGTAGAAGTCTATGGCTTCAGCTACTATACGCCGGAGATCTTAGAGGCCAGGCTGGACGAGACCGGAGTGGAGCCTAACGGCAGGATCCAGATCCTGCTGGCCCACGGCGGGGACAGTTCCCATGTGCCGATCGATAAGGACAAGCTGGCTCTCTCCCCCTTCGCCTATATCGCCCTGGGGCATATCCATAAGCCCCAGATCCTCTTAGACAGGCGGGCGGCGTACTGCGGCTCCCTGGAGCCTCTTGATAAGACGGAGACCGGACCCCACGGCATCTTAGTAGGGGAGATCAGCCCGGCCACCCGCCAGGTGACGACACTGGAATTTGTACCCATGTGCCAGTCCCAGTATATCTCGCTGGCGATCAATGTGACCCCGAAGACCACCAACGGCGAGCTGGCCCACCGGATCTCCCAGGAGATCCAGAGCCGGGGCCTTAAGCATATCTATCGCTTCTTTATCCGGGGGATGCGGGACCCGGATATCGTTTTTGACTTTGATGTGCTGGAATCCCGGTTCAAGATCGTCCAGATCCAGGATGATTCGGAGCCTCAATACGACTTTGCCCGGCTGTTCGCAGAGCACCCGGGGGATATGATCGGCTTTTTTATCCGCGCTCTGCAGAAGGACGACATGAGCCCTGTTGAGAAAAAGGCGTTGTTCTATGGGATCAATGCTCTCTTAAAGACCACCGATGAAAGGAGCTGAGAGCCATGAGATTGCTCAACCTGCATATTAACGGCTTCGGGAAGCTGCATGACTGCTCGATCAGCTTTGAGGACGGTCTGAACGTGGTATATGGAAAGAACGAGGCAGGGAAATCCACCCTCCATTCCTTTATCCGCGGCATGCTCTTTGGGATGGAACGGATGCGGGGGCGGGCGGCCAGGACCGATCAGTTCAGCCGGTATAAGCCCTGGGACCAGAAGAACGGCTACCAGGGAAGTCTGCGCCTGGAGTCCGGTGGACATGTATATCGGATCGAGCGGGATTTCCATAACAGCCGGGAGTTCGTGGTGGTGGATGAGACCTTGGGCCAGGAGGTGGAGCCCACCAAAGCCTTGATGGACCAGCTCCTCTGCGGGCTGAACGAGGCGGCCTACAATAATACCATCAGCATCGGCCAGCTAAAGAGCGCCACCGATGAGGGCATGGTCACGGAGCTGAAAAATTATATCGCCAATATGAACACCACCGGCAGCATGGCCTTGAACATCACTAAAGCTTCCGCCTTTTTAAAGGCCCAGCGCAAGGAGATGGAGCGGCAGATGGTGCCGGAGGCCGCCAGGAGCTATACCACACTGCTGGGGGATATCCGGAACCTGGAGCGGGAGCTTTCGGCGCCCGGATATGAGAACCATCTGACCGAATACCAGAAAAAGAAGGCCCAGGCCAGGGCAGAGCTGGACGATCTGCAGAAAGAGAAGGAAACACTGCTCCAGAAGGTAGCCCGGGGACGCCAGGTCCTGGAGACGAACAAATTCACCGACGAGGCTTCGATCCAGGCTTATGAGGAGCATGGACAGGACATCTATGATGACTATAGCCGGGCGAAAAAGATGTGTGAGAAGAGGTCCAGGATCGTGTTGGCCGCCGTGGCGCTGTCCCTTGGACTCCTGGCTGCCTTGGGCGGGATCTTGCTGATCTTTCTGGCCGGGAGAACAGGGGATGGGTCCCTTAAGGCCCTCCAGGCCATATCGGGCCTGGGGCTCGGCCCGTATCTGCCGTCGGTGCTCTTGATCTTGCTGGCGATCTGGCTCATCGCTTCTGGCTTTTTGCTGTTCGCGAAGAACGGGAGCTATCGGAAGGACCTGGATTACTGTGAAAAGCTTTTGCAGGAGATCTTCTCCCGGCATTTGGGGGATGGCACGGTGAGTGAGGAAGCCATGGACGCGTTCCTGGTGCGGATGGCCGAATTTAAGCGCTTAAGCCGCGCGGTCCGCACCTCAGAGGAGACGGTGGCCCGGCTGACAGAGAAGATGGAGCAGGTCCGGTCCCAGCAGACCGGCTTTGGCGAGGAGATCGAGAAGCAGCAGAAGCTCCAGTGGGAGCTGGAGAAGCGGCTGGAGCATCTGGCCAGCTGTAAGCAGCAGGCGGAGGCGTTAAAAGAGGTGCTGCGGGAAAATGACCGTATCGCCCAGGAGCTGGCGGCCATCGACTTAGCCCAGGAGACCATGACGGAGCTGACCACCTCCATACGGGATTCCTTTGGGCTGTATCTGAACAAGGAGGCTTCGAGGCTGATCGACGGCATCACCGGCGGCATCTATAGCAGCATGAGCATCGATGAAAACCTGAACGTCTTCATGAACACCAGCGCCAAGCTGGTCCCCCTAGAGCAGGTCAGCTCCGGCACCATGGATCAGATCTACTTAGCCCTCCGGCTGGCCGCCGCCAGGCTGCTCTGTTCCGGGCCGGAAAAGATGCCCCTGATCTTTGACGACAGCTTTGTGCTCTATGATGACGACCGGCTGCGGACCGCTTTAAAATGGCTGGTGTCTTCCTTTGACGGCCAGATCATCATCTTTACCTGTCATAAACGGGAGGCGCAGATGCTGACCGCCAGTCAGATCCCCTATCATCTGATCGCGATCTAAATGAAGAAAGGGGCTGTCGCAAAATAGCCGCTATATACAAGACATGGCGTTCTGACCACATGGTCTGTACCCATATATCATGTATAAGCGGCATTTTGCGACAGCCCCTTTACTTCCCTGCTGGTACCGGGGATGCGCTTAGGTCCTTCACAGCTTCCCGTCTTTGTAGACGGCGATGGCGTCGGTCAAGTTGAAGGCCTGTCCGGTGCGGATCAGCCGGGCCAGCTCGGCTAAGCGGTCCGGCTGTAAAAATTCTTTTCCGATATAGCTCTCATATCGGTCCGTGATCTGCAGGGACAGCTCCTTGATCTTCTGCTCCAGCTCCTTCGTCCGGTCCTCGGTCCGCGCTAAGTCCCGGCTCAAAAGCTCGATCTTATCCTTGCTGTTGCTGATGATCTCGTCGGAGATGATGGTCTGGGTCACGGTGTTGAAGGTGTTCAGCGCCTCCTGCTTTTTCGTGGTCAGGTCCGCCAGCTCCTGGCTGATCCTGGCGATCTGATCGTCGTACTGGTCTAAGTCATAGACCGCTTCGTTCCGGTCCCGGCGGATCGACCTGGCGATCTTGCGGATCTTTTTCTGGTTAGAGCCGATCGCGTCCCGCAGCTTCCGTCCCTGCCGGATGGTCTCGGGATCCCGCAGCTTTGTGCCGTTCCCCAGGGCCAGGTAGGCGCCGCCAAAAAGGATGATGTCGGCAAGGTAGATCAAGATCAGCATCCAGCTGCGGCGCGCCTCCTCCGGGATCAGCAGATGGATCCCCCAGGGGAGGGCGGCAAAGACCAGCAGGATGACGGCCAGCAAGATCGAGATCTCTTTAAGGGTCCTGGGCATATAGAGGGCGTAATACCAGGTGCGGCGGCAGAACAGCGGCATCCGCTCTTTTTGGAACAGGCTCTTCAGCTTCAGCGCCAGCTGCCGGTTGGCCTCCCGCAGTCCTGCGGTCTCCTCGCCGATCCGCTCCTTCATCCCTTGGTTCTTGGCCTTCTCCCGCTTACTCTTGACTTTTTTTAACCGTTCCTGCTCCTTTACGATCTGTTTGTCATAGCTGGAATGGATCTCCTCCCGCCTTTTCTTCACCGTTTGGGAGACGGAGGTATCCACCGCCTTTTTCTCACTGTCCAGCTGCCGTCTGAGCTGCTTTTCCTCCAGCTCCAGCTGGTCATATTCCGCCTCCATCCGGTCCAGATCCTCCACGGCCTGCCGTGCTTCGCCTAAAAAAGCCGCAAGGTCTGTAATGGGCTGTGTCATACCGCGTCCTCCTTCGTATGTCCGTTCCGTCCGATCGCACGATCTTAACCTTTTACTGGTATTGATTATATGCTATTTTGGCGGTAAATACAAGGGGGATATCGATGGAGCGGCGCCTTGGTGACCTTTTTTGCAACAGCTCTGGTCATTTTTTTCACTTATGCAAAGGGGGCCGCGACGGGAGGGGGGTAGCATGTAATGGGACGCGCTC
>CAJUFE010000065.1 GCA_910585635.1 uncultured Lachnospiraceae bacterium | reverse complement strand
GGTCGCAAGCATCCGGCCCATCGCGTAGCGATCTTCAATGGCCGGATGCCGTAACAGTTCAGGGTATCTGAACTGTTACGTCGGACTCCTTATGGAGATATCGATCAAAATGATAAAACGCATAACCTGATACTGATAAAAGGATCTCCTGCCCCATACTTTTGCGGTATATCTTTTCCATCGTAAAACGGGATCCTTTAGCAGTTGTCAAGCTTCTCTTGATGCGGTATAGTAATAGTTGAGCATGGCCTGCCATGGCCAAGATGAGGAAAAAGGAGTATAGGATATGGAACACTACTATTCAGACATTTTGTGCAAAGCTTTACGTCTGCTCTACTTTCAGGCGGATCCGTCAAAGTTCCCTGAAGGGGTGCAGCTTTTGGAGAAGGCGGTGGCGAACGAGGAGCCTCATGCCTTCTATTTTCTGGCCCGGTGCTATGGATGGGGCGACGGGAATGTGAAGGATGATGAGAAAAAGGCGAGGAAGCTTTCGAAGCGCGGCATCGAGCTAGGCAGCGATCTCTGCGTGCTGGGCGCGGATCGGATGGATATCCTTAAAGGTGATGTGAAGAACGCCATGACAGGGACCCTGGAGGATGCCTTCAACGGGGTGCTGGCTATGGCGGAAGGCGGGGAGCCTATGGCACAGTATGCGATCGGCTTGTTCTATTTCTGGGGCGATATGCTCTTAAACTTCCAGAAGCCCTCGAAGGAAGACTTTTTACGATGCGAGAAGGAAAATGCGGCCCAGGCCCTGATGTGGTTCCGCCGTTCTGCGGAGCAGGGCTGCATCCCGGCCTTCCGGAACGCCTTCAATAGCGTGCGGAACGGGGTGAACGGGGTGCCCCAGGACTTAGAAGGAGCGCTCCGCTGGGTAGAGACTATGGACGGCAAGGTAGATATGCGGGACTACTATCATTCCATGGTCCTGGAGTATCAGAAATTGAAGCGCCATGCCGATGCGATCCGCTGGTGTGAGAAAGGCCTGAAGGATGATGTTACGATCTGTATCATCGACCTGGGGCTGGTGTATCTATATGGCGATCGGGGAGCCGCCATGGATGAGGCAAGGGCATTGAGCCTCTTCAAGCTGGCGGCCAAGGGCGACGACGACGGATATGGCAGCTATAATGCAGGACGCTGCTACTACAATGGCTGGGGCTGCACAAAAGACTATGGGGAAGCGTTCCAGTGGTTCGATCAGGCGGCCAAGAGCGGCCATCCTTCCGCCGGGTGGTTCCTGGCCTACTGCTATTTCTGGGGACGCGGGACGGAGCAGAGCTATGAGATGGCCGTCCGTATGATCAACGGGCTCATACGAGGAAAGCAGGACTATCCGAAGGAGCTGATGGGCTACTGCTGCCTCTATGGCAAGGGCATGTACGCCGATCCGATCCGCGGGAAACGTCTGCTGGAGGAGGCTTCCCAGGCGGGGAACGGCCAGGCCTGGATGTTCCTGGGTGAGATGTATGATAAAGGGGTCAATGTACCCGAAGACATCCCCATGGCCGTGTCCTGCTATCAGAAGGCGGCCGATAAAAAGGTGGCAGGTGCTGCCGACGCGTTAGGGCATTTTAAAAAGACTCTGTTCGGGAAATGGAAAAGGCGGTGATATCCTATGGCTTCTGGTAAACCCGTGGTCCGGCAGATCGCCTGGGTATCACTGGCCATACAGCTGCTGATCCTGCTAGTAGCGGTGATCTTGATCAGCTTTTTGATCGGATCGGTCCCTGCCGCGATCGACATCACCATGTGCCTCTATCTCTTTACTTCCATCGCCCTGCGGCAGCTGGTACCCCGGGCGCATCGGAGAGGGATGAGGGCGTTCCGGAAGGAACAGTATGCCCAGGCTGTGGAGGCGTTTAAGGAAAGCTATTCTTTTTTCACCCGGCATCCTTGGATCGACCGCTACCGTTTTATCACCTTGCTCTCCTCCAGCAGGATGTCCTATCAGGAAATGGCTTTGGTGAACACGGCCTTCTGTTATACACAGATCGGGGAAGGCGCTATGGCCCAGCGGTATTATAAAAAAGCCTTGGCCCAGTTCCCCGAGAGCGAGATGGCCAAGACGGCTCTGCGGATGCTGGCCGCCGCTCCCGGGAAGCCAGATACAGCCCAGGCTGGGACAGACAACGGATGCGGTACAGCCTGAGACGGACGCCTGACGAGATGCCGCATGTGTTATGATGAAGACCCGCTGCCAGACACAGGGCAGCTTATGAGTAAGAAAAGGATGCCGGCAGACGGCATTTCCGTCATCTCCCGGCATCCTTTTCTTATTGCTTTTTACAAGCTGCCCCGGACAATGTCCCAAGGGACCATATTTCCAACTGTGCGCAGCTATGGTCAGGTGG
Organism: uncultured Lachnospiraceae bacterium; assembly: GCA_910585635.1. Lineage (GTDB taxonomy): Bacteria > Bacillota > Clostridia > Lachnospirales > Lachnospiraceae > Caccovicinus. The sequence continues at coordinate 25,736 of CAJUFE010000065.1, read as the reverse complement.
TCAGTCATGCACCCGCTCACAGCTTGCACAGGGAAGTCCTTTTAACGGTCACTCCAGGTTTGCTGCCGTCTGCTCTCCTGCTACCCGGCCAAAGGCCACGGACTGGGAATAGCCGCCGGACTGCCAGGTCACTTCGCCGGCAGCATACAAGCCTTCCACCACGCTCCCGTCCTCATAGAGCACCTGTGCGTTCTCATTGCAGGCGACGCCGCCCTTGGTCATATGGTTGGCAGCCTCCACGCGGACGCCGTAGTAGGGGCCTTCTGCATCCAGCGGACGGGAAGCGACAGCCTCTAACAGGGCATCTTCCTCTCCCGCCTCTGCGGCTGCATTGAAGTCCGCTACCGTCTTCTCCAGACCTGCCGCGTCGATCCCCAGGGCATCCGCCAGCTCTGCCAGGGTCTCGCCCTGTGCATAATAGCCGGCATCAACATGCTTGCGGATCCTGTAGAAGGAATCGTATCCGGTCTGGTCGGTGATGGAGAATGCCGCGCCATCCGGCTGCTCTTGGATGGTGGTCCCGCGCTTTAAGCCGCCGGCCCCTTCTGCCATAAAACGGGCGCCGTCCTTATTGACCAGGATATCCAGATCCGCTCCGCCGGTCAAGTCCCTGCGGGGAACGATGATGTTGGGGAACACCCGGACCATATCCATATTTTCCAGCTTAAATCCGTTCTTCTCAAATACCTTCACAAAGTCGCCGGTGGTACCCATCTGGTTGGAGGTGTTCAGCACCTCATTGCCAGGGGCATACTCTTCTAACAGCTCCTTGCTGCTGCAGAAGCCGCCGGTGGCAACGATCGTGAACTGGGCCCGGATGTCGTAGCTCTCATTATCATTGTTCTCTACGCTGACCCCGACGCAGCGGTCATCCTCCATGATCAAGTCTACGCCCTTAGTACCGGTGCGGATCTCGATGTCCAGATCCTTAGCACACTTTTCCATACCGGCCTGGATCACTTCACCGGCATACTGGTCTTCCTTCGCCATGTGGTTGGTGCTGCCGTAGTTGTAGTCCAGTTCCACGCCCATATCCCGCAGCCAGGCATCCAGGACGTTCTCCTGCTCGGCCCACACCTTCAGACGCTCCGGTGTATCGCCGGCTTCCGCCATACTTTCGATAAAATGCTCCACCTGATCCACGGTCCACTCTTCATTCCCGGCCGCCTTCTGGGCCTCCGAATTGATCAGGTCGTAGAAATTCATGTCAAATTTGCCGTTGCCGCTGAGGATATCCATCTTTTCGATCACCAGCACATGGGCATCCTTGTTCGCCTGCTTAGCGGTGATCGCGGCCGCAAGGCCGGAGGGACCTCCGCCCACCACCACGATATCCGCGGTCACATCTTCCAGGGTCGTTGCTTCTTTCTCCGGACCTGCAGTAGCCATGGTGATGCTCTCCACCTCCAGCCCGGCCTGGGTCATAGCATCGGCCACGGCCGCTTTCACCGCGTAGGAAGAGAAGGTAGCGGCACTCACGCTGTCAACCACCGGGCTGTTCGCCTCCAAGATCCGCTCCTGGATGATCGGGAAGGCACGGTCCATGACCACATTGGTCTCATGATGGTCTCCCAGCTCCAGGGCCGTGATCTTGTCCCCAGCGATGGTCACCTTCAGGTCCAGTTCGCCGCCATAGCCGCTCCCCTTGGCATCATAGGTCACAGGGCCTTCTGCCTGGGCCTTCGTGGTCTCCTCTTCCGCCTCTGAGGAAGCTTCCTCGGCCGCTGCTCCTGTGGTGGTCTCCGGCACTGTCGTGGCCGCTGTCTCTGCGCCGCCTCCGCCGCCGCATGCGGCCAGGCTCAGAGCTAATGCCGGTACTACGATCGTTTGGGATACTCTTCTTTTTCTCATAGCGATCCTCCAAAGTTTTTTTCGAGCCCCCTTCCATCCACAGGGGCAGTGCGTCCGCTGCCAGACGTATAGGGGGTTTGGCTCGTAGTTTTATTATATCGGATCACGCAGTCTTGTCAATCGTTTACAGTTTACAGAAAAGATCTTCTAACATTTATGCTGGATGTCCTAACAAAATGGATGATCGGGTGATCGCTTTAGTCTTTTTATGGTTTTCCGGCGCATATCTTATTTATTCTTGTTGAAAAATAAGGTATGATAGGGAAAAGGACTCTACAGACAAAAAACTGGCGATGGAGGATCTATCATGTCATTTATCAGTGTGTTCGATGTATTGGGCCCGAACATGATCGGGCCGTCCAGCTCCCACACAGCGGGAGCATGCTCGATCGGCCTGATGGCCAGGCGGATGTTAGGCGGACCGGTGAGCCAGGTGCAGTTCACCCTCTACGGTTCTTTTTCCAAGACGTATAAAGGGCATGGCACCGACCGTGCGCTCCTTGGGGGGATCATGGGCTTTTCTACGGACGATCCGCGGATCCCGGAGGCTTATGCCCTGGCAGAGGCTAGGGGGCTGCGATGGCGTTTTGTCATCAATGACACCGAGACCGAGGTCCATCCGAATACCGTGGATATCGATGTGGTGGGAAAGAACGGCACCCACCTCACGATCCGGGGGGAATCCTTAGGCGGGGGCAAGATCCGGATCGTCCGCATCGACGGGATCGAGGTGGATTTCACCGGTGAGTATGATACCTTGATCGTGGTCCATAAGGACCAGGTGGGGATGGTGGCCTATATCACCAGCTGCCTGAGCGAGAGCCGCATCAATATCGCCTTCATGAAGCTGTTCCGTGAAGCCAAGGGGGACCGTGCCTACAGCATCATCGAATTTGACGGCTACCTCCCGGAGGCGGTCCAGGGGAAGATCTTGGAGAAGGAGCATATCGAGCATGTGATGCTCATACAGACCGAGAGTCATGGTAATGGGGATGAAGATCGTCCTATTGGAGATCAGGGGGATCCTCACGCAGTGGGTCAGGAAGAGTGCTGTACGGATGGGGATCGTTGTGCAGACAGCCAGGAGGACCGCTGCACAGACCGTCGGGAAGATTGGCATACAAGCGGTCATGTGGATCGGCGCACAGGCGTCCAGGAGGAGGGATGACAGATGGGAACGATGGATTTTAAGAACGGTGCAGAGCTCCTGGCGATCTGTAAGGAACAGAGCTGGCCGATCTCCCGGGTGATGCGCCAGCGGGAGGAACAGATGACGGAGACCCCTCCCCATATCCTGGATGAACGGATGGCGAAGGCCCTCTCGATCATGCGGTCGGCGGCCACCACACCGATCCATGCACCGAAGCCCTCTATGAGCGGCCTGATCGGCGGCGAGGCCCAAAAGCTGAGCCGGCACCTGGAACAGGGACTCTCCATCTGCGGCCCGGTCCTGTCCAGGGCGGTCACCTATGCTATGGCGGTCCTGGAGGTCAATGGCTCTATGGGCCTCATCGTAGCCGCTCCCACCGCCGGCTCCTCCGGCGTGGTCCCCGGCGTCCTCCTGGCCCTGCAGGAAAGCTTCGGGCTAACCGATGAGGCTCTGCTCCAGGCGCTCTACAATGCCGGGGCGATCGGCTATCTGGCTATGCGCAACGCCACCGTGGCCGGCGCGGTGGGCGGCTGCCAGGCCGAGGTGGGCGTGGCCTCCTCCATGGCGGCTTCCGCCGCCACAGAGCTGATGGGCGGGACCCCGGAGCAATGTCTCTCTGCCGCCTCCACAGCATTGATGAACCTTTTAGGGTTAGTGTGCGATCCCGTAGGGGGCCTGGTGGAATACCCCTGCCAGGACCGCAACGCCATCGGCGCGGCCAATGCGCTCACCTGCGCGGAGCTTGCCTTGAGCGGCATCCGCCAGCTGATCCCCTTTGACGAGATGCTGGACACCATGGTCCGGGTAGGGAGACAGCTCCCTCCGGCCCTGCGGGAGACCGCTATGGGCGGATGCGCTGTCGCGCCGTCAGCAAAGGCCTGTGCGGGATGCCATGGGTAGACGGATAGCGAAGGCCTGTGCAGGGTGCCATGGATAGGCAGATAGCGAAGGCCTGCGCGGGGTGCCATGGATAGGCAGATCAAGGAGGCCAGACACGAGCGCTGCCCGGTCTGGCCTGTACCTGCTCTCCTATGCCTGTATCCTGCCGCAGCAGACGATCGGCATCACTTAAAGATACTATATCCATAGATCCCATCATTGACCTTCGTGTATATCTGCACTTCCGGAGGGAACGTCACCCCAGAGGCCACATCCGGGTCCACACACAGCACCTCCAGCTTCTTACATCCAGACAAGGGGCTCAGATCTTCGATCGCATCCCGCTTCAGGCTGCAGCCCCTTAGATCCTCCAGCTCCTCTGCAAAGGTCACATCCGTCACGCCGCAGTCATCCAGATACAGCCATCGCACCCCAGGATAATGGGCCAGGAACTTAAAGTCCAGAGCTTCCCCGGTAGCCCCATCCTCCAGGCGGCAGGTAGAAAATCCCAGCTCCTGGATCGAAGGGTTGTCGGTCAAAGCCTCCGGATCCAGCGCCAGCTTTACCGGGGCAGACGCCACGCGCCCCAGACGGAAGGTCACAAGGTCCGGCAGGTTTAAGAGCGGCTCTATGCCTGTGACTGTCCCTCCATAGAAGCTGTCGATCTGGAGACGTTCCAGATGGGTAAGCCCTGCCAACGGCGACACATCAGTAGGGACCTGATACACGAAGATCCCCATGTGCAGGTCCAATGCCCTTAGGCTCCCCAGCTTTGCGATCTCCTCAAGACATGCCGGGTCGGCGGCCCCGATCATCAGCTCCTCCAGCCGGGGCATCCCCTGCAGGATCTGGATCTCCTGTGCCGGGATGTATTTCTGATCCACCAGATACAGCCGCTTTAGCCCCTTTAACGGCTCCAACGATGTCAGATCCGGCTCTTCCCCGGTATAGATGGAAAGCTCCTCCAGGCCGGGGAGCTCTTTTAAAAAGTCAGACTCGCCTAAAAGCATATCTTCGATATACAGGGAAGTCAGCTCTGGCAGCTCCTTCAGCGCATCCAGCCCCACATAGCCGCCCCCGCAGCGCAGCCGTAAACGTTTTAGATGCTTGCATGCCGCGATGCTGCTCATATCCACAGGTCCGCTGCTGCTGGCCAGCGTAGTATCGATCTTTAGCTCCTCCAGGTCCACAAACGACTCTATCCCTTCCAGCGAGATCCCCGCAGCCCCGATGTGTAAGATCTCCACCGCTTTTGGATCTAACACCTGTGCCACCATAGCCAGACTGTCCTCGGTCTCCACATAGCGGATCGGTGCGTCTGGAGAAAAATGAAGCATCGAGAGCCAGGTAGAACCTGTGGTATCGATGCGGGTGAGCCCTGTGAACATGGAGTAGTCTGAGGGCCAGCTGACATTCTTCGTGCGGTAGGTCCATTTCTCCACGGTCTTCTGGAAGGCCCGCTCATCCTCACAGTCCCGGTAGTCGGTGAAGCTGTAATGGATCACGTTCAGTTCCTGGTCCCCTTCCCGCTCATAGGAACAGCGCAGATACCGGACGCTCCCCAGCTCCTTGGCTGAGACCTCCCCGAAGGGCTTCCCAAAGATATCCTGGCAGAAGATCGCCAAAAGCTCTCCGCCCGCCTCTGCCGGGATATCCGAGTCCGAGGTGGAAAAGACCGATCGTCTAGCCACCACATTAAAGCCGAAGATGACCAGGGTCAGGAGAATGGCCGTGGCCAGAAAACCAGTCAGCACACCTTTCGTCCGCGTAAGCTTCCGCCGCAGGTCCTCGCCGCCCTCATGGTCCACCTGGATGTGGATGACCGTCCCCTTCGCCTCATCGATCAGATAACGCTGTCCGCAAAAAGGACACACAGCATGGGTCCTGTCCACCAGTTCCAGCGTGCCGCCGCAGTTTTTACATACCAGCCCTAAAAGCGTCTCCTGCCCTCGTCTGTGAGGTCTGCGATGCTGGTCTTTTCCATTTTTTCCATGGGTCCTGTCGCGCGGATCCTCCTGATGCCCTTTCATACTTTCCATAGCCTTCACCTTCTGTATGTCTTCCCTTGTATCTTTCGCCACTGCTTTCATACAGCACGCATCTTCTTCCATCCTCTACACTTTAACTTAGCATAATATCTGGATAAGTCAAGTTCAAGATGTGTAAAGTTATGGACTTATAAGTCGATAATTGTCGATTTTTTAAAAGTTTTCGACTTTTAAGTATGAAACTATTTATTTTTTTTGCTTTTCTGCTATAATTAAGGGTAAAAAGTTTAGGAGGCTACATCATGGCTGAGCTTATCGACCGCCCTACGTATCTGCAACAACTCGTCGAACATAAAGATGTGGATCTGGTCAAGATCGTTACCGGGATCCGTAGATGTGGAAAGTCATCCTTGCTGGATCTGTTCCATCAGTATCTGTCGGATAATGGCATAGATGACCGCCATATCATCCATATGAACATGGAATCTTTGCGCTATCGTGATCTGACCGACTATCTTGCCTTTTATGACTATGTCAGTGAACGCATCCCAAAGGGCGGCAAGACATATCTGATCTTTGATGAGCTCCAGGCGATAGAGCATTGGGAAAAGGCGATCGAAGCCTTCCGGCTCGATCACAACGTAGATATCTACATCACTGGCTCCAACGCCTACCTGCTCTCCACGGAATTTTCCACCCTGCTTTCCGGCCGATATGTGGAGATCCGTATGCTGCCTTTGTCCTTTAAAGAATTTTTGACCTTCTACGGACCAGCGCCTGCCATCACGATCGAGGAAAAGTTCCAGCGATATCTACAATTTGGCGGTATGCCGATCCTGCGCGAATATCAGTTCAATGAGACCAGGAGTGAGCAGGCCCTGGAGGGGATCTACTCTACCGTAGTATTACGCGATATCCTCCAGCGCAACAAGCAGGCCGATCAAGGGACGCTCCAGAAGCTCGTGCTGTTCCTCTGCTCCAATATCGGCAGCATCACGTCTCCCAGCAGCATCGGCAATGTTCTGTCCAATGAGGGGGCCATCCAAAGCGGGAAAGGAAAAAATGTCGCCGGTAAGACCGTGGACCGATATCTTTCTATGCTGCACAGCGCCTTCATCTTTTATCCGGTCAGCCGATATGATGTGAAAGGTAAGCAGCTCCTGAAGACTCTGGAAAAAAACTATATCATCGATATGGGGTTCCGAAATATGCTGCTGGGCTATCGGGACGCAGATCGAGGACACATACTTGAAAACATCGTATTCCTGGAGTTGCTCCGGAGGGAGTACCGTGTCTATGTCGGCAAGATTGGCGGAGCAGAGATCGACTTCGTGGCCGAAAAGCCAAAGGATAAGCTGTATATCCAAGTGACCGAGAGCATGCTGTCGCCGGAGACCCGGGAGCGGGAGCTTAAGCCCCTGCGTATGATACCGGACAACTACGAAAAGATCGTACTGTCCATGGATAGGAGCTACATCGATTCCTATGATGGGATCAGAGCCCTGTATCTGATCGATTGGCTGCTGTCCTAAAGTTTTGAGGCGGCAGCCCCTCATCGGTCTGCCACCTCGTTCGTGATCTCCTCCCAGGTGATCCCCTTCTCCACCATCAGCACCATCATATGGTACAGGAAATCGGCGATCTCGTATTTGATCTCCTCCGGGTCCGGGTTCTTGGCGGCGATGATGATCTCCGTCGCCTCCTCCCCGCATTTCTTTAGGATCTTGTCGATCCCCTTGTCGAAAAGATAATTGGTATAGGAGCCCTCCTTCGGGTGCTCCTTCCGGTCCTTGATGACCGCGTATTCCTCCTCGAACACCTTCAGGGGATCCTTTTCCTTATAGGCCTTCGCCGCCAGGGACGTAAAGAAACAGCTCCTGTTCCCCGTATGGCAGGCCGCCCCGATCTGGTGGACCTTGGCCAGGATCGTGTCGTTATCGCAGTCTATAGATAAGGACCGCACATACTGGAAATGACCGGAGGTCTCCCCTTTAAGCCACAGCTTCTGGCGGCTGCGGCTGTAATAGGTCATGGTCCCGGTGGCCAGGGTCTTCTCAAAGGCCTCTTCGTTCATGTACGCCATCATCAGGACCTCGCTGGTCTTATGGTCCTGGACGATGACCGGGATCAGGCCGTTGCTGTCCAGCTTGAACTGATCCCAGGAGATGCTGCTCACAAAGGTCTCCATGGGGAGCCCTTTTGCCTTCAGATCCTGCTTGAGCTCCATGCAATGGTCGGCCCAGGAATGATATAGGATCGCTCCCTGGATGTTGTCCGCCAGTCGGAACGTCTTCGAGAGCTTATCAGCCAACCCACCGGTCCTGCCTGTCCCTGTAGTGGTGCGGTCCAGCACAAGGAAGGGGATATCGCTGCAGCCGCCATCCGGGCTATGGGTACTGGCCGCGGCTCTGCCGCCCTTTTTAGCCAGCTCCTTCTCCAGACCGGCGCCGTCTAAGACCACCTTGGACGCCCCCAGCCGGGCGTACTCCTCTACCCGGCTTAAATAGGGGATCGCCGGGAGATAGGCGAAGATCTTCTCACTGCCGAACCGGTCGGAGGCCTCCTTCATGAGAGCCATATTTTCATCGCTGCCCGCATCGATGCACACGGCGCTGGCGCCGGCATAGAGAAATTTCTTTACATCCTCCAAGCGCTTTACCCGGCCCCAAGCGATGATCGGGGTGTCGATCTGACGGGCCACCTCCTTGATCGTGTGGATCGTGCGGTCGTGGTCCGCATCATCCTGGGACAGATCTACGATGAAGAGACCGTCCGCCCCATTGTCGCTGCCGTACTGGCAGAGCTGGAGGATCGTCTGCCCTTCGATCGTCTGCCCATTCTCCAGGCTGACCGCCTTCCCTTCTCTGCATCCCATGCTGAGCAAGAGATGCTTATATCCTTTATCTATATCCATGCTATCCGCTCCTTCCGCTCAAACCGGGCGATCGCTGCAGCCAGATCCACTTTTCCTTCATACAGGGCCTTGCCGATGATCGCCCCGCAGATCTTCTCCTGGCAGAGCCTTGCTAAGTCCTCCATGGAGGATACCCCGCCGGAGGCGATGACATCCAGGCCGGTGGACCGGGTCAGCTTTTTTGTGGCCTCCACATTAGGCCCGGAGAGCATGCCGTCCCTGGCGATATCGGTGTAGACGATGTGGGCGACACCGTAAGCCTTCATCTGCATGCACAGCTCCTCTGCTGTGACCGTGCTCACCTGCTCCCAGCCCTGGATCGCCACCATCCCGTCCTTTGCATCGATCCCGGCCACGATGGCGTCACTGCCAAAGGTATCAGTCATCTCCTTTAAGAAAGCCGGCCGTTCCACCGCCTTGGTCCCGATGATCACCCGCTTGACGCCCAGGGCCAGCATGCTCTGGACATCTTCCTTTGTGCGGATCCCGCCCCCCACCTGGATCGGGATGGCCACCGTCTCCGCGATCCTTTTGATCACCGGTGCATTGACGGAATGGCCAGCCAGAGCACCGTCTAAGTCCACCAGATGGAGGAAGGTGGCCCCCTGCTCCTGCCAGTAGGCCGCTACCTTTTCCGGGGCGTCAGAATATACGGTGATATCTTTAAAGGCCCCCTGTCTTAACCGGACACACTGTCCGTTCTTCAGATCGATCGCTGGGTAAAGCTGCATAGCTCTCTCCTCTCTTTTTCCTGTATCACAACCCGTCTGCGCGGTCTTTTTAGATCATCCATGTGTCTCTGATCCCTTCTGCTTTCACATTTTCATCCAGTCCAAACCGCATTTTTATGATGTATAGATCCTTTCCAGGCCGATCGTACAGTCGGCCAAACGGTCTGTAAAAGTACCCATATCGTCAGAGCACATTGCCGATCGCCGCTATCTCCTGTCTCTTATGGAGCTCTATGAGCAGCCGGTCATAGCAGCCGTCACAGCGCAGCCGGTCGGCCAGGATATGGGTCTCCCCGTCTGTTGTCACCGCCAGCAAAAGGCTGCCGCTCTCCGAGAACAGCTGGATGGCCTCATAGGGGATCACGTCCAGAGAATAGGCGGCGGTGATCAGGAAATGCTCGGTAAGATAAAGGGGCAGTCTTTTAGCAAAGCGTTCCGTGTGCTCCAGCTCCCGGTCCGCCGTGGGGAGCCATTCCCGATAACGCTCCAGACGGACGATCTGGGCTTTGATCCATTTCCGGTACTGGAAGAGGGCGTTCAACCCCACAGCCAGGATCGCCGCCGGGACGGCGAACAGTGCCATCACCCAGGGATATTCGGCGAAAAAGCTGGAGGGGCGGGTATCCAGGTAATAGTCCCCCACCATCTGATAGAGCTCATCCGAACTGATCGGGATCGTCTCATCGGACCACATCTGGCTGTAGGCATCCCGGGCATAGCCCATGATCTCCGAGGTCAGAGGCCTGGAAAAGCCGGTGAGCCTGAGCATGGGCGGCAGCCCGTCATCGTACCCATTGACCGTGGCGTCGATCAGCGCCTTAAGCTCCTCCCCTGCCTCCCCGTCCGCGCAGAAGATGAAGGGCTCAAAGGAGGGATCAAAGCCAAAATACAGCCGGTAGCCTTCCTTCACATGCTCGGCAAAATAGTCGGTAGCCAGCTGGGCCGATATGGCGCTGTAGCCAGTGCCCTGGAACGGGTCAAAATAGTTGGGAGCTTCCTGCTGGCGTTCATAGGCGCCCTTCATGAAGATATAGATAAAGATCCCTCCCAGGAGGAAGGACAGACCCAGGATCAGTCCTGCTACTCCTATGTAAAGGGACTTATCCAGATAAAGCAGCCCCATCATCTTATCGGACACCGCGATCTTCTCTTTCTTCTCTGCCATCCCCGTATCTCCTGTCTTTTTCTCATGGTAAGATGATCACGCCACACATGGAGCTCTGGTGGCGCATCTGACTCTACGCTCCGGTCATTGCTGAACGTATGCCACTGGCGCACAGCAGCCCTGGACCCATGCCGCCTATCGGACGGCGGGACTCTATACTTCATGACCGGCTCTACAGACTCCCCTTCGTAGAGAGTACGCCCTCGATCCGCCCGTCGATCCTGGTGGCCTCATCCAGTGCCTTGGCGAAGGCCTTGAACGCACCCTCGATGATGTGATGGGCGTTATCACCGGAAAGCTGCTTGATGTGCAGGTTCATCTCTCCGGCATAGGAGACAGCATAAAAGAATTCCCGGATCATCTCCGTCTCCAGGCTGCCTACATATTCTCTCGCCAGCTTAAGGTCATAGACCAGATACGGGCGGCCGCATAAGTCCAGGGCGCACAGCAGCAGCGCCTCGTCCATAGGCAGGATCTTAGAGCCGTAACGACAGATCCCCTTCTTCTCGCCCACAGCCTCCCTTATGGCCCTTCCCAGGACGATCCCCACATCCTCGATGGTGTGGTGGGTATCCACCTGCAGATCGCCCGCCACCTTAAGACTCAAGTCGAAGAACCCGTGCCGGGCAAAGCTCTCCAGCATATGGTCAAAAAATCCGATCCCGGTGGCGATATCCGCCTTTCCACTCCCGTCCAGCTCCAGGGTCATGGAGATCTTCGTCTCCTTCGTGTTCCGTTCTATGGTCGCCGTCCTCATATGGCCTCCTTTTTTTCGAACCGTACCTTGATCGAATTCGCATGGGCGGTCAGCTGCTCGGAGGCAGCGAACAGCTGGATCTCCTGGTGGACCTTTTCTAGGGCCTCTCTGGAATAATAGATCACGCTGGACTTTTTCACGAAGTCATCCACTCCCAGGGGGGAGAAGAACTTGGCCGTCCCATTCGTGGGCAGCACATGGTTGGGTCCGGCGAAATAGTCGCCAAGGGGCTCGGAGCTGTAGGGGCCGATAAAGATCGCGCCGGCGTTGCGGATCTTGGTCATCACCTCAAAGGGGGCCTTGGTCATGATCTCTAAGTGCTCTGATGCGATCGCGTTAGCCGTCTCCACCGCCTGCATAAGATCCTCCGCCACCAGGATGTAGCCGTAGTTCTCCAATGACTTTTCTAAGATCGCCTTCCGGGAAAGGTCTTTTACGAAACCGTCCACCTCTTTGGAGACGGCCTCTGCAAGGGTCATGCTGGTGGTGATCAAGATCGCGCTGGCCAGCTCATCGTGCTCGGCCTGGCTCAAAAGATCGGCCGCCACATACCGGGGATCCGCCGTCTCGTCAGCGATCACTAGGATCTCGCTGGGGCCTGCGATGCTGTCGATGCTCACATGGCCGTAGACGGCCTTTTTCGCCAGAGCCACAAAGATGTTCCCCGGCCCTACGATCTTAGCCACACGGGGGATCGACCGGGTGCCGAAAGCCAGAGCGGCGATCGCCTGGGCGCCGCCGACCCGGTAGACTTCGGTCACCCCGGCTAAATGGGCGGCGGTCAAGGTGACCGGATCCACCTTCCCGTCCTTTCCGGGAGGCGTGACCATCACGATATGCTCCACACCGGCCACCTCGGCCGGGACCACGTTCATCAGGACGGTGGAAGGATAGGCCGCCTTTCCGCCGGGGACGTAGACGCCCACACGCTCTAGCGGTGTGATCTTCTGTCCCAGGATCCGCCCGTCGGGCTTGGTGTCGAACCAGCTCTGGCGGATCTGGCGCTGATGGTACTCCTTGATGTTCGCCATGGACTTTTTCATGACGGAAAGGAGCTTTGGGTCCACCTTTTCGAAGGCCTCCTGGACCTCTTCGTCGGTCACGCGGATGTTCCCTCCATCCACTTTTACCTTGTCAAAACGTTCTGTATAGGCGAAAAGGGCCTCATCCCCCTTCGCACGCACCGTCTCCACGATCTCCTGGACCGTTTCCTCATATTGGGGATAATTGTTGGGGTCCCGTTTCAGCAGGCCCTCCAGGATATCCTCTCTTGTCCTTTCATCTAGCCGGACGATCCTCATGCTCATTCCTCCCTTACGATCTTCTGCAAGCCTTTGATCACCTGGGAGATCCTCTCGTTCTCCCGCTTCATGCTCACCTGGTTCACCACCATCCGCGCGGATAGGCCGCAGACCTCCTCTAAGATCACCAGACCGTTCTCCTTTAATGTGCTGCCGGTCTCCACGATATCCACGATCACGTCTGCCAGCCCCACGATGGGAGCCAGCTCGATCGACCCGTTCAGCTTGATGATCTCCACAGTCTGGTATTTTTTATTGTAAAAATAGTCCTTTGCGATATGGGGATACTTGGTGGCGACCCGGATCAGCTCATGATGCTGTAAGCGCTCTCTGGCTTCCTCAGGCCCGCACACGCACATGCGGCACCGCCCCATCCCCAGGTCTAAGACCTCGTAGAGCTTCCGTCCCTCCTCTAAGAGCGTATCCTTGCCCACGATCCCCAGGTCGGCGGCCCCGTACTCCACATAGGTGGGGACATCATTGGCCTTTGCCAGGAAAAAACGCATCTTAAGCTCCTCGTTCACGAAGATCAGCTTCCGGGAGCTTTTATCCTTCATCTCCTCACAGCCGATCCCGATCCGCTCAAAGAGCGCCATCCCCTTATCGGCAAGCCTGCCCTTTGCCAGGGCTACGGTCAGATATCTCATCCTTCTCTCCTTCTTGTCCGGTCCATCCGGTCTCCTTCAGATCCCTTCATCCATGCCGTCTCTGCCATCCTGACTATGTCCGGCCGATATTTTTGTATGGCCGGTATCCTTCTGTACGGACAGACACCTTTCAACGGTCGGTTCTTCCTTTTACGGCAGGCCTTCCGCTGCCCAGACTACACCTCACCCAGGTACACGGCCAGGTCCACCTGGCGGCAGGTACCCGCAGCCACATCGTACACCTTGACCTGGCTGCCGTCCCCGAACACATAGAACACCTGGCTCATCCCGGCCCGCCGGGCCATCTGGATATAGTCCTCCACAGAAGGGGTCTGATGCTTCCGCTGGCAGACCACCTGGCGGGACTGCTGCCGTAAGCTGTTCGCCATCCCCAGAGCCGGTATCCGGGCGGAGACATCGAAAAGGATCATGGTCTCGGTCGTCTCCACCTCGAGACGGATCTTCTGGCTGGCCAGCGCCATCAGGAGCCGGTCTACCGCGATCCCAAACCCCACGGCCGGCGCGTCCTTGCCAAACTGCTGCAGCAGCTTATCGTAACGTCCGCCGGTGACCACATGATCGCCGATGCCATAGGTATAGGCCTTGAAGATGATCCCGGTATAATACTGATAGCTGCTCAGCATCCCCAGGTCGTAGGAGACGTAGCCGGAAAGACCGTAGTTCTCCATGATCTCATGGACCTTCTCCAGCCGTGTGATGGCGAAGAGGGACCGGGGGTTTTCCGTCAGCTCTCTGGCCTTCCGGATCTGGTCGATGGATCCGAAGAGCTCCGGCAGACGCAGGAACGCTTCTCTGGACCGCTGGCTCATGGCACAGGAGTCTAAAAGCTCCTCCACGGCAAAAAAGTTCTTATTATCGATCAGCTCCCGCAGCTTTTCCTGGGTCTTTAGGTCGATCCCGGCCTCTTCCACCAGCCCTAAGTAGAACTCCACCTGCCCTAGCTCCACCTGGAAGCTCTCCAGCCCGGCGGCTTTTAAGCAGTCGATCACCATGGCGATCATCTCACCGTCCGCGTCGCTGGAATCATCCCCGATCATCTCCGCTCCGGTCTGGGTGGCTTCCTTTAAACGTCCCTGATAGCTGGTATTGTTCGTAAAGGTACGCTCCAGATAGCAGAGGCGCAGCGGCATGGTCTCGTCCGCAAAATATTTCGACACACAACGGGCGATCGCCGGGGTCATATCGGGGCGCAGCACCAGGGTCTCATTATCCCGGTCAAAAAACTTGAACATCTCCTGGGAGCTGACGCTCCCCCGGTCCTTGCTGAAGATATCAAAAAACTCGAAGCTGGGGGTCTCGATATGCCGGTACCCGTAAAGATGCAGGACCTTTAGGATCTGCTCCTGTACTTTCAGCTTCTGCAGACACTCTGCGTCATAGATATCCCGGACGCCTTCGGGGGTGTGGATCAATTTATCGGCCATAAGGGGTTCCTTTCGCTTTCACATGGTACAGTGATGATCTGATAACGTGCCTACCTATTATATCGGAAGAGATCGGAGGTTGTCAACAGGTTCCGTGCCTTTCTTTCTACAGATCAGCCAAGATCAGTCAAGGGGTTACGTATGAAAAGTACCGTACTGTTCACAAATGCTTCCGGTCCAGGTCCTTCTGCAGCGGCTCCAGATAGTGGACATACATATCCCGGTGGGACCTGACCCCATAGTCCCGGTCGATCTCCTCATAGGTGAAGCTCTTGCGCCCCCCTGTCTCCATCCGCTCCCAAAAGGCGGCTACATGGTCGAAGGGCAGATAGTAGACCTCATTCCTGGTGGTGAAGGACAGGAGGATGAAGGCGATGCCCCCCTGCGCCTCAAAGTCCTTCATGAAGGCGATCTGATGGGGATGGATGTTCTGTAGGGGGAAGGTGTCCGTGCGGCATTCTTTGGCGTCGAAACAGACGGGAAGGCCCTGTACGACCCCGATGTAGTCCACGGTGCTCTTCTGCCCAAAATAGGCCAGGGTGATATGGCGGCTGGCCTTATCGATCTCGATGGGGGTGATCGGGGTGGGGATCTTCTGGATCAGGGCCAGGCCCTTTTCCTTATAACGGTCATTGGTGTGGTTGATCAGGTCTTCCAGACCGGAGCCTCTTAGGCCTCTTGTATGCCATGTTCCCATCTTCTCTCCTTCCCGGCCAGACCTTCGTGCGCACACTGTCTATCTGGCGGCAGGACTCCATAGTAAAGAGAGGCTGCCGCAGGCGGGTCCGACTCCCGATCCTGCCACAGCCCCTTCACGGTCATGTATCCTGTAACCTTCCAGGGTATCTGGACGGTTTTATCCTTCCCGAAAACGCTTGGCCTGCTCTTCGATCAGAGCCTGGTCTGCGAAATAGTCGATCTTCATAGCCTTCTTCACATCGGCCAACGTCTGGGCAGCCACTGCCTCGGCCTTCCGGCTGCCTTCCTCCAGGATCTTATAGACAGCAGGGATATCCTGTTCGAACTGCTTGCGCCGCTCCCGGATCGGCGCAAGCTCCTCCTGGATCACTTTGTTCAGGAATTTCTTTACCTTTACGTCTCCTAAGCCGCCCCGCCGGTAGTGGGCCTTGAGGGCCTCCAGGTCATCATAGTCCGGAAGGTACTTGGCGAAATGCTCGTCCCGGCAGAAGGCGTCTAAGTAGGTGAACACCGGATTGCCCTCCACCTGGCCCGGGTCTTCCACCTTCAGATGGTTCGGGTCGGTGAACATGGACATGATCTTCTTCTGCACATCCTTCTCTGTGTCGGATAAGAAGATACAGTTGCCCAGGGACTTGCTCATCTTCGCCTTGCCATCGATGCCGGGCAGGCGCAGGCAGGCCTTATTGTCTGGCAGGAGGATATCCGGCATCACCAGGGTCTCCCCATAGACCGTATTGAACTTGTGGACGATCTCCCGGGTCTGCTCCAGCATAGGCATCTGGTCCTCGCCCACCGGCACTGTGGTGGCCTTAAAGGCGGTGATGTCCGCTGCCTGGCTGATCGGATAGGTAAAAAAGCCTACCGGGATGCTGGTCTCAAAGTTCCGCATCTGGATCTCGGATTTTACGGTGGGGTTCCGCTGGAGGCGGGATACGGTCACCAGGTTCATATAGTAAAAGGACAGCTCGCACAGTTGGGGGACCTGGGATTGTATAAATAAAGTAGACTTTGCGGGATCTAACCCCACGGACAAGTAATCTAAGGCCACCTCGATGATGTTCTGGCGGACCTTCTCCGGATCGTCCGCATTATCGGTCAATGCCTGGGCGTCGGCGATCATGATGAAGATCTGATCATAGCCGCCGGACTCCTGTAACTCCACTCTCCGTTTTAGCGAGCCCACATAGTGGCCGACATGCAGCTTGCCCGTGGGTCTGTCGCCTGTTAAAATGATCTTTGCCATATCCTATCCCTTCCTGCTCGTTCCATTCTCCGTTTGTTCTGTGGGCGGACCTTGGATGGTCCGCGCTTGATCTCGTAAATACTATACCTTGTTAGTGAGCTGATGTCAAGCATGGACTCTGATGGATCATCCCCCCGTATATGACCATATGTCTTTGATCCGCACCGATGACAGGCCAGGCGGGAGACCGGGATCTTCTGTGCTGTTAGCTTCGTCCAGTTTCTCCGCGGACTATCTTTAGCTGGCTGATCACCTTCTGGAAGACCGGCGGCAGGGGCGCGGTGAAGGACCTTCCGCTCAGGGCGTCCAGGGGCGCTGGAAGCTCTGGCAGGACCAGCTTCCAGGAGTGGAGGAGCTGGGAGCGGATGCCGTATCGCTTTTGCACGGCATCGTTCACCTTTCGGGAGCCGTATTTTAGATCCCCTAAGATCGGATGGCCGATGGCGGCTAAGTGGGCGCGGATCTGGTGGGTGCGGCCGGTGAGCAGACGGACCTCGAGCAGCGTATAGGCCTCATTGCCGGCCATGGGCGTATAGGCGGTGCGGATGGGCAGACTGCCTTTTGTCTCGACGGAGGTGACCTTAACCTGGTTGGTCCTCTCGTCCTTTTGCAGGAAGCCCTCGATCCGCTGTTCTCTTGTCAGCCGTCCGGCCACGATGCACTGGTAGTATTTTTCCAGGCTCCTGTCCTTAAAGGCCTGGGACATGATCTGGAGCCCTGCCAGGGACTTGCCGGCCACGATAAGGCCGCTGGTGTTCCGGTCCAGACGGTTGCAGACCGAGGGGCGGAAGGTCTTAAGCTGCTCGGGGGTGAGCTGACCGGAGACCAGCAGATAGTCGATGATCTCTTCTACCAGGGAGCGGTCGCTCTCCTTAGCTTTCTGGGAGAGGAGGCCGGCCGGTTTGTCGATCAGCAGGATATGTCCGTCCTCGTAGAGGATCTTCCATCCATAAGGCCATCTGGCCCGGAGGCTCTCTGCTGTCTTGAAAGCCGCGCGATCTGGGCGGCCCGCCTGGAACTTTGGCGCCTCCGCTTGGGGCATTTGAGACTCCGCCCGAGACTTTTGGGACTCTATCCGGGGCATTTGGGACTCCGCCTGGGATTTTTGGAATTTCCGTATCGTCTCGTCTGACAGGAAAAAGCGGACTTCATCTCCCAGGGCCAGCCGCTCATTCCCTTCGCACCGTCTGCCGTTCAGGGTGATGTTCTTTTTCCGCATCATCTTATAGAAAAAACTTTTGGGGGCCAGGGCCAGATATTTGGCCAGGAACTTATCCAGCCGCTGCCCGGCTTCATTTTCTTTGATCGTAAATATCTGCATGCTCGTCCACACCGCCTGTCACTTATAGAAGGATCTTACATAGAAAGATTTTTCAGCGAACGGATCGTAAACGCTACACTCCCGTCATCCTCATAGCCGTCCGAGGGCTTTAGCGAGGCGATCCGTTTAAAAAAGGCGGCTTCCTCTGTAAAGACCTTAGCATGGGGGTCCAGATGCTGGGCGCAAAAGAAGTCGTTTAAAAAGGCCTCCGCCTTTTGGATCGAAAGCTTTGGGTCAGAGCAGTAAAAGAACGTGCCCAAAGGATGGACCACCACACCGTCCATGGGCATGATCAGCTCCTTGGAGGTGATGATCAGATCGTAAAGGACGGCCATCTGCCCTTCATAGGGGGACAGCGCCTGATAAAAGTCCGGTCCCGGGGTCTTATAGCGGAAGGAGGCCAAAAACGGCGCGGCCAGGTTCGCCACCGGGAGCACGGACACGATCGCCATCACAGTCAGGATATTTTGAAAGGCGGCCTGCTGGGTAAAGCGCCTGGCTCCAAGCTGCAGGAGGATCGCCAGGACGCCCAGGAAGATCAATAAGAGCTGCTGCTTCTTGTGTTGCTCGCGGTAGCCATACTCCCCCTTTTCAAGTCCTCGTTTTTTCATCAGTCATCCATCTCTTTCGTTCTATTTTTTGCACTTTCGTCCATTCATCGTAGCAGTTCAGATGCCCTGGACTGTTACGGCATCCGGCCAGATCTGCCGAAAGGGCTGTCCTTAAGAACATCTGATGCTCATCGGAAAAAGGGCAGGATCCAGGAGTGGGGGATCGCCTTAGCCAGCAGGGCGAAGGCCTGCATCAGCGGCCCATAGATGGACAGGCTCTTTCCCATCAGGCTGTCCCGGATGGCCCGATCCACCACCTTGACCGGATCGGCCATCACCAGCCGTTTATACAAGGGGATGCTCCCTGTGGTCTCCGCGATGTCGAAAAACTCTGTCTTGACCGGTCCCGGGCAGACAGCGGTCACATGGATGCCCTTTCCGTCTTTTCCGGACAGCTCGGCGTTGAGGGCCCGGCTGTAGCTGACCACAAAGGCCTTTGTGGCCGCGTAGATGGCAAATCTTGGCTGGGGGAGGAAGGAGGCCGCTGAGGCGTACTGCAAGATCCGCCCATGGGGGGCCATGTAGGGCAGCACCAGGTGGGTGACCATGCACAGCGCCTGGCAATTTAACTGGATCATGCCCGTCTCGTCGGCCAAAGGGAGGGATCCCACCCGCCCGATCTTCCCGAAACCAGCGGCGTTCACCAAAAACACCACCTTCGGCCTCTCCGCCTCTAATGCCATCCTTAACCGCTCCAACTGGATCCTGTCGGTGATATCCATGGGGAAGATACGGAGTGCCACCGGCACATGACCGATGAGCTCTTCCATCCGCTCCTTCCTTCTGGCCACCACCCAGATCTCATCCAGCTTTCCGCCAAAACGGTCGGCCAGCTGGATAGCTGTCTCTCTGCCCATCCCGGAGGATGCTCCGGTGACGATCGCGATCTTTTTATTGCTTTTCATATGGTCTACCTCTTCTTTTTATGGATATTTCGGATGGTCTTCCTTTTTTTACTGTGGTCCGCGCCAGAGTCCGCCTGCTTTTCCTGCTTTTGCCGGCCATCTGCTATCCGAGCCTGTCCGGCCTTGTTCTGTCCCGTCCAGTCTTTTACCGTCTCTCTCCTGTTGCGCATACTCTGCCTGGCAGGACCCTTCCTGTCGCTGCTGCCTTTCTCTGCCGGAGACCTATCCTGCCTGCCCGTCCCCGCCGCAGATAGTCCACTCCCCGCCGCCCGCCTGGGGCGGATCAGGCATCGGGGGCCAAGACCGATCAGATCCCTCCGCCCGGCTTTGACCAGGGCTTCTTCCACCAGATCGTACATCTGCGGGTCCCGGTATTGGATCAGCGCCCGCTGCATGGCCTTTTCATGAGGATCCACCGGCACATAGACAGGCTCCATGGTCCTGGGGTCCAGCCCGGTATAGTACATACAGGTGGAGATCGTGGAGGGGGTAGGATAAAAATCCTGCACCTGCTCCGGCATATAGCCCAGATCCCGGACGTACTCTGCCAGCTCCACCGCCTCCTTCAGGGAAGAGCCTGGATGGGAGGACATCAGGTAGGGGACGAGATACTGCTTTTTCCCCAGCCGATCATTCATAGCAGCATAGGCCTTTGCAAACCGTTCATAGACCTGGTTACGCGGTTTACCCATCCTGGACAGGACCACATCCGAGACATGCTCCGGCGCCACCTTCAGCTGTCCGCTGACATGGTGGCGGCAGAGCTCCTCTAAAAAGGCCGGGCTCTTATCGGCCAGCACATAGTCGAAGCGGATGCCGGAGCGGATAAAGACCTTTTTGACCTTGGGGAGCTTTCGGAGCTTGCGCAAGAGCTGGATATAGTCGGAATGGTCGGCCCGCAGGCTGGGGCAGGGGTCCGGGAAGAGACATTGCCGCCTTAAGCAGGTCCCATGGACCAGCTGCTTTTCGCAGGAGGGGAAACGGAAATTAGCTGTAGGGCCTCCCACATCGTGGATATAGCCCTTAAAATCCGCCTCCTCCGTCAGGAGCGCCGCCTCCTCCAGAAGGGATCCATGGCTCCTGGCCTGGACGATCCTCCCCTGGTGGAAGGTCAGCGCGCAGAAGCTGCAGGCCCCGAAGCATCCCCGGCTGCTGATCAGGCTGAACTGGATCTCCCGGATCGCCGGCACGCCTCCCGCCCCTTCATAGGAGGGATGGTAGGTCCGGGTATAGGGAAGGCTGTACACATCATCCATCTCCTGCTCCGTTAAAGGCTTAGCGGGAGGGTTCTGGACGATATATAGGTTATCCCGATATCGTTCGATCAGTCGCTTTCCGGAAAATGGATCCGTATTGCCATATTGGATATAGAAACTTTTGGCATAGGCCTTTTTATCCACCTTCAGCTCATCAAAGGAAGGGAGACTGATCCCATCGTATACCTGGTCCGCGCTCTTGGCTTTATAGACGGTCCCGTCGATGAAGGTGATATCCGAAACGGCGATGCCGCTGTCCAAGGCTTCCGCGATCTCGACGATCGACCGCTCACCCATCCCGTAGGAGATCAGGTCTGCCTGGGAATCCACAAGGACCGAGTGCTTCAGCTGGTCGGACCAGTAGTCATAATGGGCCAGCCGGCGCAAGCTGGCCTCGATCCCGCCCAGGATGATAGGGGTCCTTTTAAAGGTGCGGCGGATCAGGTTCCCGTAGACCACCACCGCGTAGTCCGGCCGCTTCCCCATCACCCCGCCAGGGGTATAGCTGTCCTCCCGGCGACGTTTCCTGGAGACGCTGTAATGGTTGACCATGGAATCCATATTTCCGGCGGAGACTAAAAAGCCCAGCCGGGGCTCCCCCAGTATGGCGATGCTCTCATCCTCGGTCCAGTCCGGCTGGGCGATGATGCCCACCCGATAGCCGTGGGCCTCCAGGACACGGCTGATGATGGCCGTGCCAAAGGACGGATGGTCCACATAGGCATCGCCGGTGACGTACACAAAGTCGCACTGCTCCCATCCCCGCTCCGCCATATCCGCCCGGCTGACCGGCAAGAACGCCCTTCCCTTTTCCATACGCCTGGCTCCTTCCTCCCCATGGTCTGTCCGGCGTCCCTTCGCAACTTTCTTTGGTACACCCGGAAGCTCCTCTGCACGTTCACAGTGACAGCCCACATAGGATCGATGCAACACCGTCAAAGGCTTTGGCCTGCCACAGCGTGTCAGACCGCCGCCCGCTCCTCCTCCGGCCCATCCACACTGGCAAAGAGCGCCTCATAGTCTTCGATGAAATAGTCGGCCAATGCCTCCTTTTCCCGCCGGATCTCCTGGGAAAAGCGGTCCTCCACCGCCACCACGGTCATCCCAGCGGCCTTACCGGCCAGGATCCCCGCCGGTACATCCTCAAAGGCCAGACAGCAGGCTGGGTCCGCGCGGAGCTTTTCGGCCACCTTCAGATAGACATCCGGAGCCGGTTTTCCCATGGCCACCTCGCAGCCGGTGGTGATATCCGTAAAATAGTCCTGGATCTGCAGCGCCCCAAGGACCGTATCCACGATCTGTCTGGAATTGCTGGTGGCGATCCCCATGGGCAGCCCTAGTCTTTTGATATACGCCAGGAAAGCCCTGGCCCCTTTCTTCAAGGGGACCTGGGTCCGGTATTTTTCGATGGACATGGCCGTCCAGTCCGCCTTGATCGCCTCCACTGTCAGGGGCAGCTGGAAATGCTCCTGGAAATAGCAGGCCGTCTCTGTAAAGCTCATCCCCTCGATAGCCTTCGAGAGCCCTGGCGGGCAGGCCAGGCCGAACCTTCCCAGGTATTCGATATCGATGGCCCGCCACATCCACATGGAATCCACCAGCGTCCCGTCTAAGTCAAAGATCACGGCCTGTTTTTGCGCCAGCAATCTGTCGATCATCCTGTATCCCTCCATTCAATAGCAAGCTGTCGTGGTAAAACGTGTTTTGACCCCAAAAGCGTTTTGTCCTGGCATCACGATCGGATATCCAGCTTCGCCAGCTCCTCCTGGGACAGCGGCCGATACTCTCCGGGAGCCAGGCTCTCATCCAGTTTCAGCGGCCCCATAGCCACCCGTTTCAGATAGGCCACCCGGCAGCCCATGGCCTCGAACATCCGCTTGACCTGGTGGAACTTTCCTTCCCGTATGGTCAGGAGGACATCGAACCTCCCCTCATCGCCTTCCCGCCGGACTGCGAGCTCTTCCTTCTGGAATGTGAGCTCTTCCCGCTGGACCGTCAGCTCTGCGGGCAGCGTCCTGGTCCCATCCTCTAAAACCAGACCAGCCGCCAGCTGCTCTGCATAGTCCGCCGGGAGCCTCCCTTCCACAGTGGCAAAGTAGACCTTGTCCACATGTTTTTTGGGCGACAGCAGACGGTGTGCCAGATCCCCGTCATTGGTGATCAAAAGAAGGCCTTCCGTATCGATATCCAGCCGCCCCACCGGAAAAAGATCCTTCCGGTCCGCGTCCTGGATCAGGTCCACCACCGTGGGATAGCGGTCATCCCTGCAGGCTGAGACCACGCCCTGGGGCTTATTTAACAGGTAGTAGCTCCATCGGGTGTAGGCCACCGGGCGGCCGTCCACACAGATCGTGTCTGCCGCCGGGTCTACCTTCCGGTCAGTCTTTTTCTCCACCTGCCCATTGACCGATACCCGGCCTTTTTTGGCCAGCTCCTTGATCTGTGTCCTGGTGCCAGTCCCCATCTCGCCTAAAAAACGGTCCAAACGTATCTGTGCCACGTATGCTGCCCTCCTTGAGATCAACCCTTTCTCCGTGTATCCTCGATCATACCATATCCCTTTCATAAAAACAACCCAAACTGGCCCCCTTGAAAAAAGTCGGCTTTTCCCAAGCGGTCCGTCGATATTTTCCATTCCCTTTTCTGCCTGGAAATAGTAAACTGGCTTTAACCGATGTTCAGCGAGGAGGCGCAGATAGTTATGGAAAAGGTGGATCTGATCATGTTCATGGGCCAGAGCAACATGGCTGGCCGGGGCAGGGCCCAGGAGGCGCCGGCGGTGCGGCCCGGTACAGGCTATGAATTTCGCGCCGTCACGTCCCCGGACCGCCTGTATCCCTTGACAGAGCCTTTTGGGAAGGATGAAGATGATATCGCCGGGGTATACGAGCCGGGGATGAAGACCGGCTCTCTGGTATCCGCGTTCGTGAACGCCTATGTGGAGGAGACCGGGATCCCTGTGGTGGGCGTATCCTGCGCGAAAGGCGGTTCTACCATCGCAGAATGGCTCCCCGGGACCCCCTACTACCAGGACGGGGTCCGCCGCATGAGGCGCTGCGAGACCTGGCTCAAAGAGCAGAAGATCCAGATCCGGCACCGTCTGACGGTCTGGTGCCAGGGCTGTACGGACGGCGACCTGCACACCGATCCAGAGACCTACCGACAGCGGACGGCCCATATGCTCCACTCATTTTTAGACACCTGCAAGATCGAGACCTGCTTTCTGATCCGGATCGGGAACCATCGCGACGACCCAAAGCTCTATCTCCCGATCCAGGAGGCCCAGGAGCGGCTGGCGGCCCAGAATGAGGATATCGTCCTGGTGAGCCGTCTGTTTGCCACCTTTGCCGACCGCGGGCTGATGAAGGACCAGTTCCACTATCGCCAGAAGGGCTATGACCTGGTGGGGGCGGAAGCCGGTAAAAATGCCGGGCGGTATATCGTGGAGACACGGTGATCGCTAATGCCAGAGTCCATGGCACGAAAAGAGACTGTCACAAAATGCGTCGATCCGCTCTTTTGCGACAGCCTCTATGGGCCTGCCTTTTTCCCCTCCATCGGAGATCTGGTCTTACCAAACGTTCTTTCTTAGAAGCGTTCTTTTAGAAGCTACCACCGCATCCATCGGCATCCCCCAGGTCTGCGATTGGTCTTCTGTGACATCCCGCCCTTTACGCCTCCGAGAATTGATCCTTCCCTACCATGCATAAAGGACACACAAAGTCCTCGGGTACATCCTCCCATTTCGTGCCTGGCGCGATACCGCCATCCGGATATCCGGCTTCCTCGTCATATTCCCATCCGCAAACATCGCATACATACTTCATGATCTCGTCCTCCTTTTACGATCGCTTTCTGTCTTTGTTATGTTGGACCCCTGTGCAGGCGTAACAGTCCAGATACCCTGGGCTGTTACGTGCAGGCTCCCTGCAGGTCAATGGCAGCTGCCGCCATGCCCTCCACAGCCATGCTTATCCGCTCCGCAGGCATGGCCCTCTCCGTGGTGATGGCCTTCTCCATGGTGATCGCAATGGACATCCGGATCATAGGCAAGGCTCCCTGCAAGGAAGGCCTCTACGGCCTGGTCCGCGCTGCCGGATACACCCCCGTAAAGCCGGATCCCCGCCTCAGCCATAGCCGCCTGTGCGCCTGCGCCGATCCCGCCGCAGATCAGCACATCCACCTTGAGACCAGAGAGCAGACCGGCCAGAGCGCCATGGCCGCTCCCTTCGGTGCTCACCACCTGGGCGTCCCCGATCTTCCCGTCTTCCACCTGGTAGACCTTAAAATACTCTGTATGCCCGAAATGCGGGAATACATTTCCATCCTCATACGTTACCGCGATCTTCATATCATCTACTTCCTTTCTTGTCGTGGCCTGTCCTACGGCCCTGTGATCGGCTCTGTCACAGTTCCTCCCGCAGCAGCTCCTGGCCGAACCGTCACAGAGCGCGTAGTTCCCGCCGGAAATGCATAGTGTCTTCCCGTTGACGATGCAGTCCGCGATCTTTGTCCTGGCGCGCTCGTACATCTCGGTGACCGTGGTGCGGGATACCCCCATCTGCTTCGCGCACTGCTCATGGGTCCTTTTCTCATGGTCGATCAGGCGGACTGCCTCAAATTCATCTACGGTCAGGAGGACCTGACCGGTCTCCTCCGTCCCGCAGGGGCCGAAACGGCCGTACTTCGGCTCAAAGCAGATCCGCCGGCATCGGGACGGTCTCGCCATACAGACACCTCCATTTCCGACATATGACGGTAATAGTATAGCGCATGAGAAGGAAAAATGCAAGTCCTTACCGCATTTTTGCGATCGATAACTTCTCGGAATCTCAATGAATGAGATTCTAACCGAAAATTGACAACTGAA
>CAJUFE010000064.1 GCA_910585635.1 uncultured Lachnospiraceae bacterium | reverse complement strand
GCCGGGTTTGGGGAGGCTCCCCAACAAGCAGATTTTTGCGTTCTGGCCGGAAGGCTGGAACGTCAAAAATAGCAACTGTGGCTACAGTTGCCCTGCTTGCCACTTAGCGGCAGCCCCTAAAATGGCGCAAAAAACAGAGGCCCTTATTCTGGAACCTCCGTTTCTCTGGCTTTCTTAATGCCTTCGGCTGTGGCTTCTATCACGACAAGCTCTTTTTCATTCATGGAGTTTAGAAGTACATCAATGTGCTTTCTGCAAGAGCTTGGCCTTGCCCCTCCGTCCGCATGAATAAACTGGTCAACTGAAACGTCAAACATAGTAATGAGTTTAACAAAAAGGTCGAAGCTGGGATATTGACCTTTGTTCTCAATATTCATAATGGTACGGGAGTCACGGTCTACTAATTCCGCAACATAGGCTTGTGTCCAACCCTTTTCTTCTCTGGCTCGTTTGAGAGCTGCCCCGAGGCCGTGAAAGTCAAACCTTCTTTCATCTTGGTTCATTCTCATATCACCCTATATCATTGTACATTTCGGGTTGGATTATGAGAATGTAATGAAATTTTACATAAAGTAGTATTTCATTTCATCAATGTGCAGCCTCCAACTTGTACTATTCGAGATAAAGAACTATAATGTATTCTGTGGAGGTGCGAAATGGACTATATGAGATTGAAAGAGACCGCCGAAAAGTGGGGCGTGACACCTCGTAGGGTAAATTATTATTGTGCCGGAGGGCGTATCCCCGGCGCTGTGAAAATGGCCGGTGTTTGGCTGATTCCTAAAACTGCGGAGAAGCCGCTTGATGGCCGGACAAAACAAGGAAAGGAATTAAAAAATGAATAGAATATTATTATTGGAGGATGATGTTAGTCTGATAAATGGCTTGGTCTACTCTTTGAAAAAGAATGAATTTGATGTTGAAGTTGCCCGTACTGTATCTGAAGCAAAACAATACTTATCCAAACTCGACAGATACGATTTGTTGATTTTGGATGTCACCCTGCCAGATGGAACTGGATTTGATGTATGTGAAACAGTACGAAAAGAAAATCAGAAAGTCCCGATTATATTCCTGACCGCATCGGATGAAGAAGTCAACATAATCCGTGGGTTAGATAGCGGCGGGGACGATTATATCACCAAGCCTTTCAAGCTGGGGGAATTGTGTTCCCGTATCCGGGCGCTGCTGCGTCGGGCCGGAGTTTCCAAAAGCGAAAAAAACACTTCTATGGAATGTGGCGACATTACCATTGATCTGTTGGGTAGCCGTGCAACCTTAAAGGGAAAAGCATTGGATTTGACAAGCGCTGAATATCGTTTGCTTTGCCTGCTGGTAAGAAATGCAAATCGCGTTGTGACAAGGGACATCATTCTAAATGAGCTGTGGGATGATACAGGAAATTTTGTTGATGATAACACCCTGTCCGTCTATGTACGGCGGCTTCGTGAAAAAGTGGAAACCGATCCGTCCCATCCAGAACACCTTATAACCATCCGGGGATTTGGCTACCAATGGAAAGAGGTGTCTGTATGAGCTTGTACCAAGATAGACAGATTAAAGGCTTCCTGATATTTTTAATTTTGTTTTCCCTGTTGTTTGTAGGTACAGGAGCCGTTTTGACTATTTATCAGGTGAACGATGTGGAAGTCCTATGGCTCAAACACGATGAAGCGGTTTCGTCCTCACTTTTGGAACAGGGTGTTTCTAAAGAAGTGATAGCAGTTGCCTTTACTAATACGAACATTAGTGAAAATGGCAGGTCATTATTAACGGCTGCGGGTTTGGGAAAACAGGCAGAAAGCAGTATGCGGCCTTTTTTTAATCAATTTCAGCGTTCCGCTTTCTTCATCATGCTATGCACTGTGTTATTTTTTCTCTTTGTGCTTACCATAGGAGTATTCGTTTTTTTCTGGAAAAGGAAGCGATTGTACCAACAGGCCGACAAAATATTATCAAATTACATCAACGGGGATTACTCTTCTCATTTGCCACAGAATTACGAGGGTGCAATCTATCAAGTGTTTTCTTCGATAGAACAGCTTGCAACTATGCTCCAATCCAAAAACGAAACAGAGCGTAAAGCAAAAGAGTTTTTGAAAGACACCATATCCGATATATCTCACCAGCTCAAAACGCCTCTGGCAGCCCTCGCTATGTATCAGGAGATCATTGAAAGTGAGCCAGAAAATGCAGAAACGGTCAAACAGTTTGCGGCGAAGATGGGTATTTCTCTAAAGCGTATGGAGCAGTTAATCTTATCCATGTTGAAGATAACCCGACTGGATACGGGAAACATCATTTTTGAGAAAAAAAGTTGCCGTGTGTCCGAGCTGATAGCTCATTCAGTCAATGACCTAACCACAAGGGCTAAAAGCGAAAGCAAGCAGATTCAGATAGATGGCGATGGTGAACAGCAGCTTATTTGTGACATGGAATGGACAGGCGAAGCGATTGGAAACGTTGTAAAAAATGCGCTGGATCACACACAAGCTGGCGGCATTGTCTATATTACATGGGATCGCACTCCTGCCGTGTTTCGTATTTTTATTTCTGATAATGGTAACGGTATAGCCCCGGAAGATATTCATCATATCTTCAAACGCTTTTATCGCAGCAAACATTCTCTTGATACACAAGGAATTGGACTGGGGCTTCCCCTCGCCAAGTCCATTATTGAGGGGCAAGGCGGTGTTATCTCCGTACAAAGCGAAGCTGGAAAAGGTACGCGGTTTACACTTTCTTTCCTTACGGAACTGTAAGGTCAAATTCATCTGCTTGTAAGCTGCTTTTGCTATCCTTTTGAGAAAGGAGGTACTGATGACTATGGAAATATTGAAAGTACAAGATTTATGTAAAACTTATGGAAAGGGTGAGGCGAAAGTCGAAGCGTTGAAGAAGGTTTCCTTCTCTCTGGATAAAGGCGAATTTGCTGCCGTTGTGGGTGAATCCGGTTCTGGCAAAAGCACATTACTGAACTGTATTGGAGCTTTGGATACCCCTACCTCCGGCCACATTTGGGTTGATGAACAAGACCTGTTTTCCATGAAAGAGGAACAGCGCACGATTTTCCGCCGTCGTAATATCGGCTTTATCTTCCAATCCTTTCAGTTGGTTTCCGAGCTGAATGTGGAGCAGAATATCATGTTTCCGCTTCTTTTGGACTATCGCAAACCAGACCCGGCAGCAGTAGAAGAAATTTTGGAACTCTTGGGCCTTACCGAGCGTCGGCATCACCTGCCGAGCCAACTATCCGGCGGACAGCAGCAGCGTGTTGCCATTGGTCGGGCGTTAATCACAAAGCCCAAACTGATTCTGGCGGATGAACCTACTGGCAATCTGGACAGCAAGAATAGTCAGGATGTTATTACCTTGCTTACACAGGCTTCCCGCCGCTATCAGCAAACAATCCTGATGATTACCCACAATAAGAATTTGACTGCATCCGTTGATCGGGTGTTTCGGGTATCAGATGGCGTTTTGACGGATTTGGGAGGAAAAACAAATGAAGCATTATCTTGACCTTGTTCCCATATCCGCAAAAATACACAAGAAGCAAAGCAGAATGTCTATTTTTTGCATTGTGCTGGCTGTGTTTCTGGTTACAACTATTTTTGGAATGGCAGATATGTTCATCCGCAGCCAGATTTTGCAGGCACAGCAGGAGTCTGGGAATTGGCATATTGCCATTCGGAATATCAGTAATGAGAAAGCTGCAATTATCGCTTCACGGCCTGATATAGAAGTGTTTTCACCGTATGGCGTTCTCAATTATCGTGGAAATTTAGGCTATACTTTGGGTGGAAAAAATGTAGCGATATGCGGTTGTGATGAAAGATATATAACTGAAATCTGGACTGACCAACTTGAAGAAGGTGTTTTTCCACAGACAAGTAATGAAGCGTTGGTGACTGAAAATGCAAAGCAGATAATGGGTGTTACGATTGGTGATCCCATTGCCGTAGAAACTCCTGATGGCGACAAACTGAATTTTACCATATCAGGATTTATGAATAATACCGCCTCGATAATGAGTGGCGACTCCTACGGCATCATTTTGAACACAGAGGATTACTGCACTATTTATCCGAATGTATCAGACGGGGAACCGAATGATTACGGCATTATGTTTTACGCTCAATTTGCAAACACAAGAAATATACAAGGGAAAATTGCTGATTTGAAAGAACAATGCAATTTATCGGATGAACAAATATCTTCCAACAATAATCTGCTTGGATTGCTTGGACAAAGCCGTGTTCCCTTTTTATTACAGGTTTATTTGGCCGCGGCAGTATTGTTTGTGCTGGTAATGTTAGCTGGTATTATGATGATCGCAAGCAGCCTTAACAGCAATGTAGCCCAGCGTACAGAATTTTTCGGCCTTATGCGCTGCATCGGTGCAACACCAAAACAGGTTATGCGCTTAGTACGGAAAGAGGCGCTTAGTTGGTGCCGTTTGGCGATCCCTGTGGGTATTTCCATCGGTGTAGTTGTCATTTGGGTCTTATGCGCGATTTTGCGTTTCCTAAGTCCGGAATTTTTCAAAGCGATGCCTACATTCGGATTTAGCGTACCAAGTATTCTTGCAGGAATCGTTGTGGGCTTGGTAACAGTTTTGTTCGCTGCCTATTCTCCGGCAAAGAAAGCAGCAAAAGTATCTCCGCTGGCAGCGGTGTCCGGTAATGCAAACGACTTGGAGCCTGCAAGAAATGCCGCTAATACACAACTGCTTAAGATTGATACAGCACTTGGAATTTATCACGCAAAAGCAAATCGGAAAAATCTGTTTTTGATGACAAGCTCATTTGCTCTCAGTATTATCCTTTTCCTTTCATTCTCTGTAACAGTTGAGTTCATGCAGCATACCTTAACACCGCTCCAACCTTGGACAGCAGATCTATCTATCATAAGTCCCGATAACTCCTGTGCTATTGACAAAACAGAACTCGATAGTCTAAAGGAAAATCCTGTTGTGGATTTAGCGTATGGAAGAAAATTTGCATACGAGGTTCCGTCTGTCACAAACGGTATTGAAAAAAAGATGGATTTAATCTCTTATGAGCAGTATCAATTTGATTGGGCAAGGGACTATTTATTAGAGGGTTCTCTGGAATCTGTGCAAACTGATTTAGGGACGGGCTTAATTGTTTATAATTCGCAGAACACAATACAAACAGGCGATACGGTATCCCTGAATATAGACGGACAAAGTGAAGAAATTCAAATTGTTGGAATATTGTCCAACTGTCCGTTTTACAGTGCCGCCGATGTTGGAACAATTATTTGTTCAGAGGATACATTTGAACAAATTACTGGCGAGTCGAAATATACGGTTATTGATGTGCAGTTAGTGAAAGGCGCAACAGACGAAGAGGTTTATGTGATCCGCCAAATGGTAGATTCATCATTTACTTTCGCTGATGAACGCATGGGTAACAGCAGTACCATGGGAACTTACTATTGTTTTTGGCTGTTCATCTATGGATTCCTCGTCCTAATTGCAATGATTACAATTTTTAACATAATCAATAGTATTTCCATGAGTGTGTCTGCACGGTTGAAACAGTATGGCGCTTTCCGCGCCATCGGCGTTAGCATGGGACAGCTAAGTAAAATGATCGTTGCAGAAGCCTTCACCTATACCATAATCGGCGGTGTAGTTGGTACGGTGTTGGGACTGTTTTGTAATAAGCTATTGTTTGGAATGTTGATAAGTTATAGATGGGGGGATGCTTGGACTCCTCCATTACCAGAGGTAGCCGTTATTCTGTTGATTGTTGTAATCTCTATAATTTTGGCTGTGCAAGGGCCAATCAAGAGAATACGCAATATGTCCATTGTTGATACAATCAGCGCACAATAAATTCAAATCATATATAAGCAGGTGGGTTTTTAATTAAGCCCGCCTGCTGTTATTGAGCTTACAGTTGGGTTCTGTCTTTTAGAACCTTTAGTGGTCGCTTTCCCAGCGGGCAAGTTTTCTTTCATTTCTTTTCTGACCGCGGTATCTCGGATACTGATCGAATCCCACAGGTATCCTTTCAGCAGCCGCTCGATCGTATCTGCGTCCCCGCTGGTGTTCGCCCAGTAACCTTCTGGCACAGCCCCCACACCATGTGCATTTAGCTTGTATACTCTTATTTTGCCCATAGGCTACTTCGAGCCTTGTCCATCCACTTCTTTCCTGTGTCTCAGCCGATCCGCTCCCCGATCCATCGCAGCACATCGCCGATGACCTCATCCCGGCAGTATTCATTGAAGATCTCATGGAACAGGTTCCCGTAGATCTTCATCTGCTTATCGGTGGAGGCTGCTTTGTTAAAGAAGCGATAGGTATCGGCCACGCTGACCAGCCCATCCTTCTCTCCGTGGAGCATCAGCACCGGATAGGCAAAATCTCCCGCCTTCTCCTCGAACCAGGCAAGGCCGTCGCAGATCGCGTAGCAGAGCCCGGTAGTGAAGGTCTTGGTATTGTAGGGATCCTTGCCGTACCAGTCTACTACCTCGGCCACCGAGCATACACCGGCCCCCAGCTCATTGGGGAGCTTGGTATGTACGTCCTGCCCTTTGGGTACCCCGGTGATCAGGCCGCCCACATCATAGGTCAGCGCGCCGCTGGTCACGATCCCCCGCAGGCCCTGGTCCGGATACTTGGCGCCGTACAGGGATACGGTGAACCCGCCCATACTGTGGCCGATCAGGAAGGCAGGGATATCCGGGTTCTCCTTCATGGCCATCTCCACCACTACATGGGTATCGTCCAGCAGTTCATTAAAATCAGAATAAAAGGTCCTCTCTCCCTCTGAGCGTCCATGTCCCCGATGGTCGAAGCGATAGGTCCCGATCCCGGCCTTGTGGAACAGCTCTGCCAGATAGTCATACCGCCCCTGGTGCTCGCACAGGCCATGGACGATCACGGCCACGGCTCTGGCCCCATCTGGCACCTCCTTGTTCAGATAAAGCTGCGTCCCGTCAAACGAAGAAAACATCTCTCCCATGTCTTACCCCTCCTTATGTTGGTCTTTGTGGGACAGCATCCCCTGGGCGGGGAGCTGCTCGGTGTCATAGGAAAAGTATAGCATATTTTGGCCAGAAGGGGTAGGGGGCGCGTTAAGAAAGTCCGGGGCAGGCCCGGATCGGTCCGGACCTGGATCCAGGCAGATCCTTTACCGAAATATGGGCAAGACGGCACATTAAGTCGTTGTGACTGCCATACTGTCACAGACCTCCAGGAGCCTGGAGATCGCATACAGCGGCAGGTTCACCAGCTTCTCCTGCCTGCGGTAGTCTGACATAGACGTACGGACCCCATAACGGAGCTGATAGGTATCCACAAAGCTTTTAAGGCTCTTCGCATTTAAGTTCTCTTCTGCTTTCACCTCCAGCGGGATGACCTGCCCGCTGTGCTGGAGGACAAAGTCCACTTCACCAGTGGATGCCCCCGCTGACCAATAGTAGGGCATCCGATCCAACTCTGCCAAAAGCTGCTGGCATACGTATTGCTCGGTCAGGGCCCCTTTAAATTCTGTAAAAATCGCATTACCCGACAGCAGCGTCCTGGCGTCCAGATCGGTCATCGCGGCAAGTAAGCCTACATCCACCAGATAAAGCTTGAAAGCCGGGATATCCCTGTATGCTCTGAGCGGGATCCCGCCTTTTGTCACACGGCCGACTTTATGGCAAAGCCCGCAATCTGACAGCCATTGGATCGCCAGTTCAAAATCTTTTGCCCTAGCACCCTCTCGCAGCACACTGTAGATAAATTTTTTGTTCTCTTTGGCTAGCTGGGATGGGATCCCATCCCAGACCATATGGATCCGGGGAACGACCGATGCAGGGGCATGTTTGGAAAAATCCTGCTCATAGTCGGAAAGGAGCCGTCTCTGGATGCGCCGCACATTTTTCAGGTTTCCGTTTGCCGCATAGGCATTGACAGCTGCAGGCATCCCCCCCACATAATAATAGGTCTTCAACAGATCGATATACCGGTCCTTGAACGCGGTCATCATCTCGAAGTCCTGTTCCTGCAGAAGCTGCAAAAGCCGCCCATTGCCAGTGGCTGCTAAAAATTCAGAAAAGGACAGGGGATATAGGTCCATATGGTCTACCTTACCCACAGGAAAAGAAGTCCCTTGATGCATAGCGATACCCAGCAGGGATCCTGCCGCGATGATATAGTAGCTATGACGTTCATCTTCACAAAAATATTTGAGGCTCTGTAATGCGGAAGGGACCTCCTGAATCTCGTCCAGGATGATCAGTGTATCTTCCGCACCAATCTCCACATCGCTTTCTACCGCCAACCCCCTCAAGATACGCTCTACATCAAAACTCCCGGAGAAAAGCTGCTCCATCCGCTTATTGTGGTCGAAATTGATATACGCGCACTTGTCAAAATGGCGCTTGCCAAATTCCTTCATGAGCCAGGTCTTCCCCACCTGCCTGGCTCCCCGGATGATCAACGGGATCCTGCAGGGGTCCTCTTTCCAGTCTAACAGCTTCTGCATCGCGAAACGTTCCATGGCATCGCCTCCTTGGCTTTCTCTTTCTGCGTCCAGTATATGTAGTGTAGCACAGAAAGTCAAGGGAGAAACTGTTATTTTTCTGGATATCTCCGCCGGTTTTCTGGTTTTTGGTCGCATTGTGCTGCTCCGCCGGGCGGCAACCGCTGGCACCCTACGGGCACCATCGGTTGTGGGGCTTTCGCCCCATAGCATATTCCAGGATCAGGCCCTGGAGAAAGCGAGCTTTCTCCAGGGCCTGATCCTTCCATCTGCTGCCCGGCTCAATGCTGGAGCATGTTTTCAATAAATATCCCATATCCCTTTGTGGGGTCTTGGACGAATACGTGGGTGACGGCTCCGACCAATTTCCCGTCCTGGATGATGGGGCTGCCGCTCATGCCTTGGATGACGCCTCCGGTGAGGGCTAAGAGTTCGGGGTCGGTCACTTCGAATACGATGCTCTTGGTCCTGTGGGTGCCGGACTGGTCTACTTTCCGGATCTGGATCTGATGGTCTTTTACTTCACCGGATACACTGCTGCGCAAAAAGGCCGGGCCTACTTTTACGTCCTGGCGGTAGCCGATGGGGATCGGGCCGTCTGCCACGCGGGAGCGCAGGCTGTCCCCGGCGGTCCCGAAGATGCCGGTCTCGGTATTGGCTTCGATCTGTCCTAAAAGGGAGCCGGGGCCGTAATAGATCACGCCGCTCATCACCCCCGGCGTGCCGGCGTCTCCCCGCTCGATCCCCAGGATCTGGGTCTCGTATAAGGCCCCCTCCTGGATCTCCACCACCTCGCCGGTATCGCTGTCACTGATCCCGTGGCCTAAGGCACCGAAATGACCGTTCATATCCAGATAAGTCATGGTGCCGATCCCCTGGGTATCGTCTCGGACCCACGCACCCAGCTTGTAGCGCCCGTCTGTATCCTCCACCGGGTCGATCGACACATCCATCTCCTCCTGCCCCCGGCGGATCCTCAAAGTGACCCGGTCAGCGCCCGCCTGGTCCACCGCTTCCACCAGCTCTTCCTTTCGCGATAAGGGCTTTCCGTTGATCGCCTCGATGTAATCCCCGGAGCGGAGGATGCCGTAGGCCGGTTCGATGCTCATGCCGTCCGCGCTGGTCAGCGTGCCGGTCCCGATCACCAGGATGCCGTTGGACTTTAAGTAGATCCCGATGGGTATGCCGCAGGGGATCGCGTAGTCTTCCCCCACCACATCCACCTGGACATCCTTCACCTTCAGGAACCCGAAGAGCCGGACCTCCATCTGGTAGCTGCCTTCCTTTGTCCCCAGCATCCGAAAGGGCTGGCTGCCTGTGATCTTGATCTGGTCAGAAGGGATATCGGAAGGGTCCAGCAGGGAGACCTCCTTATCCTTGACCGCTAATGTAGACTGAAAAAAAAGGGGAAGACGCAGCTCTTCCTGTTCTCCGGCGATGAGGTTCAGCCTGTCCGGGACCACCTGCCCCAGATGATGGTACGTATAACCAAGCCCCAGGAGCAGGAAAACAGCGGCCGCTCCCCACAGTCTCCTCTTCCGCTTTTTTGCCCTTTGCTCTCGTCCCGCTCTGGCATGGTTTTTTTCCGTCCCGCCTTTTTTCGCGCCCGGCTTTCCTCCGCCGCCCGTTCCTGTCTGGGTGCAGCCCGCATCCCCTTTCCCCAGGATACAGCCGCCTGTACCGACGTCCCCATGATATCCCCTCACAGAGCCGCCTGTACGGTATCCCCCCGCGAGACTGCCTGTGCGGCTCCCCGTGTTATATCCCCCTGCGAGGCTGCCTACACTGCTCCCTGTGTTATATCCCCCTGCGAGGCCGCCTATACTGCTTCCCGCGTTACATCTCCCTGCTGGACCGCCTTCCGCAGAGCTCCACCTTTGCCTGTTCCCATCAACCCTGTCATTTCTCCTGCATCCCGGCATGGCTTACCTCCTCGTCTCTCCGTCTTTTTGTTCGCACCCTCTTAGTCTTTCCAAAAACCTGTAAGCATATGCCAACAATACGGATGGCAGATACGTGTGCCCTCTGGCGCACATTTCCCATCGGGACTATGAAAAAAACAGCCATGCTGCGTAAGCACGACTGTTTTCCAGGCTCTCCGTCGATCCATCCGTGCAGTGTGATCTGCTTACACGGATAGTATCCTTCGTCTGTTTTTTTATAAACCTTTAAAATGGGACCAGCGGCGACGGATCTTGGCCGCACTACCATTTCCTTCATCAGTCCGCATCTGCGGCTGCTTTTTTATCTCGCAGACCGTTGACGACGCTATCATCCTTGGTCAGTCTGCCTTCCGTCTATGGCGCTGTCATCCATGTCCACTCTGCTTTTCGTTGACAGTGCTGTCATCCATATCTACTCTGCTTTTCGTTGACAGCGCTATCATCCACGACCATTTTGCTTTTCATGTGCGTTCGCTTTGTCAGACAGGATGGTCCATTAATGCTCGACCGATGTTTACTGATGTTTATCTAATGATCATTGATCATTTATTTGCTATTTATCTACTATCTGTTCCAACTTCATCCTATCTTTATTAAATGCCTGTTCAATGGATCCACGCGCCGTTCGCATCCACCAGATACCCATCGGGTGTCATGGTATTTGCCAGCATCGCGCCGCTCCCATCCAGATAGTACCAGGTGCCGGACACATTTTGCCAGCCGGTCCGCATCGCGCCGGAGGCATCCAGGTAATACCAGCGTCCACCCACCAGCACCCACCCGGTCTCCATCGCACCGGACCCGTTCAGATGGTACCAATGGCCGTCCACTAACACCCATCCAGTGGCCATCGCCGCATCTGGCCGGAAATAGTACCAGGCTCCTTCCACCTGCTTCCAGCCGGTGCCGGTATAGCCGTCGCTGCCGAACAGAGACCATGTCCCGTCGATCAGGCCCCACTGTGAAGCCAGATACCTTCCATCCGGCCTCTGCAGCTTCCAGGACCGGCCGCCCATGCCTGCGATCCAAGTCCCTGTACCGTGATAGGATGGGGCCAGGATCTGGATCCTGCCGTTGGAAGAGGCGCCTTGCCCTGAGGAGACGGCACGTGTAGTCCGACCGGAACTGGCGGAGCTGCTGGAGCTCGTAGTCCTGGCGGAGCCGGTGGCCCTGCCAGAGCTGGTAGTCCTGGCGGAGCTGGTCTTTTGCTCAGAACTGGCCGGATCCGCTGAGCCGGCTGCCTTTCCGGAGCTGGCCGCCAGTTCGGATCCCGTCGAGGCTGCAGCGCCCTTCCCAGAGCTTGTCATACCAGTGCTGCCGCCCTCGCCCGTGCTTTTCATGCCAGCACTGCCGCTCACACCCGTGCTTGCCATACCTGCGCTGCCGCTCACACCCGTGCTTGCCGCGCCAGCGGTGCTGCTCACATCCGTGCCTGCGGTGCTGGGAACGCTGCTGCTCCCTGTGGTCCCCGATGTCCGATCTGCCTGACCGCCTCCTACAGCATCTGCTCCCGCTGTATAGGATACAGTATCTCCCTTTGTCTCCAGCTTATACTTTTCACCCCGGAAAGTCTCATCGTCCACCACTACATAAAATTGGTAGGAATAGGTGGTCCCTGGATCTAAGGTCACGCCAAGCTCTTTCTGGATATCATACCAGATGTGGAACTGGGTCGTGGAGCGGCCCACGTTCGTCACCCGCTCCTTATGTTCTTTGATCACCGAGCCATCTGCCCGCCAGAGCGTGATCCCGCTGGCGGTGACCGAAGATCCGGCGTTCTTGCTGACTCGGCTCACCACCACCGCATTGGTCTCCTCCACCTTTTCCATCGCCGCATACTGAGGGTCCGTGGTTTTTGCAAGTGCCACATCCAAGGACGGCTTTATGGAGCCGGTACCCTGTCCGCTCCCTCCAGCATAACCCTTGCCGCCCCCGGTGGTATAGGCGGGAGTGATAAAGCCCTGGATCCGGTTCATGGTCCCGCCGCCGTAGACCGGGCCTGCCATATACAGCTTTTGATCGGCCAGATATTTGACCCTTCCCTGGTTCCCGTTCCCGTCGATCACATCATAGGTCTGTCTGGATGTGTCGAAATCTGTGACCACGATCCCCACATGGCTGGTGTTGTCCGGCACGCCGTTCTTATCCCGGCCCGCATAGACATAGTAGTATCTTCCGTCATCCATCTGGACCAGCTTCTCATACATGACCAGATCCCCGGCCTGCGGCTTATAGCCGGAATCCACACTGTGCCAGGTGGCTTTCTTATTATAGACACTGTTCCTGAGGACGCTGCAGCCTGCCGAACGGGGCATGATCGAGGTGGGGATGCCCGCCTCTTCAAAACACCAGCTGACAAAGCTGGCGCACCAGGGGAGCCTGTTCTTTCCCAGCCAGTTCCCATATTCCGTACAGTCCCCAGACCCCTTGCCATTGCCGGAAAGATCGTTCTTATCGGTCCCTTCGGTGTAGCCCAGCTGGGAGGCAGCTACGGCGATCAGGTCCATGACCTGGTCACCTGTCAGCTCCACCTCCATCAGCCGCTGGTAATAGATGCTTCCCTTGTAGCTGTCGGTCATCTTGCCATATACGCCGGGCCTGGAAGCGGCCAGGCCCTCCATAGGCGGCACGGAAAGAAACACCATAGCCGCGGCCAACAGGATACTGATCTGCCGTTTTCCTTTCCCTCTCCTCTTCATATCTGCTCCTCCTTCTCATGTGAGAGCGCTCCTTTGCGATAGGGCTCTACAACGACGCTTTGCCGGATAGACGGCATAGGGCCAGGTCCGGGTCCGATCACCTTTGGGATCGCTCTGTCTTTGTTGTCCATGTGTTTATGAGAAGAATATAGCAGATCTTTTTTCGTTTCTGTTTTTTGCTTTCCCTGGAAAAACATAGCAGATGTTACTCTTTTTTACACAAAATATCTTTAAAAAAACAGTCCGCACCATAGTATCGGACTGTCTTTTTCAGATATAAAAGATCCATCGTAGCTGTTCAGTACGTTCATAGGACCATTTCTCACACTAAAAGCACACACAGCTGAACAGATAGCCATTAGATAAATACACATATCACCGCAACGATCATGCTGATGATCGTAACTACGATCGACACCTTTGTAATGATATCTCGATTTTTTGTATGGTTGCTCGCAAAAAGGATAGCCTCGCTTGAATCATGGAGGAACCGACAAAGTTCTTCATGCTTATTATATGCATCTTCAAACATTTGATAAAGGTCCTCTTCAGATACCTCTTTCTTAACCTCAGCTTTTTAGCCATTATGTATTGCCGATCAGCTTCTTTTTCAAGGCGGTTCAAACACATCAAAAAGTTTCCATTATCCGCAATGCTAAGATCAACCTTCCTATATCCTTCTCGAAATGTCCTGATCTCTTCTTTTATCGATATGCACATATACTTAAAACAGTCCAATATCGCTCTCTTTACATGACGTTCCGCAGCGAACAGGTCAGCAGGACTATCTTGCAATCTATAACGAGCTAGATGTGTAAATATCGCTCTTATCTCATTAAAGATCTCTATAGGGTATTCAGCATCTCTAACTTCCAATTCAGCGATAAAATAGGCGATCACCGACTGGTATTGGTCGTAGATATCTTTTTCCCGTTCTGTATTGGCAACATCAGTAGTCATGATCTTCTCTCTCTTCGTATATCAGATCCCATAAAACTCTCGACTTTTGCGATCCACATCATCGATCGTTCTTATCTTTCTACGTGCCAAAAGAGGATTACCCCTCCCAACAACACCATATTTTCGTTTTTTACTAAAACATATTTTTTTTCCTGCTTTCTCCTCTATCCATTCGCGTTCTTCTTCTGTTGACATTTTCCCTAATTCTTCCAATTTTATACCTAAAGAATACTCCAAATTTCTTTTTGTGATTTCAGATAGTCTATACATGTCGCTCAACCTCGTTATGCCTAACACATGGGACCATTTAATATTATATGCAATAAGCCTCAAGCCAATCTTCTGCTTTCAATAAGCCTATTGATAGTTTATCAACCTGATCATTACCTGTCAACATTTTTCTTTCCCTGTATTACATTTTCTCTTTCCCGCTCTCTCCCTTACCTTCCATGAACAGATGCTTGTCCTCTAGACCTTTCACTTTGTTATCTTTCATTTGTTGGATACTGCACCTTATAAAATGATATCGAGATCCTCTGTCCCTATAGATCCAATAAATATAGATCCTGACCCTTTTAAGGATCTGCTTAATTTGTATATCTGTACCTTATTTAACGGCGGTCTAAACTTGATCTCGCTCCTCTGATATGTATCATGGACTATTTTCAGATATAATCTTTCAACAAATCTTATCCAGTCCTCTGAACCTTCGATCTTGCTATCTTTTTCTTGCATATATCTAAAGCCATCTGCTCTATAAAAGACCATCAGCGCTGTACTCAGATCACAGCACTTCTGGTCGATGATCTTTCCAGGGATCTCAAATCCATTGTCCCAGTTATAATTGTATGCATAAACATACAATACTTCAGATGTCTCAATATCATCCAAGATATCAAGGACCTCTGCTTTAGTCTTTTCATATAACATTTGTCGGATCAACTTTTCCGTTTCTTTATCCATTTACCGTCCTCTTTATCTCCTTTGGAAAAAATCCGGGTCACCCTCTTCGATCGTCTCCTGTCATTAAATTGTTGCATACCAGAGATCATTGATCGAGAACTGTTTCAGCTCAAGTACCTGTTCATTAACGATCCATCTCAATCTTTTAGAATGTTCCGCTAGCTTCTGAGGATCGATAAACCACTTTTTACTGTCAAGATCATCTTCACCGATGATGAGCACCTTTTCTTCTAAAGTTCTCTCTATTTCTTTTAAAAAAGCAGTCTTACAAAAAGCCAGTGGTAGAACACTACTCACATAGCCAATAAACTTTTGATCAAAAAAAACGGTTGCCCATCTTTCTCCGCACTCCATATCCCAGTCAAAAGTAATGCCCTCTTTATCGTTGAGCAATGATCTCAGTCTATCTTTTGACCATGAACGATCACATCGCTCGGCTTCCAGCAAAAGATCCGTTAAATCGACCATTTTCAATTCCCTCTACAATGTATTTATAGGACTGCTGTATTTAGAGATCCAGCCTTATCTTCCCTTTGGAACTCCATCGTCAGATCGCATAAAAAAACAAGATATCATCTTTTTGGGTGTATACTGTAGTTACCACACCAAAATCACACACCTGGACGGGAGATGTCTCATGGATAACAGTATATATCATCCTGCTATTATTTACAATAGGTTGGTACGCTCAATACGGAATGATCCACCGCCTATTTTCTCCGCGGTCATTTCAGCAATGATCTATGTGTTGCCTTTTTCGATCATTCCACCCCCTTAATTTTCATCAGCACGGGGATAGCGACTGGTTCGCCAAATTCCCCTGCATAACCCACAGGACACTTAGCATGTCACTTAGCTCATTTCTCGTGGGAATAAAATTCCCCCCAGCCCCCTTCATCCCCCCACTTCCCGGGAACAAAATGTCAAAACCATCCCACCACATTTACAGCCCCTTTAGAACCTGTTACCCTACAAGAGGAACGATCGATGTCTATATTTTATGAGGTTATAAGGAGGTCAAGATGAAGCTAGGGATGATGGGTTCGGGGATGATCGTAACGATGGCCCTGAACGTACTCAAAAGGATCGATGGGATAACATGTGCCGCGCTGTGGCACCGCCAGACCGAGGGGGAAGCCGCCGCTAAGCTGCAGGAGGACTTTGGTGTCCCCAGGCTCTATACGGATATGGAGGCTTTTCTCGCAGATCCGTCCTTTGACACCGTATATGTAGGCGTGATCAACAGCCTGCACTACGCGTATACAAAACAGGCCCTTCTGGCCGGGAAAAATGTGATCTGCGAGAAGCCCTTCATGTCGGACGGCAGTCAGGCCAAAGAGCTGATCGGCCTGGCAAAGGAAAAAGGCCTCTTCCTGTTCGAGGCGATCCTCTCCCGCTATGATCCAAACCACCAGGCGATCCGGGAAAATCTCTCCCAGCTGGGCGCCGTCAAGCTGATCCAGTGCAACTACTCCCAGTATTCCAGCCGCTATGACCGCTATCGCCAGGGGATCGTGCTGCCAGCCTTCGACCCCCATTTCTGTGGCGGCTGTCTGTATGATATCAATGTCTACTGCGTCCATTTCGTGATCGGCCTCTTCGGCCGGCCCCAGTCCGTCCACTATTTCGCCAATAAAGGTCCAAACGGGATCGACACCTCCGGTGTCCTCATCCTAACCTATGAAAACTTCCAGGCCGTCTGCTGCGGAGCCAAGGACTCTAACAGTCCCGCCGTCTATATGGTCCAGGGCGAGGAAGGCTACATCCGCCTGGACAACCGCCCCGGCGTCCGGGAGCAGGTGACCCTGGTGAAAAATAAGCAGGAGCCGGTGCGGATCAATGTAGATGAAGGGAACGACCTGATGGGTACGGAATTTCGGGCCATCGCCGCGATCATGGCGGCAAAAGACTATGACCTGGCCCACCGCTATCTGCAGACCACGCTGGAGGTCATGGACGTGATGGAAGAGGCGCGGCTGCAGGTCGGGATCCATTTCGACAGATGATATAGGAGGTAAAGAGAATGGACTGGATCACATATCCGGTAAAGGATGACAGCACCTACATCAAGGACTATCAGCTGGACGGGACCGCAGCCGTCTATAAGGATCTGCGGTACGGAAGAGGATCAGACAAACAGTCCCTGGACCTATACATCCCTCATGCAGGGAAGGCCCCCTATCCACTGATCGTCTATATCCATGGCGGCGGCTTTATCCAGGGCGACAAGACCCGGCATCTGATGGCCATGCTCCAGGGCCTGCGCTACGGCTATGCCCTGGCCGCCGTCAATTACCGCCTGGCCGACGAAGCCGTCTACCCGGCCATGGTGGACGATGTGGCGGAGGGGATCCGCTTCCTAAAGGCAAAAGCCCTCCAGTACGCCCTGGACCCTCAGAGGTTCCTCCTCTGGGGAGAGACCCACGGCGCGTTCCTGGCCTGCCAGATCGGTATCGGCGGCTCGAAGGGAAGGTTGGACGGCACATCCTCCGACCACCCGGACGATACCCTCTGCGTAGCCGGAGTGGTGGACTATTGGGCGCCCACCAGCCTGGAGGAGCTCCATCACCTGGAGAAGGTCGTCCACAAAGGAGAGACCGTCCCCCGATCCCTGGAAGAGCTCCAATTCCAGGCTAAAGGAGAGGACTTAGCGGCCCTCCTCAAGAAAAGCGTCCACCCTCTGGAGCATGTTGACGGTACAGAGCCGCCCATCTACATCGTCCACGGAGCAGAGGACGATGTCATGCCCCTGGCCTTCTCCCGCTCCTATCAGTATACCTTAAAGGCGGCAGGGAACGATGTGGCCCTGGAGGTCCTTCCCGGCACCGGCCACGGCCTGGCCCACATCCAGAACGCGGACCAGATCGAAGGGACCTATCAGTTCATCCACCGGATCTTTGCCGTCTGATATCAAGGGCTGTCATAAAATGACGAGTATGACTCATTGATAAAAGAGACAGCGGCGGACCATCATCTGGTCCGCCGCTGCTCAATATCACTCGTATCCACAAAAAGCACAACCATCCAATAAAGTAGCGGCGGGAGGGGGATAGCATGTAATGGGACCCTAGCGGAACGTCGGCGCTTAGCGAGGTCTTTCACGAGCTTAGCGTCCGCTTTTGTTCCGCTCGGAGCGAGAGCGCGTCCCATTACATGCTATCCCCCTCCCGCCGCGGCCCCTTAACGATCCCCTTCCCTGATCCCACAACCTACGCGCAAAAGGTGACCGGCTGTCCCACCGCTATCTCCTCTTCTTTGATCAATCGGTCATCTCTCACCGCATACCCCTCCACCGCGTCACTGTCCGTACAAGTCACCCACAGATGCTCCGGGTCCTGAAAGAACACATCCCGGGGCATCCTCCCGCAGGGGGCCCGGTCCAAAAGCACCAGATCCCCCTCCGGCAGGATCTTGAAATAGTACAGGCGGTCGTCCCCCCGCAGGGTCACGCACAGCCTTTGGCCATCGGGAGAGACGGCATTGCCGCCGGAAAAGCATTTCCCCCCGCCGCCGGCGCCGGTCAGCTCTGTGATGCTCTGGATGTGGAACCGCCCCTCTGTATACGCCAGCACATAGATCCGATCCGTGGACTCGGTGTTCAAGTAATAGCAGCCCGAATAGGGGGAATAAGGCATCAGGCGGATATCCTCCTCCCCGAACTCCCGGATATGGCGCACCACGAACCTGCTGTCCACAATATCATACAGATAGATCTGCTGGAGTGCGTTATCCACCGCATAGACCTGCCGCCCGCCTGCCGTGACCCCGATATAGTGGGAGCGTCCTGTCTTCGGATAGCCCGTCCTGGCATGCACATGGACATCCACCTCCCGGTGCAGCGACCGATCATAGATCCCATCCGCCCCATCCGAAAAGCTGGCCAAAAGGAGCAGGCCTCCATAGAACACCCCATGGGAATAAAAATAGCGGGTGGGGCATGCTGTCTCGCACACATAAGCTCCGTCCACACAGCGGTACTCC
Organism: uncultured Lachnospiraceae bacterium; assembly: GCA_910585635.1. Lineage (GTDB taxonomy): Bacteria > Bacillota > Clostridia > Lachnospirales > Lachnospiraceae > Caccovicinus. The sequence continues at coordinate 9,286 of CAJUFE010000064.1, read as the reverse complement.
AGCAGATAGGGATGGTCCTTCTGCACGGATACATACAGGCGGTCCCCCGCCTGTATGCAGAAATTACATTTTCCCTCTACCGGGAGGAGCTGCCGGTCATAGCGGCCCCCCACCTTCCTGATGGTGACCACGCCTTTGTCCTTCTCTCCTCTCCCATATGCGGTTATCATAAGCCCATCGTTCATAAGTCCTCTCCCGTCCCAGCCAGCCTTTGATCCAGGGATGCCGGTCGCGCCCGCCAGACCTTCATGTGTGGTGGTTCGTCCGCTGTCGGATACATGGTGGTTCAGCACTGCTGCTCCACCGCCTCGATGATCTTCGGTCCATTGGTGATGCAGGCGGTGGAGGTGACATTAAAGATCTTCACGCCCGCAAAACGCTCCCGTTCCCGGATCGGGATATCCTTGGTGAGGATCGCGGCAACGACCCCCTCCATATCCTCCTCGGTGATCCTGTTCTCGATCCCCAGGGCTCCCTGGGTCTCCACCTTGATCTCATGGCCTCTGGCCTTTGCCGCGTTCTCGATGGCCTCTGCGGCCATAAATGTGTGGGCCACACCTGCCGCACATGCTGTGACTGCTACCAACTTCATCTTAAACCTCCTGTTGCTCCTTCGATGACCGTCAATAACTCCTCTTCGCTCTCTGCCTGAAAGAGCTTTTGCTTAAACTCCTCGTAGATCAGTTTCCTGGCCAAGCTGGCCAAGATCTTCAAGTGCATATCCCCGCCGCTTTCCGGCGCGGCGATACCAAAGATGATCTTCACCGGGGCGCTCCCTTCCTCCCACTGCACCTCATCCTTCAAGCGCAGGAAGACCAGGCCCGCCTCCTTTACATGTGCCGTGCGGGCATGGGGCATGGCGATACCATCACCCAGGTTTGTGGAGATCTCGCCCTCCCGCTTGAACACCTCCCGGATGTAGCCTTCCTGATCTGCCAGCTTGCCCGCCCGGTCCATCCGCTCCGCCACGGCGCGGATGATCTTCTCCTTGTCCTTTAAGTCTGCATCGATACAGATCATATCTTTTGTGATCAGCATAAGCTCTCATCAGAAGTCCAGATCGACTTCGTCTCCTTTCTGTGTGATCTTTACCTCAGCGGCCACGTCCGCCTTCTGTCCCCCGTCATTCCGGGTCTTTTTAAACAGGACGATGAACATGGCGCCGACCGCGATCCCTATGGCCCAGGCCAGCAGGGTAGCCGGGATGTTGGTATTGCCTGCCAGATTGGGGAGGCCGCCCCAGTTCACGATGGAACCGGCGCCCGTCAGGCTGACCGCCACGACCCCTGCGATCGTGCCGATGATGCAGCCAGCATACACGATCTTGTCCGACAATGCAAGGGGGATCGCACCTTCTGTGATCGCGAAGATCCCTAAAAACCCGGCCGCGGTAGCTGCCTCCTTTTCTTCATCCGTGAACACAGCAGGCTTTAGATAACGGGCCAGACAGCACACCAGCGGAGGGATCGCACAGGTCGTACACCCCATCAGCAGGAGCCTCTGAGCCACCATGACCGGCATCCCCGTGGCCGGATCGATGGTGGAGAGCATGGCCAGCGGGATCGCGCCCAGGGCCTTATTCCCGAACAGGCCCAGATCGATCGAGCCGAAGAAACCGAAGACCACCGCCAGGATGATCATGCTGCTGGTCCCCATCCCGCCCACGAACACGGTCAGCCAGTCTGTAAAGGCCACGATGAGAGGCCCTACGGTAATCTGCATCAAAAACGCGCCGACCATGGCGACCACGGTGGGGATCACGATGATGGACCACAGCGCCGAAAAGCTCTTGTCCACCTTAACCTTCTTCATCAAGAGGACGACGGTCCCCACAAAGAAGCCTGCCAGGATCCCGCCCAGAAAGCCCGCGCCGCAGTCCTGGGCCACCTGCCCGATGATCAGGCCGGGGGCGATGGCCGGTTTATCAGCGATCGAATAGGCGATATAAGCCGCGATCACCGCCGGCATCAGGTTCAGGCCATACTTCCCTAAGGTGAACATAAAATACCCGATCGTCCCGGGCGCCTCCCAGGGCGCGGTGCCGCCGAAGGCCACACCCAGGCCGCAGCAGATACCGCCCACCACTACCACCGGGATCAGATAGGACACGCCGGCCAGGATATGCTTTTTTGCGTTTTTAAAGACCTCCACTACTTCAGACATTTTGCTACTCCTTTCGTACATGAAATCTCGCGCATGTGACAGGGACCCGCTTTTTCTGTGGTCGCCGTAACCCTCCAGATATCCTGGACTGTTACCGGCCGCCCTCCCCTCACTCTGCTCATCTTGCTCCTGACCGAACTATACAACATCCTCACAAGCGCTGTAAATAGGGAGGTCGTTCCTTGTAAAAACGTTCAAGGATACCAGCCCGGCGTCCTTTTTTCTTTGAACTTTGTGACAATACTTGACGATCGCCTTTTCAATATGCGATGATTTGTGTATGATCCAGACAGGAGGTTATCATATGAAGATCTCAGAGATGCTGGCCAGCCAGGATGATCTTTCAAATTCAGAAACAGAGATAGCAAACTATATCCTTGACCACAAGGAGGCGGTGCTGCGGATGTCCGCCCAGGAGATCTGCCGGGCCACCTTTACCTCCACCTCCTCCCTGGTCCGTCTATGTCGGAAGATCGGGCTAGAGGGCTTTAAGGATTTTAAGATCCGCTATGCGGCGGAGCTGGAGCGGCAGTTAAGCGACATGGGACCGGTGGATTATGATTTCCCATTCCAGGGCAGTGACAGCATCCTGGATATCGCCCAGAAGATGTCGGTGATCATGACCAATACCTTAAACTCCTCCTATGGACTGCTAGCCCAGAGCTCCCGGGAGATCAAGCGGGCGGTGGATCTGATCATCGCCTCCCGCCGGACCGCACTCTTCGGTCTGGGGGATTCCTTCATCAAAGGGCTGATCTTCCGGGCCAATATGCTGAAGATCGACGAGCTCATCCTCACCGTTCCCTTTTCCGGCGAGCATGACGCCCTGGCGGATATCCTGACAGACAAGGACTGCGCCATCGTCGTCTCCTACAGCGGCAACACCAGAGTGGTCTTCGATCAGGTGAAGATCCTACGGCGGCACCGGGTCCCGATCATCGCCGTGACCTCCGATCCTGGCTCCATGATCGGCAAGCACGCGCAGATTGTTCTCCCTATGCCGGTCTCTGAGGACAAGTGGAACAAGCAGGCTACCTTCTCCTCCCAGACAGCCACCGAATATGTCTTGAACGTCCTGTATTCCTGCATCTATGTGCGTAAATACGGCCAAAGCCACGACCGGCGGATGCGGAATATCGAAGAGCACCGCGACACACGTTTTTGACCCGCACGTTTTTGACCCACACGCTTTTCCACATATGATCTTTTCACGCATACTCTTATACACATGCTTTTAAAACAAGGAGGACTTTATGAACAGCAATATCAAAGAGATCGGACATGTCAGCTTTAAGCTTAAGGATACCGCAAGGTCCAGAGCTTGGTATGAGGACACACTTGGCCTGAAGGTGGGCTTTGTGCTGCAGAAGGTGCCGGGAGAGGACTATATCATCTATTACCAGCTGCGAAAGGGGCAGTTCATCGAGATCTTCCCGGAGAGCAGCGTCCTTACCTGGAAGGACTATGACGGGGTCAACCATGACGAGTGGTATTCGTATCAGTACGCCACCCTGGGGGAGGGGGCTGGGACCCGTGTGCAGGACCCGGAGCAGAACACCTGGATGCTGGGCAACGGAGATCCATATATCTCCAGGGTGACCTACCATGTAAAGGACCTGCAGCGATCCATCGACTTCTACACCCAGATCTTCCAGCTGGATGTGGTCGAACAGGACAGCCGCCGCGCACTGATCCGCATCAATGGCTTCCAGACCGTGGAGCTGATCCACCATGTCTATCCTAAGGATAACTGCACCAACAACAAAGGCCAATGCCACTACGCCCTGATCGTCCGGGATATCGTGGCCTTCGTCCAGGATATGGCGGATAAAGGGATCCAGATCTGGCACGGCCCAAAGACAGCCGGTATGCCCTATACCGAAGCCTATGTCCCGGTAAAGCATTCGGAGAACACCTATAATTTCTATATGCAGGATCCGGATGATAATGAGATCGAGGTCATGTGCTACTCCGAGGACAGCTATCAGGTGAAGTACGCCATCCAGTGAGCAAGACCGTAAGATCTCCAGCGCTCTGTCCACAAAGATCTTTTTCAAATGTGCGCATCCGCTGTCTCCCCATAACAAAACGGCGGCTCTGATCCTCTCAAAGCCGCCGCTCCAGATCCACAGATCCATCTGATGCTGCTCTCGCTCCAGGCTATCCACTCCCCAGCTGCTAGATCCACCCGAAATGCTCACAGGCATACCAGATCCCGTCTTCCACATTTCTCTTTGTCACAAAATCCGCCCTATCCTTCAGCGCCTGGCAGGCGTTGCCCATGGCGACCGAGAACCATTCCGGTCGGAACATCACCAGGTCGTTCGTGTCATCGCCGAACACCACCACATCCGCTATGTCCCGCCCTAAGACCCGCATCATCCGCCGGATCCCCTCATCCTTTTCATCATACTGATACATGAGATATTCCGACTCGAACCGCAGACTGGGCAAGGCGTGGATCCAGGGGAGCTTAGGCTCATCCTCCTGGGGGATGGACAGGTACAGCTTATAAAATGCCGGGACCTGCTCTAAGTCCAGATCCTCCTTCAGGATATACTGGGTAGGTTCTTTACGCTCCCCGCACTGCTCTAAAAACCGCTCATCCGGCATCCACACGCTGGGGCTGTCCTCGAAGGCGATCAGCAGGCCGTAACCGGCCGCCATAGCGTTCTTGCAGATAGACAGGGCCTTTTCCCGGTCTAAGGGGCGGTTTTCCACCACCTGGCCGTGGACGGCCAGAGCCGCGCCCCCATTGCTGACGATATGGTCGATCCCCAGCTCCTTTGCCACAGCGCGGGTCTTATAGAGGGCCCTGCCGGTGACGATCCCGGTCAGATGCCCCTTCTGCTGCAGCCGCTGGATCGTCCCGTATACACTGGGGACGATCTTCCCGCTGGCCCGGTCGGTCAGCGTGCCGTCGATATCAAAAAAGATCGCTTTCATACCTGTCCCTCCCGGCTCATCTGGCCCGCCCGGCCAGTTCCTTCATCTCCCTGGCGTTCTGGCGGACGGCATCGGTGATCTTCGCCCCGCCCAAAAGCCTGGCCAGCTCATCGATCGACTCCTCCTCATCCAGACGGCGGATGCCGGTCACCGTCTTTCCCTTCTGGACGGACTTGGCGATCTCGAAATGGCAGTCCGCCATGGAAGCGATCTGGGGCAGATGGGTGATGCAGATGACCTGATGGGACTTCGAGATCTCCTTTAGCTTCTCTGATACCATCTGGGCCGTCCGGCCGCTGATCCCCGTATCCACCTCGTCGAAGATCAAGGTGGGGATCTCATCGGTATCCGCCAGCACCGTCTTTAAGGCCAGCATGATCCTGGACAGCTCGCCGCCGGAGGCCACCGCCTTTAAGGGCTTCACCGGCTGACCGGGATTGGTGGAGATCAAAAACTCCGCCTCGTCATAGCCGTTCGCTGTATAATGCTCCAGCTTCCGAAAGTCCATGACGAACTCCACATCCAGGAAGTTCAGATCCACCAAGCTGGCCTTCATCCTGCGGGCCAGCTCCTCCCCCGCCTTTTTTCGGATCTGGGATAAGCTGGCGCAGGCCTTCTCTAACTGGCCCGTGGCGGTCTTTAGCTCCGCCTGCAAGCCCTCCCGGATCTCGTCAAAATGCTCCAGCTCCTCCAGCCTGGCCTTTTTTTCCGCCAGCACGGCCAGCACCTGGGAGACTGTGCCGCCATACTTGGCCTGGAGACCATGGATCACATCCAGGCGCGCCTCGATCTCCTTGAACTCGCCTTCCTCAAAGGTACAGTCATCCATATACTCCTTGATCGAGCGGCCAAGGTCGTTCACCAGGGATTCCACATCGTAGATCTGATCCCGGATCGGCTGCAGAGCCTCGTCGTAGCCGGACACCTGATCCACCGCCCGCACCGCCCGGGCGATCCCTTCTCCGTCCAACGCCTCGTAGGCCTCTGACAGACCTTCCACGATCTTCAGGGCGTGGGAGAGCTTCCGGTACCTGGCTGTCAGCTCCTCCTCTTCCCCCTCCCGCAGAGCAGCTTTTTCGATGCTCTCGATCTCAAAGCGGCAGAAATCCGCTTCCCGGACCCGCTCCTCCTTGCCGCCCTCCATGGAGGCCAGCCGCTCCTTCAAGCTGCGGTACGTCTTGAACGCCTGCCCGATCTTCTCCTTCCAGGGAGCTGTCTTACTCCTGGCATAGGCGTCCAGGATCTCCAGGTGCTTATGGATATGCAGCAGGGACTGATGCTCATGCTGGCCGTGGATATCGATCAGGAGGCTGGTGACCTGCTTGAGCTTCCCGGCCGTAACGGTCTCATCATTGACTTTCGCCACGCTCCGGGTGGGATAGATCCTGCGGGAGACGATCAGGAGGCCATCCTCCGAGGGCTCCAGCTCCAGCTCCCGCAAAGCCGCTCTCTGCTCCTTGGTGTCCACAGAAAAAAGCAGCTCTATGTACGCGCTGTCCGCCCCCTGGCGGATGCTGTCCCGGGAAGCCTTCCCGCCCAGCGCCATGTTCACAGAGCCTATGATGATCGACTTTCCGGCACCGGTCTCACCGGTCAGGATATTTAACCCCTGGCCGAACTCCACCCTGGCCTGCTCGATCAGAGCCAGGTTCTTCACCTGCAATTCCAGAAGCATCTGCTCCCTCCTCTCAGCCCAACAGCTTTTTAAGCTTATCCATCACCAATATGGTATCATCCACGCTGCGCACCGCGCACATGATCGTATCATCCCCGGCGATGCAGCCCACGATCTCTTGGAAACGGATCGCGTCCAGAGCCGCCGCCACCGCCATGGCCATGCCGGACACGGTCCGGATCACCAGGATGTTCTGGGCCATATCCATGCTCAGGAACCCGTCCTGGAGGATCCGGATATATTTGTCGCTGAAATTCCCCTGGCTCTGGAGCACCATATACCGCTGCTTCCCGTCCTCGGACGGCGCCTTGGTCAGCTTCAGCTCCCGGATATCCCTGGACACCGTAGCCTGGGTCACCTTAAAACCGGCCTGGTGCAGACGCTCTGCCAGCTCCTCCTGTGTCTCGATCTCATATTTTCCGATCAATTCCACGATCTTGCTGTGACGCTCCACTTTCATTTGCCATACCCCCGCCATCTTATCTTCCCGATCTTTTTACCGCATCCTGCGTACGTCATCGATGATCCTGCCCATCGACCGGCCCCTTTCTGCGGTATCTCTATTACCCTTTCCCGTTCACACCCCTGCCATCTTATTGCTCAGGTTCTGCAGGAAGGATACCTGCTCCAGCTGGATCAGCACCGTGTCCAGCCCGGACTGCCGGATCACGATCTCATCTCCCAGTTCTACCTCATCTGCCGGATCCCCGTCAAAGGCTGCTATACTCCCCTCCTCCAGGACGCAGATCTTCACCTCATCCTCTGCCGGGAGGATGATGCTCCTGGCGTTCAAGGCATGGGGACAGATCGGCGTGAGCAAGATCATCCTGGCCCCCGGCATGACGATCGGCCCTCCTGCAGAAAGGTTATACGCCGTGGAACCGGTGGGCGTGGCGATGATCATGCCGTCCGCCGTGTGATCGTTCAGAAAGCTCCCGTTGACGAAGATGCGGAAATGGAGAGGCTTCAGCATGTCTTTCCGACTGATCACGATCTCATTTAACGCGATATCCGAAAAAACAGGCCTTCCCTTTCGGACCACCTGCCCCTCCAGCATCATCCGGGTATCCCTCTGGTATCTTCCCGTGAGGAGGGCGTCCAGCATCTTCTCCGGCCCCTGCCCCGCGTTCACCTGGGTCAGATAGCCCAGATGCCCCCGGTTCACCCCGATCAGCGGGATCTTTCGCCCGGCCAGATCCCTGGCCGCCTGGATCAGGGTCCCATCCCCTCCGATCGTGATCACACAATCCGTATCCTCCGGCACCCGGGAAGGATCCGTGTAGCCTCTTCTCCCAGACCCGGCAGTACTCCGGACTTGGCACCTGGCTCCGCTGCCCAAAAGATAGGCCCGGATCTCCTCTTCTGTCCTGGCGGCCCCCTCCTTATCCAGGTTCGTCACGATATAAAACGATCTGAGCGCCTTCTCCATCGCCGATCACCGTCTTTCTTTTCTTTTGATATACCTTTCAATACCCCTGCTGCCTGGTCCGTCATCCGCCCTACAGCGCCTGGTGGGAAGCCTCCACCACCGCGGCCGCATCCGGCAGGTCCGCCCCGGTCTGTCCCTCACCGGACCCATTTTTCAGATACAGCAGATACTCGATGTTCCCCTCCGGCCCCCGGACAGGGGAAAAATCCAGGCCGCTGATCTGAAAGCCGATCTGGCGGGCATAAGCCGCCACCATGCAGATCACCTCCAGATGAACAGCCTTATCCCGCACCACGCCCTTCTTCCCCACCTCCTTGCGGCCTGCCTCGAACTGGGGCTTGATCAGACAGACCACCTGGCCATCTTCTTTTAAGAGAGCCTTCACCGGTCCCAGCACCTTGGTCAGGGAGATGAAGGACACATCGATCGAAGCAAAGTCCAGTGTCTCCGGTATGTCCCCCGGAGTCACGTAACGGATGTTGGTCTTCTCCATGCAGATCACCCGCGGATCGTTGCGCAGTTTCCAGTCCAGCTGGCCGTGTCCCACATCCACCGCGTAGACCTTCGCCGCCCCGTTCTGCAGCATACAGTCCGTAAAGCCGCCCGTAGAGGCCCCCACATCCATGCACACCTTCCCCTCAAGGTCCAGGGCAAAGGCCTCCACCGCCTTCTCCAGCTTCAGCCCTCCGCGGCTCACATACCGCAGGGTGGATCCCCGCACCTGGATCTCCACTGTATCCTCAAAAGTGGTCCCGGCCTTGTCCTCCTTCTGTCCGTCCACGTAGACGATCCCGGCCATGATCACGGCCTTCGCCTTCTCCCTGGACGGGGCCAGACCCCGCTCCACTAAGAGCACGTCCAATCGTTCCTTCATAGTTTATCGACCTCTGCTGTCTATCTTAGCATATTCTGTAATATATTTCCAGCACTTTTTGCAGATCTTTTATATAGAAACCTTCAAAGGGTTGCTTTTCATATCCAATGCCCAGGGAGACCTATCGCTATAGTGATGTTGCAAAAGGTCCGCTCCGGGAGGGACCTGTCATAACGTCACCGCGCTCTCGCTCCATGAG